>CAYUWG010000059.1:0-23299 GCA_964448285.1 uncultured Chromatiales bacterium
TAGCGACGCTGATAGATGAAACGCAAGCGGCTGGTTATTACGAAATGCAATGGGAATCCCGGGATGCAATATCATGCGTCTATATGGCTGAGTTGGCAATAGATGGAATTGTCGTCAGGAAAAAAATGCTGTTGGTAAAGTGAAGGGATCACTCTCACTGCGGACTGAACTTTTTCACTATCATATAAATCGCATAAGCAGCCAGTACTCCAAACAGGACGTCCACGGCGTAATGCTGTTGAGTATAAACCGTCGCCAGTATCAAACCGCAGCCGAATGGGAGATAGATCCAGAAGAATGTCCGTCGAAATCGAAATCCATAGACAAGCGTCAATAAGGTAATTGCCGTATGCATACTCGGCACGCAATCGCGAATGTTCGGTGAAAGTGTTGAAGCGAGGAAGGTTTGTATCCAGCCGGAAATGGGGAGCATACCTTCAAGCGTCGGGAGTTCGTTCGGATAAAAGCGTTGCGGTCCCAGTGCCGGGAAAAGGAGATAGGTGATGAGCGCGCCATACCAACCGATCGTCATTGCAGAGAGCACACGACGAAACTCCGTTTCGCTGTTCCTTCGCCACATAAGGATGAGCAATACCGGCATGCCAAAGTAGTAGGAGAAGTACGATAGGTAGAGGAAATCCGTCAGGAGTGGATGTCCATTCATTCCTAACCACTCAACCGGATCTCGCCCAAAAAGGACGATGTCGGCCAACCGGAGAATTTCATCGATGAGCACGGGTCGCGATACGGTCAGCATCGTGTGGATGGTCTCATACATCGCGCCGTACATTACCAATGGCAGAAAGAACCGGATGAAACCGGCAGTGCGTGGAGCGCTTTTCCGAAACGCGTACAGTGACAACCAGACGACTGCAAACAGAGATGCGAAACCGAATGTCTGCCATGCTTCACCGTTTGCACTCTTAGCGAATGAATAGAGAATGAGCAGGCTCAACGTTCCCCACGCGAAGAGCGCAGAGAACGTGAGCCATTGCCGGAAGGTCCTCACCTCCGTCACGCGGTAATTTCCCAGAGTGCGTTTACCGGCATTGCAATCATCTTTTCGGAGAACGTCACCGTTTCAGTGCCGGTGTGGATGACGACACCGCGTATGAATTTTTTCTTCAACTCATCAGCCATGGACTGCAAGGGGAGAAAGTCTTTTTTATCCACATAGGAGGAAGCTTTCACTTCGATGCCGACGATATTACCCTTACGGTCTTCCAGGACACAATCGACTTCCTGCCCGGTTTGCGTGCGGTAGTAATACATCTCGTACTGATCTTTACTCCAAGACAGTTGCTTTCTCACTTCTGCAATGACCGCAGTTTCGAAGATCATCCCGATATGCATCGAGTTCGCAAGGGCGTCAGCGTCGTCCAGGCCAAGCAAGTGCGCCAGCAGACCGGAATCCGGGACGTAGAGTTTGGGTGTTTTGACCAGACGTTTCCCGACGTTTCCTGACCATGCGGGTAGCGGCCATATGAGGAAGATCGTTTCGAGGAGCGTCATGTAGCGCTTCAGTGTCGTTTGGGGGATAGCCGTAACGCGCGAGAAATCGGCAAAGTTGAGCATGCCGCCAGAGCGTGCGGCCGTGATCGAAAGCAATCGCGGCATGGCCGTCAGGCCCTCTATGTTTGCAAGGTCGCGAACGTCGCGTTGGAGAATCATAGAGATGTAAGACCTGAACCAGGGTTTCCTTCGTTCCGCTGTTTTCCGAACGACCGCTTCCGGATATCCGCCGGTTACGAGCATTTGCATGACGCGCTTTCGTGAGATTCCCTTTATCCGTGGCAGCGGCTTTTGTTGAAAAAGCGCATCGACAAATCCTTCCGTAACACCGTTCAATTCACCCCAGGAAAGAGGATGTAAAGACAGTAATTCCATGCGCCCCGCAAGAGATTCAGACAGGCTGGGAATGAGAAAGATATTCGCTGATGCGGTGAGAATGTACCTTCCCGGTACGCGCTTGTTATCGACTTCGAGCTTGATTGCTTGGAACAGCTCCGGCACACGTTGCACCTCGTCGATCGACACTGTCCCCGGGTATCCCCTGAGAAAACCGGCTGGATCGTCCGATGCTGCTGCATAGTATTGCTGTTCATCCAACGTCGTATATGCGGCGGATTTCAACTTTCCAATGACAGCCTTCACGAGTGTACTCTTTCCGGATTGTCTCGGTCCATGAATAAGAATGACGGGGGTGTCCGTCATCGCTGTCTGAACGTCTGCGAGGATATTGCGCTTGAACATGGTTCAATGATACGACATCGATGGCTGAAAATCAACCACTTGATGGTTGAAAATCAACCACTCACTGGTTGAAAACCAGCCGCTGAAGTGGTTCGCTTTCAGTAAAGAGGTTGCGTCGTGGGGGTTCGTTCTCTGGTTGAAAATCAACCACTCACCGGTTGAAAATCTACGACATCATTTCGTCTGGAGGAGTGAATTGACCCAGCGGCGAAGAATTTCCTTATCGGAATCGTTGAGCCGAGCATCACCATGGAGAAGCAAATACGAAGGCATCGGCATGTTCCCTTCATTCACCTCCTCGACGATTTCTTCAAGCTTCTTCTCCTTTTTTACCGCGTCGTAGCTGTCCCAACGCGAGAAGTTCAAATGCCTGCGTCCGTCGTTTACGTGATCGACAAGCAACCAGGATGCGGGAGCGATGTTGCTGTACCACGGCCACTGTGTCTCATGGCTGTGGCAATCGAAACAGGAGCGTTTGAGAACATTCAGCGCTTCCGGCGGTGCGTCGATGATGGACTCCGATGGCGGATTGGTTTTAAGCGGCTGGAAAAACTGAATGACGATGAGCACGAGGATGATAACCATTGTGCCGATTTTCAATGCTTTTTTCATGTGTCTCCTAAGTGAATTATTCCGGATAAGATTGCCTCGTCCGGTACGTACCCGGAGCCTCTGAGATTGGTATTCCCGATGCAGACAACGGATGAACCGAAGAGAATGTCGCCCTCGATTCGTAGCGATGAACATCGCAACAGTGAGGGTGCACCGTGTGGAAACCGTTCCCGCAGATGGCGAAGGAAACCGTAATGCACTCTATCAAGGGAGACTTCAACCGGATTGCCTTTCCGGTCAGGATGCAGACGGACGTGGTACTCGTTCGTCAGTTCATAAGCATCGGACCAGAGTGCGAGCAAGTCATCCGTGGTTTTCACCGGAGCAAAACGCGTACGCGGAACGTGCACGGCTTGAGCGTGGTCGAACAATGCAATGGCAGAACCCATCGCCGTTTCAAGCTGATAGACAGGCGTCGATGACGGGTCGGTCGGATCGACGGTTTTCCGATTGCGAATGATCGGAAGCGGAAGAACGCCGTGATGTCTTTCGATGAGTGCTTTCAACGAGGGCAAATGGATCCAGAGATTGTTCGTGTTGAAGGAGCGGAAGTGCCCGATGTTCTGGAACGCATCAAGTTCATCGGTCGGACATTGCGCGAACTCCCGGAGGATGAGAGTTCCATCGAGCAGCCGGGCGAGATGACCTCCTTTGCGGTCCGCAACTGTGCGCTCCGTTACCTCCATGATGAACGGAACGCGATGCATGTTCATATAGCCGAGAATGCAAGCGTCGAACACGGCACCGAGGTTATCGCTGTTGGAGATGAACGCATACTCCTTGCCTGCTTGCAGCAAAAGATCCAGCATCCCTGAAGTTTGGAGCGCAAGATAAATATCGCCGTGACCCGGCGGGCACCACTCCAAGGCAGGATTGCCCGGCCACACGACCGGTTCGTATGTCGATGCGTCAACCTTCGGGATGCGATGCTGGAGAAAAACACGAGGGATGTCCGATTGGAAATCCTGATAAGCATCGAGAGCACGGAGTGTCTCAGTTTGCGTTTGGTAACTGTTCATGAAGACCAGAGGGATCGCGACGCCTCGCGTTCGATTCAAGTGGAGCACCTGTCGAACGATGATATCGAGAAAGCTCAAACCCTCTCGAACCTCGATGAGGCTTTTTGCCGACTCAAGCCCCATGCTCGTTCCAAGTCCGCCGTTGAGTTTCACGATTACGACGTGCCGCATCGCAACGATACCTGCTTCTTCATACGACCCAAGTGCATCGAGTGAAGGAAGCGATTCGATCTCCGCGAAGCCGGAAGAAGAAATCGTTCCCGGAGCCTCGGACAACAAGTGTGAATAACTGCGATTGAACGATTCAATCGACAGGGGAGAAGCGTTGTCGTCCTTGAGCTTTCGTTCGAAAAGGCGAAACGTCTCGCTCATACTTTCGTCAGGCCGAATGTCTTCACCATCTCCCAAACGAGTGAAGGGTGCTTCATCAAAGCAACCTTGAAGACTCCCCAAAGCGTGCGTTTCTCCGGCTTCAATGCGGACACGTGTGAGGCAATGCTGTTCAACATTTCATCGGAGAATTTATAGACGGTGGCTTTCATCTTGTAGTACGTCCGGTGTTTCGCACCGCGCGCTCTGTCCCATTCCGCTTCATAGCGATCGAGCCGCGCTAAGTCATCCTTTTTCACTGCATCGACTATCGCTTGCGCCGCGAGCTTTCCGCCGATCATGCCGCTCGTGATGCCGCCGCCCGACATAGGGTTCACCTGATGCGCAGCATCACCGATAAGGACAACGTTCCCTTGCACCAGTCGGTCGAGCGTATGGGCGCAGGGAACACCTCCGGCGACCGTCGTGAGGATTCCGGCATTCGGATATCGCCTCTCAACGAATTCTTTCAGATAGCTGATCGGGCTGCGTTTCTTCGCCGCCATGCCGCTGATTCCCAAACCGACGTTCGCCATACGGTTGCCCTTCGGAAACACCCAGAGGTATCCCATCGGTGCGACGTGTTCCCCGAAGTAGAATTCACACACGTCATCTTCGAGGTCGATGTTCGAGAGCGTCATTTGCGCGCAGCACTCCATATCCCGCATGTGCGTGGTCGTGTCGATACCCGCCCATTTCCCAACGCGTGATTCCACGCCGTCCGCGCCGACGATAACGCGTGTACGAACCTCACGAGGTTCGCCTTTCCATTCGAAGGAAACTCCGGGCCAGATGCCGTTGCCGGGCAGGAGTGCTTTCACGTATGCCTTCGTCAAAATTTCTGCGCCGTCTTCTCCTGCAAGGCGGGCAAGGTCATAATCGAAAATGCGTCGTTCGAGAACGTAACCATAACCGCCAAGATCAGGCTCGACCATTCGTCCATCAGGTGCGACGAGGCGAAATCGTTTGATCGTCGCGGCAATCCAACGCGGATCGATATCGACGATTTGTTCCAAGCTCGTCGTGCTGACGGCTTCGCCGCATCGTACCGGCATTCCGACGTCGCGATCCTTTTCCAGCATGAGGACGGAAAGCCCTTCCTTAGCGAGATAGCGCGCACAAGTGCTGCCCGCCGGCCCGGCTCCGACAACGACCACGTCGTAGCGTTCTTTCATGCCGCTGCGCGTTCCTTATTCGGCTTGTGAAAAATCAATGCTTCGAACGGACACGCCCAGACGCATTTCGCACAATTGGTACATCGCTCTTCGACGATCTCGATCTGCGCTTCCTCCAACTCGATGGCGTCTTCCGGACAGACTCCCACACAGCAGCCGCAGAAGTCACAAGTATTTTGTTTGATTTCGATCAGCAGCATCGGCGAGTAATATAGATACGATGACCGCAAGCAAAAAGCGGATGCACGTGCATCCGCTTTCATCGCGAAATACCGCTCGCATTACTTCATGACGTTCATCTTCACAACGTCTCTCTTCACTGATCCGGTTCGTTCGGATTCAGCCGTGAGCGTTGCGAAGTACAATCCCGCCGGAAGGTTTCTGGGCGTCCATGATGCAGTATAGACTCCGGGATCATAGGTGAAGTTCACCGCTTCATCGACGAGTTGGCCAAGGACATTCGTAATAGCGATGCGAACGCGCGACCGCTCTTCAATACCGAATCGAAGGAATGAGGTACCGCTGCCTACGATGGGATTGGGATAGCTGTCAGAGAGCCCGAATGAAGTTCCATCACTCGAATAAAAGACCCGTGCAATGGGAGAGTAGGCGTATGTGCCGTCGTAATCCTCTTGTTTAAGGCGGTACTCATAGAATCCTTCCGATGGAAGATCAGGGTCTATGAACAGATAGTCCAAAGGCTGTCTTGAATCTCCATTCCCACGGACAAAACCGATCGTCTCCCAGCCATCGTTTGCATGCGTAAAACCATCAGGACGCCTCATAACGTGGAAGCCGTGATTTCCGGACTCGGACTCCGTACGCCATTGAACCACAACAGCCTTCCCTTGTTGTATTACCATGAATGACGCCAGCTCTACAGGAAAGGTAATGTTTTGAAGTTCGGTAACGGGATTGAAAGGTTGATTCAAACTGTCGGTTGTAATCCAATATCCTGTTAAGGCGCTCAGCGGTCTGTTCGCAACGACGATGAACGACGTTTGTGTTTGGTTCTGAGTTTTCGGAAAAAACGTAAAGGTGCAGAGTGGTATTGATGCATTCTGATTGATTTGAAGTCCTGCAAACGAAACGTCACCCTGAGCGAAAAGGCTGATATCAGGATAAACCTTGTTCGAATCCAATCGCGGGCGTGAATCGACTTCCCAGCCAAGCCCTGCAAAGAAATGATTCATCACACCTCGGTCATCAGTGACGTAAAGAACCGCCGGGTCGTATCCGATTGCAACGGTGACAGCCCACATGCGAAAAGAGACTCCCTGCGGTGTGAACATTCTCGGGCGAATAACGACGCTGTCGCCCGATGCGTGGAGCAGCATTAATTCGAGACCGGCAGATTGTGTGAATGCTGGTTTCTGTTCAAGTGTGAAGAGTCCAAGGAGGAGGATTACAGAGAAGAGATATTTCATCGTCGTGCTCACTTTCATATTCTGTCACAGCAATAATAACGAAGGTTACCGGATGCTTCAAGAGGGAAGAAAAAAACTCTCATCGGGATGTTTCCGGAATGAGGAATGCTCTTGCCGGACCGCCGTCTGAGTCCATCACGTGAAGGGGTGCGACGATCAGCGTGTACAATCCACTTTCGATATGATGGAGCTGGATGCCTTCAAGGATGAGAATGCCACGGGAAAGAAGCGCGTGATGGACAGGATAGGCGGGATCGTCATCGCCCTCGATGCTCAACCAGTCCAATCCGACGAGATTGACCTTTCTTTTGATGAGCGCTTCTGCCGCTCCTTCCGTCAGAGTGCAAGGGCTGTCCAGGCTGCGGCTGCTGGCAAGAGCGTTATCGTTTCTCGTATGAAAGAGAATGGACATGCCATCCATGAGGGGTATGTCATCGAGATGGTGAGTATCAACGACGTTGGCGTTTCCGGTGGAAACGACGAGTGCACGCGATATCCATCGTGAGGCGGGAATCTCATGCAACCGCGTTCCGTCAGGGATGAAATGATATGGCACGTCGAGATGTGTCCCGCAGTGCGTGCTCAATTCCATAAGCGATACGTTGCATCCCAGGCCTTCTTCATCGATCCGTGAGATGCGCTTCATATGAAACGGCGGATCTCCGGGATACACCAGCATGTTCGGATGCAGCGGCGTTGAAATGTCGATGATCGTGGTTGGAATATCCACGGCTATCTCGGAAGATTCCGAAGCGCGTGGTCAAGTCTCTCCTCGGAATCCTCTCCCCAGCCTTCGATGATCGAACGCACGACGAGATTCGAATCGATAAGAAAGAGATACGGCACACCGGTAACACCCATTCGTTGCACGGCATCGCCGTTGAAGATCCAATGTTCGAAAGGCCATCGCTCGTTTTCAAGGAACGCGCGTGCGGTCGCGATATCGACGTCGATGTTGACGCCGATCCAACGGCATCCGTAGCTGTCGGTTTGCACACGAGAGCGAAGCTGTTCGAGCATCTGCCGCGAAGCCGGGGAAGTCGTTGCCCAAAAGAATAAAACCACGGGCTTCCCTTTCAACTCCCGAAGCGGGTATTTGCGCTTTTCCCAATCGACAAAGACGACATCGGGAACTTCCGCGTTCATCAACGTCGCGCGTCTGGAGCTTCCTTCCGTTTCACGAAGCCGTTTTTCTTCAAGCGCTTTTTCCCGGTCATAGATCATGAACACTTCCGGCCACATCTTCCGGATTCCGATGCGTTCCTTGTAGGACAATGCGACCTGCGTATTTCTCAGGAGATAATGCCACGTGCGTGCGGCGAGATTGAGAACGTCGAGCGTATCCGGATGAGCGGTTTCCAGGCGGCCAAGGTGATCGATGATTTGCTTTTGCACGCGCTCAGCGCCCTTCCCTTGCTCGAGTAGCTTGCTGAAAAAGAGAAAGTATGTTCGGAAGTTATCGGGATACAATAGCGTCTCATTTTCTATCTCGCGAACCTGATTCTCGATCGGCTCGCGCGCAAGTTCGCGGAATGGAGTCATGAAAAAATGCGCATTCCGGACAGGCTTCCCATCGGGTCCGACAACATACGCTATGTATGTACGCTCCCTGTTATCATCACGATGTAGGCCGTCCGTGACGAAGTAGGATAGTACGGCTGCATGATCGGGAATGTCGATCGTTGCCTGCCAGCCAAGGTCGGTACGAGTAAGTTGTGCGCGAAACGCTCTTCCCGAATCCGGATTGAGAACGTTTTCAAGGAGTGCAAGTCGAGTTCCCGTTCGTCCGCCCCAGAAGTTGAACGCATACACCAACTCCATACTTTGGGCACGCGCGAGTTCGCTTGATGAAGGAGGGTGGTAGGTTATCGTGAACGACCTCCCTACGACTGGCTTCAACTGTGAAAGAACGGGTGAAACCGAAACGAATAGTGCGATGAGGAGAAGATAGCGTACAGTCATGAATACGGAGTTATTGAATTGGAGTGCCGGTACCGGCAGCCGGAGCAACAGTCTTCGTCTTGAAGATGTTTCCACCAATCACGCCTCCAAGCGCACCGAATCCGACGAAGATGACCATCGACGCGACGAGAATGACCAGGAAAAACATCATCGGATTCGTGACCATTTGCGTGATGAATTCCCGTGCAGCTTCAAGGGCCGCCGGGTCCTGTCCCGCGCTCTCCATTTGCTGAAGCGCTTCGTCCAACTCTTCTTCGAACTGGACCGAACCGCCGCTCATGATCCCGAACTGGAGAGCCTGAATGATGGCAGTGAGACCCGCGCCGACCAGCCCCGATAACGCTCCGATGACTGCACCGTCACCGACGGTGAAAATGGCATCTGCCGGGAAGTTCTTCTTGTAAAACCAGACACCGAGGATCGCTCCTCCCATGATGCCCGCGCAACAAAGGCAATTGATAAGGTTCAGCATCGGAATGACGGCCGTTGCCGTCATGGCAAGACCTCCGATGAACACGGGGACAAGTTTGCTCGGGCTGTTCGATAGTGTCATGTCATTCATGGGCGATTCCTCCTTTGATAGAACGGTGTTTGATAAAATCAGAGACAGCGGTCATTCCCTCGGAAAGAACAGGCGCGAGAAAAAGACCGAAAGAGAAGCCGGCGATAGCCCCGGTTATTGTGCGCGACGGCATCGAGTTGCGAATGACTCCGGCGGCGTCAAGACTAACGTCAATCAGCATGGGAGCGAGTCCAAGCAGCAGGAGCCGGAAGGGAATGCTGTTGCTCCTGATCCATCGGGAAAGCAATCCGGCAACCAGTATCGCAGTGAAAGAGAAGTACACGGCAGTGCATCGGGCGCAAACGGCAAAGGGTATTCCGGAAAACGTAAACGATCGTGCGGCGTCCTGATGGCAAACGGGTGCATAAAAGAGATGGGTAACGACACCGATCGGCGACCCACCTGATGAAAGGAGCGGGGCAATGGCAATTCCCGTCGTCCATACCAAACAGAGAAGAACGACCGTCACATACTCCCGCGAAATGCTTCTTTCGGGATTACTGCTTCTGGCGCGATTGAAGAAACTCATTCCAACCCGTGTTCTTGTAGTGCTCCTCGTGGATATATTGAAGCACGTTCAGGAACATATCGGCCTTGATGTACCCTGGGATTGCGGTAATCGCTTCTCCTTCGGCACTGAGGAAAACAGTGGTCGGGTAGCTGTTGGCGCCGTACGCTTTCGCGATCTGTCTTTCGGTCAACTTCTGTCCCTGCACGACGTGTTCGGTCGCCGCTTCTGCATTGAGTTTCACGACCTCGAAATGCTCACGAAGGTATGCCATCACTTTGTCATCGGCATACACGTCACGATCCATCTTCTTGCACCATCCACACCACGTGGTATAGACGTCCACGAGTACCTTCTTCCCACTCGTCTTTGCATCGATCACGGCGATACCGAATCCTTTCCATTGCAATTCTTCGCTTCCGTTGTAAAACGATGAAATGGAGAACACCGCGAGGATTGCCGTCAGGAGGATACTTGAAATCATGTGGCCGTCATCCCTTTCGCTTTCGTTCGGAATTCCGGCTCACATTCTTGGCAGGATTGAGCATGGGAAATTCCTGAAGAAGCTGATCACGCAATTGTGGCGTCAGGTCGAGTAAACGTTGAAACGCCCATCGCGCATTCTTTCGATCATTGATTCGAAGAGACAGCCGGATCGTCAGGTAAAACCCCTCTGGACGGTTGGGATCGATTTCGATGGCTTGCTCTACCGCATCGAACGCATCATCGATCAGTCCTGCTTCGGCTAAGGTTTCAGCGAGATCGAGCCATGCATCTGCACGCATGGAATCGAGTGTGACCACTTTCCGATAGCTCGAGATCGCGTCAGAGAGCAATCCTAAGTTGTATTCGCAGTCAGCCAGAGCGTACCAAAGCTCTTCGACCTCCGGTGCAAGGGCTACCGCAGCGAGAAAATCCTTGCGAGCGAGTTCGAAGTTGTCGCATGCATCGTATGAACTTCCTCGTCCATAGAGGGACTCATAATGTTCAGGCTCGATCTTCAGCGCTTCGGTGTAGCACCTGATAGCATGATCGTAGAGTTCCAATTCTTCGTAGATGTTGCCAAGGTTATGCCAGACCTGCTCGTCGTTCGGCTCGAGGTCGAGCGTTCTCAGGAAGGATGTGATCGCTTCATCGAACTGCTTCAGGCTCGCGAGACTGTTCCCACGATTGTACCAGGCAGAGGCAAAGTCTCCGCGAATGGCCAAGGCCATGTCATAGCTATCGACCGCCTTGCGATACGAACCGATGCGGTTGAGTACGATTCCACGATTGTACCATGCATGGTGATTGAACGGGATCATGTCCAGATGCCTGTCATAACATTCGAGCGCTTCGCTCAGTCGGTCGGTAAGATCATAGCAATAGCCCAACTCATACCATGCATCGCTGTAGTCTCTTTCTATTTCAAGAACTCGTTGAAACAACACTATCGCATCGTCGAGTTTTCCAATCCTCTCGGTTGCAACACCCTTGTTGAAGAGTACATCGATATTATCAGGTTCGATCGCTAAGATGGCGTCGTAGAGCCTGACCGCTTCATCGCTTCTCCCAAGGTTGTCAAGTGTGATGCCTTTATTGAGCATCAGATCGAAGCTGGTGGGATTGAGTGCTTCAGCGCGTTCGAATGCCTCGAGAGCTTCAGTGTATGCACCGAGATTGTTGAGAATCATTCCCTTCCTCTCCCATACGTCGGAGCTGAATGGGGAAAACTCACTCAGGACTTCTGTGAACTTCAGCGCATCTTCAAACTGGCCGTTGTCGAAGTGGTATCCCGATAGCTCTTCAAGCGTTTCTATACTGAGGGTCCCCTGCTGGGCAGCCTCAAGCAGGTCACGAAGCTCCATGTCGGAGTATTTTCTAATCCGTGCCGGATCAAAGAGGTTATCTTCAAAATCATCAAAACCGGAGTAACTCATAAAAGTATCGTCGTCTCTGTCCTCAATCTGTGAAAAACATATCTCAATCGGTTCCAAAATGCAAGCCACGTTTCCTGCTGCGTTGAAAAATCCGTGTATAGGAAACGGAAATGCGGTTTTCTTGACGGAGAACAAATACGCTCAGCCGACGCGATACGAACAGACGCTGGCGTTCGTTGTTTCTCGAGTCTCATGGAGGTAGCTTTGTAACTGATCGGTGATGCCTGATGAAAAGCGCACATACTCCCCCTGCCTCGTTTACGTGACCTGCCCGACGGTAGAAGAAGCAGCCACCCTCGCGAAAACGCTCGTGACTGAACGTCTCGCTGCCTGCGGATCGGTTGTTCCGAGCGTCCGGTCGTTCTATCATTGGAACCGAGCTTTGCAGGAAGACACGGAATGCATGGTCATGTTGAAGTCATTTTCGAGTATGTATCCACGGTTGGAGAGCAGGATCTTAGAACTGCATTCCTATCAGGTCCCCGAAATCCTCATGGTTCCGGTAGAGCGTGGGTCCGAGACCTACCTCCACTGGATGGAAGAATCGCTGTTTACAAAAAGTCAAACCTGAACACAATCTCGCCCACATGTCCAAAGTAATCGCAGTTGCAAATCAAAAAGGAGGAGTTGGGAAAACAACCACGTCCGTCAATCTCGCCGCGAGCCTTGCCGTTGCGGAGAAGCGAACGCTTCTCGTCGATATCGATCCGCAAGCGAACGCATCGAGCGGCGTCGGTCTCGATGTGAGCGAATGCCCGATCACCATCTACGAGATTCTTATCAACTCGGAGGATTCATCGAAGGGACTCTATGCCACGGAATTGCCGCACCTGAAAATCATCCCGTCGAACATCAATCTTGTCGGCGCTGAGATCGAGATGATCAATCTGAACAGGAGGGAACACGTCCTCAAGCAGGCGCTCTCTTCGATCCGGCATGAATTCGATTACGTCATCATCGACTGCCCGCCGAGCCTCACGTTGCTCACGTTGAATTCGCTCACGGCTGCCGATGCCGTACTCATTCCTGTGCAGTGCGAATACTATGCGTTGGAAGGATTGGGGAAACTGCTGAACACGATCAACCTCGTGCGCAAGCATCTCAATACAGCGTTGGAGATCGAAGGCGTTCTCCTCACGATGTACGATACGCGCCTCCGCCTTTCGAAGCAGGTTGCGGAAGAAGTGAAGCGGTATTTCGGTGAAAAGGTTTTTTCCACGATCATCAGCCGAAATGTCCGGCTAAGCGAAGCTCCGAGTTTCGGGAAGCCGGTGATACTCTATGACGCACTTTCCGTCGGGTCGCAAAACTACATCGAGCTTGCACAGGAAATCATGAACAACCAGGCCCGGAGTAACGGCGCCGTTTCGGTACCAACTTTTACGGTCAACGACTAACCATCTCATCGCATGTCAAAACAGAAATTCGGTCTCGGTAAAGGTTTAGGCGCGTTGCTCCCTTCATCGCCCGAACAGGATGCACCGGCTCTCCCCGTACACGCCACACCCGACACTGTCGATGACGGCGTATCGGTTGGCGTCTTTGCCCACGTCGAGGTAAGGAAAGTCAAGCCGAATCCATACCAGCCGCGCACGGAGTTTGACGCGTTTGCATTGAAGGAACTCGCGCAGTCCATCAAAGAGCATGGGCTTGTGCAACCCGTGACAGTGCGGCGCTTCGACACCGGGTATCAACTCATTTCGGGCGAGCGGCGGCTCCGCGCTTGCCAGGAAGCGGGACTGACGCACATCCCTGCGTACATCCGCAAGGTCGAGACGCAGGAAGAAATGATCGAGCTTGCGCTGATCGAAAACATCCAGCGCGAGACACTCAATCCGATCGAAATCGCGCTTGCCTATCAACGGCTGGTGGAAGATTGCGGATATACGCAGGATCAGGTGGCCGAGAAGGTGGGGAAGAACCGCGCCACGGTAGCAAACTTTATCCGCCTCCTGAAACTCCCGAAGCAGATTCAGGAAAGCATTCAGAAGAGCGAAGTCTCCATGGGTCATGCGCGCGCACTCATCAATGTCCCCACGGAATCTGCGCAGATTCGCATTTGGAAACGGATCGTTCGTGATAATCTCGCCGTTCGAAAAGTCGAAGAACTTGCACGCGAAGCCTCGAATCCCACGCAACCGAAGAAGAAGAAAACACCGCAGCAAACATCGGCCGAGGAGTTCGAATACATCGTTGCAAAACTCCGACCCGTTTACGGCACGAAGGTGCACATCGCGGCAAGCAAGGATGGACGCGGACACGTGTCGTTCGAGTTCTACAGTCGAGAAGATCTCGAACGCATCATCGACCTTTTGCTTTCACAAAGTTGAAGTAGCACCGCGCGATAGTACGTCGCCGTTATTTCAGGATCTCTTCCAACTCGCGAACGGACGTAACCGGAAGCTTGCACGCGAAATTTTCACAGACATAGGCCGTGGGCTTACCATCGAGCGACACATTGTTCGTTACATAGGGACAGAGCGTGCGAATCGCTTTTCCTGAGTCACCGTCGGGATGTATGACGACAACAGCGCGCGGAAGGAATCGTGATCGGAGGGTGCTTACGAAATCTGCGAGGTCCACTTTGCTCTTCGCTGCAAGTATGATCTCTTTCGACGGTCCCTGCATGAAATCGAGCGCTGTCAGAAGAACAGTCGAACCGGTTGGAGCAACTTCGATCTGGCCTGCAAAGGCAAACAGAATCTTTCGGGCTTCTTCTTCCATCCTCATGTCTCCCGTAAGGCGGGCGAGGCGGACAAGATTCCATGCCGCCGCTCCGTTCCCGCTTGGGATAGCACCATCGTAAGCGTCCTTCGCGCGCGTAATCAATCCCTCGGAAGAGTCCGACGTGAAGTACAGCCCGCCGTTCGTATCGTCTTTGAAACGCGCGAGCATCGTTGCGTTCAACGTCACGGCATGCTTGAGATAGCTTTCTTCGAACGTTGCCTGATAGAGTTCGATGAGACCCCACGTGACGAACGCATAATCCTCGAGGAAGCCTTCGATGCCGGCATGTCCTGCACGATACCTCCGAAGCAACGTCCCGTCTTTTTGCAACATGGTCGTGAGGAGAAAATGTGCTGCTCGTTGTGCGGCATTGGTGAAAGACGGCTCGTTCAAAGCGACGCCCGCACGCGCTAAGGATGCGATCATCAAGCCGTTCCATGACGAAAGGATTTTATCATCCAGTGAAGGATGCACGCGTGAGAACCGGAACGCGAAGAGCTTCTCTCTCGCTTCGCGAATCATTTTTTCCGCAGCTTCTTCGGAAAGCATGTTCCGCTTGCGCCATTGCTCCGGATCGGATGCGACGTGCAGGATGTTCCTCCCATGTTCGAAATTCCCCTGCGTCGTGACTCCGAAATACTCCGCCATGATCGGCGCATTCGTACCGATGATCCGGAAAAATTCGTCGTGCGTGAAGACGTAGAATTTTCCCTCTTCACCTTCACTGTCAGCGTTTTCCGCAGAATAAAAACCGCCGTGCTCAGCGGTCATATCGCGAAGAATGTACGTGACGATCTCACGCGCCACCTGCGCATAGAACGGATTCCGTGTCACCTGATAGGCGTCAGTGTAGGCAGTAAGGAGAAGCGCGTTATCGTACAGCATCTTCTCGAAATGCGGCACGAGATATCGCTCATCGGTCGAGTAGCGGCAGAATCCGAATCCGACGTGGTCATACATTCCACCGCGATACATGGCGGTGAGTGTTTTTTCAACCATATCGAGAAGTGCACGATCCTTTGTGCGCTCGTAGCGCCGAAGGAGATAACTGAGTGTGTGTCCCATCGGAAATTTCGGCACCTTCCCGAAACCGCCGTACTCCGGATCGAAAGAACGTGTGAAATGCGTCACCGCCGTATCACAGACTGAAGGCGACAACTCTTTCGCAGCGGAAGGCGATGGCTCATTCAAATACTCTATGATTTGGTTTCCGGACTTCTCGATTTTTCCTCGCTCATTTTTCCACGCATCGCTCAGTGCGCGGATCACGCGAAGGAAACCCGGTCGTCCGAACCGGTCATCTTTCGGAAAGTATGTTCCTGCAAAGAAGGGTTTCTTATCCGGCGTCATGAAGAGAGTGAGCGGCCAGCCGCCGCTGCCGGTCAGTGCCTGGCAAACGGTCATGTAGATATGATCCACGTCCGGACGCTCTTCACGGTCGAGTTTGATCGAGATGAAATGCTCATTGAGAAATTCTGCAACCGTACGGTCTTTGAAGGACTCGTGCTCCATGACGTGACACCAGTGACACGTCGAGTAACCGATGGAGAGAAAGATCGGCTTGTCCTCCTTCACCGCTTTCGTGAACGCCTCGTCTCCCCATGGGTACCAGTCCACGGGGTTCGTTGCATGTTGCAGGAGATATGGGCTGGATGAGAAAATCAATCTGTTGTAATCCGGACCGCCATCCGGTGGGAGTGTGGAAAGATCGGGCAGCGGAAACTCACCGTCGCGCACTTTGGATTGAGACATTCCTGTTCCTTTCTCCGGCACTCGCTCTTGTGCAAGACAGCCTGTGCCGACTGATGCGCTCAGGAGAATTACCGGTAACCAATAATGAAATCGTAATTGCGTCATGTTTGAACAAGATAGAAAAACACTTTGAGAGGAATAGTCACGTGGGCATTGTCCCTTCCAGGAGTTTGTCCAAGCATCCCAATTCAATAGCTTCGAGCATGTCGAGTGCACGCATACTAGCCCCTGTATCGCTCCTCTTTGCGGCAGCGCTGTTCCTTGGCACGTTACCGTTCACGGATATGTTCTTCTTCGCATTGCTCCATGCATTCGCTGAGGCGGGAATGATCGGAGGACTGGCCGACTGGTTCGCGGTGGTCGCCTTGTTTCGGCATCCGTTCGGTATTCCCATTCCGCACACTGCCATCATCCCGAAGCATCGCGCGAAGCTTTCGAAAGGCATCATCGACGTCGTGCAGAACAAATGGCTCGACAAGGAAACGATTCGCGAGCGAGTACAGACGCTTTCCTTTGCGGAAATATTTCTCCACTGGGCAGAGGATGCATCGAACAGGCGGCTTGCAGTACGGATGATTCGCTCCGTGCTGAAGGAAACTGTCCGTGATTTCGATGAGGAAAAATTTTCGGAGCGGACTCTTTCGCTTCTTCGCGAACGCATACATACCGACGACGTTCTCCGCTGGTTGAAGCGAGGATTGGAAGCGATCATCAGGAAGGGATGGCACGACGTGTTGTTGAATGCCCTCGCTCGCAACATCGCAGATTGGCTCGCAACGCCGCGCGTTCAAACGCTGCTCGCAAAGAACCTCGAAACGATCGCGGAAAAATATTCGACGACGATGCTGCGCAGCATCGGGAAGTGGATTGCGGAGACGACGAATGCACTGAACTACGAGGACTTAGCACGCTCGATTGCGATGAGCCTGAAGGAAGACATTCAGGCAATGATCGAACTCCAAGACCACCCTCTGAGAAAGGAAATTGAGACGGCACTCGGAATGTACGTGCGTGACATAGAACGCAACGAGAGCCTTCGCGCATTCATCGATGAACAGAGGGAGCGATGGTTCGATCCATCACAGCGCGACATGCTCTCATCGTTCATCATTCGGGCGAAGAATTTTTTTGCCGGAAGCATGGAGAACGATGATTCGATTCTTGTCGTGCAGCTCGAGTCGTTCCTCCTTGAACAGCTCCAGCGATTCCGCGGGAATGTTCCGGCGCAGCATCGTCTCGATGAGTGGCTCCGTGAAAGGCTCGTTCGTCTCGTCGAAGAGCGGCACAGCGAAATCGGCTTGCTCGTCCAGCGCAATCTCGAAAAGCTCGATGACAAGCAACTCGTGAAACAGATCGAAGAGAAAGTCGGCGCCGACTTGCAATACATTCGCGTCAACGGCGCCGTGGTCGGCGGGCTTGTCGGGACGGTCATTTTTCTTTTGAAGCATTTCCTTTCATGAACGTCATGCCCGTCACGTCACTCGAAGGGCCGGAGTTGGAGCCGTACAGGACTCTCCGTGAAACGACGCGTCACTGGCGGGAGGGATACGCCGTCGTTGAAAGCGGCAAGGTCGTTCTTCGATTGCTGCAGAATGAAGCGGACGTGGTGTCTTTCCTCATGACTTCTGAGTGGTTCGAAAAACTTCACGCGATGCTTTCTCGCCCGCGTTACGCACGAACGCCGGTATTCATTGCCGAGCAGGAAGCGCTCAGAAGGATCGTCGGCTTTCCGTTGCATAACAATGTGATGGCTCTCATTCGCATTCCGGAAAATCCGGATTGGGACGAATTCGCGACGTCAGGCAGAGTCTATGTTGCCGTCGAAGGGATTGCCGATGCGGAGAACATCGGCATGATCGTCAGGAATTGTGCGGCGTTCGGTGTGAGCGGTCTTATCGTCGGGCCTGATTCGTGCAGTCCGTATTTGCGTCGCGCTGTGCGTGTCTCCGTCGGTGCGGTGTTCTCTCTTCCGGTTTTCCACAGTGCGGATATTCTTCAGTCGTTGCGCGGAGCGAAGGCACGTCATTCTTGGCGCATTGTCGCAACGGTTCCGCGCGGTGGAGAAAGCACCCTTCCGGGCGATGATCCTATTTGTCTGTTCTTCGGCAGCGAAGGGAATGGCTTGACGAACGATGCCCTCGGGATTTGCGACGCGTTGTTCACGATTCCGATCCGTGACGATATCGATTCGCTCAACGTGGCAAACGCTACAGCAATCGCGCTATACCATGCGATGGTTGTCCGGCGAAGCGTTTGAGCTACTTCAACGTCAAGCGTGCGGTTTGGAGTACCTTCTTCGAACCCTGGCTTTGCAGTACGACGATCACCTTCAAATTCTCCTTCACCCACTTGCCGTCGATGGTGATCGTGCGCTGGACGGTTTTCGTCTCACCATTCGAAAGCGATATGGCTTCACCGTCGGCATCGGGGATCATCGTTCGCATCGCGTCATAGTGGATGTAGCTTGCGATGTTGTCGCTCAGGATATTGTCTTCCGTCACGATCGTGTGCAGTCGGAGATCGCTATACGAAGCCGTCGAGAGTCCCTTGACGCGGACTTCAAGATTCACCGAACCCGCGCCTTCCGTTTTGGAAAGTCTGATCTCCGCTTCCGGCGTGAAGTCGCGAACGGACTGAATCTCAGTGACCCAGTTGGGAGCCTGCGAGCCGACGTTCTTTCCGTTCACCCAACCGGTCGGTGAAATCGTCGGCGCTTCCGGGCTGAAGAGATAGTAGGTGCGTGGCCGCGCCCAGGTCTGGGATTCCTGATACATCCGGTCTTGCAGCGGCCACCACACGTGCACTTTGACCGTTGCGAGCCGTGCTTTCAACGCCGCCGTCGTGATGTTCGTCTTGTAGTATTCGTTCGAGGCGATGCATTGCGGACAATCGTTGGTGATGATCTCACACAACACCATGCCGACGTTCTCTTTCCGGAAAGAAACCGTTTGCGACGTGCCGACATTTCCCGCACCGTCATAGGCTTTTGCAACGACGGTATTGACGCCGTCGGGAAGATGACTGATCGGAAGTACCGCTTCCCACGGTTCGGCAGTGATGGTTGTGGACGGCGAAGATTCACCGTTCAGGAGTAATTCTATCTTTGTGACTCCCACATTGTCCGATGCAGTGAGATCGACGCCAAGTTCGTTCAATCCGGACGCGCTGTTTTGCGCTGGTGCAATGATGCTCACGGAAGGTGATTGCGTATCGCTCGGATCGCCGCGTAAAAACGAGACAGTCTGTGATGTGCCGACGTTTCCCGCTGCATCGCCGGCGCGCGCCTGCAGTGTGTGTATGCCGTCGAGAAGCGACTGGAGAGAGATGGTGGTTCTCCACGGTGCGGATGTGAGCGTTGCCACGACAGTTCCATTCAACAACAGTTCGATGCGCACGACGCCGACGTTATCCGATGCGGATAATTCCACGAGCAGCGATTCACGTCCAGGCGCATCGTTCGGTTTGGGATTCGTAATAGACACGACCGGTGCGACGGTATCAGCCGGTTCGTTCGTCGCTTCTTTTGAACAGGATCCGAAGAGGAGACCAGCGGTGAGGACGACGATGAAGAAATGTTTTGGACGAGAAGAGATCATGTCGATACCTGAAGATGAAGGTTAGAAAAAAGAAAGGGGACGCGATTTCGCATCCCCTTTCGATCAAGCTCCGTTACCTCAGTGGAAGACGTGCCGCTTGCAGAATCTTTTTCGATCCGTTGCTTTGTACGAAGACGACTACTTTCAGCTTATCCTTATTCCATCGCGTGTCGAAACTGACGTTACGCGTAAAGGTCTTCGTTTCGCCATTGCTTAGCGTGAAGCTTTCGCCGTTCGCATCGGGAAGCATCATGCGCATGACGTCGTAGTGCGTCGTTTCACCGTTTCCATCGCTGTAATTGATATCATCCTCGAGGATGGCAGTGTGAAATTTCAGGTCGGAGTATGGTGCGGAAGCGATTCCCGTCACCTTTGCGTCGATCGTTGCGCTCGTTCCCACGACGTTGACGGTCAATTCGATCTTCGCTTCGGGTGGAAGGTTTTTATCGTTCGTCACTTGCACGATCCAGTCGGAGGCGACTGAGCCCATGAGGGTTCCGTTCACCCAAGCTGCGGGCGCATAATATGTCGGTTCAGGATAGAAGAGATAATCCGTTCGCGGTTTGGACCAGGTTTGTGATTCATGCCATAGTCTATCGGTTGCAAACGGCCACCAGACATGGTTCTTTATCGCGGCAACGTTCATTTTCGCGGTGCCTTTTATGTTGTCTTTGAAATAGGCATTTGCCGGGGCGCAAGGAGGGCAGTTCGCACTTGTGACGATCTCGACAAGTGTGATACGGAGGTGCTCTTTACGGAATGTGATCGCATTCGATGTTCCGACGTTACCGGATGCATCGTACGCCTTAGCTGTGATGGTATGTGCACCCTCGGAAAGTTTTATGATAGGGATAACGACATGATAGGGTCGGCTGATCACAGTAGCTGCAGGATCGGAGGCGCCGTCGAAGAAGAACTCCACCTTCGCGACACCGACGTTGTCATCAGCCTCGGCTTCGACGCCTAATTCGTGATAGCCAAAAACATCATTCATGAGCGGTGCTTTGATGACGACAGTCGGGTTAGTGATGTCGATGAGTGCGCCACGTTTGAACGTGACGACCGCTGATGTTGTGACGTTGCCCGCCGCATCATAGGCCTTTGCATACACAGTGTGCGAACCATCCTGCAATCCTGCGATGGATATGACTGCCTTCCATGGTGCTGCGACGAGTGAGGCGACGGGGTTGACGATGTTGTTGAGGAAGACTTCGACTTTTGTCACGCCCTTGTTGTCGCTTGCCTGAATATCGACCGTCAGCAATTGACGACCGACGGATTCATCCTGCTTGGGCGAGATGATGGAAACGGTTGGGGCAGTTTTATCATCATCCGTCGATGGCGGCGGAGTCGTTGGATTGTCGGAGTCGCTGCATCCGATCATGAGCACGAACGCTGTCGTGCTTAACCAAAACAAGGTGCGAAGGAAATGAATCATGGGTAACCTCCATTCAGTTATTTCAGGGAAATCTTTGCGGCTTGCAATACATACATGCTGTTGTGGCTCTGCAGGAACACGATTGCTTCCATGTCTTCGATACGCCAGGCTGACTTCAATGTGAATTCACGCGTGAACGATTTCTCTTCGCCATTCCCGAGGGTAATCGTTTCACCGTTCGCATCCGGCAGCATCATGGACATGACTTCGAAGTGTTCGAATTCGCTGTTGCCGTCGTTGTACTGAATATTGCTGTGCGTCAAGACCGTGTGTAGTCGTAAATCATTGTAGGTCGAACTGTTGATGCCCTTGACGGTGATTGCCAACGTGACACGATCACCGCTCACAGCTTTCGAAAGTTGAATGGACGCATCCGCCGGCTTCGCGATGTTTTGATCTAACGCCGTTACCCAGTTGCCGACGACGTTCGTGGCAAACGTTCCGCTGACCCACGCGTTGGGTGCACTCTGCGTCATCGTCCCGAACAGATAATCCTTGCGCGGACGCGACCACGTCTCCGATGCTTTCCAGAGACTATCGGAACTGCGCGGAATGGGAACGTGATATTTGATCACCGCCATGCGTTCGTCATAAAAGGCATTACCGGTTGCAAAGCGAAACGCTTCGTTCGCGGGGCCGCATGGTGCGCAGTTCGCGCTCGTTATAATTTCGACCAATGCCATGCGTTTCAGAGCATTGACGCTTTTAATTCCTTTGATGAAAGTCAGGGCGTTCGTGCTGGTGGCGTTTCCGGCGGCGTCCGATGCTTTTGCAACGATAGTGTGCGGTCCATTTGCCATCGTGCGAATATCGATCCCCGCCTGCCAGGGAGATCCTGAGATCGTTTTTGAAGGCGTCTGTTCACCGTCGATAAAAAGCTCGATCTTCGTAACCCCGACGTTGTCGGATACGGAGAACACGACCGTGAACTGATCCACACCGACCGTATCGTTATCCGCAGGTGCGAGAAAAGAAATCGCAGGGGCTTGCGTATCGACGTTGTTGGAGCTGTCGTCGCTGCATCCCGTGATGAGTGTGATTAGGACAATCAAAGTTGGGAGTAAGCTGAGTTTCATCGTTGAATCCTTTCTGACGTTTTCGGTTTCTGTCGTTGTTCGTTATCCGCCGATGCGTTTTCTCTTGTTCAGGTATTCGATCAACGCAACGTCGAATGGGGTGCCCGTGTCGAGCAGTACGTAGTCGATGCGTTGCTCGCGGCATTCCTTCTTGTACATCCCGATAAAATCCCGCATCGCTTCCTGATACGCGCGCTGAATCTGATACGGCTGTGTCATCATTTCTTCCTCGGTTTCCATGTCGCGGAAAATCGCATCCCGTCCGAAGGCGAAATTCCTTTCACGCGGATCGAGGATGTGGAAGAGCAATACCTCGTGTTGATTGTGGCGGAAGTGCCGCAGGGCGCGCATGACTTCTTTAGGATCGTCAAACAGGTCGCTGCACACGATCACAAGCCCGCGCCTTCGCAAGCGCTCCGCTACCGTGTTCAATGAGCGGCCGGTCCCGGTTTTGTTGCCCGGCGTTATGTTCTGCAGTTCGGTGAGAATGGACTGCAGGTAAACGCGGTTCGAGTGCGGTGGAAGGTATTTCCGCAGTTCCTCATCGTATGTCACAAGACCGACGGCATCCTGCTGGCGCATCATCAGGTACGAAAGCGCCGCTGCGAGAAAGGATGCATACTCCAACTTCGTGACCGACCCTTCGCTCTTGAAAGCCATGGACCTGCTCGAGTCGATCACGAGGTATGCTTTCAGGTTCGTCTCTTCCTCGAACTGCTTGATATAGTATCGGTCCGTGCGCCCGAACACCTTCCAGTCGATACGGCGGATTTCGTCGCCGGGCATATACTGCCGGTGTTCTGCGAACTCGACGCTGAAACCGTGGTAAGGACTTTTATGCAGCCCCGTCATGAAGCCTTCGACGACCAATCGCGCGCGCATTTCCATCGTGGAAAGTCGCGAG
>CAYUWG010000060.1:0-22242 GCA_964448285.1 uncultured Chromatiales bacterium
GGGAACGTACTACGGAGGAAATAGGGATGAATACATTCTGGGTAGTATCGTAGCGGACGGAAATAACGTTTTCATAACAGGTTCTACTAAAAGCAACAACTTCCCTGTGACAGCGGGTGCATTTCAAACCTCTTATGCCGGAGGTATCATTTCTGGCGATGCGTTCATCTTGAAATTTTCCAATTCCGGAAACAGAATATGGGCAACGTATTATGGTGGAAGCTATGATGATGACGCCACTGGCGTTGCTATCGATGGGAGTTCGAATGTTGTCATAACAGGACACACCCAAAGTTTGAATTTCCCTACAACGAACGGTGCATTTCAAACATCATTATCAGGTTATTCTGATGCGTATTTAGCGAAGCTCAACACAAACGGCACTCGGCTATGGGCAACATACGTCGGTGGTGGTTCATCTGACTTCGGAGAAGGAGTTTCAACCGATGGCAATGCGAATATTTTCGCTTCAGGATTCACATCAAGTACGAACTTCCCGATTACATTTGGAGCGCTACAGACAACACATGGAGGGAATAATGATGCGTTTCTTATAAAGTTTAACGGTAGTGGATCATTACTGTGGTCAACTTTCTATGGAGGAAGTGGCGAAGAAAAATACGGAAGCGTGGCAACGTATACCAACGGAAATGTTGCTTTTACATGCCTCTCAACAAGTACGAACCTCGCGTTGCACAATCCATATCAACCAACCAATGCTGGCGGAAGCGATGCCGTGGTTGTCTTTCTGAATTCAAATGGTTTTTTCTTGAAACGCTCCGTTGCACAGCGAATAGCACGCGCTTCGATTACACTCAATCATAATTTCCCCAATCCCTTTCATTCGATGACGATGATATCGTTTTCGCTCAACGAAAGCAGGCATGTGCGAATAAGCATTTATGATTTGCTTGGGAAAGAGGTAGCCGTACTTGAAGACAAAATATTCGAATCGGGCGTGCATACAAGCACTTGGAAGGTAGATTCAAGCATCCCTACAGGTAACTACATGCTACGTCTGACATCAAGCAATAGCGATGGGAAAGGCGAAGTCTCGCAACGTGTTCTTTCGCTGTTGAGATGAAACCTTTGCGTTTCATTTTCAGTGCCGTTAGGTTCGTAGTGCAAAAATATTTCTTCGCCTTCTCGAAACAGGAGGATTGCATGAATCAATTGAGAAAATATATCCGCAGTACGAACCTTGCGTTGTTGTTCATCTTCACTTCAGCGATTGCTCAAGAGGCGAAGCTCAACAGCCTCCAAAACATCCTCAAGAAGCAGGGACAAGATACAAACCGAGTAAACACATTGGTTATGCTCGCAAGAGAATATACTGGTCGTGATAATGCGAAGGCGATCTCTTTCGGCGAGGAAGGTTTGAAGCTTGCAAATAAACTGTCCTTTCAACTTGGTTCAGCAAGAGCATCTGTTGAGTTAGCGAATGTTCGTTCGAGGATGGGCGATCAAAAGCGAGCACTTGATTTACTGCAACGAGGGCTCAGCATCGCCAAAAAAAAAGCAGAAACGGAAACGATTGTTCGAGCTCTTCTTGTCCTGAGCGAAATAAAAAGAACGTTGGGGAAAAACGCCGAAGCGATTTCGTACGCCGAAGAAGCATTGCAGATAGCAACAGAAACAGCGAATAAGTGCGGAATCGCGACAGCATGGAATAGCATCGGTTACAGCAATGCTAATCAAAGCAAACTTGATGTGGCTCTCGAATGTTTTTCCCATAGCCTAAAGTTGCAGGAAGAGCTTCGGGACACGTTAGACCTGAGTTCAACGCTTTTAAATATCGGCGTCGTATACATGAGAAAGGGACAATACTCCACTGGTCTTGAATACTTAGAACGTTGTCGTGGAATGAAAGAGTATTTCGGAGATAAGTCCGGTTTGGCAACGACGATCGTCAATATCGGAAATACTTATTCGCATCTCGGTCAAAACGAAAAAGCAGTGAAGTATTTCGAGCAGAGTCTTCAATTGTACAATGAGATTGGAGAAAAATCAGGTATTGCATCGTCGCATATTAACATCGGTACGATAAACTCGAGAGAGGGTGAATACGAGCGGGCTTTAAGACATTTAGAAATGGGTTTGCAAGTCGCAGAAGAAAGCGGCAATAAACGTTGGATGGCTAATGCGCTGAATAACATAGGAATTATTCATCTGGATCAGGGCAGGTACGACAAAGCGAGACAATACTTTGAGCGTTGTTCGATATTACGCGAGGGAACCGGTGATAAATCAGGTCTCGCCGGTACCACAATTAATATCGGAAACACATTCTTGAGGCAGGGGAGATACCAAATTGCGCTGGATCATTTCCTAAATGGATTAAGGATCGCAGAGGAAATGGGTCACAAACCGTGGAGTATAGTCGCGATGATCAATATCGGCAATATCCACTTCAGACAAGGGAGAAGCGATCAAGCATTGGACTATTACAGCCGATGTTTGAAACTTCAGGAAGAGCGAGGTGATAAATTCGGAATAGTTGGATCACTAAACAATATCAGCAATATCCACTTCGTTCAAGAAAGATATGATCAAGCGCTCAAGTATTCGGAACAAAGCCTCAAACTTTCTGAAGAAATCAAGAATAGACCTAGCTATGTTAATGCATTGATCACGAGCGGAAACGCGTTTAAAGGACTTGGTAAGTACGATAACGCATTGGATTATTTCCAGCGAGCTTTGATACTCAAGGATGAACTTGGTGACAAAGAAGGATCGGCGGGTGTCTTGAGCAACATAAGCGAGATATATCGATTGCAGAACAAACACGATAGCGCGTTGCAGAGCGCACGTCGTGGATACACTATCGCGCGAGAAATCGGTGCACTCGAACCTCTGCGACTTTCACTTCAAGCGCTCGTGGAAGTATCAGAGAAAGCCAGTGATTATAAACAAGCTTTAGAATATTTCAGAGAATATGATTCTCTTAAAGACTCTCTCCTCAACGAATCCAACATCAAATCCATCAACGAGATGACCGCCAAGTACGAGAGCGAGAAGAAAGAGCAACAGATCGCTTTGCTGGAAAAGGATAAAACGCTTCTCGAGAAGGATAAATCACTGCAAGCATCCGAGCTTGAGAAGCGACAAAAAGAGCTTGCGCTTCAGCGACTGAAGTCAGAGCATGACAAACAGAGAGCGGAGCTATTAGCCGTAGAACATGAGCGAAAGCTCCTTGAACTTGACCGTCGGACAACGGAATTGGAACTACAGAAAAGCGAAAAGGAAAAAGTGAGAAAGGAGAAGGATTATCAGGCATCGATTGCGACACGGGAGACGAGTCTGAGGAATGTACTTTTAGTCGGGCTTGTCCTTTTCATCGCAGTCGGCTTCCTCGGCATCAAACGTATTCAGGCAAAAAGAACTGAGGCGACACTCCGCGCAGAGGCAGCGGAGTATCAGGCGAAGGCGGCGGAAGCGGAGTCGCTGCGCATATCGGCAGAAGCAGCTAAGCGGGAAAAAGAAGCGCAGCACCTTTTCTCACAGAGGCTCATCTCCTCGCAGGAGCGTGAGCGGAGGCGCATCGCATTCGAACTGCACGATGGCGTCAGCCAGGATATTCTCGTCCTGAAGAACCGGGCAGCCTCCGCGCTGCGCCGCGGAACGATGGACGAGGAAACGCGGCGACAACTCGAAGAGATCATCGAGACCGCGCAGGCTTCCATCACGGAAGTGCGCGAGGTGTCCCTGTCGCTGCGACCTGCAATACTCGAGCGCGCGGGTCTGCGCGAGACTCTCGCCTCGATGCTGTCGAAAGTTGCCGAGTCGTCCGAGATCGGCTTCGAGGTGCGGATAGACGAACTGCAGGGTGCGTTCCGCGAGGAGGAGGAGATCAACGTGTTTCGCATGGTGCAGGAGAGCGTCAACAACGTGCTGAAGCACTCCGGCGCGTCGCATGCGTCCGTAGCGATCACGCGCTCCAACGATACCGTGGAGATCGCGATCGCCGACGATGGGAAGGGACTGCCTGCGGACATGATTGCTCACCGGAGTTCATCCGGTCTGGGATTGCAGAGCATCCAAGAGCGCGTCACGATGATGAACGGGCAGTGGAACATCGAATCAGGTGAAGGCAAGGGGACGCGCATCCACGTCCGGCTGCCCGTACAGAACGGATGACCCGTGGAAGACCGCATCACCGTCTATATCGCTGACGACCACCCGCTCTTTCGCCGGGGCGTGCGCGAGGTGATCCAGGAAAACGAACGCTACATCATGCTCGGCGAAGCGGGCGATGGGGAGACGGCACTGCGGGAAATCCGCTCGCTCCATCCGGCGGTTGCCGTGCTCGACGTGGAGATGCCGGGCAGAAGCGGCTTGGACGTTGCGCGGGCACTTCAGGAAGAGGAGCGGGAAATCGCGGTGATCATGCTGACCGTGCACGACGAAGACGCGATCTTCCACAAGGCGCGAGAGTATGGCGTCATGGGCTACATCCTGAAGGACAGCGCCTCCGTCGATATCCAGCAGGCGCTCGAAGCCGTCACCGACGGGGATTACTTCATCAGTCCGAGGATGGTGAAGTTCATGATGAAGAAATCGAAATCCGCTGCGTCACGGGAAGTGCTTTTCCGTTCGCTCGAAAGTTTGACCTCCGCGGAGAGGAACGTTCTTCTGAGGATCGCACAGAGCAAGTCCACGAAACAGATCGCGGATGAATTACACAACAGCCCGCGCACGATCGGGAACCATCGCATGAACATCTGCCAGAAGCTCGACCTGCACGGCACACTCGCATTGCTCCGCTTCGCATTAGAGAACAGGGAGATGATAGAAGTGATGGATCTATCATGATGCCGTAGTGGATTGAGTCTATCGGAATGTAGTCACGAGTGATGTGTTCGCCACGTGGGAGTCAGTGCGAAAGACCACGAGTATTATGAACGGCCATCTCCGGTGAACTTATCCCAAGGCGCGATCAATTGAGCTTTCGCAGAATGACTCCAACATCATCCTGAGCGCAGTCGAAGGATGAATGCGCACGACATGTCGCGGTTCGACTCCGCTCACCGTGACGAGGATAGAGACAATCCCGAAGTGCGTCCCGGCCAAGATCAAGACCTGCATCGTGAGTCTGAAAGTTCGACGTTGTACTGAGCATCATGAACCGTTATCTTCTTCCCAGTGATTTGATGAAAGCTTGTCGCGCATGATCTCCACACAGACTTTTCTTTCCGCAGAGCCGGAAGTAACGCTCCAAAAAGCGTTCACGACGCCGTTCAAGAACGTGATCGCGACGGCGCGTACGTGCTATTCCTCCAAGGGCATCATCGATGATGAAAGTGTGGACCTCGAAAAGCACACGCCGCTCGCGAAGAGCATCTACGAAGCGGGGCACCACACGACGTACCAGCACGCGCAGTTTCAATTCAAGCTCTCGAACGTTTCGCGGCAGTTCATCTGGTCGTTCCTGCACAGCCATCCGTTCTACAACTCCGAGCAGGTGAGCCAGCGCTATGTGCCCGTCAAGCCGGGGACATATGCCATCCCGCCGCTGAAGGGCGAGGCGCAGTCGCTCTTCATCCGCACGGTGGACGAGCTTTTCGAACGCTATCGCCTGCTGATCGACCTTCTGTACAAACCGACGGAAGCGGAGTTCTTCGGCATTTTTCCGGCACGGCGAAAATACGGTGAGAAGTACACCGGGCCGATTCGTAAGAAGGCAATGGAAGTCGCTCGGTATGTGCTGCCGGTCAGCATGTTCGCGTACATGTACCACACGGTAAGCGGCGTCACGCTGCTGCGGTATTACCGGCTTTGCCGGCAATATGACGCTCCGCTCGAACAGCGCATCGTCGTGCAGAAGATGGTGAACTGCATGCTGGAACACGACGACGGCTACCGCGCCATCCTGCAGGAGCCGATCGAGCTGGAGCACACGCCGGAGTTCGCATTCCTCAGCGGACGACCTGAGGATCCGGGCTTTACGCGCCGAAGGGAATTCCTCGAACGATTCGACGCTTCGCTGGAAGGATTCACATCGAAGCTCATCGACTACAAGATGAACGGCGAGTCGGTGCTTGCAGACTCTGTGCGCGAAGTGCTCGGTCTCACGCAATCGGAAATGAGCGACGCCGACGCGGTCGATCTCGTACTCAATCCCGCGCGCAACACGATCCTCGGCGAGTCACTCGTTCTCACGACGCACTCGAAGCTTTCGCGCGCGATGAACCACGTGCATTACACGTTCCGCCGCAAGCTCAGCCACACCGCCGATTCACAGGACCAGCGCCATCGCATGACGCCCGCTTCACGGCCGATCCTCGCAACCCACCAGACCGACGACCCGGACTACGTCACGCCGAAGATCGTCTTCGCGGACGAGACCGTGCAGCGCGTGTACGACGAATCGATGGAACTCGCGTGGGAGACGTTCAACCGCCTGAAAGCGCTCGGCGTCTCCGATGAATTCGCGATGTACGTTCTTCCCAACGCGCTCTCCGTGCGTTTCACCGAATCGTCCGATCTCATGCATCTCCAGCACAAGCACGTGATGCGGCTCTGCTACAATGCCCAGGAAGAAATCTGGGCGGCCTCACTCGACGAAGCCCGGCAGATTCGCGACGTGCATCCTTCCATCGGAAAGTATCTTCTCCCCCCGTGCACCATCCGCGACATGGCGAACGTGCGTCCCGTCTGCCCGGAGGGTGCGCGCTTCTGCGGCATCAAAGTGTGGAAAATGGACGTGGAGGAATTTCAAAGGGTGATATGATTTGCAGTCATTCTGAACGCAGTGAAGAATCTCGTTGCTGAACTGACAAATGCCAATCGCCAAGGAACTTTCAAATCCCAAATTTCAAACAAATTCAAAATCCAAAATCTCGATCCAAAATGCATCATTCCACGCTTCACTGTCTGATTGTTGGGATTTACCGTATCCGTCTATGAATACCAGACATTTAATCGCTTTATTAAAACCCAATCTCCTTGAATCTTCTTAAGGAACCACAGGTCACCAACACCAAAAAATAGCCCCCAGTTTAACGCTGATTCAAGGCAACAAAGTGTTTTATTGGAATTATACATTATCTCGGAGAATCCAGCCATTGGTCGATTGACAAGGGTATTCGTTTTTCTGCATTGACTCAGAAACAATAATCGATACGGATACCTCGAATGAATCAACTCTTTGTTGAATCCTTTAGGAGTCAAGCTCGCCTTGTTGAGTGAACAAACAAGTGGATTGAACTGGGGGCCAATGTCGCTATACTCCCAACCCGGGGGTTCACAAGGACGTCCTGCGTGTTTCAGAGTACTATCGTTAATGCAGACTTCCAGAAGAAGACTATCTGGGAGTGAATGCAAACTGTCCGAGATATGTTTGATATATTCCCCTGCTCGATCTTTTGGCATCTGTTTCCAAAACTCATAAGCATTGTCATTGGTATAACTTGCCCGGAGCCTACCCTGCTCTTCATTCCCGCACAAAGAGTCAAAGACGATGCTCAGAACTTGCGCATCATCGGTAAGTCCTTGATAAGGAGAAATGACCGGTTCCTTAAACAACGCACACGATCCGAATAGAAAACACACGCACACCGGAACGCCTACAACGAGTATTATTCCAATCTTAGCTGATGTTCTCATCATGATTCTATCTCCACTTGATCCTTCCTGTACAATATCGTGAAAAATCTCAGATCAATTTCTGTTAACGTCTAAGTCTCTTCATTACAGTTCCATCCATTATCGTCTCTGTTTTCTTATCTTCCATTCGCACGGTTCAATCTCTCGTGCGCGAATCCGTAATCCGTAATCCCCAATCCGTAATCCCCAATCCGTAATCCGTAATCCCCAATCCGTAATCCCCAATCCGTAATCCGTAATCCGTAATCCCCCATGTCTCTCACTGAAACTCTTCGCAACGCCGGCATCGTCGGAGCCGGTGGCGCCGGTTTCCCGACGTATGTGAAAGCCGGGTCGAAAGTCGAATACCTCATCGCAAACGGCGCCGAGTGCGAACCGCTTCTCCACAAAGATGCCCATCTGATGGAACTCCATCCGGACAAGATCATCCGCGGCATGCAGATCCTTGGCGAAGCGACGGGTGCGAAACATCTCGTTGTCGGGATTAAGGAAAAGAATATCCACGCCATCGAAGCGATGGAGCGGGCATGCGCAGGAACCGGCATCCGCGTCCATCGCATGAAGGACTACTATCCCGCGGGTGACGAGTACGAACTGACGTATGACATCACCGGAAGACTTATCCCGCCGAAAGGAATCCCGCTCGACGTGCACGTCGTGACCCAGAACGTCGAGACACTCTATAACGTCTGTCGCGCCGTCGATGAAGGCAAGCCTGTCACGCACAAATGGATCACCGTCACGGGCGCAGTGCGCGAACCGAAAACGATGAGCGTTCCGGTTGGAATCTCGCTGCGCGAATGCATCGCGCTTGCCGGCGGTGCGACCATTGACGATTACCAGATGTCCCTCGACGGCATCATGATGGGCAAGTGGGAAACCGACATTGAAAAGCCGATCACAAAAACCTCCGGCGGTATCATTGTTCTCCCGAGCGACCATTACCTCATCACGCGACGCAGCAGACCGACGCCGAAGATGCACCGCATCGGCAAGTCCGCATGTGACCAGTGCTCGTTTTGCACCGAGCTTTGTCCGCGCTACATGTTGGGCTATGACATCCAGCCGCACAAAGTCATGCGAAGCCTGGGATTCACGCAGATGGGCGAGGGCATGTGGAACAAATACGCCGACCTTTGCTGCGCCTGCGGATTATGTACGCTCTTCGCCTGCCCGGAAGACCTCTACCCGAAGGAAGCCTGCGACCGCGCCAAGGATGATCTCCGCGCAACGAACCAGAAATGGGACGGGCCGATGGAAGTCACCGTACGCCCGATGAAAGAAGCCCGCCGCGTTCCGTTGAAGAGCATCATGCGTCGCCTGAAGATTTTGAAGTACGAGCACGAAGCCCCTTTCACAAGCGACACTCCCCGTCCGATGGAAGTCGCCATCCCGCTGAAGATGCACGTCGGCGAACCGTCGCAAGCGATCGTGCGCATGGGAGACCGCGTGCAGGCCGGTCAGTTAATCGCACAGCCGGTTGAGAAGAAACTTGGTGTTGCCATTCACGCGAGTATCGACGGCGTGGTGATCGGTGTAAATGGCGCGGTTGTAATTAACGCTCTTTAGTATTTCACCTATCATAAAATAAAAGCCGCACTCGTGGTGCGGCTTTCTCCCAAAAGTGTTTTCCCTGGTTTACTTCTCGTAGGAGAAGTTCATGATGTCCGTCGTGGAAAATGCGGTGAGTCCGGCTTCCTTTGCCATTTGCCAGATCATCCCGTTCGTCCCAAAGGAAAGGGACTTTGCATCGTAGCCCATCACGCGAAGGATTGTCGCGACATTCGCGCTCGTCTGTCCCGTGTAGCAATAGACCACGATCGTTTTATTCGTCGGGAGCGTCTTGAGGAATGTGCTCAGCTTGAGATCGTTCTTCGGCGTGTACTGGATCGAGCCGGGGATATGCCCGACGTTGTCGTATTGATCTTTCGGCCAGTAGTTGACGATGTAGTATCGGCTCGGATCGAGAAACACGTCCACCGCCGTGATCGAAGCTTTGGACCAGCCATCGGCGAGCACTTTCTCTACTTGCGCCTGGACGATGTCCTTACCGGTTGTCTTTCCAGTGTTGATCGTGGGGAGATTTCCTGCAGCGCCTTTCGGTGTTTCGGTCTTTACGAATTGCGAGACGTACTGGCTGTTCAGGTTCGGCGTCACTTTATCGAAGTCCGAGTGCCATGAGGACATGCCGTACTTCATTGAAGAGACGTTGCTGTATCCGGCCATGCGAAGAATGGCAACGCTGAACGCAGCCGACTGCCCGCTGTAGCACACGATGACGATCCGGTCATATGCTGAGACGTTCACGGTTTTCATGTGCGTGAGGATGTCGGGGATCGCTACGTTCTTCGCGGTCGGGACACGCCCCTTCGCAAAGTCTGCTGCCGCGCGAACGTCGATGATGTAGAACTTCTTCGCGCCGTTAATGTCCTCGTACACTTGCTGCGCGCTGACGATGGATGGACAGTCCTTATTGAGATAACCGCCATCGGTGCCTTCAAGATTCATGACAGCGAGTTCGGCTTCATTGATTGCCGGCGGTTGAACGACGTCATCGTCATCCGAGCATGCGGTCAGGAAGAGGAATGGAAGAACGAAGAGAAGATATTTGAGGTGTTTCATTGTGAACTCCTATTGAAGAGTGGAAGACTCAGTGAGATTGTTATTTCCAACTTGCGGGAAGAGAACCATCGACAACGACGCTACGATTGGCGTTCACTTCCCATGCTTTGAGATCGCTTTCAAAAAGATACCATTGCTTGTTGCGCCCGTCGATGATATGGCATGCATCGAAGCAGGGCTTGCCGGATTCGACCGTCGTGCGTTCGGTCCATCGCTGAATGTTGTGCGGAGAAGCAAGTTTGAACGTCGGCGCGGCGTCGAAATTCGCCGCAGTCGGAATTCCGTAATTGCTCCACGTGTCCGGCGCATAGGGTGCGTTGCGCACGACGACATACTTGAACCGCTTCGTTTGCGGCATCGCGTTCCTTCCGATCTTGAATCCCATGTAAGGTCCGTTTCGCACGCCCGTACCGACGTGACAACTGCTGCAATTCTGGTATGTCTGCGAATGACACGTCTGGCAACTGATATTGTCCCAGTGCACGGAGTGGAACGTGTTTGTCTTCGACTTATCGCCGTGGCAGTTCTCGCACTTCGGAAGCTTCGAATACTTATACCGCTGATTCACGGGCGTTGAACCTCCATGCATCTCGCTTGCGGTGTGGCAGTTCGTGCAACGGCCTCCGGGGATTTTCAGATAGTGCACGTCGGGCTTCGTTCCAAACGATTCTCCGAAATAGGCATTCGCAACGCGTGCTGAATGGCATGCAGTGCAGTTGAGCCGCATATCCGGCGAGCGTTCGAAATTATGTGCGGCAAGAAATCCTCCTCCCGCCTGTCGCGGCCTCATGACGTGACATTCGCCGCATGAGCTGTGGCACTTCCCGCAGTTCTTATCATACCCGGTTTTCAGTTGCTCGGGAAAGTGCTCGTAGCTTGGGAAGCCGCTCCGTTGTGCGACCATCTCTTTTTGCCCGGAGCCTTGTGTGTGGAGATTGTACTTGTCCGTCGATGCGATATTCTCATGGCAACTGCCGCAGTATTTCTCCGGGTCGTGTGAAGGCGATGCAACGAAGTCTCCTGAATGGGCAGCCTTCTTATCGTTGGCCGGTTCAACGCCGTTGTGACAAGCGACACACTTGATTCGGCCATGCGCCGAGTTCAGGAATTTCTGTCCGTTCGCTCCTCCGACATAGACCTTCATCCAGGCTTCCATCTCCGGTAACGTTCCACCACAGCCACCCTCGCCCGGCGGCAACGGTGGATTGGGATCCGCGACGACTTTCAACGCGGATTCACTGGTGTGGCAACCGAGACACGTTGTCGGTTGGTCTGTCGATGGCGGGTTTGAGGCTGTATCGTTTGTGTTATCCGAGCATCCGATAAGGAAAACGAAGCTGAGAAGCGATGCGAGGAGTAGTGTGGTTTTCATGATTATCTCCGATGGGCTTTTTAATCTGTGCACGAGCCGATAGACGGAACATGCATTAGATGCAGTGCTAATATCTTAACATTAGCAACTGATAGAAATGAGATAAGTCATGAAACGGGAAAAACACGCTACTCAACTCCTTGACTCTGAGGCTGCGTAAAAAACAGACAAGATCAACACACGGACTTGACCAATTCACTTAGGAGAATCGGTGACTGAGGAATGGTCGTTCTCCCGAATCGAACTCTCCTTAACAGAAGCTTCCCTTGGCTGGGGAAGGGGTCGGGGTTATCTTTGCACTGTGTTTGAAGGCCAAGTCCTTCGCAATGTCACGCTACCCAACCCCGCCAGGTCCGGAAGGAAGCAACGGCCGGTAGAAGTGCATGTGACGAAGGGAAGCTTGGCCTTCTTTTATTTGAGGAGAAGAAGCTTCTGCGTTTGCTCGAAATCCCCGGTTCGAAAAACGAGCCAATAGGCACCGTTGGTCAGCGCCGTCCCATCGATGATTCGCGTGTAATCGCCCGCCGGTAAACGCTGGTGAACGAGTGTACTGATGACTCTGCCTCGGAGGTCATACAGGAGAAGCGAAACCGCTCCCTCTCGCGCAAGTGAGAAATACACTGTCGTTGATGGATTGAATGGATTCGGTGAGGATGGATAGAGTTGTGTTTTCCTCTGCGTACCGGAGCTTCGCACAAGGGCTCGTTCACAGATTCCGCTGATGGTGACAAGACCGTGATCAGGACTTGAAACCGTGCAGGATGTCGTCGTGGATAAAAGATCCATCATCAACGGGACTTTCGTGCTGAAGAAAGTTTCCATCGCGGTGAAGCGGGCACGGAGAATGATCCCCGTATCGGGAATTGCAGCGTTGCCTTGAACTCTTACCGTGCTGCCGTTCAAGGTCGGTATCACGGTGATGGTATGTTGCGTGGTCAGCGTTGTAGCCTCGACGCTTTTGAGGGTGAGCTTCGACCGATCATATTGCCAGTGAAACTCGATATTCATCTGCGGGCGATTGGGCGTCAGTCGAACGAGTCGAACCGGGACTTCGAGTTCACCGCTTGACTCGACTGCAAGTGCATCGTCGATCGCAAGGGTTACGTAGGAGAACGTCGATGAATCCACGGGTAGAGCGTACGATGCCGATGCCGAAGCAGTGCGACCGGCATTTCGAACGATCACTTCGACAGTCCTGAGCGAACCGTCGAGACAGTCGGCTTTCGAGGCATATCGTAGTTCGCAAATACCGGTTGGTGAAATCTGGCTGCTGATATCGGCATAAATCTGGTCGAGGTCGGTTCCGTTGGGCGCATTGTAGTACCTGCCGCCACTCGCGTTGGCGATGTTGATCAAACCCGGTGAGTCGATGTTCGAACCGAGACCGATCGTGTAAACGATGACCGAACTGTTCCGAACTGCGTTCAACGCTGCGTTAAAAGAGTTCGTAGAATTCGCATCGCGTCCGTCCGTCAGCACGATCATCACTTTTTTCTTCGTTCGCGGACTGATCGTGATGATCCCTTCGATGATGGCATCCCATAACGCCGTGCCGCCGTTCGTGTTGAGAGCATTGATCCGCGTTTTCAGAAGAGCTTTATCGTTCGTCCAGTTCTGGTCGAAGAATACCTGATCGTTAAAACTGATCAGGGCAGCTTCATCCTGCGTCGAAAGGCGGTCAACAAAACCGCTTGCGGCTCTCTTCGCATCGACAATTGCGTTGGATCCAAAGGGCCATCCGCCCATGCTTCCACTTTTATCTATAATCAACAAGACGGATACCGGCTCCGTTGAAACGGTGTCATCACAAAAGCCTGTGACCGGATTTTGAAGAACTCCGTTCTCCATGACGGTGAAATCTGATACGATAACTCCTCTGGCCGGAAGTCCGCCATCCATGACTCGGAGTTTGATTCGAATGTTCGGGTACTGATTCGTAATGAGCGAATCGATTTGAACGCTCAACTGAGCGAAGCATGAAGAAGCATATACCACGATGAGAAAAAGAAGAAAGAATCGTTTCATGAGTCACCGTACAATAGTTAATCGAAAGTTATTCCGATTCGTGCTCTGCTGCAAGCGGAATTTTCATTCATTTCGGAAACCGCGTAGCTTTTCGTATGAAGATTGTAAATGCCATTCACCCCTTCCGGATTGTGTTACTCATTCTCTGTTTTGTCGAACGAACGTCCGGACAGAATGCCGGTACACTGATCGAAGCCGATTCCGGTATGGTCGTATCGGCAAGCGAGGAAGCAAGCCGTGTCGGTGTTGAGGTACTCAAACGCGGAGGAAATGCAGTCGATGCGGCGGTTGCCGTGGGTTTTGCGCTTGCGGTCACCTATCCGTCTGCCGGGAACCTCGGCGGCGGAACATACCTCATCATTCGTATGGCAAGCGGCGAAGCAGTGGCGATCGATGGACGGGAAGTTGCCCCCGGTGCGGCGATGCGTGATATGTACCTGGACAGCGCAGGGAACGCAATTCCTGATAAATCACTCATCGGTCCAATCTCTTCAGGTGTACCGGGAACGACTGCTGCGCTTCTGCTTGCATTGGAAAAATTCGGCACGATGAAACGCGAGGATGTCATCCATCCGGCAATTCGGTTAGCATCCGAAGGCTTCAGGATGCCGAAGCATCTCTCCCAATTCATCAAGAGTATGCTGCCATACTTTATCGAATTTCCTTCATCGATGAATGTGTTTTATCCGAATGGACGCACATTGGAATCAGGTGATCTGTGGACACAGCACGATCTCGCGGCAACACTAAAAAGGATAGCCGAACTCGGAGTACAGGGATTCTATCATGGCGTTACCGCTGATTTCATCGTTCGACAAATGGAGCGTAAGGGAGGTATTATCACACATCGTGATCTCGAATTATATCGTGCAATCGTCCGTGAACCTGTCCGCGGTTCATATCGTGGCTATAGCATTCTCAGTATGCCGCCATCGAGTTCCGGAGGTATCGCGTTGCTTCAGATGCTGAACATCCTCGAGGAAAGTCTCGTCGCCTTTCCTGATGATGAGGTGACTTCGATTCAACAGATGCTCGAAGCGATGCGGTGTGCATTCATGCACCGTGCGCGATATCTTGGCGACCCGGATTTCCATACCATTCCAACCGATTGGCTGATATCGAAATCCTATGCCGGTCAACTTCAGAGACGTATTCCTGTTGGAAAAGCCGGAACGAGCGACATGGATTCCGTGATAGCGATTCCACAGCGTGAAGGCGATCAGACGACGCATTATTCAGTTATCGATCGTTGGGGCAATGCCGTTGCCGTAACGACGACGCTCAACAGCAGTTGCGGGAGTAAATGTGTCGTCGATGGGGCCGGATTTCTCCTCAACAACGAAATGGATGATTTCAGCATGAAGCCCGGAGTACAAAATCAATTTGGTTTGATTGGCGGTATCGTAAACAGTATCGAGCCGGGAAAGAGGATGCTCAGCTCCATGACACCCACGATCGTGCTTAAAGAAGAAAGACCGTATCTCATTCTCGGAAGCCCGGGAGGTTCAACAATAATCACGACGGTCCTGCAGGTGATAATGAATATCATCGATCATGGGATGACGCTCGATCAAGCAGTTACGTCCGGGCGATTCCATTATCAATGGCTGCCTGATACGGTTGAATATGAGGAGAAGGCATTCACCACCGAACAACGTTCCCGGTTGAAGCAGATGGGATATTCGCTCAAACAGCGAGCGGCAATCGGTCGCGTCGATGCAATTATGATAGATACACGCACACGCCGATACCGGGGATTTTCGGACCCACGCGGATATGGTGCTGCGATCGGTTATTAGATTTTTGTTTGATTCATAAAAAGATATTGTTAGGTTTGTGGTGCATTTGATCGAGCACACTCACCATATTCATAACAAGAAAGGATTAAAAAATGGCAACCGTAAAAGAAATCAAGGATGGTATTTCCAAATTGGAGAAGACCATCTCCCTCCGCCAGATCGCATTGCGCAGTGGGATAAATTACATCACACTCCGCAACATTAAACTTGGCAAATCCTCTCGTGTGACCGACGGCGTAGCAAAACGCTTTAAGAACTTTACAACCGCGTTCGACCCTGCAGCCGAAAGTCTGAATCCCGTTCGTCGCGGACGTAAGCCGAAAGCTGCTGCAAAGGCCGCACCGGCCCCTAAAGCAACACCGGCACCGAAGGCGACACCAGCACCGAAAGCCGCTCCGGCACCAAAAGCCAAGCGCAGAAGAAGACTTGGACGTCCACGCGTCACACCTTCACCAGCACCGGCACCGACGGTATCGTCAACGCGATCGCCGCTTCTGGATTCACAGAAGCTTGCCGCCGAGATTCTCGAAACTCAGGCACGCTTGGACTACCTGAAGGTTCTTCAGAAAGCACAGCAGGATTATTTCCGTTTGATCGGAAACAAGGGTTGAAATTTCTCCACGTCTCAAGAAAATATCCGTTTCATAGATGAGTTACACCCGTCAGGATAATATCAAATGTTCGTTTTGCGGGCGTTCCTCGAAAGAGGTCGAGAGCATTATTGCCGGCCCCGGCGCCTATATCTGCAATAACTGTGTCTTCAGTTCAGTCGATATTCTCAAGAATAACGGTGCAGCCATACAGACTCGGAAGTCGAAGAACAATAAACTCCTCACACCAACACAGGTTAAAAAACAGTTGGATGAGTATGTGATCGGTCAGGAAGCCGCAAAGAAAGCACTCGCGGTTGCAGTGTACAACCACTACAAACGCATTGACTCCAAGCACTTCCTCACTGATGACGTCGAAATCGAAAAGAGTAATATCCTTCTTGTCGGCCCGACCGGAACCGGAAAAACACTCCTTGCAAGAACGCTTGCACGCATTCTCGACGTACCCTTCGCCATCGCTGATGCTACAACATTAACCGAAGCGGGGTACGTCGGGGATGACGTTGAAACGATTCTCGTACATCTTCTCCAGAACGCGGAATACAACGTTCAACGCGCCGAACGCGGCATCATATACATCGATGAGATCGACAAGATTGCACGGAAAAGCGAGAACGTTTCTATTACGCGGGATGTCTCCGGAGAGGGCGTGCAGCAAGCGCTGTTGAAGATTCTCGAAGGCTCCACGGTCGGCGTACCACCGAAAGGAGGACGCAAGCATCCCGAACAGCCGTTGATTAACCTGAACACGAAGGATATTCTATTCATCTGTGGAGGCGCGTTTGTCGGACTCGACGATATAATCAAACGGCGCGTCGGTAAGAATCCCATCGGCTTCGGTTCGGATTACGGCTCGAAGCCGAACGAGCAGGAGTACATCCTCACACAACTGGAACCCGACGACCTGATGAAATTCGGATTGATTCCGGAACTCATAGGAAGGCTTCCTGTCACTTCGGTTCTCCATCCCATCTCGCACGATGGTTTGATGAGTATTCTTACACAGCCGAAAAACGCCATTGTCAAACAGTACAAGAAATTGTTCGACATGGAAGGTGTTTCGCTGGAGTATGAGCAGGAAGCGCTCGAAGCAGTCGTACGAAAGGCGAGCGAGCGAGGCACAGGCGCGCGCGCACTTCGTTCGATCCTTGAGAAAGCGATGATGGACATTATGTATAAGCTGCCATCGATGAGCAACGTCTCGCGGTGCTATGTCACGCGTGAGACTATCGAAACCGGCGCCGATCCGGTCTATACGCTCAAGGAGCAAAAGAAAACTGCCTGAGAAGGAATGTATCGGAAAAAAGCCATCGCAGTGCGATGGCTTTTTTTTTGCGAAAGACTGAGATTTCGGTTTATGTCTATGACCTTCTGCCGCCGTGACGTGGCTTCCGCTTTTGGAATGACCCCTGTGATCGCTCCTTTATCGTGACATCAGGTTGAAACAGCGGTTCGTGAAGTCCCTGCATATACACGTGGTTCAAAATGAATGATATGAGAGGAATGGCGTCTTCGTCTCCGGATAGCTCTCGCGCTAACGAGGAAAATCGCTTCATGCTTTCCTGTTCGATCATCGATAATCCGCTCATATGCGATTCGAGTTGTACGATCAAGCGTTCTTTCAGCCGCTCGATAACCTGTTCTTCCGAGGGGAGGTCGTGTTTTTCTATATCGAATTTGTATTGCCGCGCTATCCCGAGCAGTCGTTGTTCTTCGATGAGTTCGCACAATGTTATTGCAATCCCGGTTTTTCCCGCACGCGCAGTTCTGCCCGAACGATGCACGTACACCTCCGTGTGTTCGGGAATGTCATAGAGAAAGACGTAACTCAAATCGCTGATGTCTATTCCACGTGCCGCGATATCCGTTGCGACGAGAAAACGCAGCGAGCCGTCACGAAGCATTTGCATCGTCTGTTCTCGTTTACTCTGCGAAAGGTCACCCGTAATCGGAAGAGCGTCGTAACCATGATTCTTCAACGCTTCGGACAAATACTCAACCGTGCTTTTCGTATTGCAGAAGATGATTGCCGAATCCGGATTTTCAAATTCGATCAGGCGAATGAGCATACGATCTTTTTGCAGCGTCGGCACGATGTAGTACCGATGCTCTAATTCGGAAACGGATTGCGTGCCTTTCGAGAGACTGAGCCTTTCAGGATCGTTTAAGAATTCACGGGAGAGCTGTTCGACGTGATAGGGGATTGTCGCAGAGAACAGGTAGGTATGACGCTCGTCGGGGAGCTGTCGCTTCAGCTTTTTCATTGATGGATAGAAACCCATCGAGAGCATTTCATCCGCTTCATCTAAAATGAGATACTCGACGCGCTGCACGGAAAACGTTCCGCGATAGACGTGGTCGATAATGCGTCCCGGCGTGCCGACGACTATCTGCGCACCGTTGCGGAGCGCCTGTGTCTGGGTGCCGTATCCTACGCCGCCGTAGAGCAGCGCAGACCGTACGCTCGTCGCTGCGCTCAATTCCGTAAGAACGCTGTACACCTGACGGGCAAGCTCTCGCGTCGGTACGAGGATGAGCGCCTGACACCACAGGTTCTCCGGGTTGACGAGTTGAAGCAGCGGGATCAGAAACGCGCCGGTTTTCCCGCTCCCCGTGCGCGCTTGAATGGTCATGTCCCGACCCTCGAGAATATAGGGAATCGCTTTACGCTGAACGGGCATCAGCGACGGCCATTGCAGGCGCTCGACCGTTGCCCTCAGGTTCTCCGGCAGATCATCGAGCGTATAGTCGGGCAGTGGATTTTCGGGTTCGAATAAAATGGTTTCCTGTTCTGTCATCTTCTCTCTATTGTCACTTCACACTCGTCAATATAGACAATCGCGTCATCATGTGCGGGCGTTATGGACTGAGGCGAGACCGTCGTCGAGCGATGTGAAGGCCACGCCCGTCGCAGCAACGACTTTGTCGGTATTCAACGTCGTGTCGTCAATCGATCCGAAGCGCTCATCGCGTTGCAATCGTGTGGGAATGATCGAGGATGCGTCAAATCCATAGACCGTCGCAACGTGCTTGCCGATCTCGTATCGTGAGTAGCGTTGCGGTCCGCCGATGTGATAGGTACCGAATGGTTGGTCGGAATCAAGGAGCCGATGAACACATCGCGCGACGTCCACGGCGTAAAGCGGATTGCGAAACTGGTTCGTGTAAAGTTCGAGCTGCCTCCTCTCCCGAAATCCATCGACCGTCCATCGGAGGAACGAGCCGGGATGATTTCCGTGCAGGCCGAACATCAATGCCGTGCGAAGGATGTAGTGATGCGGCACGATACTGCGAACGCGTTCCTCTGCAATCGCTTTCGTTTCCCCATACCAGCTTGCCGGACTGGGTGGATCCATTTCGAAGTATGGAGCTTTGCTGCCATCGAAAACGAGATCCGTCGAGATGAAAATGAAGGGGATGCGCCTCTCCAATGCCTCGAGCGAAAGTGCATCCGTTCCTTCGACATTGACACTGAATGCCTTCTCACGATTCTCGTCGCACGCTTTCGCGCTCGCCATTGCAGCGCAGTGAATGATCGCATTGCAATTCCCCGGTATCGATGCAACGCCTGCTTGTGGACTCTCGAGATCGAGTTGATGCCATCCGGCACAGGATGCATCGAACGGGGAGCTTCGATGCGCTGAACCGACAACGAAGTCACCGCGTGTTGAAAACCATCGCGCGAGATTCCATCCAAGAAAACCAGTTGCGCCGGTGATGAAAAGGTTCATAACGGAAACTACTGAAAGAGTGAACGTGAAGGCGACTGGCCGCTTACCGGCTTTTCACCGCGTAAATAAAACCTGACACTCTACATCATGTCGGGCTTCGATAGCTACGACGATCTATTCGCAAAGCTGTCTCCCGCTCTCGGGGGATGATCGCGATTGTCCCCCGCTGGCGGGGGATTAAGGGGGTGGACAGAACCCGTGACGGAGACTCATCCCCGGCGGAGTCCCTTACCGAATCTGAAAGTTCGCGTTCACGACGGCGGTGATTTGCTTCTCGATCGAGCTGACGTCGTTCATGCCGTAGTCAGAGATCTCGACGGAGAGTTTCGGTGTGATTTGTAATACACCCATGCGCGCGCTTCGAAGGGGCCCAAGAGAACGTCCGGTTGCATCGGCAATTTTCTTTGCGCGTTGTTGCGCATCCTTCGCGGCTTCCGCCTGCACCTGGATTTTCATTCCGGCAAGTTTCGAGAAATGATACTCCGGCGGTTCGACATTGAAGAAGACGCCCTTCTCGATGACGGATGCGATATCGAGAGAAAGCTTTTCGATCTTCTTCACATCGTTCGAGACGATCTCCATGCGCTGGCTGTACACGTGCCCGCGAATCGTCGTTTGTTGTCCGTCGCTCGAGTAATTGTACACAGGATAATTCGTGACGGTGAAGAACTTCACCTGATCCGACGGGAAGCCTTGCGACTTCAGATATTCGAGAAGAATCGGCTTCTGCGTTGTGAGCGAGCGGTACGCTGTCTCAGCGGTGTATGCTTCCACGGAGATGGAACCGCGAAGAATACCGATATCGGAAACGATGTCCTTCTTGGCGGAACCCGTGACGCTGATCGTTTGGTCGGCGCTGCGCGCATCGCTCCAGAACCACGTGAAGATTCCGACTCCCAGAACGAACGCAAGTCCGATGATGATCGAAGGGAAGAAAAAATCATTGTCTCGCATAATGCCTCATGTGTTGGTTGGTGTCATCCGTGCTGCAATCTACTCACCACGAGTATTTGAACCATGCAACTTCGCGATGGGACGGTTCCGTCTTTTCCTCCAGCTCCTTCATTTCCTTCGCGCTCATCGGTGTGAAGTCGCACGCGATGCGAATGTTTTCTTCGAGTTGCTTGATGGAATCGATGCCGATGATGACGGTACTGACCGGCAGCGTGAGAACGTAGCGCATGGCTTGCTCCATCGTGAGGCCTGCCTCGAAGATGCGTCCGCGAGCGGGGATTTTCATTCCGATGACGCCAAGCTTTTTCTCCACGGCAACGGGCAGCAGGTGCTCGATGAATGAATTGTGGTGCCTGTCCGCCGCGTTCAGCGCCATGAGGATCGTATCGAAATCGAATCGCTTCAAACCTTCGGCGAGGACGTGCGGGTCGCGGTGCCCCGTGATGCCGATGAAGCGCGTGACTTTTTCCTCCTTCGCTTTCATCATGGCTTTCATTACGCCGTCGTCGGCGAACATCTCGTCGAGGTCGCGGCTCATGCGGACATTGTGTACCTGCCAGCAATCGATATGGTCGGTCTGAAGGTTTTCGAGGCTTCGTTCGAGGTGGCGCATAGCGCCATCGTAGGAACGGTCGTGGGTCTTCGTTGCGAGGTACACTTCCTTGCGTCGAGACTTCATCACGCGCCCGATGTACGTTTCGCTCTGGCCCCGCCCGTAGAGCGCCGCCGTGTCGATGTAGTTCACACCGAGGTCGAGTGCGCGGTTGATGATCGCATCCGCTTCGTCCTCCATTCCGGATTCTTCGAGCGTGGATTGGCCGCCGAGTGAAAAGAGCGGAACGGAATAGCCTGTGCGACCGAGTGGACGTGTCGGCATGACGTCCGGTTTGACGCGAAGGAACGCATCGTTCAACTCGCCTCCGTGAAGTGCGACCTCCAATCCTGCGATGGATGCAAGTCCGGTTGTGAGGAATGTTCGACGAGTGATTTTATCAGACATAGGGCATCTCCTCTTTTTCTCTCCAAAACCTACGAGAAGCTTTCGGTTGAATCAAGGTGGAATTGGGTGGAACCCAATGAGGCCCTGAGGCAAGGAACTACATTGCATTCAAAGACAAGCGCACGTACTTTGGAGCACGTTCAATCACACTCAGCGGCGACTGGGTGCATAAAACGGAGGTTCAAATGACGTATCGTACTCTACAAAAGGCATCGGTTTTGCGCGTTGCTCTTGTCTTCGTCATTGCCGGACTGATCATTGGAGGAAATGCGTGCGAAGAAACGGTAATCAAACCCGCTCCCACCGTCGTTGACAGCACAACCCACTCGTGGAGGTTTGAAGTGGACAGTTTAGGCGGTTACCTGAGTACGGTTCGGGGGATAGCGGCATTCAGCGAAAAGAATGCTTGGATTACCGGGACATTTTACATCTATCCCGACTCGAACGACCCGAGCAAGCGCGACCTGTATAACCTCGCACACTGGGATGGGAATCGCTGGACATTGAAGCAATTTCCGAGACC
>CAYUWG010000061.1:0-22087 GCA_964448285.1 uncultured Chromatiales bacterium
AGCGTGCAAGCGCGCTGAACGTACCGGTGCATTTCATTTCATCCGATCGAAGAGACATCGCTGAAAAGAAATTCCTCAAACTCTTTCAGGCGTTGTGGAAGGCTCACAGCCGAAGGCGCTTCGATGTCGTTCATGCGATCTGGCTCAATCCTTCCGGGATCGTAGCGCTTGCCCATCGGATGATTCGTCACACGCCGGTCGTTCTCAGCTTTCACGGAAACGAAACCGCTTCGTTTCCTGAGTTGGGTTACGGCGGTTTGCGAAGCCGGACTCATCGCACCGTGTTGATGAATGCCTGCCGTTTTGCAAACGCCGTCACGGTGCTTTCGTCGCAGCAACGGAGTGCGTTGAACGACGCAGGCGTGACGCGCGATAACATCACGGTCATTCCGCCGGGCGTCGATATTCAACGCTTCTCATTTCTGGAAAAGCCGCTCGGAACGCCGCTGCGACTGCTGCACGTTGCGAACCTGACCCAAGTGAAGGATCAACGAACGCTGCTCTTCGCGTTTCGCCGAATCAAACGTTCAGTCGATGCGCGTCTGAGAATAATCGGCGCGGACTATCTCGACGGCGAATTGCACAGGCAAACGCGAGAGATGGCTTTGAGCGATGCGGTCGAATTCTGCGGCTATGTCTCTCACGAGGATTTACCGACACACTATCACTGGGCCGACATGTACCTCCAAACCTCGCTCCATGAAGCCGGCGGTGTTGCCGCGGCCGAGGCGATGGCGTCGGGCGTCGTCGTGTGCGGAACGCGCGTCGGTATTCTTGCGGACCTCGGCGATGATATCGCGCAGACCGTTCCTGTCGGAGAGGCGGAAGCGCTCGCCGTGTCCGTTCTTCAACTTCTCGCTTCGCCGGCGAGAATGGAGATGATGAGAACGAGAGCGCGGAAGTGGGCCGAGTCGCATTCGATTGACAGCGCGGCATCGGCATTCGAGTCAACGTATCGGAAAGTCCTCGATGCATCACGGGTGAAAATGCATGATTGAGATAACGGCTGTCATCGCGACGAGGAACCGACGCGAAAGCCTCCACCGGCTGCTTGCGAGCATCGAGGCGCAGACACTTCGCCCGGCTGAAACGCTCATCGTCGATGCGAGCGATGCGCCCGCTGACGAGAGGATACTGCGGGAATCATTTCCATCACTTCGAATCCGGGTACTTCCAACGAAGCCTTCGGTATGCGCGCAGCGGAATCTCGGAATTGATGAAGCACGAACAGAGTATGTCTTTCTCTGCGACGACGACATGGAGCTGCCTCCGAATTATCTCCTTAGAATCAGCGAACATTTCACACGCTATCCGCTCAAAGGTGCGGTGAGCGGGATTGTGGTCAACAGCGACGGAACGGCACCTGAGCAGTGTGTACCGGGATTCCTGCGACTGCTCTGGAGTACGCTCTTCCTTCAATCCGTCTGGGGAAACGTCGCACAGGTTCCGTCACCGTTTTTCTTTCGCTGGTTTGCGCGAATCCTCAAACGCTGCTATCGACGGCGTGGAAATACGATTACGCCCGGAGGTTGGCCGCTGCTCACGCAGGTGAACGACAGGTTTTTCTTAACGAAGATTTACGGTCTCGGTGCTTCAGTCGTCAGGCGAAAGTGGTTGTGCGATTCACTCTACGACGAGCGGCTCGCTGCGCACGGCATCGGAGATAACTACGGCGTCGCGCTTCGATTCCCGGATTGTATCACCGTTCTTGCGGATAATCCGGTCATTCATCATCGCGCGGAAACGAACAGGTTGGACCCGCACGTTGCCCACCTCAACCGCATTCTTGCGCTACATCTCTTCATGTCGGAGTCGGAGCGATTCCGGTGGTATAACCGCATGTTCCTTCTCTGGTCCCTCGCCGGGATGATGGTGGAATTTGTCCTTCGCAATGAAATGCCTATGCTGAAAGCAACCGTTGTCGGATTCCGCGCGATTCTCTTGCGAAAGAATCCCTTGCGCGCCGGAACTCAGGCACCGGTGCGCCGATGTTTAGAACCGGTTGGTTGATGAATTGAAAGGTCAGTTGAATGGATCACGGAGAGATTTTCCTCCTCATACGCATCGCAGTTTTTCTTCTCACGCTTCTCATCCAGGTTTTCGTCTTTCGAAACGCCGCGGCGCGTTGGAGCGGTTCGGACAAAGCGCAACGTCACGCACTCGCCGCGCTCTTCGCGCTCATGAATCTTCCCGGCGCGTTCATCGCGCTTGCCAATCACGTGTCGCTCGCGCAGTGGTTTTATTCCATCGTGATTCCGGCGTACATGCTCTGGCAGTTTGCAAGTGTGGCCTTCATCATCTGGAATCGGCTCTCGAAGCAGGCGATCACCGTGGATCGTAATCCCATGCACGAGACCGACGCATCGCGCAGAGCGTTCCTCTTTCGAGGTGCGAGCGGACTCACGATCATCGCCTCCGGCGGCGCGCTCACGGCGTTTCATTCGGAAGAAGACTATGAGATCGTGCGGCAGACGATCCGCCTTCCGAATCTTTCGCCGAAACTCAAGGGACTCAGAATCGCCATGATCTCGGATATCCATTCCGGTCCCTACATGAGCCGCGACCAGTTCGCGCCGTACATCGGCGCGGTGAACAGACTCAAACCGGACGTCATACTCCTCCCGGGTGATTTCGTGCAGAATAGGGATGAAGAAGTGGAGCCTGTCGCGGAGCTTGTCCGAAAACTGGAGGCGCCGTACGGAGTGTACGGTACCACGGGCAATCACGAGTACTTCGCCGATGCGGATTTCATTGCGAAGGAGCTTTCGCTTGTAGGCGTGCGCATGCTGCGGAACGAGCACGTCGTTCTCGACGCACGCGGAGAGAAGTTCGCCCTCATCGGCATTGACGACGTGCGCAGAGGATTCTCGTTCGATTCGCTCGTCGCACAGGCAGTGCGCGGTTTCGACGCGACGATTCCGAACATCCTACTCTGCCATAAGCCATACTATTTGGAAGACGCCGCTTCTTGGGGAATCAACTTCATGGTGAGCGGCCACACGCACGGCGGGCAGATCGTCCTTGCGCGCGTGTTCAATACGGTCATCACACCCGCGGCGCTCATTTCCGGATACGTCGAAGGACTCTACCGCTTCGATGCGACGAAGCTCTACGTCACGCGCGGCATCGGCACCGTCGGAATTCCCGTGCGCTTCAACTGCCCGCCTGAGGTGACTCTGTTTACACTGAATAATGCTTCACGCTGAATAGCCGGCTCTTCGCATGGAGCATGTGTGATAAGCCGGTAGGACAAGCATTCTTGCTTGTCCGAGCCACGAACAGATTCACTCCATGTTACCTTGTCCCGGTGCACAGAAACCGCCGAGGGCGACCAGGAATGGTTGCCCCGCTGAATCGGAATTCACGCAGCTTCAGACGTGTGCGGTGTGGAGTTCGATATTAGCAAACAGAGTGAATCAACTCTTTTCATGAGATGTCATCAGAGCAGCGAAACGAAGCTGTTAATCTCGATATAAAGCGCGGTTCTTACCTACCTCAACAGCGTCATCGAACGTGTCCGCACGATCGTTCCGACCTGCATCCGGCAGAGATATGTTCCGGAAGGGAGTTCGCCTGCGTCGAAGGTTACGCTGTGTCGTCCAGCGTCACGCTCTTCGTTCAGCAACAGGAAAACTTCACGTCCGCTGAAGTCGAGCACGGAGAGGCGAACGCGGTCCTGCTCTTTCATGGAAAATGAGATCGTTGTCGAAGGATTGAAAGGATTCGGAAATATCTCATCGATTGTATAATCGTTGACGACGGCATTCTCACGTGCTTCACGGTTCGGCTTCGTAAAGGATTGCAGGAAGAGTGAATCGTCTGAGGTCAAGGGCAATCCCAAATCGATCTTTGCGGAAATGATTTCGTGCGTCCCGGGGAAGAGATCCTCGATATCTTCATAGACGGCATACGCGGCGTTCAAATTCTTCATCGCCCGATGTTTGAGAATGACAAGCGCAAGGTGCGCTCTTCGTGAGATCAGCGGCTCCGTGTTGACCAGCGCGGCTAAGTCCTCGTACAACGCTATCGCGTAGCTGTACTGCTTTCTTTCCGCACGGTAGTCCGCCAAAAACTCCGTTGCCGTTGTTCGAAGCCAGGCCGGTTTTGCATTCGTATTCCGTATCGAGTTCAGCGCACTCACATAAGCAGCTTCCGCGCTTGCCGTACTCGAACTCATTGCATCGTTCGAAGGCTTGTTCAACCTCGCATCGCTGAAGGCCTGCTTCCATAGAAGAAGGCATTCTTCTGCTTCCCAACGGCGCTGTACATACTGCAACGCTGAACTGAAATGCCCGACCGCATTCGTGTATTGCCGGTTTCGTGTGCTCAAACGTGCCTGCGCAACCGCACTTGTATAACGCGGATCGACTGCTTGACGCATGACCGATTGCTGCGAGCCTGTCTTCCAAAGTACCGGTTCGTTGTTCACGGGATTCGTCCAGACAAACAGGGAATACTGATCCACGTCGATGTTCATCGAAGCGGTGGCTGGGTAATTCGCATCGCCCGTAACCTGCGAGGTATCGCGAAGGATGAAATCGAACATCGTATTCGAATGCACGCTGTTATCGCACTCGAAGGTCGGCGCGGATTTATGGGCTACGTGGACTCCCGCGTTATTCCTTCGCATGCTGTTGCCATTCGTCGTATCGCAGCCGCCGCCGGGTGTATAGCGATTGAACGGAAGAGAGATGTCCTCCCCATAGACGCCGTAGGTTGCGTTGGAGTCCACGCGATTGTCGATCCAGAGATTTCCGCAGTGGTACAGCTTCACGCCGTAGTTCGTGTTTTTGGTGAAACGGTTTTTCTCCACAACGGTGCTCATGTAGTATCCGAGCAAGCCGACGTTGGAATTCCTTTCGATTCTGTTGTTCTTGAGGAAAGGCGAATCAGAGAACACCGCGATACCGATTTCGTTGTCGGATATTTCGCAGAACTCGATCGTGGGCTGTGCATGGTCGGTCGTAATGCCTACCGTTGCTCCGTGGATGAACAGATTCCTAAGCACGGATTGCTGTGAGAGCGCAAGGTCGATACTATCGAAGACGATGCCGTTCCACAAACTCCCAGACCCGTCGCCGTCGAAGCGCGCCCACTCGTTTTCAGACAGCGATGCATTCATGATCCCTCTGATCTTGATGACGCCCTCGCCGCGCAGTTGAGTGATGCTGTTTGTCTTCACGACGAGCGTTCCGCCTGCCTGTATGATCATTTCCTTCAGACCCGTGATATGGGCGTCTTGCTGAATCACGATCTTTCCTCCGGGTCTGCAAACGGTTTTGCTGTACTCATTGAAGGTATTATCGTTGAGCCATAGTTCGCCATCGACGTACCACGTCTTTCCATTACTGAATGAGAAAATGGAACCATCGTTGAGGTTGACAGTCGTTCCGGCTTCGATATATGTATCACCATTAACGGAGAATGTCCCATCGAGGTTGACTTGCTTGATGGAATAGATAGTATCTGACAGAGACTCATGATAGTGTTTGAATACGGAGAGCCCTTTCGTCCAGCCGCCGGCGTAGCATATTTTCTCGCGGTTCTCGTCCGGGAAGACACCGTAAATACCCCGCCCCCAGTATTTTGAAGAATCATACGTCGATGTGGTCAGCGCGTCATAGATGTTGTAATATCCGATCTCCACGGGATTCTCCGGATCGCTGATATCAAGCACGCGAAAACCCCGTGTGTAATGTGCGATATATGCATAGCCGTTGCGCGTATGCAGTTGGTGTATTGAGTTGGGAACGATCGTCGTGTCGTAAGAGGATGCCTTTATCAAACCCCGTACGCTGTCGTTAGGGACATAGTACGTGGTTTTCAGTGAAGTAGTTGAAAGCGGCGAGAGAAGGCTTTTCTTCCAGATTTTCAGATTGGGCGCCAGTAGTGAGTCGCGAAACTGGTTTGTTTGCGGGAAGACGATTGCCCTTGGTGAAGTCTCATCCGTCGTAATCACATACTCCCGGTCATCGGTCGGCCATGCGCTGTGGCAAAGCCGCCAATCGAAGTTGGGATCGTTTGAGAAGACCGATGAAGCGTAGCGCCTGTCGGAATCGTACATCTGTCTGTAAGCATAAGAGGTGTCAAGCGGATTGTTGATGTTGATATCCACGATGAACAGGCCGCCACGCGTATAAGCGACGTAAGCTCTGACAGTCCTGCTCGTGTCAGGGCCGGGATTGGGATCGACGAACATCTCATGGACCGTCGCAATCGTTTGTGCTGTACCTTCGACGGGCGGAGGAGGTAGAGGATATGCTCCTTTGTGTACCGGATTCGAAGGGGTTGAGAGGTCCCAGATATCGATATAGCGAGTCTGTGTCGCGATATAGAGGATGTTGTTTGCTATTGTGAGCGTGTGAGCTTGTGCTAATGAATCAAGATGTGGCACCACAGAGACTAGAACTTCACTTACAGGTACAAAGTGGTTCTGTGCAGCAAGCCCTTTGGCAATCGCAGAATCGACATTGACGATGTAAACGACTGGGCTAAGTTTAATTTGCGCTATTCCACACACCGCATACACCGTTCCGTTGACAACGAAGGTCTCCACGTCGGAGAAAAGGAGATTTCCAGTGTCTGAGGGTTGAGGTAGTTGTCATGGTTGACATAAGCTACCTCATCATAGTACTTCGGCGATGTACCGAGAACTATGGCGATGTGCAAGCCGCCTTCAATTGTCGAAAGGGCGTAGTGCTTTCCGCTCTTCTCGAAGCCCCAGACATCACCGGAGCCACCCCAGCCGAAGTTATCCTCGGCAAGGACGGCGACGTTCATGGAATGGAAGACCGTGTCTGACTGAGCCAGAACGGCGCCTGAGCTGAGCAATGCCAGCGCTAGTATTGTGAAAGAGAGTTTCATTATGACCTCCGATGAGTTGATGGTAAAAATGTGAGTGAATGAAACCGATTAACGTATGATCATGAACCTTTGCGTAAGAATTTTGTCCCCGTCGCTAAAGACCAGATGATAAACCCCGCTGGATACAGGAAAACCCGACTTGTCGACAAGATTCCATAGAACCTGTGTACTGGAATCGATCTTCCATTCATGAACGACTTGTCCCAGTGTATTGTACAACTGTAAATGCGATGATTTCTGCTCATCCAACTCGACAGCGAACGTAAGGGTTTTGGAAGCTGGCTGTGGATAGACTTCCAATCTCGTTGTTGTAGGGCTTGCCTCTTCAGAGATGGAAGTGAGGAAATTCTCCCGCATGTAGATTCCCTTCGTCGTTTGAAGGTAGAGGCGCTTTCGACCCGGGTCATACTGAAGCCAGGATATTTCATCGAATGAGCCAGACAATTGCTTGAAAGGAAGCTTGGCCGAAGTGGAATCATGTATCCAGGAATTGCCTCTATCCTCGGATACGATGACCCCGGGTTGTATTCCGGTTGGCCTCCCAACAGTGAAAAGAAGGTTTGGATTCACTTTATCCTGCAGAATCGATATTCCTGCAAAAATCTGATTCCAGGAATACCCGCCGTCCGTGGATTTGTGAATACCTCCAATGATTGAAGAATAGAGTATTTGCGGGTCATCGGGATCTACCATGATCTGGTCTATGAACCTTCCTGGTGTGACATAATTCCACGTCACGCCATCATCCGGGCTATGGTACAGGTACTGACCTCCGATATCCGTATCTGCATTCACATAAATGTCCGGCGTCGTCGGGCTTAGACCCACGGCAAGGCGTGATCCATCGGTCGATTTAGGAAAATCATATGTTTCATTCCACATCCTTCCATAATCAGTGGAACGAAATAGCCGTTCAAGCTGTCGCGCAGGTCCGAAACCACCAATTGCAAAGACCAAACCGGGGACGTTTTCCTTCACGTACAAACGTTTCAACAGAAGCCCGGGAGGAGTGGAAACGTTCTGCCAGCTATCTCCCTTATCCGTGCTGAGCAGCAGTTCCTTGTTCGGTTGGATGTTTCCCATGACCGTCTGAAGACTATCCGGAAAGATCACCGTTCGACTCATGAGGTTCGGAAGAAGTGTCCAGGTTTGTCCTGCATCGGTCGAGCGAAACAAACCCGGAGTGGAAGTTGCCACGCAGAACATGAGGTCGCCACGGATCGACATGAAGTGAATCTCGTCTTCGACGGGCCCAATGTACTTCCACCCGTCCTGCGCGGTCAGTGTGGTGGAGAAAAGGAGAAGAGTGAAGAATATCTGTCTCATGGTTGTTGCCTTTGCGTAAGTGGTAATGGGTATGCTCAATTCATGGATTCGAACTTGTCAATAGGTTTGAAGAAAATCTAACGGCTCTGGAAAATCGTGCATCCCGCTTTTTTCGAAGCCCCAGACATCACCTGAGCCGCCCCAACTAAAGTTATCCTCGGCAAGGACGGCAACGTTCATGGAGTGAAAAACTGTGTCTGACTGAGCCAGAACGGCGCCTGCGCTGAGCGTGGCCAGCGCCAGGATGGTGAATGAGAGTTTCATGGAACCTCCGATGGTTGATGGTGAAAAGGTGAGTGAATGGAACCGATTAACGTACGATCATGATCCTTTGCGTGAGGAGAGTGTCTCCATCCTTCAGGAGCAGGAGATAGGCCCCACTTGGAATGGGAGCGCCGCTGTGGTCCGTTAAGTCCCAGGCGATCCGTTTGCTGGTATCGACACTCCATTCCTGAAGGATTCGTCCGAGTGGATCTATCGCATGAAGCGTGGCGCTTCTCCCCGGAAGCAGTCGTCCCGTTACGATATCCAGCTTGTCTCGCGCAGGCTGTGGAAAGACGGACAGACGTGTTTCGACCGTTCTTTCCTCGGAAACGGATGTGAGGAAGTTCTCCCGCATGTAGATGCCCTTCTCCGTTTGAAGGTACAGGCGCTTTCTTCCCGGGTCATACTGAAGCCACGTAATCGGGTCGAAGGGATTGAAAATGTGCTTGAAGGGTAAATTCCGTGACGTTGAGTCGAACCGCCAGGTATTTCCTCTGTCTTCCGAGATGAATACGCCAGGTTGTGATCCTCTAGGATGTCCTAAAACGAATAGCAGTGAGGGATTCCTCCGATCCTGTAAAACGGTCGTACCGTTGTCGAATATCTGCGTCCAAGAGAGCCCCCTGTCGCTCGAACGAACGGTCCTCACGATGCGAGATGCGTAAATAATGGCAGGATCATCAGGGTCCACCATCATTTGTGTGACGTAGTTTCCAAACGTGACAAAGCTCCACGTCACTCCATCATCGGTGCTATGGTAGAAGTACTCTCCTCCGATACCCGTCTCCACGTTTACGTACACGTCCGGAGTTGTCTGACTGAGACCGACCGCCAGGCTTGACCCATCTGTCGATTTGGGAAAGTCGTACGTCTCCGCCCACGACCGTCCGTAATCCGTGGAGCGGTACAGGCTCTCGAGTTGGCCGCCAGGTCCTAAAGCACCGATTGCAAAGATCAAACCGGGGACGTTCTCTTTGACGTAGTAGCGAGAGAAAGGTGGTATATTCTGGTGATACTTCGAATCCCACGTCATCCCCAAATCATCACTGTAGTACAGTGTGGATCCGTTGCCACCGATCAGTCTCGGAGGATCACCTCCAACGAATGCAATCCTTGAAAGTCTGTCAATTACTGTGCTGTCCACAACTTCCCAACTCGCACCTGCGTCCGACGAACGATAGATGCGACCTGTGCTGAACCCGCCACCTGGAGGAACGACGGTGACTGAGGTAAAGATCACGTCGCCATGCATCGTGAGAAACCGGATTGGTTTCTCTTCCGGTCCTATGAACTTCCATCCGTCCTGCGCGGTCAGTGTGGTGGAGAAAAGGAGAAAAGCGAAGAGTATCTGTCTCATGGGTGTTGCCTTTGCGTAAGTGGTAATGGGTATGCTCAATTCATGGATTTGAACCTGTCAATAGGTTTGGAGAAAACCTAACAGCTCTGGAAAATCGTGCATCCCGCTTTTCTCGAATCCCCAGACATCACCTGATCCCTCTGGTTTCCCGAATTTTTCACGAGCAATGACGGCGACGTTTTTTGTAAAGATCTGCCCTCCTGTTTGTGCAAACGAACTTGCAAGTGTCAGTAAGTAAGTGAGGGTGAGAGCAGAGAGTTGTATGTATCTCATGTTGACCTCCGTTTTATGAGTGATTGAAGTGTAATAATTCAATGCATAGTAAGCATTGTAATTGCGATTAAATCAGTTTCCATAGCGTTGAACGATGATTCGTTCCGTAAACGTACCAACCATTCCTTGCATTACAACCATATACATTCCACTTGGAACATCGTCATTGTTCGTATCACGTAAATCCCAGTTTAGGATATCGCTCTCTACGTCCCGATATTCTCGAATGGTTTTTCCCAAAGCGTTGAGGATGCGAACAGTTATACGATCATTATTTCGAAAGCGAATTAGCATGATAAGAAACGATTTTGCCGGCTGTGGGTACGTCTGTATTAGATAAGCCATTGGTGTAGCATCTAATGTTGCAATGTCGGTTACGTTCTGATCGCGAATCCATATCCCACTCTTTGTTGCGATATAGAGACGATCTTTTTTCCCGTCATATTCAAACCATGTACTCCTTTGGAAGCCATTGTATTCATATTTATATGGAAGCACGCTCGATGTGGTATCAAGCATCCAGGTCTTACCTCTATCAGTCGAAAAGTTTACAGCTTTCATGTTCCCGTACGTGAACATTATCATGAAATCGGAATTCAGCGAGTCCTGGATCAAACTATATGCTGTCCGGCTCGGATAGTTATCGAAAAGTATGGCCCAGTTAGCTCCTGCATCTGCTGAGCGTTGAAGACGGCCTCCGTTTGCTATATATAGTATAGAAGGGTCGTCGATATCAACAACAATATCTTGCACAGCACCACTCACGGGGAATCTCGGAATCCCAACATAATTCCACGTTTCACCGTTATCCTTGCTGTGATAGAAGAAATTACCACCGATGTTTGTATAGTCGTTCACATACATATCGCTTGCTCTTGTACTCATACCTATTGCGTGATCTGACCCGTCACTTGAAGCAGGGAAAGGATACGGTTCTGTCCATGTCCGTCCATAATCCGTCGAGCGAAACAAGCGGTCCTGTGAGTAGAAGGATTCGCCGATTCCAAAAACTAAACCAGGTACATTGCCTTTGTCATGAAATCTAAACAGGGGTGGATTATTCTGTTGCGTCGAATCCCAAGTAACACCCAGATCATCACTGTAATACAAGCGTGAGTTAATAGCGCCAATGAGTTTAGGAGGATTACCATTGAGGATCGTAATGCTTGCGCTTCTATGTATGAGATTTGTATCGAGTAAGTCCCATGTAGTGCCTCCATCTGTTGAACGATAGATGAGCCTAGTGTAATATCCTCCCCCAACCGGCGGTATTGCAACAGAAGCAAAAATGAGATCGCCCTTAATGGACATGTGAGATACCTCTCTTTCGACCGGTCCAATGTACCGCCATCCGTTTTGAGCGGCGAGGGATATGGGGAGAAGAAGCAATCCAAAGAAAAGAGCTTTCAAAAACGTGTCCTTTCGTGTTGGTGGAGGTGCGTGCAGCCTTTCTACGAAGAAGATAGAAAGGACCGGAGATAATGTCAAGCACTTTTTTGAGCGCTCAAGGAGTCTTCGTTGGTTTCATTGAACGCTTCATCAAGTTCGAGCTTTGTACTGCGAACACCCATTCGCAACACATTACTGCACTGCGGTTCTATTACCTGACCGCATCACAGCCCATCATCCCCAAGCGCTCTGTCAGCGGCTTGCTTATTTCAATAAGAGCATCTTCTTCGAGTGAACGGCTTCTCCCGTTCGCAGAACGACGTGATACACACCGGATGGCGACGCGCTTCCATCGAAGACGACTGTGTGACTGCCTTTCGCGCGGAGTTCGTTCTGCACGAGGACTGCGACTTCTCTTCCAAGCGCGTCATACACGTGCAGATCGACAACCATGTCCGTGGGAAGTGAGTACGCGATTTCCGTAACAGGATTGAAAGGATTCGGGACGTTCTGGAAGAGCATCACGGATGCAGGCAATGCGACCAAACGCTTTCCACCGGCTTGACAGATTCCTAATGCCGTAAACGAACCCGGCACCGTCACAGCCGAAGCAATACCGTTGAGCCACGAGAAGTTTTCCAGCAGCAGTTCCGTCACGTCGTTGTTTCCGAGGAGGACGAGGCATTCGAGTTCAGCGAGAATTCCGCTGGCAGGCGTCGAAGTCTGATCGACGCGCACGGTGACACGGAGTGAATCCTTCGCAGGCGTAGTCGTGAGGCTGCCGCTTCCCGTTGCCGTGATGACGCGTTCAGGCCAGAGCATGGAGCGGTTGAAGACGACGTCCGCCGTGAACGAGCGCACGCCGTTCACCGCGAGGTTCGCGCTGCTATCCATCGTGATCGGTATGCGAACGCGCGTGCCGATCTCCGCGGAGAGGTCTTTCAGCGAGTGATGCGACCAGGCGCCGAGCGCAGTGCCCTGAAGGACGATGATGACCGTATCCAAACACGGTTGGTCGGAAATCAGCAGGACACGCGTGTCGATCCGCTCTGACGTTGCAGGTCGGAATTCGAACTGCACGTCGGCGCTTCCCTGCGTGAGAATCACCGCCGGAAGTGAAGCGGGCGTCAGGCGCGAGACCGTCGGCGTCGGCGTTTCGACGGTGACGGCGACGATGCGCATCGACGCTCCTAACGGATTGGTGATCGTCGTGCTTCGTGTGCTTGCGTTGCCGATCGCGACGTTCCCGAAATCAAGCAGGAGCGGCGAGACACGCGGCGCGGAGTTTTCATAAGAGCCACTCAGACTGACGCTGAACGTTGAAGCGCACGGCTCAGCCGTGAATGCGACGTTCGCATTGAACGCGCCGAAGTTCTTCGGCGCGAACGACACGATGACGTCACGCGATTCTCCCGCCGGTATTTGCAGTGGAAAGAGCGACGTATCGATGAGAGCGAATGCCGGCACGGAGTTCCCGTCGATCGATACCGTCATCGTTACCGACCCTGTGTTTCGAATCGTGATCGTCTTCGAAATGGGATAGGAGCAGTGGTACGTTTCACCGACATCGATCGAAGCCGGGCTATGCGTGACCGCAGCGGAATCCTTGATACCCGTCAAGGTGATCTGCAGCGAAGGCTGTTGATTCGCATTACTCGAAAAAGTCAGCGTCGCGGTTCGCACTCCGATGCCTTGCGGAGTGAAGCGAATCACGACGTTCGCGCTGCCGCCCGGTTGTATGGTCAGCGTCGTCGAACTGAGGATTTGAAAATCTCCGGCATGTGTCCCTCCGACGTTCATCGAAGAAACGATCAGCGGCTCGCCTCCCGTATTGCGCACGACGATGACGGAATCCGTCGAGCGTTCGTCCGGGCAGAGCAAACGCATGAACGAACCGCCTTCCGCAACGATCTCCGGTTTGCGCGATGATGCTGCATCCAAACCGATGGAGACCGAATCGATGCATGGGCTGTCCGTGAAAACGATGAGCGTCCCTTTCGCGTCGCCTTCAACCTGCGGAATGAATGAAACCGTAAGCTCAAGGCTGTCCTTCGCAGGGATGATCGCAGGAATGCCGGTCGAAGAAGTGACGGCGAATTCCTGAGGCACGACGTCGAGACGCGTCACGTTCATCGGACTGTTCGTCGGATTGATGATGCGGACGGTTCGCTGCGACGTATCGCCAACGGAGGTAAATCCGAATTGCAGCGAAGGCGGTGACGCGATCGGTGTTGCGGAGACAAGTTCGCCCGTGATCGCAATGGACTGTACTTCGAAGCACGGCGTCGTCCGAAGCTCGATCGTGCCGTCATACTTTCCTGCGAGAGTGGGTGAGAAGGAAACGAAGATCGTATCCGTTTGTCCCGGTGTGAGCGTGCGCGGAAGCGATGCGATCAAGACGATCGATCCGAGCGAACAAGAAAGGGAATCGATACGCGCCGTCACCGTGCCCGTGTTTTCCAGCACGACCGGCATGGTCGATGGGACGGTGCATGAGTAGAGTTCGCCGAAATCCAATTGCCGCGTGTGCACGAGTATCCCAGCGCTGTCCTTGCGACCCGTGAGCGGAATATCGACGCGCGGCATCGTGGGCGACGTGGTGGTGAGTTCCAACGTCGCGACGTGATCACCCGTTGTGACCGGCGCGAAACGAACGGTGAACATCAGTGTGTCTTCCGGTTGGAGCGTTCTCACGGGCGGAATGGATGGAGACATGGAAAATGATTGCGCGTCGATTCCGGTGATGGTTGACGCCGTGATCGAAACGGATTGATTGCCGCCGTTCTTCACGATGACCGTTTGCTCGGAAAACGTCCCCGGACAGACGAGCGTATCGAATACCGGTATCGTTGCCTGTATCGATGAAGTCGGCGTGATGATCGTCCAGAGGCTGTCGCTCTTGTCAGCGAGCGGCATGGAGTATCCCCAGAGTCGAATCGTTCTGTCGCTGCCGCCGCTTGCGACGAGACCGAGCCGCGTTTCGAAACGCGCAGCGTTCGCGTCGAGCGTGTGTCCGGTGAATGTCTGTACCACTTGTCCGTTTCGCGCATCCCACACACGAAGCGTTCTATCGCGTGATGCAGAGAGCACGTAGAGTCCGCCGCTCGAAAGCTGCACCGAAGTGACGCCGTTCGTGTGTCCGTTGAGCGAGCGAAGGAACGACCAATCGCTCGTCATCCAGATTCGGATGCTACGATCATCACTTCCGCTCGTGAGAATGCTCGCATCGTTGCTCACCGCGATGGTTCGAACAGGGCCGGTATGTCCGCCGAGCGTTTGAATGAGCACTCCATCGTTCATGCGAAGAATCAACACGTTATTTCCCGACGCCGATGCGAGCCAATCGTTCTTCGGACTGAAAACCAGTGCGCCGTCTGCTGAGGTGTTGCCCGTTCTATTCCAGAGTTGACTCCAGTCGCTCGTGAGCCAAACCACGATCCGTGATTGATCCGCGGCGGCCATCATCGAACCATCGGATGAAAACGTGATGGAGTGTGCTTGTCCGGAGAATGCCGCGAAGTCGAAGAGCAATGCGCCCGTCGCGGTTGACCATACACGCGCACGCCCGTCGTTCCCCACACTTGCAAGCAGCTTTGCGTCAGGGGAGAAGGCCACTTGATTCACGCGCCCGGTATGTCCGGAAAGAATTTCGACGAGCGCTCCCGTTTCCGGATAGTATGTTTTGATGCGACCGTCGTTCAGCGCCGCAGCGAGTAATGTCCCTGCCGGAGCGATAGCGATGTCGAGCACTTCCGATGGTTGCGTCGGCAGCCAGTTCGCATCTTTTTGGATTGCTCTGCTTTCCGGCGTTCGTACGAGACCGAGGCAACTGTCACTTGGCGTGTTCGGCACTGTCCAGAGTGCAGTGAGAGAGATTGCAGAAGGCGAGATGAGAAACCACGAGAGTCCGGCGTTCGTGCTGTATTCGAGCGATACGATTTGTGAAGCTGGAACACCTCGCCATCGAATGGGGAATTGCGTTCCGCTGAAAAGAACTTCGCCACCGTTCGGTTGAACGAGCACAAGTGGATCGGGACGAAACGAACCACCCGCGAGGACGACTTCCTCGACACACGGTGCATTGGTCACGATATTCAGTTTCGTGACCGCACGGTTCGTATCGAATGCAGTGTATTGAACGCGGAGAACTCGCGACTGCCCTTGCGAGAGATTGAACGGCGGATTCGATCCCCCGAAGTTGAGAATTTGAAATGCGACCGAAGGCGATGTGATGGACTGCACGGTCAACGGACCGTTTTGCGCGGTGAGCGTGATATCTGTTGTACGGGTACTCCCATTCGGAATGATGCCGAAATCGTGGTACGTCGTGGATGCATCGAGCGTAACGATCGCCGCTGGATCGACTTGATAAGACGTCGAGCGCGTTGCCGTGGCATTGTTCTTTCGCAACGTCACGTCGAGCAGCCGGCTCGTTTCGCAACCCGTCGTGAGATAGACGAACTCACACGGGTCGTAGAAATAGACGCGCTGAACGATCTCGTCGAATGCGGCTTGTGCTGCCGCTTCCGTCGTGACGCTCTCGAACCAACGCCCGCCGGTCGCCGTTGCGATGCGGCGTAATTGAAGATTGATCGTTCCCTGGCTGAACAACATCGTGTAAACGCGCAGACCGGCATTGTTCGCCGCAGAGATGAGTTGATTCTCCTGTGCGGTTGTCAGAGTCTGAACTCCATCCGTCAGAAAGATGAGGTAGCGATCACCGGAACATGTTTTCGAAAAATCGATGCCTCCGGTCGTCTTATCGAGAAACGCTCCCATAAAATCCGTCCCGCCGCTGAAATTGATCTGCATGTTGTTGATCGCGGCGAGCACTGCGTTCGAATCGTTCGAATGATTGAGATGAATCTTCGTCGTGTCGTCGAAAGTCACGATACCGGTCGATGCGGGCGGGTAGTCGAGTGAGCGCACCATCTTCGTCGCCGCGGACTTTGCGTACGTCAAGCGATTCGCCAGCGACATGCTGTAGCTGATGTCGATGAGCAGCGTGATGCACACGGGCGGCGTGCGAGGCGGAGGACAGGAAACGCTTTGCACCGTGCGCGTGATGCCGTCTTCGACGACGGTGAAATCTCCCGGGAGGAAATTTCGGATTGCGAGGCCGGTGTTATCGCGCGCTTCGAATCCCACGCGGATTGTCGGATACGCATCTGCATTCACGCCGGTGAGTGTGAATTGAATTTGCCCGATGCATGGGGCGGCCATGGAGAGTGATGCTGCGAGGAAGAGAAACATTCGCGTCATGATTCGATCCTTTGTCTGGGTGTTATTCAATTCCTGTCTCAACAACGATTTGCACGGTACGGCAAAAGTTACGCCCTTCGGGAATTTCGTTGTCGAACAGCAGTCGATCACTACCGACGGCTTCACGCACGACGGTGATTCCATCGAGCACGCTTCCGAGCGCCCTCTCCACGGAGAGCGTTCGTGCGTTCGCCAGATTGCGATTGTATTCCGGATTACCGGTGCGGTCCGCATAGCCGTAGATCGTGACTTTGGAGCGAGGCGTAATCGCTTTACGGACGATGTTGAGGATGCGTTCATTCTCCGGTCCGATGTCGGCTTTCTCGAACTCGAAGAGAATCAAACTGAATCGGTCGATGCGTCGGTCGCCTTCCGTCTCGATGATTTCAGTCGTGCGGATTTCGGATTCGACGGGGAGGCTCACGGTCGCGCTCTTCTTTCTTCCGAAGCGGTCCGATACATGGAATGATGCTTCGACGGGTGAACCGGAGGAAGGCGCTTTTCCCGAATCGAGCGACCACGTGAGTTCATCAGGTACCTGTGCGCGGCCATTGTAAGAAGCGAAGACGCGATCGTTCTGCCTGACGACGATCGACCAGTCCGTGATGCCGGCTTCCGCTAATACCGTCGGACGCAACAGCACTAACGGCGTCGAAACGGTTTGCTCCACCGCGCGCCATTGAACGGGCGTGAGTATCTCGTGTGATGAAGAAGTTATTTCGACGCGCCGTGCTTCCTGTTGCCCCTCGGACGAAGCAACGTCCGGCGCCTGTCTCGGAAGATTTCTCGCGCCGATCGCGATGCGCTTTTTGTCGATTCCCCAAACGGTGACGAGATAATCGCGGACGGTTTCGGCGCGCGCTCGTGAGACCGCAGTGTTGTTGCGCTCTTCACCCGTCCCGTTGTTGCATCCCGTCAGCGTGATCGTCGAGTTGGGATGTCGTTGCATACGCGAACCGACGATGTTCAGCAGATCGGAATAGATCGCAAGTGTCTGGTTGTTCAAACGCGATTCGTCGAACGTCCGGATGTTTTCCTTCGTGAGCAGCCGCTGAGACGTGTTCGTCAATTCGCTGTTGCCTTGTTGAAAGAATACGAATGGCAGCATCGGAAAGAGTTCGCTGCGCGTCGTTCGTTCTACGATGATGCGAACGTCGGGAAGATCGTTACCGTCGGCGGTGCGCGCAACGACGTGGAGCTTGACATCGAGATCCGGGATTGGCGGCGGCGGTGGAGGGGGCGGCGGCGGCGGCGGTTCCGGTGGATGATAGAAGAATCCCATGCCGAACCGGATGGCATGTGGCCTCCACGCGACACCGCTGCTCAGCGAAGTGATTCCCGCATGGATGGAAACTTCGGGTTGAAGGGAATACTCTTTCGAAAGAAACCAGCGGTAGCGCAAGCCGGACGAGAACGCCGCATAGAGCGACGCAGCACCGGGCACTTCTCCGCTGACCTGATTGCGCTCACGTGATCCGTCGATGAATGCAGCATCGGCGGGTTCGAGAAAAACTTCCCGCTGGTCGAAATCATTTTTGAAAAGCATGCCGAGAGACGGGCCTGTGAAGAGAACGAGCGGAACGTTGTCGAACAACTGGTATGCGACCGAAGGTTGAAACGCAACCAACGAAGTCGTTGACGCGAGGCGATGTTCGACGATCGCATCTTCCGGACCGCGAGGCGTCAGTGTCGGACCGATGTTTTGTTCCGCTGAAACGATCGCAGAGTGATCGGCATAGCTGAGCGCGAATTGCAGTATCCATCGTTCATCGAGGCGCGCATCGAACGCTGCGCCGAACGAGAATCCCATGCCGCTTCCGTTGTCATATCCGACGCAGCAGTTCGGAACGCCCGGCAATTGCGTGAACGTCGCTTGATGGAAATTGAGCAGCAGTCCACCGGTCAATCCATAACCGGGACGTTCCATCCTGAGTTGTTGTGCAAGCGCCGATGATGTGATGAGAAACAAGAACAGAACGTGATGCGTGAAGCGCATGAGTGTTGAAGGATTGTTGAGTACGTGATGGAGAGATGCATGCATTACGCGTGCGCTTGCGTAATGACACTCGTGAAGATGAATGTGTTACGTCAGAAAAAAAATATCGCGAAAGAAAAAAATCGTGTTGCACCGTTTCATTTTTTTGTATGTTTGTCAAGGAATTTTCGAGAAGCACATTCGACGATACAATCATACAGCAAACGTGAATCACCTGTACGTTGTACTACTGAAGCGGTAAGTTATCATCCAAGCCCCCCGAATAAAACCTGAACGATCTGTGAACATCGGAACTTCACAGCAGGCACGTTCACCGATTTTCTTTCCCCGCATTTTTTCCCAGACACCATTGAATTTCCCACGGAAGATGGATCGTCCATCTCCATCACTTAATCCACTCACTATCATGGAGGCAAACATGGCAACAACAAAGAAGGCTGCGGCGAAGAAAGCCGCACCGAAGAAGGCTGCGGCAAAGAAAGCCGCACCGAAGAAGAAAGCAGCGCCGAAGAAGAAAACGGCGAAGCTCGCAGCACCGAAGAAGGCTGCGGCAAAGAAAGCTGCTCCGAAAAAAGCAGCGAAGAAAGCCGCACCGAAGAAGAAGGCCGCTGCAAAGAAGAAATAACGTTGTCGTGTTCCGCTGCGGTTCTTCCGCAGCGGATACGAGTATCGAAACCACGAGAGCCGCAGTTCCTGCGGCTCTTTCTTTTCTCCCGTCTGCGAATCGCTTCCGCTACTTTCCTTCCGCGAGACGCTTCAATTCTTCTAGGAGCTTCCAGGCTTCGATGGGAGAAAGAGCATTGACGTCCGTCTCGATAAGTCTGTCCTTGATCTCCATTCCCGTCGCTTCGAACAAATTGATTTGAAACGTACCGGAACGCTGCGCGCGTTCATGCGGCGTTTCACTTTCTCCCGAAACGAGTACGGTGAGGTCCTGGCCTTCAAGCGATTTCAAAACGTCTTTCGCTCGTGCGATGACCTTCTCCGGCAGCCCTGCCATCTGCGCGACCTGTATGCCGTAGCTGTGATCCGCTGTGCCCTTCGAGACTTTGCGAAGGAAGATCACCTTATCCCTGTACTCACGCACTTCCACTTTATAGTTCTGCACGCGCGGAAAAATATCCGCCATCTCGTTCAGCTCGTGGTAATGCGTTGCGAACATCGTCTTCGCACGGCACTCCGGATGGTCGTGGAGATATTCCGTCATAGCCCACGCGATGGAGATGCCGTCGAACGTCGATGTCCCGCGACCGATCTCATCGAGTAAGACGAGGCTCCTCGGCGTGGCGTTGTTGAGGATGTTCGCCGCTTCCTGCATTTCGACGAGGAAGGTGCTCTCGCCCGCGGCGATGTTATCGGATGCGCCGACGCGCGTAAAGATGCGATCGACAAGCCCGACGGTGGCGGATCGTGCAGGGACGAAACTTCCGATCTGCGCAAGCAACACGATCAATCCGGTTTGTCGAAGGTATGTGCTCTTGCCGCTCATATTCGGTCCCGTAATGATCATGATCTGTTCTTCCGTAGAAAGCTGAACGTCGTTCGCGACGAAGCGATCACCTGGTGGGAGGAGGCGTTCCACGACGGGATGTCGGCCCTCCGTGATCGTAATGGAATCCCCGTTGTTGACGATCGGAAGCGTGTAGTCGAATTCCAGTGCAGCTTGCGCGAGTGCCACGAGGCAATCGATTACCGCGATGGTGCGCGCGAGCTGCTGGATGCGTCCCGTCGCTTCGGCGATCTTCAGCCGGAGTTCGTTGAACAGCTCCGTCTCGATGCGGAGTATCTGTTCCTTCGCGTTGAGGACTTTGTCTTCGTATACCTTCAGATCGGGTGTGATGTAGCGCTCGGCGTTCACGAGCGTTTGCCTGCGAAGGAAGTAATCCGGCACTTTGTCGAAGTTCGCTTTCGATACGTTGATATAGTATCCGAAGGCTTTGTTGTATTCGAGCTTCAGGGATGTGATGCCCGTTTCCTTCCGCAGCTTATCCTGATAGCGCGACATCCACTCTTTCCCATGCATAGCGATGTCGCGAATTTCATCCAACTCCGGATGGTAGCCGGGACGAATCGCGCCTCCATCGGCGAGCGTCGGCGGCGGTTCGTCGATGAGCGCTTCTTCGATCCGTGAAACGACGTCATCGAGCGGTTGCAATTGCGAGTGCAGTTGGCCGAGCATCGGCGATGTCGCGAACGAGAGTGTGTTGCGCATGAGCGGAATTCGGCGAAGGCTGTTCTTGAGCGCGATGACTTCCCTTGGCATGGCGCGGCCGGTGCACACGCGCCCGACGAGACGTTCGAGATCGACGGTTTCCTTCAGCAGTCCGATGAACACTTCCCGTTCATCATGCGCGGTGGTCAGTTCCTTCACGGCGCTGAGCCGCCGTTGTATCGCATCGAGTTGTTTCAGCGGATGCGTGATCCAGTATTTGAAAAGACGCCCGCCCATCGACGTGTTCGTCTTGTCGAGAATCGCTATGAGCGTTCCGTCGCGACCTGCGTCGCCCATCGACGTTGTGATTTCGAGATTTCGTCTCGTCGATGCATCGAGCGTGATGAACTCTTCGACGTGATAGCGACGGATTCCGTTGATATGCGGGACGTTCGCCTTCTGCGTTTCCTTGAGATAATGCAAAGCAGCGCCGGCGGCGATGATCCCGGTGTCCATCGTTTCGATGCCGAAGCCTTTGAGCGATTGCATATTGAAATGCGTAACGAGCAGTTCATACCCAACGTCGCGCGTGTAGAGCCAGTCATCGAGCTTCGTGATCGGCGCGTCGAGTTGATGCCGTCCGAAGAACGCGCGAAAAGCATCCACGTCCTGCTTCGCAATGAGAATCTCGCGCGGGTTGATCGATTCGAGTTGGTCGCGCAGTGCGTTCATCGCCATCTCGCTCGTAAAGAAATCCCCCGTCGATGCATCGACGAATGCGACGCCTGCGTGATCGTTCTTCAGGACGAGCGATACGAGAAAGTTGTAATGCTTGTGGTCGAGGAGTTTGTCGGTAAACACGACTCCGGGAGTAACCACTTCGACGACGTCGCGCTGGACGATGCCTTTCGCGAATTTCGGATCTTCCAATTGCTCGCATACCGCAACGCGGTATCCCGCGCGCACGAGCTTCGGCAGATACGTGTCGAGTGCGTGATGGGGAAAACCTGCAAGCGGCACTTCACTCGCAGCGCCGTTCGCTCTTCGCGTCAACGTGATTCCAAGCACCTTCGACGTGGTGATCGCATCTTCTTCGAATGTCTCGAAGAAATCACCCATGCGGAAGAGCAGTATCGCATCGGGATACTCGCTCTTTATCCTCTGATATTGGCGCATCAGCGGTGTGGACATAAACGAAGCATGA
>CAYUWG010000062.1:0-21602 GCA_964448285.1 uncultured Chromatiales bacterium
CGACTCACGGTGTGCTACGGCTCGTCCTCGTCTTAGATGGAGAGATGATCCTCAAGGTCGTTCCGGTTATTGGATACCTCCATCGATGCTTCGAGAAACATGCCGAAGCGATGACCTATCCGCAGGTGATTCCATATACAGACCGCATGGATTATCTCGCTTCGATGAACAACAACCATGGCTACGCCATCGCAATGGAAAGAATGCTCGGCATTGAACTTCCCGAGCGCGTCGAATACATCCGGCTTATCATGGCGGAGTTGCAGCGTATCGCCTCGCACTTGATTGCGATCGGAACGTTCGGGATGGACATCGGCGCGTTCACACCGTTCCTCTATTGCTTCCGCGATCGCGAAGCGATTCTCGACATCTTCGAACGGACGTGCGGTGCGCGTCTTCTGTACAACTACATCTGGGTGGGCGGTCTTTCCCACGACGTGTATAACGGCTTCGAACGGGATGTCGCCGATTTCGTGAAAATGTTCCGACCGAACATCAAAGAGCTGAACGATCTCCTGACGTACAACAAAATTTTCGTCGAACGCACCGCAAACGTCGGCATCCTTCCGGCTGATGTTGCGATCAACTATGGATGCACAGGACCGATGCTGCGCGGCTCCGGAGTGGAGTTCGACATCAGAAAGAACGACCCGTATTGCATCTATGACCGATTCGAATGGGACGTCGTCGTCGGTAAGGGAGAAGTCGGAACGACGGGGGACTGCTGGGACAGGCACATCGTTCGCGTCCGCGAGATGGAGCAAAGTTGTAACATCATCGAACAGGCGCTTGCATCGTTTCCCGAAGGAGATATAACGTCTGCACTGCCGAAGCGCATCCGTCCGGCGAAAGGTGCGGAAGTCTATGCACGAGTCGAAAATCCGCGCGGCGAGCTTGGCTACTACGTCGTCAGCGATGGAACGACCAATCCGACTCGCGTGAAGGTTCGCGCACCCTCGTTCGTGAACCTCAGTGTCATCGATGAAATATCTCGCGGACAATTGATAGCAGACCTTATCGCAATTTTGGGAAGCATCGATATCGTACTCGGTGAAGTGGATCGTTAACGGATAACTCTATGCAAGACTTGATAACGAATCTCCTTGGTGAAAATCTTCTCGCACTTGTGCTCTACTGCTCATTGCCGTTGCTTTTCATTCTCGTGTATGCGCTGCTTGCCATTCTCGGTGAAGTAAAAATTTCGGCCTGGATGCAGGACCGTTTGGGGCCGATGCGAACAGGTCCCTGGGGCGTACTGCAGCCGCTTGCGGATGTCGTCAAGCTTTTACAGAAGGAAGACACGACGCCTTCCGGTGTCGATAAGATCATGTACAATATCGCGCCATACATCTCGTTCTTTGGCGCATATGCAGCCTTCGCGGCAATCCCGTTCAGCAGCATGTATGTCGGTGCGAATCTCAATCTCGGTTTGTTCTACGTCTTGGCAATCGGCTCTCTCGGCGTAATCGGGATCATCATGGCAGGGTGGTCATCGAACAACAAGTATTCGCTCTACGGCGCGATGCGATCCGTCGCTCAGATCGTCAGTTATGAAGTTCCGGCCGCAATGGCTCTGCTGATCATCGTGTTGTATGTCGGCACGCTGAATATTCAGGATATCGTCAACGCTCAAGTTGGTCCATTCTGGAATTGGTTCGTTTTCGGCGGGCCGAAAAGTACCGTGACGCTTTCCGATGGCGCGACGCTCGCAGGAACCTGGTCGAACCTCGTGTTCCTGCCGTTCTTCGCCGCTGCCTTCGTCATGTACTACATATCCGGTCTCGCGGAAACGAACCGCACGCCGTTTGACATTCCGGAAGCGGAGTCCGAACTCGTCGCCGGATATCACACAGAGTACAGCGGGATGAAGTTTGCGATGTTCTTCATGGCCGAGTATGCGAACATGTTTCTCGTTTCAGCGGTCACGGCGCTCGTCTTTTTCGGCGGATGGCAAAGCCCGTTCGGACGGACGCTCGGCGACGTTCTCGATGTACAATGGCTCGGTGCAGTTGAGCAGTTTCTGTGGTTCACACTGAAAGGATTGTTCTTCGTCTTCGTCATGTATTGGCTTCGCTGGACGCTGCCGCGTATTCGCGTCGATCAGCTCATGTACATGTGCTGGAAGGTGTTGATTCCGATGTCATTTGGCATTGCGATCATCGTCGGTTTCCTCGTGGTGGTGATGTAAGAAAAGGATTTCCATGAGTGAGTACATCCAACATATCGTTCAGGCATTTACGACCGTCGCAATCGGCATGAAGATCACGCTGAAGCATCTTTTCAAACCGAAGGTGACGATCCAGTATCCCTCCGTGAAGCGTGACCTCCCGGAGCGAGTCCGCAACCGGCTCTATGTCAACATGGATGACTGCATCGGTTGCGACCAGTGCGCGCGTGCCTGTCCCGTCAACTGCATCACCATCGAAACTATAAAAGCCCTGCCAACCGACGATTTAGGAACGACATCGACGGGGAACAAGAAGCGCCTCTGGGTTCCGGTCTTCGATATCGACATCGCGAAATGCTGCTACTGCGCACTATGCGTTTATCCTTGCCCGACGGAGTGCATCTTCATGACCGACGTCTTCGAGTTCTCCGAATACAAGCGTGAGAATCTGGTTTATAAGTTTGCCACGATGACGCCGGAAGAAATTGCGGCGAAGCGCCTGGAAGCCGAGGAATTTCAACGGGCCGAAGAGGCGAAAAAAGCAGCCGCAGCCGAAGCAAAGAAGAAAGCCGCAGAAACAGCCGCGAAAAAGGCTGCCGAAGAAAAAACCGAAGCGGCACAATCACCTGACAAGCAAAAGGAAACACCATCGGAGCAATGAGATGACTTACTACGACGCGCTCTTTTACGTCTTTGCTCTCATGACTGTCGTGTCCGCAGTCGTGGTCGTGTTTTCACCGAACGTGATTCGCGCCGCGTTTGCGTTGATGTTCACGTTTCTTGGCGTGGCGGGTTTGTACGTCCTACTTCTCGCGGACTTCATCGCTATCGCGCAGGTGCTCATCTATGTCGGGGGCATACTCGTGTTGCTCATCTTCGGAGTCATGCTCACGCAACGCGTGACACGGGCCGACCTTGCGGTGGAAAGCGCAGGAGGAATTCCGGCAACGATCACCGTTGGAGTGTTGCTTGGAACATTGCTGCTTCTCCTTACGCGCGCAACGTGGATCCTTCGCGAACCACCCGCCGATATCGAAGGAACGACATCCGCAATCGGGACGGGTCTCCTGACGACGTTTCTCCTGCCCTTCGAAGTTGCGGGCTTTCTGTTGCTGGTCGCGGTTATGGGCGCTGCAATGATTGCCCGAAAATCACCAGCATCCGTGGAGGAACGATGACCGTCGGCCTGACACATTTCCTCGTTGTCTCAGCAATTCTTTTCTCACTCGGAATTCTCGCAGTCGCGACGAGAAAGAACGCCGTTCTCATGCTCATGGGTATCGAACTGATCCTCAACTCGGCTAACGTCAACCTCATCGCTTTTTCGCGTTACAATGGTTTGAACATCGACGGGCATCTCGCGGCAATCTTCGTCATCGTTCTTGCGGCGGCTGAAGCGGCCGTTGCGCTCGCCATCGTACTTCACATCTACCGCCAGCACAATACCGTGCAAGCGGATCGTATCAGTAAGCTCAAAGAGTAATTAATCGGAGGACTCATGCGCACACGGATACCGGCAGTTTTTGCGATACTTTTCATCGCACTCATCTCTTCGCACGCACAGAAGATCAAATACACGTGGGACCCGAGCGGGAAGCTCGTGGTCGGCTTGAACGGCGGCGTGACGAAATACTTCGGAGAGTTCACCGACCAGAACTACGGCTCCGTTATCGATGTGCGCATGAAGTATTTCATCATCCCGGAAGTTGCGGTTCAGGTGAACGGCGGTCTGGGAAACTACGTGTACAACAGACGATGGAAAGGCAAATTCGAATACGCATATATCCATCAATTCTATCGCGATCCGCGGCTCGGTGGATTGACTTCGGTTACGGATATCGACTACTCCGACCCGGTATGGCGAAAGGAAGTTCTTGAAGTGGACAAACTCGCCTATGCCGAAGGCAGGGTAGTTATCAATCTGTTTCCGAGAACGTTCTTCAATCCATACATATCAGCAGGCGCCGGCGTGATGCGCTTCACCAACTCGAACGTCGATCGCCGGCTCGAAGACGGTAAGCCTTTACTCAACGTCACGTTGGGGCACGAACCATTTGCAGTGCGTTATCAAGGCCAGGCGCTTACCGGTGTTTCCGACTTTGCCGAAAATCCAAACGTGAAGACGGTGATTCCCGTCGGGATTGGATTCGATATTCTCTTCAGTGAGGTGTTCGCGCTCAATGCCGATTTCTCTTACCGCTTTCTCGTTGGACACGGTAAAGATTTTATGGATGGCTTCGGGCGAGAGGTGATCGAAAATCTTGGACGTCTCGACCCGGGGTATAAAGTCGGAAGCGAAGAAGCATCCGATAGCTGGGGCAGCGCGACGGTCGGAGTGCAAGTCTATCTCTTCGGGCAAAGCGATAAGGACGGCGACGGATTGTCCGACAGCGAAGAAGCGGAGATAGGGACCGACCCACTCAATCCGGATACGGATGGTGACGGACTTTCAGATTATGAAGAACTCAAAATTCATAAAACCGATCCGCTTAAAACCGATACCGACGACGACCGGCTTTCCGATAGCGAAGAGCTTGCGAAGAAAACGAATCCGCTGCTTGCCGATACGGACGGCGACGGAATCATGGATGGGGATGAAATCTCACGCGGCACTGATCCTCTCAATCCGGATACGGATGCCGATGGCCTTTCCGACGGAGACGAAATTCTCAAGCACAAAACGAATCCGCTCCGTGCGGACACCGATGGCGACGGCCTCTCCGACAGCGATGAAATCACGATTCATAAAACGGATCCGACGAAGCTGGACTCCGACGGGGACGGCTTGACCGATAAGGAAGAGCTTGCCCGAAAGACAAACCCGATGAAGGCCGATTCGGACGACGACGGTCTGCTCGACGGCGAAGAAGTGAATACGTACAAGACCGATCCGTTGGTGAGTGACACCGATGGAGACGGTCTCTCCGATGGAGATGAAATCAAGAAAACCGGAACGAATCCAACGTCGGTTGACACCGACGGAGACGGTTTCAACGACAACGTCGATAAATGTCCGACACAAGCTGAGACGATGAACGGCTACCGCGATGACGACGGATGTCCCGATGAAGCACCGCCGCCGGAACCGCCGATCAAGAAAGGCGAGAAGATCATCCTTGAGAACGTCGAGTTCGAAACCGGCAAAGCCGATCTCAAACCGGGCACGTTCGAATCGCTTGAGAAGGCCGTGAAGACGATGCAGGACTATCCGAACATGATCGTGGAAATCAGCGGTCACACCGATAACAAGGGCAAGGCGAAGATGAACCTCGAACTTTCGCTCGCGCGTGCGCAGTCCGTCAAACAATACCTTGTGAACAGAGGCATCGAAGAGTTTCGCATCAAGACACGCGGCTATGGAATGACGCAGCCTGTTTCCACGAACAAGACGGAAGAAGGCCGCGCGAAGAATCGCCGCATCGAATTCAAAGTGCTCAGCACCGAATAACCATGACACCAGACACCCTGCTTACACTCGCTTTGTGGATTCTCTTTCTCCCGCTCGGAGGATTTCTCCTGTTGCTTGCGTTTCGTTCGAAACTCCCGCGCCAGGGGGATGTGATCGAGACTGCCATACTCGGCATTGCTCTCGTGCTCTCAATCGTCGTGATGATCGGAGTCCTCAATCTGCATGCTGAGCCGATCCCGGGTTTCAACAGCGCGCCGATACAAGCGAATCTCACCTGGGTGGATTTCCATTCGACCGTGAATGTCTTTGGCGCTGAGGTCCCGCTTAAGATCGAACTCGGAATCTTACTCGATAACATTTCGGCAATTATGCTTGTCGTGGTGACGATCGTGAGTTTCCTCGTTCATCTGTTTTCCATCGGCTACATGCACGGTGATGCGAAGTACAGCAGATACTTCGCGTATCTCGGCCTGTTTACATTCTCAATGTTGGGCATCGTGTTGACGAACAACATCTTCATGATGTATGTGTTCTGGGAATTAGTCGGCGTCAGTTCGTATTTGCTCATCGGCTTCTGGTACGAAAAGCCCGGCCCCGCGTACGCGTCGAAGAAAGCGTTCATCGTCAACCGCATCGGCGACATCGGCATGTGGACGGGCATCATGGTGCTGTTCACGTCCTACGGTACGTTCCGCTTCGATGAAATCTTCCAGCACATTTCCCTTGGGCATCTCCCTTACAATTCGTCCGAGTGGATGACCGCGGCGGGCGTTTTGATTTTCCTCGGTGCGATCGGCAAGAGCGCGCAGTTCCCGCTGCAAACGTGGCTTCCCGACGCGATGGAAGGGCCGACTCCAGTGAGCGCATTGATCCATGCAGCGACAATGGTTGCAGCCGGTGTCTATCTCGTTGCGCGCGTGTTCCCGCTGATGACCGGTGAAGCCCTCTTCGTCGTCGCGATCATCGGAACGATCACCGCCTTTCTCGCCGCGACGATCGCGCTCGTTCAGAACGACATTAAGAAGGTGCTCGCGTACTCGACGGTGAGCCAGCTTGGTTACATGATTCTCGCGCTCGGAGTCGGCGCGTACTCGGCGGCAGTGTTTCATCTCGTAACGCACGCCATGTTCAAAGCATGTCTCTTTCTCGGCAGCGGCGCTGTGATACACGCGATGCATCACAGCCTCCACCACCTGCACGATCACGAGACCGATCCGCAGGATTTGCGCTCCATGGGTGGGCTAAAAGCGAAGATGCCCGTGACGTACCTGACTTTCCTCGTTGCGACACTCGCGATTTCGGGAGTGCCGCTGTTTTCCGGCTTTCTCAGCAAAGACGAAATCCTTGCCGGTGCGTGGGCTTTCGGAGGCTTGCATGGAGGTCTTGCGCTTGCGATTCCGTACATCGGATTTGCCGTCGCCGCGATGACCGCCTTCTACATGTTCCGGCTCGTGTTTCTCGTCTTCCATGGCGAACCACGTCGCACGGATATCCATGAACACGTCCATGAAGTGTCGATGGTGATGAAGCTCCCGCTCATTATTCTTTCGACGTTGAGCGTTTGGGTGTTCTTCTCGTTCAATCCGTTCGGAGGGGCATCCGGTTGGTTCATGCAGAACGTCACGATACCGACATCCGTCACCGGCGCCTTGTGGTATCCATTTGCCGCGGGCATCGACGGCGCACAAAAGGCTCTCGAAGAGGCGGTTCATCACGCACACGGTTCAGCGATGATCACGTCGATGATCGTTGCGGCATTGGGGATCGGGTTGGCTTTCCTGTTTTACATCCGCAGGGCCGTCAATGTGGATGCTCTGGAAATGAAACTGAAACCGGCGCACACGTTCCTCACGAAGAAATGGTTCTTCGATGAAATCTATGAGCAGTGGGTCGTCGTGCCGTTCGTCCTCTTCATCACGCGCATCATGAATTGGTTCGACCAAACGATCATCGATGGCGCAGTGAATGGCACAGCTTCCATCACGAAGCTGCAATCGAAGCTCAGCGGTCTCTTCGACAAATGGATCGTCGATGGTCTCGTCAATCTTTCTGCGTTGTCGGTCGGAGTCGTCGGCGTTGCCTTGAAGAAAACCCAGACCGGACGCATTCAATCGTACATCACATTCGCCATTCTCGGCGTGCTTCTTCTCTTCTATGTTTTTTATTGATTCGCATTCAATCCAGCTCAGAGCGGAGTTCAAATGAGTTTCCCGATACTCACGTTTATCACCTTCCTTCCAATCCTCGGGATGTTGATCATCCTCCTGTTGAACAAGGACAATTTCAAAGCGATCCGATGGACCGCCGCGATTGCGACCGGCTTGCAGGTCGTGCTGGCACTCATCATCATGATTGTGTTCGATACGACGAAGGCGGGCATCAACGACCAGACGACGATGCAATTCGTCGAGCGCATCCCGTGGATTTCGATTCCCCCGACGGCATGGTTCGGTGAAATCCGCATCGACTACTTCCTTGGGATCGACGGCATGTCCATGCCGATGGTGCTGCTCACCGCTCTCATCAGTTTTCTTGCCGTGTTTTCGTCGTTCACCATCGACAAGCAGGTGAAAGGATACTTCGCAATGTTCCTGCTGCTCGACGCCGGGATGATGGGCGTGTTCGTCGCGCTCGACATGTTCCTCTTCTACATCTTCTGGGAGTTGATGCTCCTGCCGATGTATTTCCTGATCGGAATCTGGGGAGGACCGAGACGGGAATACGCCGCAATCAAATTCTTCCTCTACACGCTCGCCGGCTCCATTCTCCTTCTCCTCGTCATGATCGGTTTGTACTTCACGACCGTCGATCCGCTGACGGGCGCACACACATTCAACATGCTCGCGATGATGTCCCCTGCGAACATGCAGCACGGGATTTTCTCGACGCCCGGCTCGACGGCTCGAATGCTTGCGTACATCGCGCTTTTCATCGCGTTCGCCATCAAGGTGCCGATCTTCCCGTTCCATACGTGGCTTCCGGACGCACACGTTGAAGCGCCGACCGCCATCTCCGTGATTCTGGCCGGTGTTCTTCTGAAGATGGGAACGTACGGGTTGCTCCGCATCAGCTTTCCGATCTTCCCGGAGATGATGATCAAGTTCCAGGAAGCGCTGATGATTTTCGGTTTCATCAACATCGTGTATGGCGCATTATGCGCGATGGCTCAGACGGATTTCAAGAAGCTCATCGCGTACTCATCCATTTCGCACATGGGATATGTGATACTCGGCATGGCAGCGCTGAATGTGCAAGGAATGACCGGCGCGATTCTGCAAATGTTCAACCACGGCACCATCACTGCAATGCTCTTCCTCCTTGTCGGAGTCATTTACGATCGCACGCACACGCGCGGGTTGGATGAGTTCGGCGGTCTTTACAACAAGATGCCGCTCTACTCTTTCTTCACCGTCATCGCGTTCTTCGCCGCCATCGGGCTCCCGTCGCTGAGCAGTTTCGTCAGCGAAGCGTTCGTATTCCTCGGCGCATTCCAGACGAACCGCTTGTGGACGATCCTTTCGACTCTCGGTATCGTGCTCGGCGCGGGCTACATGCTCTGGACGTTCCAGCGCGTTTTCATGGGGACGCTTCCCGACAAGTGGAAAGACGTGACGGACGATCTCGACGGTCGGGAAGTGTTCGTTCTCACGCCGCTTGCCATCGTCATTGTCATCCTCGGCGTTTATCCTGCGCCGGCGTTGAACTGGATGACGACCTCGCTCGGACACCTTGTCAACGTCGTAAAGGACGGCGCCGCGCTCGCGATGAACGCGGGACTCTAACAAACCATCGAATGATGCTCCATGCCTGAATTCTTACGCGAAAGTCTGCCGCTCTTCTGGCCGGAAACGACGCTGGCTCTGGCGTTCATCGTCGCAATGATCTTCGAGTTCCTCGCGAAACGGAAGGGACATATTACCGGCGTTCTCGTTCTCGTCGGCTTGGTGCTGACCCTCGTTCAGTTGCCATTCCAACCGGTTGAACCGAAAGCCATCTTTGCGGGAATGTACACGGTCGATCCGTTCTCGACGTTCTTCAAATACATCATTCTCTGCACGGCGATCGTCGTCGTCATCTTTTCGTATCAGTCGGAAGAGTTGCGAAAGGAGATGAACCATCTCGGCGAGTATTTCTGCTTCATCGGCGCGGTGACTCTTGGGATGATTCTCATGTCCGGTGCGTCGAGCCTGTTGATGATGTATCTCTCGATCGAGCTTGTCAGCATCACTTCGTATATCCTCGCGGGATTCAGCAAGAGCATGAAGCGCAGTGGGGAAGCGGCTCTGAAGTACGTGATCTACGGCGGCGTTTCGAGCGGTATCATGCTGTACGGTATCTCGATGATCTATGGACTTACCGGTTCGATGGACGTTCGCGTGATTCACGCAATGATCATGCAGGGCACAGTGATGCTCTCCGGTTGGACGCTGGCCGCGTTCATCGCCGCCATCGTGATGATGCTCGCGGGATTCGGATATAAGATCTCCGCCGTGCCGTTTCACTTCTGGACTCCCGACGTGTATGAAGGCGCCCCGATTACCGTCACGGCATTTCTTGCCGTTGCGAGTAAAGCCGCCGGTTTTGCGGTGATGCTGCGCTTCTTCTTTGTCGCGCTCATACAAGCGCCGGTAGCTCAGGGCGTCTGGATGTCGTTCACGGGACTGGACTGGCCTGCGATTCTCGCGGCAGTATCGGTGTTGACGATGACTCTTGGGAACGTCGTTGCAGTGTGGCAGGACAATCTCAAGCGAATGCTGGCGTATTCGAGCATCGCACATGCGGGCTACATGCTGATGGGCGCCGTCGTCATGAGCAGCGCCGGCATTTCCGCGATGATGTTTTACTTCGTCATGTACTTCTTCATGAACCTCGGCGCCTTCTACGTGGTGATGGCCGTCGCAGACAGCATCGGCAGCGAGAACATCGACGATTACAAAGGACTCGGCAGGCGCGCGCCGGTGCTTGCCGCGAGCCTTTCGATCTTCTTGATCTCGCTCACCGGATTGCCGCCTACCTCAGGTTTCGTCGCGAAGCTCTTCCTCTTTGCCGCAGTCCTGGATACATCGTACACGTGGCTCGTCGTCGTTGCCGCGTTGAACACCGTGATTTCACTCTACTACTACGCGCGTGTCTTTCGCAACATGTACCTCCGCGACGCAGACGACGGCCAGCATACGCCCGTTCGCTTTGCGCCCGCCATCACGGTCGTCACGATTCTTTTCGTCATTCCGAACATACTCTTTTGCTTCTACTTCCAGCCGATACTGAGCTTCGCACAGCAATCGGCGGTGATGTTGATGCGGTAGGGAAACAAATTTTCGCCATGTCATCATCAGCCGACGGAACGATGAAGACGTAGCGATGATCGCTGCTTCCGATTGAGAAGTATCCTTGAAACAGCACATCTTCTTCGATCGAAGAAAAATGCTGAACGACTTTTCACAGCATTGAATCGGGCAGTGACAGGAAAGCGTAAGACAGCCTCGATTGAGTGGCTTCGCAAAGAGCTTGGCATTGAGAGAAAAGAAGAATCGGCATAAGTTTAACTGAGTCCATAAGGGCTTCACCCTTGCTAAATAATCCTTGAAAATCCGGACACTGGTTCGGGATTTTCTATTTGACTTCCTCAAGCTTGACCATCAATAGATCCTCTATCTGGGCGATGAAGCAACAGAGCGAGATCGGTTAAGAGATCTTTCATTTCTTCCCTCGCTTCTTCGAAGTTGTTCGTGTCTGATACTTGCTTCCCGGTTCCTCCACTGCATCAGTATTACCCGGGTACACGAGAACTGCTTTGCCATCCTGCCACACGGCAAGTGGGCGTCCTTCTCGTCTCGCTTTCTCATACACTTCAGCAACGGCTTCACGCAATGCCATGAGGGCTTTGCGCGCTAATGGACTTTTCGGTTGTTGTGGTTTCGGTTTCATCATCTTCTGATACCGCTTGAATTCGGGAGACACTGTATCCCGTTTGCTTGCCCGCTTCTCATCGTCCTTTTCCTTATCCAAATCATCCGGTGAGATATGCACTGCTTTTCCATCTCTCCAAATGGCAATCTTTCTTCCGTCTCTTCGCGCTTTCTCAATCACCTCGGCAACAGCTTCACGCAATGCCTTCAAAGCATCTCGAGTCATTGGATCGGTAGGTTGTTTCTTACCCGGCATAATCTTCATTTCTCAGTCCCTTCGAGAAGTCGTTTCTGCTCATCCAGGTACTTCTGAAGCTCATCCGTTTTAGGCAACTCAAGTTGATACTTTGAGACAAACAAACGGTTGTCCATTCCTGCAAGTGCATACTCGACGAGCGCATGATTCTTCCCTGTACACAGCAGAATTCCAATCGGCGGTTTATCACCTGCTGTCATTTCATGAGCGCGATAGTAGCTCACGTAGGTATTCAATTGCCCAATATGTTCATGGCTGAATTCATCAACCTTGAGTTCGACCAGCACATGGCATTTGAGAACACGATGGTACAGCACGAGATCGATAAAGAAACTGGTGATTCAACGCGTAGCGGTTGGTTGAAAATATCACTCAAAACAATTGGAATGCAATTCTATAGCGATGTTCGTTCTCCATCGACGCCTCGCTCGATACCGAACCTCTCCTTCAGCACGCTCTCGTACTCCTCATTCGTATCGAGAAGACGTTCATCGCGGTGTTGACCGTTCGTGGTGATGAGACGCATGTCGCTCAGCGTGATGCGACCTGCTTCCGTAGCGCGTGTGCAAATCCTCCTTTGGGTGAAATGCGATTCGGGCGATGTCTGGTGGTAGCGGCACATCCCTTCATACTGTTCGAGTGACCGTGCCGTGAGTGTGAAGCGATATTGCGGCTTCCATTCGCTGACCTCTTTTCTGAGAAGGGTGAAGGAGTCGTCTGCCTTGTCGATGCGATATTCGCGATCATCGCTTTCCTGAACGTCACGGCTATCGAGCAGGAGAGGATGCCTGAATGAATCGCCGAAGCCGACGTCCACAAGCCAGCGCTGATCGAGCCTGACCATAAGCGTCATGTGATCGAACTCAGGGCCGAACGTCCCATTCGAATCCATGACACCGCCGGAAAGCAGCGACACATCGAAGCCGCATGCGTGCAGTAGTGCGGCGAACAGTCCGTTGAGTTCATAACAGAAACCGCCGCGCTTTCGGATGACGATCTTCTCGAACAGCGCTTCCTCTCGCAGGATGATCGGCTCATTCCAATGAATACTCAGGTTCTCGAACGGCACACTCAATAAATGCCCAACATGGAGTTCGCGCAGCACGTCTGCCGTTGGAAGAACGGAACCCGAATATTTGATGCGACCGAGATATGATGCGACGTCCATTTTCCTCGTCGAAAGATAAAGGAAGCTGTCGATATCGTATTCGTGAAGATTGCCTTATCCCACGTTCGCGTTCTATTTTCTCGGCATGAAAAACTTTGTCACCAGTTCGAAAGACAACAATGAACGATGATCTTGCCCAACACTTAGCAACGCTGGAAGACGTTGAGCACGTACGCACCGCTCGTTCGGTATCGGGAAAACCGTTGCATGATCGCATCGTTTCATATGCGAATATCGGAGCGTTGCTTGAAGCGCAAACCGAAAGGCATCGCCACAAAACGTGGCTGATCTATTACTCGGACACGGAAGGACGCTCAGAATATTCCTACCGTGAATTCGCTTCGCTCGTCATGCGCACCGCTAAGCTGCTTACGGAATACGGTATTTCGAAAGGAGATCGCATTTGTACGGTCGGTGTCAATCACGCAGCTACGGTCATTCAATACTTTGCCGCATGGTATATCGGTGCCGTCGTCGTTCCCGTAAACGTTGGTGAGGACGATAAGCGCATTGCCTACATCATCGAGAATTCCAACGCGAAGTTGGCTTTCGTGCAGTCGGCGTACGTGGAGAGGATCAGGTCTTTGCTTCATGAGGCTCCATCACTGAAGCACATCATCGAAGTGACGATCGGTGAGAAGAAGCACGGCTCGTTTCAGTCGCGCATCGCAAAGCTGAGCGACGACTTCGAGCCGCAAAGCATTCCCTCGCTCTATGATGATGCACTCATCGTCTATACGTCGGGTACGACCGGCGTCCCGAAAGGCGTCGTTCTCGACCAGTACAATCTTCTCGTCGATGCGCATAGCATTGCCGAATGGCACGGAATGGATGAATCGCAGCGCATGATGTGCGTTCTCCCGATCCATCACGTGAACGGTACAGTCGTAACGCTGATGACGCCGATGTATTTCGGCGGGAGCGTCGTGCTGAACCAAAAATTCCACACGGATGAATTCTTCGAGCGCATCGCTGTGGAGGGAGTACAAGTCGTGAGCGTCGTACCCACGCTGCTGCAGTATCTCGTGCATGAAGGAATCGATTGCGGCACCTACGACCTCAGTGGATTTCGTCACATCGTTTGTGGTGCGGGTCCTCTCACGTGCGAGCTTTCTCAGAAGTTCGAAAGCATGTACGGCTTTCCGATCATGCACGGATATGGCTTATCGGAGACGACCTGTTACTCGTGCTTTCTTCCGATCGATCTTCTTGCCGAAGAGCATCGCCGCTGGCTGCTCGATCATGGATTTCCCTCGATCGGGGTTGCCATCCCGTGCAACGACATGGACATTCACTCGCCGGAAGGGAAGTCTCTCCCGGAGGGTGAGCGCGGCGAGATCGTCATCCGTGGGCACAACGTGATGAAATACTACTACAAGAATCCACAAGCAAATGCATCGACGTTTGCGTTCGGTTGGTTTCGCTCCGGCGATGAAGGCTTTTATCGAACGGATGGTCGCGGTCGGAAATTCTTCTTCATCACCGGCCGGTTGAAGGAGTTGATCATTCGCGGCGCAGTCAATCTCGCGCCGCTTGAGATCGATGAAGTTATAAATGCATGTCCCGGCGTGAAGGCCGGCATTGCGGTTGGCTTTGAAAACGACTGGTATGGCGAAGAGGTCGGTGCGCTCGTCATCAAAGCGGATGAATCGTTAACGGAAGCGCGGGTACTCGAGCATTGTCGCGAGATCCTTCCATTTTCGAAGAGTCCGAAGGTCGTCGTCTTCACGGACGCATTACCGGTAACCTCGACCGGGAAATATCAGCGCATGAAAGTGAAACACCTGTTCGAAGAGTGGAAGGGCGTGCAGTTTGGGAAGTAGGCGAAGGCTTCTTGAAGCATTCGTACAGCTTGCATTGTTCACGAAATATGGTATGTTCACGTAAGCGTGAACATGCAGGATATCATGAACATGAGAAAACGAACGAACACGACTCTCGAAGGATCATTGACAAGAAAGCTCGAGGAGTTGCTCCGGGATGTTCAATGGCTTCGCGGTTGGAAGATCGAATCACTCAACAAAGGAACTGACACAGGGTTCGACATTCGAGTGAATATTCCTCTTTCAACAGGAGGTAAAGCCATCCTCTGTGTCGAATGCAAAAAGGAAATGCGTCCCAGTGTTTTTCGTATGAGAGTAGAAAAGAGCTTTCCTACGAAAGGGAAGACGAAGGTGATTGTGCCGGTATTGGCGCTGCCTTGGGTTTCGCCACGCGTCGCGGAACTGTGCGAAGAACACGGGTGGAGTTGGTACGACCTTACTGGAAACTATCGGTTAGACATCCCAGGCATACTCCATGTGCGACACACGGGCAATAAACCCTCGCAAAAACAACCCAGCGCAACTGTAAACCTCGGCACACCGGAAGCGGGGCGGGTGATCCGGGTTTTACTGGCATCGCTGAATGCAGACAGGATATGGACACAAAGAGATATCCAGAAGCACTGCCAACCGACCGTAAGTATCGGTCTCGTGAATAAAGTCGTAAGGTATCTGCGCGACGAAGCATTCATCCACGGGGAAAGGGGATTTCAGTTGAGAGATCCGGTTCCGTTGCTTCTCGCATGGCGCGATGTGTATCGATTCGGCCGTCACGAACGACGCAACTACTTCTCTTTGCTACAGGGAAGGAAGCTGCATGCAGCACTCGAAATGTTTGGCGGTTTCACCAGAGGGTATGCGATGTATGCTTCATTCTCAGCAGCTGAATTCCAAGCGCCATATGTGAGACAAGCGAAGACCTGGTTATATGTCCATCAAAGGGAAATACAACGGTTCGAAGAGATGATAGAGGCGAAAGAAGTCGAATCAGGAGAAAACCTCGTCGTGCTTATCCCTGACGATGAGGGAGTTTTCTATCTGGTGGAGGGCAGCGACAACAAGCTTCCGTGTACGAACGTCGTTCAGACTTATGTTGACTTGTACCATAGCGGTGGCCGAGGAAAGGAAGCAGCGGAAGCAATCTTGAACCAGCGCCTGCGGCCTGAATGGAAAATGCGAGGATTGAAAGTATGAACAGGGAACTGCGGAGCGAGGCTGACTACAGTCCACGACAAACGGAGGCCGCTCGACGAGTGCTGATTGATCTCGGACAGGTTCTGGCATCCTTCGCCGATTGCCTTGTGGTTGTTGGAGGTTGGACGCCAGATTTATTATTACCAGATGCGGACGAACCACACTTAGGAAGCATAGATGTGGATCTTGCACTCGATATCTCAAAATTAAATGATGGGCGTTATGCTGAACTGATACAACTGCTGCTGGAAACGGGACGTTATCGGTCGGGTGAGAAGGCATTCCAACTTGTCGTCGAGGTTGACCTTGGCGACGGCGAGATACCTGTTCATGTAGATGTGGAGTTTCTCGCGTCGAAGGAAGTGAAGTTCGCGAGGAACAGGCCAAAGCTACTGGAAGATTTTCGCGTGCTTCAGGTGGAAGCTGCCAGCGTGGCGTTCCACAATCCAGTTGAGCGACCGATATCGGGTAAGAATGTTCGTGGCGCAATTAACACGGTACGCCTTTGGGTAATATCACTGTCCGATTTTCTGGTGATGAAGGCGCACGCAATCGGGGGTCGCGACAAGCCGAAAGATGCTTACGACCTATGCTATTGTCTCGACCATACTCCAGGAGGGATGGACAAACTCGCAGAGGATTGGAGCGCTCGGATCAAGGAGGAATACCTCTCGAAAGCGGTTGAGATTCTTAAAGAGAAGTTCTCAAGTGTCGATGCATTCGGTCCACAACAAATCGTGGATTTTCACTCCTCTTCAGATCCGGAAACACGAATCATGCACGCTCGTCGTGCATTCGAATTGGTGCAACGATTCCTGAGTTTGTTGTGATTGCAGTATTACGGTTAATCCAGTTTACATTCTGTAGGTGTATTAACTCATTTATGTCATGAGTTCATTGAATGGAAATCGAATCATCAATGTATTATTGAACCGCTATGTGCTGTACGAATGAACGCACACCAACTCTATCCGAAAGTCACAATCGATGTCACAATGCGAACACGTCAACCAAATCCGATCCGTCACACCCGCGAGCGAAGGCTGCGCTGATTGTCTCGCCATAGGCGATACCTGGGTGCATCTGCGTCTATGTCGCACGTGCGGCTACGTCGGCTGCTGCGACAACTCGAAGAATAGGCACGCATCCAAGCACTTCCATAAGACCGGGCATCCGATTATTTCATCGCTCGAACCGGACGAGGATTGGACCTGGTGCTACATCGATGAGGAGATTATTGAGATTGAGGAAGGAGGTGCGGAGACAGAGGACATCGTACGAGGCTATTTAGTCATCGCAGGCTTGTACACGCTCTCCACTTCGATTATCTGGGGCGTGAACACACTCTATCTCCTTTCCGCCGGTCTGACGTTTCTGGAAGTGTTCATTGCCAATGCCGTGTTTACAGGTGCAATGGCGTTGTTCGAAATCCCCACGGGAGTTCTTGCGGACACGAGAGGGAGGAGGACTTCGTTTCTCCTGAGCGTCACCGTGCTTTGTGTCGGAACGCTCGGATATGTCGGTGCAGGGATGTTCGGCGGAGGATTGCTTCTGTTTTCGCTGATGTCTGTCGTCCTCGGTTTGGGATTCACATTTTACTCGGGCGCCGTCGAAGCATGGCTTGTCGATGCATTGAAAGCGCGAGGCTTCACCGGGCATTTAGACAGTATCTTCGCCCGCGGTTCATTCGTGTCGGGTGCGGCGATGCTCATTGGTTCCATCGGCGGCGGTTTGCTCGGAAGTATCGATCTCGCTATTCCATTCGTTGTTCGGGCGGGACTTCTGCTCGCGTTGTTTGGAATTGCCTACTTCACCATGCACGACCTTGGCTTCACACCTCAGGCATCGAACCTTCGCGAGCTTCCCGGTCGCATGGCAGCCATCGCTCAAGACAGCATGAGGTATGGTTGGAAGAAACCGTCCGTCCGTCTGCTGATGCTTTCAGGCTTCGTTCAATCGATCTTCATGGCGTGGGGATTTTACGCATGGCAGCCATACTTCCTTGAACTCCTCGGCAGCGAACTGACATGGGTGTCCGGCGTCATTGCCGCTTTCGTTGCATTAGCGACGATGGCCGGTAACGCTATCGTTGAATGGCTCACGCGCTACTGCGGAAAACGTACGACCATGCTGCTCTGGGCTGTCGGTTTTCAGAGCGTCGCAGCTATCGCAGTCGGTCTCGTCGGTTCATTTTGGCTCGCGGTCGGATTCTATCTTCTCTCGATGGTTGCACTCGGTGTCTGGGGGCCGGTGCGACAAGCGTATCTCCATGAAAGCATTCCTTCGTCACAACGTGCCACGGTGGTCTCGTTCGACTCGCTCATTGCGAGCGGTGGAAGCATGTTCGGGCAACTCGGCTTAGGACAGATCGGCCAGTCGATATCCATCGCCATGGGATATATCGTCGGTGGTGCGGCTTTGCTTTCGGCGCTGCCAATCGTCGGCAAGTTGCGTGGGTTAAAAGAAATTGAAGACAGGATCGTCGGCACTGCGGGGAAACGTGGTGCTTGCGCAGCGCAAGGAATTCCAAGCGTCTCGGCTGTGAATACGACCGTGTCACTTGGGGAGTAAACAAAGCCAGGCCCTATCCTTTTGACGAAGGGAAGTCCTATCGGTAACTTCATGTCGTGAAAGTGTGGCCAGGAATTCCTTCGGTATCGATTACGACTTCAACACAGCCCCTCCTCGATGAGACTGTCCCAAAAAGTTCGTCCATCATCATCCTGAGCGTAGTCGAAGGATGAATGCGAGAGATAATTCACGGTTCGACCATGCTTACCGTGGCGAGGAATTACTTTTCATAAATCCCAAAATGTGCCGGTTGAAAAGGTGAGGAAGACGTTACCTCTTGAAATAGCGAGATGACCGGGATATGAAAATCGTTCTTATCGGTACAGCTTATCCTCTGCGTGGAGGGATTGCACATTACATGGGATTGCTCTGGAAGTACCTCTCGAAGAAGCATGAGGTAACGGTGGTGACATTCAGGAGGCAGTATCCGAAAATTCTTTTCCCGGGAAAGACGCAGGAAGAGACAGGCGAAGCAGGGATTCCCTTAGCAAGCCATCAGTGGATAGACTCGATCAACCCGTTCAACTGGATTCGCGTGGGCCTTGCAGTGCGGAAGCTCGAGCCGGATCTCATCGTCTATAAGTTCTGGCTGCCGTTCTTCGCTCCATGCTATGGAGTGATTGCGGCTATAGCGAGATTCCGTAGAAAGACGCAGACGATGTTCATTTGCGACAACGTGATCCCGCACGAGAAACGTCCCGGAGACCGTGTGTTCACGAAGTTCGCATTTCGATTCATCGACTCGTATGTCGTGCAGTCGCGGCAGGTGGAGCGCGACTTGAAATCACTCAAGCCGAATGCACGATACGAACTTCTCCCGCATCCCGTCTATGAGATTTTCGGCGAGGAATTGGAGAAGACCGAAGCGCGCAGAATGCTGAAAGTCGATGCCGGAATCGATCTTGCCGATGACGAACGCGTGCTGTTGTTCTTTGGTTATGTGAGGGACTACAAGGGACTTGATATCGTGCTCGATGCGATGCCATCGATATTGAAAGTGATGAACGTGCGGCTTCTTATCGTCGGCGAGTTTTACAACAACGAACAGCAGTATCGTGAACAGGTTGCGCGTTTGGGAGTCGGCGGGAACGTGCATTTCCATTCCGACTACGTTCCAAATGAAAATGTCGCGATGTTTTTCTCCGCGTCGGACGTCCTTGTGCTTCCATACAAATCCGCAACACAGAGCGGCATCATCCAGATCGCGTACAATTTCCATCGACCGGTCATTGCAACGGACGTCGGCGGTTTAGGAGAAGTCGTGATCGACGGGAGGACGGGCTTTATCGTGCCGCCACTGAAGCCGGATGAAGTTGCTGGGGCTGTCCTGCGCTTCTTTGCAGAGAATCGATTCAAAGAGTTCCGCTCCAACGTGATCGAGGAGAAAAAGAAATACTCATGGGAGTATTTTGTGGAGGGGATCGAGCGATTGTATCAGAAGAGCCTTTAATCCAATAGCGTCACATGTCTAAAAACCGAACTACGAAGAAATCACAATCCACGAAACGCGACACACACGAAGCCGCCTTCGATCTCGATGTTGCCCTCGATAAATACATCTGGCTGTTCGTGCCAGTGCTTACACTTCTGTACTACTGGTTCAGCACCGGCTCGACGGGCTTTTATCAGGATGACGAGATCGGGCATTACCGCAACATTCGAGAGTTCTGGAGCAATCCCTTCAGCATCATGGGGAATCAACCCAAGCCCGGTTGGAAAATTCTCATGGTGGTACCGGGATTATTTGGTTTTACGGGCGTCGCCTTAGCTCACTGCATTATCACAGCGCTTACCGCTGTGATGACTTACAAAGCCGCTCGTGCAATGGGTGTGAAGAACGGCTCCGCGGCCGCGCTCTTCTTTGCCATGCAACCGCTGATCCTGCAACTCTCCTTCCGCAGTTACAGCGAAATCACCGCAGGCCTGTTCGTCGTGCTGATGGTGTACTTCTATTACAAGGAGCAATACTTCTATGCGGCGCTCGCATCGTCATACATCTTCTCGATCCGTCAGGAATTTGCTCTCGTCAGCATCGGCCTTGGCGTGATCTTCCTGATAAAGAAGAGATGGATTCCATTTCTCGCTCTCGGCTGGACACCCGTCGTGCTCGGTCTTATCGGCTGGCTGCATACCGGCAACATCATGTGGTTGATCGACGACATGCGACGCATCGGTCTTGGCGTGGATGTGCCGCACAAGCCGTTCTGGCATTACTTCGGAACATACATCTCCATTGTCGGGCCGGTAGTGCTCGCGCTCTTTCTCATCGGCTATTGGTCGTTTCTCGCAAAGGGAAGTCAGTGGAAAGAAGCAATTCAAGAGCATGGATTTCTCTTCTTCACGTTCACGATCATGTGGGGCTGGTCGGTTTTTTCCGCTTGGGACGTTCCCGACTTCGGGGCCAATCCCGGTCACTGGCGATACGTGCTTTCGATTTCGCCATTGACTGCTATCTATGCGGCGAAGGGATTGAATCTCTTGTTGGAGAAAAAACAGGGCTTCGCCCTTGCTGTACTTGGAATTTTCGCCGCGCTCACGCTTCTGTTTCTTTCGAAGGAAACGAATGGTCTTATCCTCACGGACAAGGCTTCCTATTTGAACTTCGGTATCGTACTGGTAGTGCTTGGATTAGTCGCATTGCACAAGCCTTTGAAAGTAATCAGTGGCTCCGTTCTCGCTTCATTCCTTCTGATCGGTGGAATCGGTTACACGCTCTATGCAGAAAAACCACGCGAACTCGATACGGAAGCCGCCACAGTGAAACAAGCCGCCGAGTGGTACCTCACGCTTTCGGATGAAACGCAGAGCCGGCCACTCTACTGTAACCACGTTCTCTTTCGCTACTTCGCGGACATCGACATCAACGACCGCAACCGCGACCGCTCGATGTTCATCGAGACGTTGGAGAAAGCGCCGGTCGGCTCAATCGTCGTGTGGGACAGCCATTACGGCAAGAGTCAATTCGGCGGCGACGTGCCAATGGAATGGTTCCAGGACAAGCCGCAGTATGAATTGCTGAAGCAATTCGTCTCGCCCGATCAGCGGTTTGGGATGTTAGTGTTCGAGAAGAAAGAGTAGCTCGGTTCATTCATTTTGGATTGCGTG
>CAYUWG010000063.1:0-21567 GCA_964448285.1 uncultured Chromatiales bacterium
ATGGCGCGGCTCGTTCTCGATCGCAGAGCGCGACGAACCGGACAACCGCGAAACCGTGTATGCGCTTGAACAAAGCTCGGGACGCTATTTCTTCCCGAATAATTTCGGAAGCGCGAACGGCCGGTTCTTTTCGGGTCTCCTCGATTACACGGGAACGGTCGGCGCCGACTGGTTGATGCCCGTATCGCTTTCTTCGTTAGAGTCGTTGAAAGTGAAAGCCGGTTTTCACGGCGAGCGCCGAACACGTGATTTCTCTGCGCGACGATTCATCTATGGCAACGTGCGTGCTGACGTGCAATACCTTCCGGCAGACCAGCTCCTCACTGCCGAACAAGTGGCGGCAGGCAATATCGACTTCACGGATGCAACGGCTCCGAACGATAAGTATGAGGCATCGGAGAACACCTACGCAGGCTATGCGATGTTCGACATTGCAATCAGCAAGGCCTTGCGTATCGTCGCCGGTGCGCGCATAGAACACGTTGAAACACAGGTGGATTCCTACGATCCCTACGGTGCGCTTATCGGCGGTTCGCTCAACGCACGACTGAATACGACGAATGTCCTTCCCGCATTGAGCGCGACCTATGCACTATCCGAAAGCATGAACCTCCGCGCCGCAGCGACAAGGACGGTTGGCAGACCAGAGTTCCGTGAGTTAGCGCCTTTCCGATTCGACGACTATCGCACGAGTACTTACGGCAATGCCGCGCTCATTTCAACCGACATCACCAATCTCGATTTTCGCTGGGAGTGGTATCCGAATCCGGGTGAGTTGATTTCGGTCAGCGCATTCCTGAAGGACTTCGTCAATCCCATCGAAAAGGTCCTGTTCCCAAGTGCGAACAACAACTTCGTCATTCCCATCAACGCAAGTTCCGCCCGCAACGTCGGTCTGGAGTTTGAAGCGCGAAAGAATCTCGGCTTCATCTCCGGCGCGTTCGAGAGCCTGAATGCCGGTGTGAACGTGGCGATCGTCAGCTCCGAAATCCGTTTCGATCCCAATGATGAGTTTGCCGTGCAAGCGATCCCCGGCTTGACTTCGCTGAGTCCCGCAGGCTTTGCGAATACGAAGCGCCCGCTGGAAGGCCAGTCGCCATACATCATCAATGCGAATCTTGAATACACGATCGCGGGATTGGGAACGGCGATGTATGCGGCATGGCATGTCGCGGGGAAGAGGATCCGTGAAGTCGGGGTGAACGGATTCGATGATACCTACGAGCTTGCGCGTAACGTCATCGATATCACCATAACGCAACCGCTGTTCACAACGCTCACCCTACGCGCCACAATGAAGAATCTCCTCGACGAAGATGTGATCTATCGAATGGGAGACCTCGACGTGCAGCACTATCGCACGGGACGTTCGTTCTCGCTGAGTTTCTCATACAATTTCTAATTCAAGTTCAATCCATCATTCATCTTCAGGAGAAATGCATGAAATCATATCCGGCATCCGTTATCACGGGACTGGTTATCACGGTATCGTTCTTCGTCGGCTGTAGCGACGATGACAACAACACAATCACGCCGCCACCTTCAACCAACGGCAATCGCGTCGAGCTTTCGGGTAACATCCTAACCGATCGCACATTGAGCGCGGACTCCGTCTATATCCTGAAAGGGTACGTGCAGATACAGCCCGGAGCGAAGCTGATTATCCCGGCGGGGACTTTGATCGAAGGCGATTACGCGACGAAGGGAACGTTGCTTACCGTGCGCGGAACGAGCAAGCTTCCAAGCGGCCAGATCATTGCCAACGGCACGAAGGACAAACCCATCGTCTTCACGTCGAGCCAGCCTTCAGGCCAGCGTCGCAGAGGCGACTGGGGCGGGATCGTATTGAATGGCCTCGCGCCGAACAATTGGCCGGGAGGTACCGGAATCGGTGAAGGCAACAGCGGCGCCTATGGCGGCACGAAAGCAGATGACAACAGCGGTGTGCTGAAGTATGTCCGCATCGAGTTCGGAGGCACCAAGATCACACCGGACAACGAAATCAACGGTCTCACGCTGAACAGCGTCGGCAATGGCACCGTGATCGAAAACGTCCAGGTTCATATGATCGCCGACGACGGATTCGAGTGGTTTGGAGGAACGGTCAACGCGAAGTGGCTCGTCAGCTCCGGCAATGACGACGATGCGTTCGATATGGATTACGGTTTCTCAGGCAAGCTTCAGTTTCTCGTCGGCATCCAGGACCCCGACCTTGCGAACCGTGGATTGGAACTGGACAACGACGCAAGCGGCAGCAGCAACATGACGACGCCGTTCACCAGCGGCAACGTTTCGTATGATGGCACGCAGACGCTCACTTCGCCGCTGATCTACAATTGGACTTTGATCGGTACGGGAAAAGACAAAGCCAACGATGACGACAACGATGGTTTATATGTCCGCAAGAACGGTCAGGTGCGTCTCGGCAACGTCCTCGTCACGAACTATCGCTATGCGCTTATCTTCGATGGTTCAGGCTCTTCCGGTCACGCAACGAGCGGTGCGTCGTACGTGAAAAACTCCATCCTCAATGGAAGAACCGGACCGTATGCACATAAAGGAAGTTCCGGTATCGTCGCAACAGAACTTCCCGCAGCCTGGAACAGTGCTGCCGTCGATCCGCAGTTGAACAGCATCGTCTTCACCTCCCCCGATCCGCGTCCCAAAGCAGGTTCGCCCGCGTTGACTCTCCCCGCAGCAGACCCGACCAAGGATCCGAAGAGTAACGGATTCTTCAGCCCCGGATCCTACATCGGTGCCTTTGACGGGACGACAAATTGGATGGCCGGCTGGACGAATTTTTCAAAGAACTAATCCCAAACGCGTAAGAACAAACGCAGGTGCGGGGAAGAGCCTATGCGCTCTTCCCCGTGATATTTCCGAACCATGAAAGCGCTTCTATTCTCCCTGACTACATGTGTTTTTCTTCTTTCGACAGGATGCAAGGAGTCACACGATGAAGTTGAAACGAACGTAGTGCAGTTCAATCCCCGCATCACATCGAAGCATTCCCTTATGGGGGATTTTTTCGCGGCATTGCAAATGAGTGATTCGGCTAAGCTGCGTTCTCTCGCTATTACGAAGGACGAGTTTGAGAATCATCTCTGGCCTGAATTTCCGATGAGCGATCCGGCAATGAACGTCCCGGAAGGTTTCGCGTGGGGTAATCTCTCACGCATCAGCGAGAAAGGTCTCCGGCGATTGATTCGCGAGTGTGGCGGTCGTTATCTCCGGCTCAAGCAATTGCTCTTTACCGAACCGGAAGAGCGGTACAAAACCTTCGTCGTGCATCAGTCATCGGAGATTCATGTTATGAACGATGAAGGAAAGGAATTCATCCTTCCGCTGCGTGCGTCCGTTGTGGAGATGAACGGCACGTACAAATTCATGAGCTTCCGCGTCAAGTAAACGCGTCAGGTGTGCGTCTTTGTCTGAAATCCAAATGGATTTCGCATCTCTTCGTGAGCGAGGCCTCACCGTAGCTGAAATCGCTATCTTTGCCGCAGAGAGATGAGCGCATTATTCCCCGACACTCACCCGAAGATGGAAGCCCTGCTGATCGAGTTGATTCGGAAGGCATCGCCGGAACGCAAGATGCACATGTTAGGGCAACTCAATGCAGCCGCACGTCTGCTTGCCGTTAAGGGATTACGGATGCAATACCCGCAAGCAAGCGAAGCCGAGATCAAGAGAAGATTGGCGAGCCTTCTTCTTGGAGAGGAACTCGCGCGCAAAGTATATGGAGAGTTAAGCGATGCAAAATGAACCGCTCGAAGTTACCTTCATCGTGACGGACGTTCTCGAAAAACTTGGCATCCCTTATCTCATCGGCGGATCACTTGCCAGCACATTGTATGGTATGGTTCGCACGACACAAGATTCCGATATCGTCTCAGGAATGCAGATTGAGCACATTCAACCGTTCGTATCAGCGTTGCAGAATGAGTTCTACATCGATTCCGATATGATGGCTGAGTCTATCCAACGACGATCTTCCTTCAATATCATCCATCGTGAAACGATGTTCAAGGTGGATGTCTTCGTACCTAGCTTTCGTCCTTACTTGCAATCCCAATTCGATCGCGTGCACGCACAGAGCTTCACATTCGAAACAGAGATCAGTGCGAAATTCGCCAGCCCTGAAGACACCATTCTGTCCAAACTCGAGTGGTTTCGATTGGGGGGTGAAGTATCAGAGCGCCAATGGCGTGATATTCTTGGTGTGTTGACTGCACGTTCCGGGTCGCTCGATTTGATTTACTTGAGGACATGGGCGAACGAACTCGAAGTCAGCGATTTGCTTGAACGCGCATTGAATGAAATCTGAACTCAGGATCACGTACCAAAGAAATCGAAACAGAACCGCTAACCGTTGGTCGAGGGGGGTAGGTTCGTCGCTTCATAATGCACGACCTTCTCCTCGAACTCCAAGAGATATTCCGCATCCTCGGGATAGTACCGAGCTTTCTCGTAATCCTCGCCCGCAAATCGTTTGATCGATTCAATCGAATCCCAAAAAGAAATCGTAAGGATGTGCGCCTTATCATCTTCATGCCTGTGCAGAATGTATGCGCCCATATTTCCCGTGGTTTGTTGGTAATCGGTAAGTCCGGTTCGTCGAACGTAGTCGACGTATTCTTCTGCTTTCTCTCTCGGCACCATGCCATGCCATATTCGTGCGATCATTATTGTATCCTTTGATGAGTGTGTCGCGAATTCATTGTCGTGTTTTTCTCACCAAGAAAAAACTGAACGAGGAGTGCGTTCACCGTTTGCGGAGCATCCGTGTTCATCAGGTGACCGGATGACGCAAGAATGTGCGCGTCGATGTTCTTGATGCATCGTTCAGCGCGCGCTTTCGCTTCATCTGACGGCTGGACGATGGTATCGTACTCACCGAGCAGGAGCAAGACCGGCGCTTCGATTTCTGCAAGCTCATCGTCGTCAAGCTCCCAAGGCGTTGCGAGAAAACCCCTGCACTCCGTAGCAACGCGCATGTGCTCGACGAAGCGCTTCCGTGTATTCGGATTCGTACCGAGCGTCCAGTCGATCATCTCCGCGCGTTTCGTTTCTGTCGGAAACCAGATCATCGAAAGAATCTTGAATACGACGCCGAGCGAAACTCTGGCAATTCCCATCGGACCGAGCAGTGCGACTTTCTCCACGCGTTCAGGTCTTTGTCGTGCATAGTGCATCGCACTCCATCCTCCATACGAAGCGCCGACGAACGATGCTTTGTTGATCCGCAGCGAATCGAGCAACGCATCTATCCAAGCGGTGATATCCTCGACGTCATCGAGATTTTCATCCGTGTCGTACAGCCTGCTCTTACCGATGTCGCCGAGCATGTCCACGGCATAGACGCGGAAATGCTTGCTGAGCGAATCGACGTTGTCTAACCACATCATCGACGTGATGCCCATTGCATGAAGCAGGATGATCGACGGTTTGTGCTTGTCGCCGCTGATGGTTACGTGCGTCGTTCCGTACTGCGTGCGAATGCGCACAGTATCCATCGGCTGGGTCCACTGCGAGAGTTTTTCGTTGTAGATCGTCTCGATTTTCTTTTCATGCTCAGGCGTGAGAAACATCTGCGATGATCCACAACCGACGAGCAATAGCGAAAGGAGAGCGAGTAAGGTGAATAGGTTTGAAGGCTTTATCATGATTCGTAATTAAAAACTGTGGAATGTCGTCAGCGTGACTCGTAGGTATTCACTCACAACGACAACTGCTTGCTTAGTTTGATCGCTATCGATTGCGAAGCTGAAGTTCCGTTCGCCTGTTGTTGTCCTTGTGTGCGTTCGAGGACGCTGAGTTGATTGTACACGAAGTGGAGAGAGCTTCCGGGTTCGTATTCGTAGGAGAACGTCAGGTTCGTTGTCGGATTGGTGAAGTGATAATCCGTCAATGGATTCTGACGTGTGTTCAACTGCACGACGCCACGCACCGTCATGCGCTCTGCGATTCCGTACTCGAACGAAGCCCGGTGAATCGTCTGCCGATACTGAGATTGATACGCAGAGCCATCGATGTCAACGAACTCCAGCGTGTAACGAACGCTGAACCGTTCATTCACGCGAAAGAAGCTCTCGATCTGCCCGAAGAGCGCTTTGGAGTCACGAACTGGTTTCGTATCGATGGAGAATTTTCCACCGAGTTGTTTCGATTGATCCGTGGAAAGCTCGAATGCCCAACTCGCATGGTTTTCTGTTGCGAGGACAAACGTACTGTATGCGTCTTCAAAAATTTCCGACTCGTTCGCAGTTGACGTGTTGCGGTATCTGAACTTCACTTCGGTTTTCGGACGGTAGGTAAGCGAGAGATCCCAGTTGCCGAATGCATCGCTCGGATGAATCGTCGATGCAATGGAGAGCTTCCAGAGCGTGGAGCCGTTTCCTACGTGCGTATAAACGTCGCTGAAGTCGGCTTTCAACGAAGGCGTGATCGTTCGGAGAAAACCCTGCTCGTTGATGAAGGAGTAACTGAGCGTACCTTGCACGACGAGTTCGTTAGCGAGCGTGTTGTGACCGACGATGTTCGGATTGTAGAACTGAGATTTCACGTGATTCCAAATACCGGCGTACAGCGTGCGCGTGACCCAGCGAGCGGCGTTGACCGATTCCCATTCGTTGCCATCGCGGCGACGGCTGTTGATCGTGCCAAACCACGTGTACGCGGTGAACTTGCGATCGAACATCCACGTGCGAAGATTGGTCGTCACGTTGTAATCGGTCTCCCCGCCTTTTCTTTTCAAACCGGAGATGAGATCGATGTAATACCAATCGTTGTCGGTCGTGCGGAAATCTCCGAGCGCCCAGAGAGTATTGATCTCATCATAAACGGTCGTGAGATCGTACTTCGAGCGGTCGAACGTTCCGCGTAGTTTCAATCCGGCGGTGATGTCGCCGATGTTTCGCGTGTTGACGGCAAGCCCCGGATAGAGGTCGCTCGACGCAGTGAAGAACGGTCGTTTCTCCGGATAGGACTCCGGCACGTCGCTGACGTTGATGATTTCTCTGTCGGTTTCAAGCTGTGCGTAGTCGGGACGGATCGTTGCCAGAAGCATCATCGATGATGAAGGCGTGTACTGCACTTCGCCGCCGGCTTTGAATCGCGAGAGCGACGTGTTGGCGAGGTGATCGCTCTGCGTCGAGTAATACGAGTATGGCGTGATGAAAAGCGCGTCTTTCTTTTTCAATTCTGTGAAGCCGGACACCGTCGGAAAGTCCGCGACGCGAAAAGGATTGTGAATGTCGGTCAATCGAAGAACACTGATCTCCTGATTCTGCGAGTAGTAGCGCGACACGCAGAACAGCCAATCCTGTGTGTCCTTGTTTTGAAACGTGAGCGTCGAAAGTGGAATGCGCATCTCAAGAAACCATGCGCTGTCTGAGATGGACGTGGCTGATATGAGCGTGCCGTCCCAGCGGGTTTCCCATTCACCGAGAGCGCTCAGCGTTCCATCGACGATGGCATTTGCGGCGTTGATGTTGAAGAAGTATGCCGACGAACCATTCGCAGATGGATCGAGAAGAACGCGCACGTGATCGCCTTGCGTGACGGTCTTATCATCGCGTTTCGCCTGCTGTGCGCGGACGCTCTCTTTTCGTTGCGAAAGCGAGAGCGCGATATACACCGCTTCATCATCATAGAGAAGGAAGACCTGCGTTGCGACCGATGCATCGATCCCGATACTCGGTGTTACCTGTTTGAAGTCGCTCGGCAGAATACCGGCATACCACAGCGCTTCCACGTTCCCATCGATAATGGGCTTCGAGGTCGCTCGTGTGGCTTTCCAGGAAGGCTCCGATGCATGGGACAGTTGCATTGCGGTGATGAGGAGAGTGAGTGTGATGTATTTCATGAGTGTTTCCTTGTTTCGAATCATGTTCCGGAGGTAGAGACGAATGGGTTCGAAAAAGGACGCAAAGAGGGGGCAGTGGAGTGGAAGTGCGCTTACCCACGTGATAAATCGCGTGGCAATAACGATAACACACAGACCTCTAATCTGTCTCTCGTTATTCAGCAAGTGTGATTACCGGTCAAACAACCATTCCGGGCTATTCTTTTTCGGTAAACGCGAGTTCGTGACATGCAGTCCGCCGCTGCGGATTATCCTACCGACTTGCCTGGCAAGCCTCATGTTACGATCTGTATGGAAATAGACCCTGGAGGGATTTTGTCTAACGGTTGCGGCTCACCGGCGGCCGCTCACGGCTCTTCCAACTCGCGGCCGTCCGGTGCAGCCGCGTGTTAGCCCGCCACTCATTTGGGCTGCGAGGGCATCCAGCCGTCGTCGAAGCCCCAACTCAACCACGAGAGGTACTGCGTGGCAAGCACGTCGGCGATGCCGATCACTTCTTCGGCTTGCTCTCGTGACACTGGAGTTCCATGCACGGCCGCGTTGCACAACTGGAGCACCTTCACTGTGAGCTGCATCTGCTCATCTGTGAGGGCATCGCCCTGATAGAGTTTTCGGACAAGCCTGATGCCGCTGTCTCGATCGTCGTATTGAACCTTGAACCCTTTCGCGAGATTCCGCGCCAGTATGTCAATCTCAATGCGCAGACCAGCCAATGCCAAGTTCGGATCTTGGGAAGCAAGAGCTCGATAGTAGTTCATGTCCAAACCACTCGGAGACGGGCGGAACCCAAGTTGGATCAGGCGTGCGTTGGCTTCGGTCAACGGAATTGCGGGAACTCCCTTCTTCTCGCCACGAAGCGGAGCCGCCTCGACACGAACGGACAATTCCCGTGCTTCCTGAATCTCTTGAGGGAAATCGATCCCGACGCCACCTGGGAGATCCGCATGCCTTATGCGGGCAATTAGGTTCTTCAACTCCTGGCGAAACACGAAGCCGACGCCGAGAACAACGAGGGGCCAGACCAGGACCCGGACGAATTCGAGAACCAACTTCGCGATTTCCATTCGTTTGATTTCGTCGGGCTAACGCCATGCGCGTGAGCCGCGCGCGCATGCGCATTGGGTTGCGAGATGATGTTCGCTCGCGTCGGCTCTACGCGCCAGTTAGACGCGATTCTCAGGTTTGAATGAAAACGCTTCATCAGCTGGAAGACTTAGAAGAACTGTACAAAAGTCTAATCCTTCACGCAACGCACCGAATGTCCATTTTTCTTATCAGCGGCATAAGTAACACCATAGTAAACTCCTGGAGTATCATAACCAAAACTAAAATGCCTTGCGACTGTTGTCGGATGGGTCACCCCAGTTGACGACCAGTAGTATCCATATTGACTCATGTAGCCGAATAGAGGCGGTCCAGAATATGTAGAATATCGACATCCACCAGGCATTGCAGTATAATTGGTACTATTCGTTGCCCCTACATTTGGACTCTGCCAATGAAGCGTTCCAGGTTCCTTTAATTTACCACCTGCGTTTGGTTCTAGGTAAGTAATAAGCTGGACCCATTCAGAAGAATCGGGGACATGCCAACCTTGAGGTGCTAAGCCGCGTGGATCGTTAACCGCATACCAGTTATAGAGCTTGCCATAAACAGTATCCATAGTGGGGTCGTTGTTATAATAGCACCAAGCGCCCGTAGTGAGATTTGCCCATTTGGTTGCGTCTGTTACCTGAGGTATCGGATCTCCATTGCGGTATGTCGTCACGTCAAGATTTTTGAGCATCCATACCTGCGTGCCTATTGTCACTGTCTCGACACCTCCGCCCTGTTGCGTCGCAACTTCGATCTTTGGTTTCGTAGTATTATCACCATGTTCACGGTCATAAAAAATAAATGTTGTTGTTGATTGTTGATTCTCTGGGTTCAAAAGGAATCCATGGTAATTGGTTGGATTGTTGAGCCAACTTTTGAATGCATCTGTAATATCGACAATTAAATCACCATTGATATTACTTATAGTTTTTAACGGAGTAAACAAAACGCACGTATTTAGAAAATTACTCGTGAGCTGTGTTTCTGACCAATCACAGGTGATAGGTAAAATCGATGATACTGATTGAACTCCTGACCCGCTTTGACGAGTCAAGATAAGTTGAGCCCTAGAGACATTACTTGAAGGGATTGATGGTAAATCAAAAAACAAGCCTACATAAAACATATTTATTGGTGAAGATGCAACTCCGAACTGTAAGTTCTGATTATTGTAGTTAGCAGAACCGATAACTGCTTCGCAATAAGAATCTTTTGATGCATAGATCGTGTATTGATTCTGACTCTGATTTGTTGTAAATGTAACTTCATCTCCATAACCCGTGTCCACACTGTTCATTGCATATGCCCGCAGATAGTAAGTCGTGTTTGGAGCGAGTCCTGTAAGGTTGCTCACAAAGCTCCCAACTCCCGTTCCGTCAGTTGTCCTGTCATTTAGTATCGTCGGTGAAGGTGTCGTACTCCAGCAGACGCCTCGTGCAGTCACAGGAGAGCCACCATCCGAGGTAATCGTGCCGCCGCTGGTGGCTGTGGTTTGTGTAATGTTTGTTACGTTCGTGGTTGTCAGTATTGGTTCTTGACCTTGTTGCGTTGTGAATGACCAAGTCTCAGACCAATCGCCTATAAAGCTCGATATAGTCGCCTTTACGCGCCAGTAATACCTCTGATTGTTTGCGAGGACGCTTTGGGTGACCTGATATTCTGCTGATGTCGAAGGTACATCAATGATTGGGTTGTTGAAGCTCAAGTCTGTTGAAACTTGGAAAGTGTAAGCATTAGCGCCTATTACGGGATAACAACTCAAAGCAAGAGCAGTTGGATTATCTGTGCTTTTATCCGCCGGCTCACGTAACACTGGTCTCGTGCTGAAGACCTCATACTTCGAATACATCGGTGTGTCATAACGGATGAGTTTTGCCCATATTAGAGAATTTGCAGCCCAAATCGATAAGCCGATAGTTGGCATTAAAGCCGCTAAAGTAGCTGCCTGAGCTGTTGTAATCAATCCCTCTGCGACCAAAATCCCACCGGCTGCTCCAGTTGTCAAAGCCACAGACTCCTTCATTATTAAATTACCAATGGCCCGCAATAACGGAACAATTTCGGTTGATAATGATAATTCATTGCTCGCGCTTTCAACTTCCGAGTTCTGTTGCAGTTTATTTGTTATTGAAATGGCTCTCATCATTATTTCGTTAACATTGCTTAAGCCGCTTCCGCCTCCAAGGAGTATATCAAACGATGGTAATACAAAATATGTTAGTGTTGTCCCAGACACAGAAAAATCTATATCCGTGAATATAGATGCCGGCGGGATGGATGCATCTTCTCTTAATCCTTTCCCAACAATCCAATATTCAGATTTATAAACGTCGGTAGAAATGGAAGAATATGAGTTATCGTTTTGAACCGTTGGGTTCAGGCAAGTATTTGTAAAGACACATCCCCAACTATATGGAACCCCGCCAAACATCGGGCTAAAAATCGTCTTTACTGAAGCTTCGGTCCCATCTGCTTTGAGGTCCCGTCTGTAAACATTCACCCAACGCCAATTGTAGTTTTTCAATTCCACTGAATTGTTGGTTTGCGTAACCCTGAAGTAGGGATCAGGATCAGGATTGACGGCACCTGTAAACCGAGGGATGATTGTAGTGTCGAGATCAGCGTAGTCACAAATACACCTTAGGTATAACGTTCTCGTTTCCTCTTCATCGAGTAAATCTAAAAGCTTGCTGTTGCTTAATGTGGTTCGAAGATGCTCTACGAATTTGCGGAATGAAGGAAGGTTGCCGATTCTTGTAAGGCGTGCATCGGTTGAATCCGACTGTGTTGTGCTGATCCCTGGTGTAAGGAATAGTAATCCATATACAGTCGATTGTACATCAGCTTGTAAAATCCTGACTGAATTTCCGGATATGAGCGATAACGTTAACCCTCGTAGAGTCCCAAGTGTATCCGTAACGAGAAGTAATTGTGTCCCTTTCGTTGAAACAGGTACAGAGAAACGATCATTATCTATCGGATTGTTCAGCCCGTAGGTAGATTGCACATAGAGCGAGGTATTGGTTCCGATTTCGTTTGAATTGATCGTACCTGTTGCGATTGTTATTGCTGAATGAAAACGAAAAACGATCATCGTATCCGCTATCGGTGAAGCCAAAACGGAATCAGGTGAATAGAGTGACGTGTACCCAATGAAACGATAATTCGTGCTTGCCTGTGACTTGCGAAGATTTCGAAGTGAGTTCGTTGCAGAGGAACCGAGATAGGAAATGGAGGGCATTTCTAACACCGCAGTGCTCGTCTTCACAATCTTCGTTGAGCTTGAATTGTTACCACTATTTACGACGAGCAGATAAACGCCGGGTGAAAGACCTCTTCCGTTGAGAATGAACTCATGCACTCCATTTGCCAGAACATTCTGAACAGAAGCGAGAAGTGTTCCATTGAGGGAATATAGACGTATCTCAATCGAGCCGGATTGGGGAGTCCCAACTTGAAATCTCGTCTCGTCGATAAATGGATTCGCAAAATTCCCACTCAGTTCCAATGAACTTGGCAGAGCCGAGGGATGATCGCCGATTCCTGTCACAACGCCGAGATCAATGACGAAATTCGAGTGCAACACAGTATCTCTGAAGGAGCTGAGGTTCTCGATCCGAACCGAGTCGAGCGGGACGACTGTGTCAGTCCGTGCGTCTTTCCCGGAAAAGGTGACCTTGACGGATTGGGAAAAGGTCGTGATTGAAACAGCAAGAACCAGAATGATCAATGCAGTAAGCTTTTCTTTCATGGCAGTCTCCTTGAAGATTTTATTTCTTTTTCTTTGTATCAGATTGAACGTCTAACTAATGATTATCTGGAAACCAGATAATCTCCCAGATTTCCTTTTGTGCGGCAAAAGATTCCTCCTTTTGTAAGTCGCAAAATAATTGACGTGTAATGAGTTCAAGCATCCAGTTCATCCTTTTGAGATTTTATCTGGTTTCTTGATAACATCCAATCCAAACAGATCGCTCTCATCCATCGGACTGCGCACACCGAATCCTCCACGGTTTAGGACATGAGTGTAAATCATTGTTGTCTTTACGTCAGAGTGACCAAGAAGCTCTTGCACGGTTCTAATATCATAGCCTGCTTGTAGGAGATGCGTCGCGAATGAGTGTCGCAACGTATGACAAGTCGCACGGCGGGTTATTCCTGCCTTCTGAACCGCTTTCTTGAAGGCTTTTTGCAAAATAGAAGGATCGGTATGATGTCGCCCCTCTTTACCTGTCATAGGATCACGCCAACGATTCGTCTGTGGAAATAGATACTGCCATCGCCATTCCTTCGAGGCGTTCGGGTACTTTTTTGCGAGAGCATCCGGCAGAGGAACGGAACCCAACCCGGCTGTGATATCCCGTTCGTGAACAGCTTTTACCTTTCGAAGGTGATTTTCCAATGAACTCCGGAGTCCCACTGGTAACATGGTGACCCGGTCCTTCGCACCCTTGCCACGTCGAACCGTGATTTCATTCCTCGCAAAATCGACGTCCTGTACGCGTAGTCGAAGGCATTCCGTAACGCGAAGACCCGATCCATATAAAAGCGAAGCTATAAGTTGGTTTTCACCTTCGAGAAAACCGAGTACGAGGCGTACTTCTTCCTTCGTCATAACGATGGGAAGATTTTGAGATTTCCGCGCCCGAATGACGTCGCCGAAATCACCAAGTTCCCTCATGATGACGTGTCGATAAAGAAACAACAATGCTGCGAGAGCCTGGTTTTGTGTCGAGGCGCTGACTTTCTCCTTTATGGCAAGATGCGTGAGAAATGCATTGATCTCTGGTTCCGCCATTTCTCGTGGGTGACGGACGTTATGAAAGTACACGTAGCGTTTAACCCAATGGCAATATGATTGCTCCGTTCGGCTGCTGTAATGACGCGACTGCAACGCTTCATGAAGTTGATCCATGAGCTTCGGCTTCAGGTGTTCGGCTGTCGGTCGTCGTATGGATCGCGGTGCAGTATGCGAGTTGTGAAATGCCATGGATGGGTTGTGGTTCAAAGCTTCGAGGCAATAGTAGTGAAACGAAATACGCATGTCAAGCATCTTCACAAATAAATATCAGTGAATACATCTGTTCACGGGCTGGCTCTCCCACGACTCCACACCACCGGGTATGATGCGAAACGACGGGTGTACCTGCGGACCGGAGCCGGTTGGTCGCCGCGCTCGACGACTTCTTGGGAGATAGCGGCCGTGGTTTCACTCAGTTCGCACCGTTCCGGACCGAGCTTCTCCGGTTGTATCGGGACCGGAGTCAGGGTGAGTCCGTTGGAGCTTGTATCCAAACATATCCTTGCGTGGTGCGAAACCTACCGGTAAACCGAGAGGAGCCCGCGATAACGCTTGCCCGATGTACAGCAGATATAGATGTGTCCAAAGTAATCAGACCTCCGACGTTTCCTGATCGCTGAAGCGCCGGATAGTGTGCGATAAAGCCGGTTGAATCCTGCCGGCTCTCGCATCCCCGAGTTCATCGTGTTTCTGATGCGCCTCGCGGTCGGAGCCTTTGCCGCAACAAGCATGAAGCTTCGCTGAACGGTTCATGGAGAGAACGAAACGACGGAGGCATCTTGGCCAATCCTTCCCGTTGTCGCATCTTTCCGCTGTGAAGAACGCGCGCCTCCAGTTTTCTCTCGTGATCGTACTTGTCCTGGCATCGGTTTTTTTCTGGGACACGATCTTTCTCTATCCCGTCAAGCTGTTCGTCGTGCTCATGCATGAGATCAGCCATGGCGTCGCGGCGCTCGTAACGGGCGGCAGCATAGAGCGAATCGAAATCGATGAACGCATCGGCGGCGTGTGCCGGACGCTCGGTGGATGGAGCTTCGCAATCGCATCGGCAGGCTACCTCGGAAGCATGGCTCTCGGCAGTTTGATCTTTCTCGCAGCGCTTCGGCAACGCATCGCAAAACCCTTGGGCGCATTCATCGGCGTGGCGGTATTGGCCGTGACAACGCTCTTCGTGCGAAATCTCTTCGGTATCGTATTCGGCGTTCTCTTCGGCGCAGGAATGATCGCAGGCGTGAAGTACCTCCCGCGAAACGGCTTGCAGATGATTCTTCAATATCTCGGAGCCGTCAGTTGCTTGTATGCGCTGATCGATATCAAAGAAGATTTGCTGACGCTCGAACATCGCACGACGGATGCCGCGCTACTCGCAAGCATGACCGGCATTCCCGCTCTCGTCTGGGGAATTCTGTGGAGCGTTCTTGCGCTCGGCGTCTTCGTTCTCATGCTTCGCTCTGCCTATCACGCGATGTTTTCATCGACTCATTCTATGGCATCACAATCTCCTGATTCATGACTCATCAGCTTCGCGTTCGTTTCGCTCCCAGTCCCACCGGTTATCTGCACGTCGGCGGTGCTCGCACGGCAATCTTCAATTGGCTCTATGCGCGTTCGAGCGGCGGTTCGTTTTTCCTTCGCATCGAGGACACAGACAGAACACGCTCATCGGAGGAGATGATTCGCGAGATTATCGACGGCCTTCGGTGGCTCGGCATCGAATGGGAAGGCGAACCGTGGATTCAATCCGCACACGTGGAGCGTCATCGCGCGGAGTGCCTTCGTTTGCACGAAGAAGGGAAAGCCTACTATTGCTTCTGCACGCAGGAAGAACTCGACGCACGGAGAAAAGCTGCCACCGGTACCGATGACGCATATCGCTACGATCGCTTGTGCCTCTTCCTGTCGGATGAAGAACGCGAAGCGAAGGAAGCAGCGGGCTTGCCAAAAGTGCTGCGCTTCAAGGTACCTGACGGGGAAACACATTTTCACGACATCGTGCATGAGGAGACGACGTTCGACAATCGTGAGATCGAGGATTTCGTGATTCTTCGCTCCGATGGTTCGCCGGTGTATCAAATTTCCGTCGTCGTGGATGATTACGATATGGGCGTCACGCACGTGTTGCGCGGCGACGATCACCTGCCGAACACTCCGAAACAAGTGTTGCTCTACAAGGCGCTCGGTTACGACCTCCCGATGTTCGGTCACGTTCCGCTGATTATCGGTGCCGACAAGAAGCGCCTTTCGAAGAGACACGGAGCGACCTCAGTCGGTGAATACCAGACGCGCGGCTATCTGCCTGAAGCGCTGTTCAACTATCTCGCATTCCTCGGATGGAATCCCGGCGACGAACGCGAGATCATGACGCGGGAAGAGTTGATCGAAGCGTTCGACGTAACGCGGTTGTTGAAATCAAGCTCCGTGTTCGATGAAGAAAAGCTTCGTTGGATGAACGGCAAGCATCTGCGGCTGTTTTCGGATGATGCATTGCGTCGCCGCATCGAACCGTACATCCCGAATGAGTTTGGCGATATCGGTGACACATACTTGGAGCGCGTTATTCCGCTGATGAAAGAACGAATCGAATTGCTTCCCGAAGTCTTTACGAAGGGAAGATATTTCTTCGAGGACCCGCAGTCGTTCGATGAAGGTGGAATGCGGAAGCATGTCAAACCGGAAATCATTCCCCTCATCAGGCAACTGTTCGAATCCATGCAACGCCTGGATTTCACACATGAGAATCTTGAGACGCTGATTCGTGGAAAGGCCGAAGAGCTTGGCATGAGCGCGGGAAAAGTGATTCATCCTATCAGACTCGCGTTGACCGGCGGGACAAACTCACCCGGCCTGTTCGAACTGATGGAAGTGCTGGGGAAGGAGACATGTCTGCGAAGGTTAGAGCGATGGTTTGCATTCGTTGGATGAACGAGACGAATGGCCGCAGAAATGATCGCATGGATGTTTGAATGCAAGATCGGATGGATCGTATGAAGGCGGATGCGGACGTACTTCAGCGCTTCAATCCGGCATTACCCGTGACGTGGCTTCTCTTTATCGCCGGCGCGTTTTGGACAGCCGTAGGAATAAAGCTCTGCCTGATTGCATATGATTGGCTCTTGCCGATGCAGAGCAAAGACGTCGTGCTCACGCTCACGATCGGAGGTCTCGCAGCGACCGTCGTGACGCCGCTGAAGTTCATGAGACTCGCGCGAAAGAACATCTCACGACTCGATCATTACGAGGGGCGCGCGTGTGTTTTTGCCTTTCAGGATTGGAAGAGCTGGCTCCTGATCGGTTTCATGATCGCATTAGGTTGGACGCTTCGAAACAGCGGAGTCTCGCTGATGATCCTGACTCCCGTCTATATCTCGATCGGAGTGGCGTTGATCGGTTCGAGTGTGTTGTATTACGTCCGACTGTTTCGGAAGTAATCGGACATTCTCAGTCCGCTTGTTCATCCATTCCAAACGATATGCGTATCGGGAAGTGTGAAGCTACGAAAAACTTTCTGCAAAGCTCAGGGATAATACCGAACGCCGATCGATGCTTCGATATCCAGCGCGAGTTTCGGATGAAAACCGATGAGGGGATTGATCTCCGCGAAGATCTCTATCGGCGTATAGATGGGGATGATGTTCAACCCGATCGTTCCTCGACCCATTGCCGGGTAATCTCCTTCGAAAAACCAGCGTGAACTGTCGGCCTTCGAATTGAAGACGAAATACTTGCCCTTTTCACCGAAGGCTACTGCTGCGCCAAGTCCGGTGTAGAGGCTGTAAACGGGGCTGCCGAATACGAAGAGATGCTGCCAGTGATAATCGGCATGAACGCGATAGCCCATGACTGTTTTCCCGACGGCAAAATCCATCGAACTGGACCGTCCCATACGGAAGCGCATCGTCACCGACGTCGGTTCGCCTAACGAGAATCCGATGCCGATTCGTTTGCGAAGTGGTGTTTGTGCGCCGGCTTCCTCAAGCAAAAGCGCGGACAAAAGGAGAACCCAGAGTGTGAAGCGGTATGTCATGGCTGTTGTCTGCTCGCGTTGGTGGATGAACTCACAGGTTAGGCAAAAGTAGTCAAATGCCGCTATGGATAAAACCGTACACCGACGGCGAGCATGAAATCGAAACCGAAGCCCGGAGAAAGTCCGAGGACTGGATTCAGCTCCAGGAAGATATCGATTGGCGTATTGCGCGGGATGATGTTCAGTGCGAAGGTGCCTTTCGCTGCGAGCGCGACGTCATTGTCTGCATCGTAATACCAGTGCTCTTTAAAAGGGCCTTTGCCGAATTTCACCAAAACGTACTCGCCCTTTCTTCCGAAACCGATAATGGCGCCGACACCCGCATATAAACTGACGATGCGCGAGTCGAATGCATCGTTGATATGCCAGAGGTAATCGGCGTGGAGGTGCGGATTGCCAAGATGCGATTTCCCGATTGCGGCATCCCACGAGTTCTGCCTGCTCGTCCAGAAGCGAGCGGTAACCGCTGTCGGTTCACCGAGTGAAAGACCGATACCGAATGATTTTCCTTTCGGTCCCTGCGCGGAAAGCGCGCTCGTAAGAAGTAAAATGCCCGCAACAACCGACAAGATGTTCTTCAACGCCACGCTTTCAGCGAAGCGAATCCAACTTTTTCCATGCAGAGTCAAGTTTATGTGGAATATCTTTTCGTATGTCATCGAATGTCCTTCCTGCTTTTCGTAGAAGATATTCACTGCGCTTTTGGAATTCAACACGTGCAAAGTGGTAGGTCGCACCGCCGGAAATGAGCAGCACGAATGCGATGATCAGTGCGAGCTTGATGAGTTTTTTCATTACGAAAAAAATACATGCAACCACGAGTGCCGCGAGCACGATGCCGATGAAGGGATTTTCCGTCAGGTAGTGGATAACGGCTTCCATAAGGCTCAGATGTAGTGTGCGATCATTTTCTCCCAGTGCGGCCAGTCGTGTTTGTACGACGCATCCCACTGGTAGTAGTTATGACGGATGCCTTTCGATGTGAGGATACCCGCAAGCTCCAGATTCCGGTCGAGACAGACGTCTCCGTCACTCGTGACTATCGTGAGGTCGGTGCAGGTGTTGAACATGTCGATGTACCATTGATCGGAAAGGTTGCGGAGGTAATCGACGGGATTGTTGAAGTAGCAGAGATCGTCGTAGTAGCCTTCGAGAAAGCCTTTGATGGAGAACGAGCCGCTGAACGTCACGACCTTCGTAACCAAATCGGGATGCTTGAGTGTGAAGTTCATCGCATGGTATGCACCGAAGCTGATGCCGGTGAGGATGAGAAGGTCCGTGCCGCTGAAGTTTCGCAGCGCTGGAAGGAGTTCGTGGATAAGATATTCTTCGTAAGCGACTTGCATCTCGACTTTCTGCCGCGGATGAAGGTGCTCGTTGTACCAACCTTCCCAACTGTTGGTGTTGATGCAAAAGACCTGTATCAAGCCCTGGTCTATCTTCCATTCGAGCGGTTTGAGCATGCCTCGGTCACCGAATTCTCTGTGATCTCCGCCGGACGTTGGGAAAACGATGACAGGCGCACCTGCGGTCCCAACGCGGAGAAATTCCATGTGCTTGTTCACACGGTTGCTATACCAGCCATACGATTCAACGTTCACGAAACCTCCTATTGAGTTGATGCCGCTTACAGCAGCGACGCGTGAATCTAACAGCATAAGGGCGGAATGACAACCTGATCGGAGATGAGATTGAATCTGAGTGTCGTCCCTTCGAGTTTCTTTCCCTTCAACGATTACGTTTGTAACATTCGTCGAAAGCGTGCCGTAGGGCGCGCCGAACGAATGGTCGTTCAGAAAGGAGTTCCCCATGACAAAGAAATTGTATCGACTGCGCAGTGAAAAGATGATTGGCGGTGTTGCGGCTGGAATCGCACACTACTTCGACATCGATCCTGTGCTGGTCCGTATCGCTTTCATCATCCTGGCGTTTCAAAGCGGCGCAGGCGTGATCGCATACATCATCCTGTGGATCATCGTACCGGAGTACAAACCGGATCCTACTCTCGGAGATTCAACGGGCGAAGAAGCCGGCCGCTTCGAAGAGCACACTGCCCCGGAAATCGATCTCGCACTCGCAAGCGCGCAACGTCATCGTATCGCCGGAATCGCACTGATTGGATTAGGCACATTGTTCCTTCTCAATAACTTCATCCCTGGATTCAACTTCGATCATCTCTGGCCGCTTATCCTGATCGGCATTGGCGCGGGATTATTCTGGCGTTCAGGTGATTTTTCCCTATTACACAAGGAGGCGTAATCATGACATCAGGACGCATGTTTTGGGCGACATTCTTTCTCTGCATCGGCGTGCTCGGTCTTATCCAAAACTTCACATCCATCGACCTCGGTCTCTGGCCGGTTTGGAATTACTGGCCTCTCGTTCTCGTCCTCATCGGTCTTGCGGTGTTGCTGAAAGACAAGAACACGAAGTGGATCGTGATGGGAGCAACGGGTGGTATTGCCGGTTTGCTTTTATTCTCGCTATTCGCCGGGGGATTGCGAACCGCACGCACGTTCCTCGACCAACCGCACCATATCACAACTCAGAAGTTGATGATGGATTACGATGGGGTACCTGACGCACGATTCCGGTTCAGCAGCGGGGCGGGGGACTTCACGATCAGCGATACGACATCGGCATTCGTCGCAGTGCAAGCGGAAACGAACATGGGGACGTACTCCCTTCGCACCGATGGCAGCGACAGTCTGCGCGGCATCGATCTCGACCTCGATGGCGGGAATGATTTCTGGGGAATCGGAAATCTGAAGAACAAGGTTTTCGTCCGGCTCAATCCTAAACCCGCGTGGACGGTCGACGTGGAAATCGGTGCAGCGTCAGCGGATATCGATCTCAGCCCTTTCCTCACCCCGACCGTACGTGTCGAAGCCGGCGCAACGTCCATGCGGCTCACGCTTGGCGACCGTGCGGATTCGAACTACACGCGCATTGAGGCGGGTGCTGCTTCAATTACACTGCGAGTGCCGAAAACCGCGGATTGCATCGTCGATATCGATGCACCGATGAGCAGCAAATCCTTTGAAGGTTTCAAGCGAATGCAGGACGGTATCTATCACTCCGAGAACTACGGTTCCTCGATGAAGAAAATTCATCTTGCAATCGACGCCGGCGTATCGAGCGTTCAGATAGAGCGGTACTGAACTTGCTTTCATATCACCTGAAACCCCAGCCACAAGGTTGGGGTTTTTTCTTTGAGTTCATCGACTTCACATGAATACTTTCCCTGTTACGAAATCCGTTCTTCACGAGAAGGAGAAAAAGGGAAGGGTGTCTAACTTTACTTCGAGCCGCTAATGATCACGAGCTTGATATCGATTCGGCGCTTCGCAGGGTCTTGAAGTTTTTCTCCCGCGGTTTCGACGTCGATACCGACACCCTTCGGACTGAGGAGTATGCGGCCTTGTGCTTTCAAATCGCGATATGCCTGAGATCGCGATGACAACTCCGCGTCTATCATCTCAGCCGTGTAGTATGCGCGCAACTCGGCGAGTTTTCTGTTCCCCTCCTGGCCGGACATGGCGCTGCCTTTCTCGATCCGCATGTTGTCGGTATCCACGGTCTTGTCGATGTACGATCCATACGCCAAACCGCGTGGATCGACGAAGCCCCGAACTTCGATCTTCAATTTCTCCGTGGCAAGTGCGCATGAGTTGAAAGAGGGAAGGATCTGATTCGTGATACTCGTGAAGACCGTATCGAAAATCGCTTCGATGCGTGACGCATAACTGCGATAATCTTCGTCACCGAGGTCGATGTATG
>CAYUWG010000064.1:0-21344 GCA_964448285.1 uncultured Chromatiales bacterium
GGTCAACTGCAACCACACCTCGACAACCTCCTTCGAGGAGAGAACGTCTTCCTTGAAAGTATCAAGGAAATGGAAGGCGAATTTTCCGAATCCGACCTCGAAGCCGGCATCGATGAAGCTGCGCTCGATCAGGAGATCAACAAGAGCCTTCTCGTCAATTTCTTCGAAGGATGCCTTATCGAAGCGGTACGCCAGGGCGCGAGCGACGTCCATGTTTTCCCGACCGGCCCGAAGACGACGGAATTTCACTTCCGCGTCGATGGGAAACTGAAAATTTGGAACCGCATCGATGGGACACGCCCCGAGGCTGTGCTCGCCGTCGTGAAGGACCGGACGAAAAACGTTGACCGGTTCGAGCGTGAAGCACCGCAGGATGGTTTCATCCAACGACAGATCGACAACGTCATCATTCGATTCCGCGTCTCCGTTCTCCCGATCGTCGGAACGGAATTCACGATGAAGTACGAGAGCATCGTCATTCGCGTTTTAGACAGCCGGAAAGTCATCACCGATATTTCGAAGATCGGCTTTCAGGCAAAAGCGCTCGAATGGTTCGGCACATCGATCCGGAGACCGCAAGGCATGGTCATCCTTACCGGCCCGACGGGAAGCGGAAAGAGCACGACGCTCGTGGCTGCGCTTCACTCCGTGATAACTCCGCAGGTGAACGTCCTTACCGTCGAAGATCCGGTTGAGTACGTCATTCACGGAGCGCGGCAAATCAAGCTCGGCCCGAAGACGGACTTCGACGGCGCAATCCGCGCGATCCTCCGTCACGACCCGGACATCGTGATGGTTGGTGAGATGCGCGATAAGACCACGGCTGACATTGCCATCAAGCTTGCAAACACCGGCCACCTGACGTTCTCAACGTTGCACACCAACGACGCACCGAGCGCCGTGACGCGATTGTTCAAAATGGGCATCGAGCCTTTTCTCATTGCGTACGCGATCAACCTCGTCGTTGCGCAGCGTCTCGTGCGTCGGCTTTGTACGAAGTGCAAGCGCTCCGCTCAGAATCTCGATATCAACGAAGCGTTGAACGTCGGCTTCACGGAAGATGAACTTCGAAATCACACCATCTACGAGCCGGTCGGATGCAGTGCGTGCATCGGCGGGTACAAAGGCCGAGCGGCAATCCATGAAGCGCTCTTCTTCAGTACGGCAATTCGCAAAGCAATCTTCGAGTCGGGCGAAGAGATCAACGAAGAATTAGTCCGGGATATCGCGATCAAAGAGGGAATGCTCACGCTGCGCGCCTCCGCTCGTGAACGCGTCAAAGAAGGCGTTACATCCATCGCCGAAGTCGTCGCCGTAACGATGTCCGACGAATAAGCTCAAGTTCGTTGTCCACGCTTCAGCGTGCCTCTAAACTCATGTTCGTCGTCCACGCTTTAGCGTGCTCGCATTCTTCCCAACTCCGTTCGTTTCGCAAACGTCATAAGCTGGCACGTCAATCCCGTCGATGTAATCGCTTTCCAGGGAGTGATCGGGCAACCTGCTGCTTTCAGTGCACTCGCCGCCCATACGTTGCACGTGTGGAAGAGGTCGTACATATGCGGAGACGGATAAAAGGCTGACGCTTCGTAATAGCCTTTGCCCAACTGCTGCGCGGTAACTTTACTTCGCCGGGCAAACGAATCCGAAAGGAAGCGACAAAGCTTGACGAAGCTCCTTTCCTTCAGCCCGATTTCATACAACTCCCCTCGCAGAAAGTACTCCTTCGGATGATCGTCGAATGCGACGACGTGCATCACCGAGCTTGTCTCCCAGAACAATGCGCGTGCAGCAAGGTACGGATCGAAGCCGGGCGTCATGTAAAATCGTTCGTCGCCCCAGCCGAATTCGAAGTACTTGCTGCCGGGAAAGTCTAACCGCTCCGGAATCAATTCCGCAGGGCATTGCTCCGCGAGGAGAATGACCCCCGTATGCCATCCATCTACACGAATGAAAACGGAAAACGCCCCTTCTTCCATCGGACGGTATTTGTCGGGAAGACTGCATCCGGAGATGCAAAGCAGAATGAGAATTGGCAGGAGAAGGATCATGATGTTCTCACAGCCAACCTACGCATCCGAAATAAAAAAAGCAGGGAACGCCGGTGGGCAACCCTGCCTGTTCTCAAGTTTCGATAAAACTATTTCGTTACGGGAACGGAGCCGATGAGCATCTGCCTTCGCCCCGATGCATCATTTACCAGTACGTGTTGGAAATCGCTCGCCGTGCTCGCATGCGTTGCAAACTCACCATCCGAATAGAGGAACCACACCGTGCTGCCTTCCTCTAATTTCGATTGGAAAGGAACGTTCGAAAGGATTTTTTCTATGGCTGCATTCTCAAAGCCATACACTTCCTTCAGATACTGCGCGCACATCGCGTAGTGGGATTCCCCGCTTGCGGTGAAAGGCGTCGGCAATCGTTCGCTGAGCGCATGATACTCATCGATGTCTTCGAGTGCGTTTTCGTACAGGGTGTTGATTTCCGCCAAGAGGGCACGGCAGGATGGGTCTAGCTCGTCAGTCATCTGCCTGCGGAGTGTCTCCCAATCCTTCGCAGGTATCGGAAATGCGGTGAAGGAAACATTGAGACAGTATTCCTTCCCGACTGTTTGATTGTATGCGGTGAAGAGATCCTGGATCTGCTTCTGCTTTTCGAGAATCTCCGTTTGCCTTTGTTCCATCAGCTTGATGGTCTCATAGAAGTCAGCCGTATCGGTTACGGGTGAACGGCTGCAAGCCGGAAGGAGAAAAACACAAAGGACGAAAAGTGAAAGAGTGACAACAGTCCTCATCGAGAACCTGAAATTGTGGGACATAAAGCGGGAGGAGAACGGCGAAAGCCCGGTGAAATGCATTCACCTTCACTGCAACAAGAGGCCCTCAGCGCATTGCGCTCGTCTGGGTATCGTAGAGACATGGTGGATTTACATTGGACGGGTTTTGCGGATCAAACATTGTGCACCGCCCGAGAGCGGTGCACAATTGGAGGGTACATTGCATTCACTGTTCGACCTCATGAGCGCTCCTCAAGGAGCGGGGGCTAACTTGAGGAAATTTTTCTAAAATCCAAAAGAGGTTCAACCGAGCTTCAGCTTGTGCCCGGGTTTCATGATCACACAGGCTTTCCCGATTCCCGCAACGCGCTCCTTGAAGACTTCCGGGTCCGCGCTGATGATATCCCACGTGTTGTAATGTATCGGAACAGTGATGCCGGGTTGGAGAAATTCGACCGCTTTGACCGCGTCGTCGATGCCCATCGTAAAATTGTCGCCGATCGGGAGCAGCGCGCAGTCGAGTGGATTCAGTTCGCCGATGAGCTTCATGTCTAAAAAGAGACCCGTATCGCCTGCATGATAGACGGTCTTCCCTCCCATCGTGATCACGACCCCGGCGGGTTCACCCATATATCTCCCATCGGGTGTCGAAGAACCGTGATGCGCGATCGTGAACTTCAACCGGCCGAATGGGAAAAGCAGCGACCCACCGATATGCATGTTGTGCGCGTTCACGCCATTCTGGGCAGCGAAGTTCGCAAGCTCGTTCACCGCAATGATCGTCGCGTTGCATCGCTTCGCAATATCGAAGGCGTCACCGAGATGATCTCCGTGCGCATGCGTCAGGACAATGAAATCGGGATAGACGTCCGAGGCGGGAATCGGAGCGACGGGATTTCCGGTGAAAAATGGATCGATCACTATCGTGTTCGCTCCATCCGAAAGCTGGAAGGCGGAATGTCCGTAGTATGTCAGTTCGAGCATGGTTTATCCTCCGTTGAATATTCGGTACTACAGTACGAATTCTTTCACGTGTAATCTATGACAAAACGCATTTTTCGACATACGCGCGTTTCTGTAGCTTGCACCGAGAAGCCAACAATGAGACTTCCCTATTTCGAACATCACAACCTAAAAGGATTATCATGTCTCCGTATCTCTCGGATTTTATGGCCGAAGTGCGCGCCAGAAACCAGAATGAAGCAGAATTTCACCAGGCCGTCGAAGAGGTCGTCGAATCTCTTCTCCCCGTCTTAGATCGTCATCCCGAATACCGCAAAGCGAAGATTCTCGAAAGGCTCGTCGAACCGGAGCGCGTCATCATGTTTCGTGTGCCCTGGGTGGACGACAAAGGAGAGGTGCGCGTGAACCGCGGATTTCGGGTTCAATTCAATAGCGCCATCGGTCCGTACAAAGGCGGCTTGCGCTTTCATCCCAGCGTCAATCTCAGCATCCTCAAGTTTCTCGGGTTCGAGCAGATCTTCAAGAACAGCCTGACCACTCTCCCGATGGGTGGCGGCAAAGGCGGCTCGGATTTCGACCCGAAGTTCAAGTCCGACGGCGAGATCATGCGCTTCTGCCAGAGCTTCATGGCCGAACTCTTCCGCCACATCGGAGCGAATATCGACGTGCCTGCCGGCGACATCGGCGTAGGCGGACGCGAGATCGGTTATCTATTCGGCCAGTACAAACGCCTCACGCGAACGTTCGAAGGTGTGCTTACCGGAAAAGGAATTTCGTGGGGAGGAAGCCTCATCCGTCCAGAGGCTACGGGATTCGGCGTCGTCTATTTTGCGAACGAAATGCTTCGCACGAAAGGGGTGAGCTTTGAAGGAAAGACGGTTGCGCTTTCCGGATTCGGCAACGTTGCGTGGGGCGCTGCGCTGAAAGCGACGGAGCTTGGCGCGAAAGTCGTCACCCTCTCCGGCCCCGACGGCTACGTCTATGACGAAGCGGGCATCTCCGGCGAGAAGATCGATTACATGCTCGAACTCCGCGCGTCGAACCAGGATATCGTCGAGCCATACGCAGAACGCTTCGGTGTGCCGTTCATCGCCGGAAAACGACCCTGGGAGGTGAAGTGCGATATCGCATTGCCGTGCGCAACACAGAACGAACTCAACGGAGCGGATGCCCAAGCGCTCGTGGCGAACGGCTGTTCATGCATCTGCGAGGGTGCGAACATGCCGACAACCCCAGATGGCGTGAAGGTCATTCTCGACTCCGGCATTCTCTTCGGTCCCGCCAAAGCGGCAAACGCGGGCGGCGTTGCGACTTCGGGTTTGGAGATGACGCAGAACTCGATTCGCATGAGCTGGTCGCGTGAAGAAGTCGATCAGCATCTCCATCGCATCATGCAGAACATCCACGCTGCGTGCCTTCATGCCGCGGGGACATACGGGACGCCGGGCAACTACGTCAACGGCGCCAATATCGCAGGCTTCACGAAAGTCGCCGATGCGATGATGGCACAGGGCATCGTGTAAGCGGGAAAGGCTGCAAGGATGAATCAGGGGTGAACGGTCTCGGAGTCATCAAAGGGACTTATCAATTTTACGACCCTTACTATGATAGCTTGATCTATCGAAACGGAAAGTTCGGGAGATAGACGCGCGTATCTCAGGTCGCAGGAACGATGGTATCTGCGAAGAAGCGGATGACTCGCAATGCTTTCACTTCACAACATGGATCAAGCGTGTATGAACGCTTTCATTCACACGTAATGCGCACAGGTAAACGCCCGTGAAATCCACCGTGAAGGATATATCGTGATTACCTGCTTCCATAATCCGATCGATGAGCGTCTCGATATGTCTTCCATGAAGATCGTATATCTCCAGTCGTACCTTACCTGTCATCGGCAAGAACAATTGCATTGTCGTTCGCTCACTGAACGGATTCGGATGGTTTCGCAAGAAAACCTTTCCAAGATCGGCGTCGGATTCCCCGCCAACAGACGAAACGATGGACCCTGTCGTGAAACTCCAAACATCTGACCATGCACCATTTCCCGCATCATTGACTGCCCGTACCCTCCAATAGTATCGCGCATTCATTGCAAGCCGGCCAAACCAGTACTCATTCCTTGTCGTAATTCGACTTGTACCATGCGGGAAAAGGCTATCGTTCGAAAGAATAATGTTATATCGTGAGGCAAGATCAACCGAATCCCACCGGAATGTGGTTGCATTCAAGATGAGCTGTGTCCCGGAAGGAGGAAAGAGAAGCATCGGAGCAATGGGAAGTTGCTGAACACTGAAACTCCATACCTCAGACCATTGACCCGAACCAGAAAGATTCACAGCACGTACACGCCAATAGAATTTTGTCGCCGGCAATAATCCTGCAACGACATTCGTGTCCAGCCGAATGTTCTCACGATCCAACCATATCTGCTGAAACACAGGGTCCAAGGCTATTTGAAGTTGATACGTTTCAGTATGGAGTACCGGCTGCCATCGAAAGGCAATCCGTTCACCTAAATCGATCGAGCCGTCCGAGGGTGCGATAAGCTGCGGGTGATCGGGTATCGGTGGTATCGTAGTAAACGACCATACGTGAGACCAAAGACCCTGTCCGAACTGGTTCTCCGAACTCACACGCCAATAGTACCGCTTAAATGTCGAAAGCTGACCGACTGTGGTGGACGTATCCCTGATACCTCGAAGATCGATGTGTACGGAATCGAAATCTCGTGACTCGGAAATTTGCAGCCGATAGGACTCTGCACGATCAACGGGGTGCCATGTAAAGAGTTGGTTCAAAGGAACATCCGTTGCTGTATCCGGTGGAGCGACAAGAATCGTGGTACCCGGAGGAACAAGCGTTGTCGAACGATGACTGCGAAAGACGCTACGCCCATATGTCCCAACAAATGCTCTACCTGAATCCGAGAAGGAAATCGCGTGACAGTCCTTTTGTTGAAGCCCCTCATTCAAGACAAGCCATTCCTTTCCTCTGTTTGTCGAGACGATCATACCGCTATCTGTCGCAGTAAAGATATGCCCGATCGTATTTACCGCAATCGCTCGGGTAGAATTATATGCCTCTGACGGACGTGATGGCAACGGCACCCATTGTTGCCCCTCCTGTGAATGGTATATTTCTCGACTATCTCTTGCTACAAAGATATTTCCTTCTGAATCGGAAGCGATAAATGCCCATCGTTGTGCAGGACTCTGCTTATGAAGCCCATTGCGAGTCGGCTGCCAGGTGATGCCTTCATCGGTCGAACGATAAACAATAGCTGCTGAATCACTCGTCAATGCGTAAACAGCACCGCTCGCTTGTGAATATGTAAGTGCAAAAATCGTAGGTATACTTTGCATTCCTGAAGATGATACCTGCCAAGATTGACATTCATTGTCAGAGAAATGGACGCCCCCTCCGGTGCCTGCAAGAATTCTTCCTGAAGGAAGGACAAGAAGATCATTGACTGAGAGATCGACTAAACCACTATTTCGATAACCCCATGACATCCCTTGATTGCTTGATACGATTACTCCGCTCCTACTGAATGAAGCTATGACGATTCCACTTGGATGATATGTGATTGGTATTGATGCGCCTGAGTAGTCCGCGTAATAAGCTGCAGAAGAATCTATATATACTCTCAGCCAATCATTTCCTTGGTTATCGGAGCGAAATATCATTCCATTCGCCGTCCCAGCATAAATCGCACTCGGGGAATTACAGAGCGTTAATACCCTCATCCCAAACAGACCAGAATCGCTGTATGTCCAGGTAACTCCATGATCTGTTGTCGATGAAATACCATAGCCGTAGGGCAACACATATATGCGGTTTACCGAATCACTTGCAAGTGTGACTCTTTTGGCTTTGTGTAATTGTCCGCCGAAGGCGCGCCATGTTTTACCTAGATCTGTAGAATTAAATTGTCCTATAGTCGTTGAAATGAATATTTGCTCTGATGAGTCAACGACAAAAGAAAAAATATCATCTTGATCGCTTAAGATTGAATCAGCGACTCCGAGCCAAGTACTACCTGTATCTGTGGATCTCAATAAGTAAGGTCCAAACATAATACTCGCAGTAAAAACCAAACTATCATTGACTGCTTTCACCCTCGAAAAGTGCGTGCCAGACATTGGTGACCATGTAAAGCCATTATCCAAGGATTTCATCAATCCTCCCCCATAGATAACGCCGCCGGGTGATCTGTCAAATCCTCGGATTTTAACGTGCTTGGAGGCGCTTCCTTGAAAGGACGGAACCCAACTATCTCCACCGGTACTGCTGCGATACACTCCTATTCCCCAAGCGGATGCGAGGATGTCTCCGGATGGAAGCGTTGTGAGTGCGGTGATACCTGTAGACAATGGTAAGCCGTTACTTGCTACATGCCAAGTTTGACCAAGATCTGTACTACGCCAAATCTTCTTCCCTATAATAGCATTCATCAAGTTGGCAATAATCCAACCATTGCGGGTTACCGTGATCGCATCAATGTTATACCCCTCGATTCCATTAGCAGCCTTCCAAGTAATCCCGCCATTCGTGGATATGAACAATCCCGAATATTGTGCCCCAATGAATATGGTATCCGATGATGCGAAAGCTATGGTCGTTAGATGAATCCCGCGAGGCCCATTCGTTTGCTCCCAATACGTCTGTGTAAGCAGGGGGTATGCCTGCACGAAAAGCAGTAACACAAGCAGGTGGATTAGTTTTTTTCGAAACAGCATATCGTGCCTCTGGATGTCTGGTGACCGATGTATCCTCGCTGGACCAAACATAATCCAGGGCCAATCTAAATTCAAGGCCGAAGTTGTGCACCCATGAAATCAGCTAAGGATGACCACCTGATGCCGCGACCTCCTTCACTCCTCCTCCACAATCCGCTTCAACACGATCCCCTCGCCCGTCTGTCCATCGACGCGGACTTCGATCGGTGCTTCGAGATGGACGTGGCGGATGGAACGGCTTTCGTGCTCGGCGGGAAGTGCGTTGAGCCAGTGCCAGTCTATCGCACCGTCCTCTTGCGTGTGGCGCGTCGTGAAGTATGCTATGCCGAGCGATGTCAGGTTCTGGAAAAAGTGCGAGCCTTGCGACGGATCCGGCAGCATGTTCGGGAGACTCGTTTCCACGATTGTCTTCGCACCGGAAATGGCGGAGAATCGCACGGGAATGCCGAGCCACGGATCGCTCGAACCCCACCTCCCCGGCCCGATGAGGAGATACGACCGGCCTTCATCCATCAACCGCTGGTTGAGTTGCGCAATTTCCGTCGCAAGCTCTCGAGTGTGCGCAGGCTCGAACGTATCGGGGCGCACATAGACGATTTCGTGAATGCGGAGAATGCCGTTCCCGAGTGCGTTCGTGCTGTGAAGGAGAATATCCTTCTGTTCGATCGACGGGAGATCGATCTCGACGCTCCCTTCGCCCTTCACCATCGGACGCACCTGCAGGAAGTGGAACGTCGCCGGCGTGGCCTGCTTCGAACCGAGCGTGCAGGCAAACTCTATTTCCACGGGCGTGTTCATCGCGCGCTCGCACAACTGCAACAGCAACCGCAGAATTTTCGCCAGCGGGATCAACTCGGAATTCAGCAGCGGTGCGAAGGTGACGACGCGCATACCGGAACGAAAGACGCCTTCATACAACGTGTCGTTCTCCGCGCTGTAGGTCGAGGCGAGCCAGCGAAGAGTCCCGTGTGCGTCGGCCTGTTTCACGTCGAGACGTTTGAGGTTTTCATCCTCGCTCGGCAGGACATCGACGTACTCGCCTTTCATGTCGAGCGCATAAAAGGTTTTCTGTGAATTCGCGAAGTAATCTTTTTGCGCGGCGAATTGCGGCAGCACGTTCGGATACGCCGGACAGAACTGGAGGCTCGTCCCGCCATCGACAATGGTTTTACCCAAACCGATCGCGACGTTGACGATACCGTCCTGCGGCGTTGCCATACCGAAGGGATAGTAATTGAACGAACGGGCGACGCCGCTGAAGTGCGGATAGAACCATCGCTGCATGTGTTCCTCTCCGGCCATCTCCTGAACGATGACCGCCATGCGTTCTTCTTCGATGCGCTGACCGGTGATCTCGAGATAATTCTTCGCCGCCCGGAAGTACGTCGAGGCGTACACGGTTTTGATCGCGCGCGCGAGCCGATGGAAACGGATCTCCGGATCGTCTTCGCAATTCGGCAGCATGAGCGTTGCATAGATGCCTGCAAACGGTTGATACAGCGCGTCCTCCAGCAGGCTCGATGAACGTACCGCTAACGGCATACGGCATTTATCGACGATGACGCGCAAATCCTGCTCGATCTCGTCGGGAAGTTTCGCCTGCAGGAAATCGTGAAGGATCACTTCGTCCGAAACGTCGCTCGAGGCGAGCGCGAAGAGATCGTTGTCGCGAATGAACTCGTCGAAGATGTTCGTGCAAAGAACGATGCTGCGGGGAATCGAGATCGTGACCGTCGGGAAGAAGTCCGGCTGGATGTAGTTCTTGAATATGCTGTCGATGAAAGCAAGCCCGCGTGCTTTCCCGCCGAGCGAACCGTCGCCGATGCGCTGGAACTGCGCGTCCTCGTCGAAATTGTCCCGGGAGAATTCACCGATCAATCCCTTCTGATCCTGCACGAGATGTTGCTCGATGATCTGGACGATCGCTTCGCGCAGGTCGTCGCTGCCGTCGAAGTCGTGCACCTTCACGGGCTTCAACCGCGAGGCGAGACGAAAACGCGTTCGCGCCATGAGCCAGTTGGAGAAGTGGTCGCGCGACGCATGGAAGAGAAGCGATTCTTCCGGGATGGTCATCAGGCGCAACTGGAGTTCACGGATATTGTTCGCGCGATCGACTTCTTCTCCCGTCGGAAGGCGGAAGATGAAATCACCGAAACCGAAATTGTGCGTCAGGAAATCGCGCACTTCCTGAAGCAGCGTGTGCGAATTCTTATCGACGAAACTCGCCGACTGCTCTTCAACCAATTCTCTGCACGACGTCAACGACGACTGTACGAGGATGGGCATCTCCGGATCGACCGTGCGGACTTGCGCAGTAAAAAGCAGCCCGGCCGTATCGACTTCCTTCCCGAAGATGCAGAACTTCAAATCGGTGATGATGCCTAACGTCGTCTCCTGGTATTTTTCGAAGTACTTCCATGCTTCCTCGTAATTCGTCGCGTGAAGAATTTTCGGACGCGCGCGTTGCCGCAAGAGCCTGTCCGCAAGGTTCTTCCCTTCCGAAATCAGGCGCTGGCTCTGCTGGATCACTTCCGTGTAGATCATCGGAAGATACGCGGAGTAGAACGAGGGCGAGTCCTCGACGAGGATGATCGTGCGCACGCCGAAATCGAGGCAATCGGTCGGCGCATTGACCAGGTCTTCATAGTTCTTGATGATCGCGAGAAAGAGTTTCCGGTCACCGCTCCAGATATAGACTCGGGAAATGTGTTCGAGGGTTTTTCCCTTTTCCAGAAGGAGCTGCAACTCCCGCGACTGATACGCAAGGAGGACGACGGGGATGTTCGGGTCGATCTCGCGCGCCTTGATGCAAAACGATTGCAAGTCCATATCGCCCAATCGCTGCATCGTAATGACAAGGTCGAACTTCTGTTCACTCAGCGCCTGCAATGCCGCTTCGCCGGAATAGACGCGCGTGATGTGCGGCGCGTAATGAATGTTCAGATCGAGAAACTCGCTGTACAAACCCTCGGAGAACTGCCCGTCGTCGATGAGCGTGTAGAAGTCGTACCTGCTGCTGACAAGGAGGATGTTGTTCATGCGGAATCGCATGAGGTCCTTGAAATCCATGAAGAGCGAGCGCGGCAGAGATTCCGCCACACCCGATTTCTGGATGACTTCGAGGAGTTCGTCGTACTTGAATTTCGTGGGGTCCATGACTGTCTCTATCCGGAATCTCTTGGAAAAGCCATTGATGCCAATACGCGCAATCCATGACTCACCTGAATTTTCAAATTATATTGCGAGAAGCAAACCGGCCTGATCGACTATCGCTCACGTGCTGCCGGTTCGCACTCTCAATAACACATTCAAACGGAAAACCAAAACACCCGATTCCTGAGCGCATCCTGCACTCATCACGATGTCGATCGGTTCACATCACTGAGCAGCGGACGATGCGAAAGGCCAAATCTCTCAAGGAGGTTTCATGTCCACCAACGGTTCTTTCTTCAACGATGTCACCGCGTTCTTCGACAGAGCTGCTTCATACACGAGTCATCCGAAAGGCTTGCTGGATCAGATCAAGCATTGCAACAGCATTTACGAATTCAAATTCCCGTTCAAGTCGAACGTTGGAGAAATACGGCTCATCCGAGCTTACCGCGTCGAACACAGTCATCACAAACTTCCCGTGAAGGGCGGCATCCGTTACTCCCCTCTCGTCAACGTCGATGAGGTGAAAGCGCTCGCCGCGCTCATGACGTACAAATGCGCATGCGTTGACGTCCCCTTTGGCGGAGCGAAGGGAGGGATTGAGATCGACCCGAAACGATTCACCGTTGAAGAGCTTGAGCGGATCACGCGACGGTACACCGCCGAACTCGTGAAGAAGAATTTCATCGGGCCGGGCATCGACGTGCCTGCGCCGGACATGGGGACAGGACCGCGCGAGATGGCATGGATCGTCGATACTTACTCCGCGATCACGCCACCGCAAATCGATTCAGCGGGCTGCGTCACGGGCAAGCCGATCCCGCAAGGCGGCGTCGCCGGTCGCACCGAGGCAACCGGCCGCGGCGTGTCCTTCGCGATCAGGGAAGCGTGCAACGTTGCGGAAGACATGAGGAAGTTGGGCTTATCACCCGGCATTGCCGGCAAACGCGTCGTGGTTCAAGGGCTTGGCAACGTCGGTTATTACGCAGCGAAATTCATCCAGGAGTTGGGCGGCGTTGTCGTAGCATTGCTCGAGTATGAAGGCGGCATTTATAACGCCGACGGTTTGGACGTCGATGAAGTCGTACAGCATCGAAAGGAAACGGGAAGCATTCTCCATTTCCCCAAAGGGAAAAACTTTAGCCGAAGTGAGGAAGGGCTTGAATATGAATGCGACATTCTCGTACCGGCTGCCGTGGAGAAGGTGCTGCATGAAGAAAACGCGCCCCGGATCAGTGCGAAAATAGTCGCCGAAGCGGCGAACGGCCCGACTACCGCGGAGGCCGCGAAGATCCTCAACGAGCGCGGCGTCCTGATCATCCCGGACATGTATTGCAATGCGGGCGGAGTTACGGTCTCGTATTTCGAATGGCTCAAGAATCTCAACCACGTGCGCTTCGGGCGCATGGACAAGCGCTTCGAGGAGGCGACGAACATCGGCCTGCTTGGCGCGGTGGAGCGGATCACCGGGCACGCGTTCACTCACGAAGAGAAAATGGCTATCGCGAAAGGGCCGGATGAGATCGACCTCGTCAACTCGGGTCTTGAAGAAACGATGGTCGGCGCTTACCATGAGATACGGGAGACGTTCAACCGCATCGCCGACGTTCCCGATTTGAGAACGGCGGCGTTCATCAATGCCATCAATAAAATTGCGGTCAGCTACGAGCAGCTTGGGATATTTCCGTGACGTGCACTTTCGTGCGCCAGTCTCCATCGCCAATTCATCCCCAAGACAATCAATCAATCCGAAAGGAAGTCACCATGGCATACAACGAGAAACTTGCAGAACGAATCCGGCCGCTTCTCGAATCGACACGAGGTGTCACGGAAAAGAAAATGTTCGGCGGGCTTTCCTTTCTCGTCAATGGAAATATGTGCGTCGGCATAGTCGGTGAAGAAATCATCGTCCGCGTACATCCCGATCATCACGACAGGTACGTCGCAAAGCCTCATGCGCGCATCATGGACTTCACGGGCAAGCCGATGCGTGGATGGATATTCGTGGCACCGGAGGGTTTCAAAACGAAATCCCAGCTTCAGGTCTGGGTTCAAGCGGGATTGCATTACGTCTTGAACCTGCCAAAGAAAAAATGATGTGAAGCTCCGATTCCGATTTATTTCTTCATAACTCTTGCATCTGAGGAATGAGTTGAAGATTTTAACGGCAGAACTTTACCATATCTCACAGGTGCCATTATGAAAACCTTAATCCACAGCGCTATTGTCGTCTTACTTCTCTCCGCAGCATCGTGTAGTGATGAACCGAGCAGTTACACGCCGCACGATGACAATACTCCATCGTTCTCCAAGGGGGAAGGGGAAGGGGACATCGACATTCGTGACCGGTACATCGTTGTCTTCAAACAATCGGTCAGGAATCCACATGAGCTGATTGATGAACTCATCCGTGCGCACGGCGGAACGGTTCACTATCGCTATCAACATGCGTTGAAGGGTTTTGCCGCCACTCTTCCCGAGCAAGCTCTTGAAGGAATCCGCCGGAATCCCAACGTCGAGTACATCGAACCGGACGGCATCGTCTCGATCAACACGACACAAAGTCCGGCGACGTGGGGACTCGACCGGATCGACCAACATTACCTGCCGCTCGATAACTCATACACGTACAACAATGATGGAACCGATGTCACCGTGTATATCATCGACACGGGAATTCGTATCACCCACAACGAGTTCGGCGGACGCGCAAGCCATGGCTGGGATTACATTGACAACGACGCGGACGCATCGGACTGCAACGGACACGGAACGCACGTAGCCGGAACAGTAGGCGGTAGTACGTATGGCGTGGCGAAGAACTGCAACCTCATCGCCGTGCGTGTACTCAACTGCAGCGGTTCCGGGTCGTATGCCCAGGTCATTGCGGGAGTGGATTGGGTTACCGGTCACCACACGGGAAGCAATACAGCAGTCGCGAATATGTCGCTTGGTGGCAGTAACCTTCAAGCATTGAACGATGCGGTAACAAATTCAATCGCTGACGGAGTCGTCTATGCCGTTGCTGCCGGAAACAGCAACGCCAATGCCTGTAATTACTCACCTGCGAGCACACCGAATGCACTGACCGTAGGAGCCACGACGAGCAGTGACTCGCGAGCCTCGTATTCGAATTACGGAAGCTGTTTGGACATCTTCGCTCCCGGCTCGAGCATCACTTCGGCATGGTACTCAAGCAACACGGCAACGAATACGATCAGCGGAACATCCATGGCCTCTCCCCATGTGGCAGGTGTTGCCGCGCTTTACCTGGATGCAAATCCAACCGCAACACCCGCACAGGTTGAGACAGCTATCGAATCTGCCGCAACTTCCGGTGTTGTTTCCGGCCCGGGTTCCGGATCTCCGAACCTTCTTCTCTACAGCCTGATTGGCGCACCACCGCCACCCAGTACACCGATCCACGGATCGATTTCCGGATCGTCCTCTTCGCAAGGCGGCAGATGGACTGCGACAGCAACGATTGTTGTTCATGATGCCAGCCATGCTACCGTAGCTGGAGCGAACGTGACAATCACATGGAGCGGAGGTGCGAGTGGCACATCGAATGGAACTACTAATGCAAGCGGTTCAGTGACGCTCTCCAAATCGAACATCAAGAACAACAAAACCAGCGTCACGGCAACGATCACGAACATCACGAAGGCCGGATGCACATACACGCCGAGTAGTAACGATCCCGGCTCCGTTGTCATTTACAAGCCCTGACTCAGCATCACTCAGATTAGGAGCGGGAGCCGGTTGGCTCCCGCTTTTTAATAAGGTTTCCGATTTAGTTTTCTGTAATGGCAAAGTCTATTCGGCTATTGCATGATTCACCGGAAATAAGGATTTTCATTTCATTCTTTTCCATTAACTCATGGTGTTATCATGAACATACTTCGTTTCAGTACCATTGCTCTTCTGATCTTGTTTGCATCATCGTGCAGCGACAATCCCGGTACAACCTCACCGCAGGATTCCATCATCGACGACGATGCTTCCTCCGTTTCCAAGATTGAAGCAGTAAGTGATGAAGAGGTCGATATCAGGGATCGCTATATCGTGGTTTTCAAAGAGTCGGTAAAACATCCTCACGAGTTTACGGACGAGATTGTAAGAACACATGGCGGAACGGTTCACTACAGGTATCAACATGCCTTGAAAGGTTTCGCTGCAACGCTCCCTGAAAGAGCGCTGCAGGGTATCCGTCGAAATCCCAACGTCGAGTATATAGAACCTGACGGCATCGCGATGATCAATACAACCCAAAGTCCCGCTCCGAGTTGGGGGCTTGACCGCATCGATCAGCGAAATCTTCCTCTGAGTAACTCATTCACATACACGAACAACGGCACAGGCGTCACGGTCTATATCATCGACACCGGAATACGAACGACACATAATGAGTTCGGCGGACGCGCAAGCCATGGCTGGGACTTCGTGAATAACGATCCCGACGCATCGGATTGCAACGGACATGGAACGCACGTAGCCGGGACTGTCGGTGGAGCGACATACGGCGTTGCGAAGGGCTGCAATCTCGTGGCAGTGCGTGTTCTGAATTGCAGTGGCTCCGGCTCATGGTCGGGGATTATCGCCGGGATCGATTGGGTCACAGCGCAGCACAACTCAACCGGAAACACAGCAGTTGCGAACATGTCCTTAGGCGGAGGGTCCAACAACGCAGTGAATACCGCTGTATCGAATTCCATCGCTGATGGCGTTGTCTATGCCGTCGCTGCCGGAAACAGCAGCGCGAATGCGTGCAATTATTCCCCCGCAAGCACGACTAATGCGATAACCGTCGGCGCAACGACGAGTTCGGATGCGCGTGCTTCATATTCGAACTATGGTTCCTGTCTCGATATCTTCGCACCCGGATCGAGCATCAAGTCCGCATGGCACACGAAGAATAATGCTACGAAAACCATCAGCGGTACTTCGATGGCATCGCCGCATGTTGCCGGTGTGGCGGCATTATACCTGCAATCAAATCCAACTGCGACGCCAGCGACAGTTGCATCAGCATTGACGAGCAATGCAACCTCCGGGAAAGTGACGAACCCGGGTGCTGGTTCAGCTAACTTTCTCCTCTTCACGAATTATTGAACTTCATTCTCCGTAAGGAGAAAGCGGGAGTCGCACGGCTCCCGCTTTTCTTTTTATGAAAGTCACGATCAGTTCGTAAGACTGCGCATCGGCGCCGGGAAACGGCCGCCTCGCTTGACAAATCCTGAAGAATCGAGATTGCGGACGGGGATAACTTTCGCCGAGCCGAGCAGACCACCCCAGTTCACTTCATCCCCGACGCCTTTGCCATGAGCGGGAATGATGCGTACCGCTGTCGTCTTGTCGTTCACCATTCCGATGGCGCATTCATCCGCGATGATACCGGCGAGCACTTCAACGGAGGTATCGCCGGGGACGACAACCATGTCGAGTCCGACGGAACACACGCACGTCATCGCTTCGAGCTTTTCGAGTGAAAGATGACCGTCGGCGGCCGCACGTGCCATCGATGTGTCTTCACTGACCGGAATGAACGCACCGCTCATCCCCCCGACGTGACTCGACGCCATCAATCCGCCTTTCTTCACAGCGTCGTTGAGCAACGCAAGCGCCGCGGTTGTCCCGGGTGCGCCGACGGCTTCGAGACCCATCGCTTCGAGAATGTCCGCGATGCTGTCGCCGATCGCAGGCGTCGGGGCGAGCGAAAGATCGACGATGCCGAAAGGGACGCCGTGCAGTTCCGCAACCTTCTTTCCGATGAGCACTCCGGCACGCGTGATCTTGAATGCCGTCCGTTTGATCACTTCCGCAAGTTCATCCATGGAACAACTTCCGGCTTCCTTCACGGCCTGCAGCACGACACCCGGTCCGCTGATGCCGACGTTGAGAACGACCTCCGGCTCCGTGACGCCATGGAATGCACCGGCGACGAATGGATTGTCCTCAGGCACGTTGCAAAAGACGACGAGCTTCCCGCATGCAATGGAATCCTTGTCTGCGGTGAGTCGCGCCGAGTCCTTGATGACGTGCGCCATTTTCATGAGCGCTTCCATGTTGATGCCTGCTTTCGTCGAGGCAACGTTGACGGACGATACGACGTGGTTCGTTTGCGCAAGCGTCTGCGGAATGGCTTCGATGAGATTGCGCTCGCCGTTCGTCCAACCCTTTTGCACGAGCGCGCCGAACCCTCCGATAAAATCGATCCCGATGGTCTCTGCGGCTTTATCGAGTGTGCGCCCGATTTCGATATAGTCTTGGACTTCGAAGCCGTCGCACGCGATGGAGATGGGCGTCAGCGACACGCGCTTGTTGGCAATCGAGATCCCGTACATGCGTTCGACCTGCCGGGCGAGTTCGACGTGTTTCGCGCCGATGCGGCAGATCTTGTCGTAGATGTTGCTGCGCGTGACGTTGAGATCGCGGTCACGGCAATCGCGAAGGCTTATCCCGAGCGTGACGGTGCGGATATCGAAATGCTCCGCTTCCGTCATGCGGATGGTTTCTAAGATTTCATCGAATTCGAAAGGCAAGAGAGATTACGGATTACGGATTACGGAATTGGCTGCAGAGTGAATCGCCGATGATGTGCGACGACATCGGACATCGATTTAGATTCTGTGCATCGCGTTGAAGATTTCCTCGTGCTGGACAAGGATGCGGATACCCATCTTCCGGCTGAGAGCGGAAAGCTCGTCACTGAGTTGCTGAAAAGCGCTGGGCGAGTTCGTGATATCGACGATCATCATGAGGGAGAAAAACTCCTGAAGGAGTTTCTGCGTCATGTCGAGGATATCGCAGCGATGCCTTGCGAGGATTTCCGTAATCGAAGCGATGATCCCCGGCGCGTTGTATCCATACGCCGTCAGGATAATTCTCCCGCTGTCGCTCGAAGCATTGGGCGTTGCGTTACCTGTTCGCTGTTCAAGCTTTTCCACCGCCTGTTTCACGACTCTCTGGACGTTTGCCGTCGTGGCATTCGCTCCGAGCTGCTCGATCGCTTCGAGCGTGAGTTTGCGAATAGCGTCTTCCGAAACCATACCGGTCAATGAGCCACGGTTACAGATTGATCGGAATGATGATTCCGGCATTGAGCGCAAGAAACGAGCGGTTCACGACCTCCGTGAAAACGATGTGATACTTCGCGTTTGCATCGAGGAAGAGTTTGTCGCTGAGCGGATACGTCAGTCCACCGAGAAGGGAAATGCCAAATGCAGATTCCGAATCACTCTCTTCGACTGTTGTTTCGTATGTCGTTTTCATTTCAAGGGTATTGGTATTGATATGGATTCCTGCTTCCCCGCCAATGTACCACGCCGTTTCCGATCGGCTCAGTGTATATCGCACGCCGCCTAATATCCCGACCGATGAATAGCTTCCACCGACAATCGTCAACTTCTCGGTCTTTGGGAATCGATGGTATGATAATGCGCCAGTCACTTGAACATCTGTTTCGACCTGGAATAAGGCATTCGCCGTGAGACCGAATCCCGTCTCCCAGCCTTCGGAAAAATCACCGGAAGGTACGCCGATTCCTACCTGAGCACCGCCGTGAATATCCTGCGCGTCTGATTGTGAGAGAATGATAAACCCAAGAATGAAAATCGTTGTGAACGGTTTCATGAAACACACCTTGCTAATGATGGAATGAGGGATGCAGGTTAGCAATCCCTGACAAGGCAAAAGTAAACGAGCCTTAGCTTTGAACAAACATCCGGAAAAAAGAAAGCGCCCGCGAAGGGCGCTTGGAGATGTTGTTTCGACTAAGGTCAGAGTGTGAAATCCACACCTGCCAGGATGGACAGATCGTCTGCGAAATATTTCTCACCGGCAAGCCGAAACTCGAGACTGCCATTGATGCTCACTTTCGGCGTAAAGAAGTAGCGTACCCCACCGGTTGCTGTAAGGAACAGGCCGCTGTTTTCGGAGACTGAGCCGGTGTAACCGGTCGTTTTCACTTCGACGCTGTGAATACCGTAGCCTAATCGAGCCCCTGCGTAGGGATCAAGCTCATTTCCCGGCATGAAGTGATAGTATCCTACTGCTTGCGGCATGATGATCGTGTAACTCCACTCATAGGTGTAGCCGAATCCGGATTGGCTTTCCGATTGTCCCCAATACCGGATCATCGCACCAATCCCGATGTTGGGGCTGATCATTGCTTCGAACTGTGCGCCGAATCCGATCGGATCAGTGAACGTCAGGTTCGCACCGAGAAAGTTCCTCCCTTTGTTCACCTGCGCGTCGCTCTGATTTGGAATCGCGAGAGCGAACACCGTTACGAGAAGTGTGAATGTCGCAAATTGTTTCATCGAAAACCTCCTTGATATGATTGGATGATGGTTCAAAGAAAAGTCAGTGAGAACATAAGGGAATTCCTCATTCGAACAAACCTCTCTGATTACAGCACGAAATCAACGCCGACAGTAATTCCCAAACTGGAATTCAAATAGTCATCACCGGCAAGACGAATTTCCATCGAACCGATTCCGGCTATTTTTGGGGTGATAAAATACCGTGCGCCACCGACGGCTGCCAGAAACAATCCGCTGTCGAAGGCCTTTACCTGCCCGAAATCGGTATCGAATGAATAGGAAGCGAATCCCAAACGGACACCGGCGAAAGGATCAAGCTCCGGTACTTCCGTTTTGAAATGATATGCGGCCTGTGCCACCGGCATAATGAGAGTCCACGAATACGCGGTACGGCTTTGCGACCAATACCGCAGGACACCACCGATACCGATCTCAGGCGTGATCGCATGCTCGAACTGTCCGGCGAAGCCCATCGGATTTGTCGCGAGAATCAAGCTCGGTCCGATGTACGACGCTTTGTGGTGGAACTGCCCGAATCCCTTTGACGATGGGATGATGAAAAAACAAAGAAGAAGCAGCGTGGCAACGCGCATGGTTGTCTCCGTTAGTGGGTGAAAGGACTAATCTCTTAAAAGCTCTCTGGCAATGACGATGTGTTGTACTTCAGACGTCCCTTCATAGATCTCGGTGATTTTCGCATCGCGAAGGAAGCGCTCGACGAGATATTCCCGGACGTATCCGTACCCGCCGTGAATCTGTATCGCTTCGAGCGCATTCGCGACGGCGATGCGTGAAGCGTACAGTTTCGCCATCGCCGCTTCTTTGATGTAGCGCTCGCCCGCGTCTTTGAGCGCTGCCGCACGATACGTCAGTTGTCGGGCTGCTTCGAGGTTCGTCGCCATATCGGCAAGCTTGAACTGAATCGCCTGGAAATCCTTTATGAGATGACCGAACGCTTTTCGCTCCGTGCTGTACTTCAGCGCTGCTTCATAGCTCGCGGCTGCGATTCCTAAAGCTTGTGCCGCGATGCCGATACGTCCGCCGTTCAGCGTGTCCATCGCGAAGTTGAAACCCTTCCCGACTTCCCAAACGATGTTCTCATCCGGTACGGGAGTTTTGTTGAAATGCAGGCTGCACGTGTCCGAGCTTCGGATGCCGAGTTTGTCTTCCTTCACCCCGTGCTCGAATCCCGGCCAGCCCTTTTCAACCAAGAACGTCGTGATCCCCTTGTGCGCAAGCGACCGGTCCGTCTGCGCCATGACGAGATAGTAATCGGCATTCAGGCCGTTCGTGATCCAATTCTTCGTGCCGGTCAATTCCCAATGACCGTTGACTTTCGCCGCTTCGGTTTTTTGATGCGTCGCATCGCTTCCGGCTTCGGGTTCGCTG
>CAYUWG010000065.1:0-21103 GCA_964448285.1 uncultured Chromatiales bacterium
CGACGTTGTCGTAGAGCTTCAGGGTGAGCGTGTGGTTTCCGTCGGGAATGAGATTGCCCGACGCATCAGTGAGCACACCCTGATAACTGATCGTGCGGGGAACCTGGGAGAAAACGTTCGCACTGAAAACAATGAGAATGATTACAGTGATGGTAGTGTTTTTCATATTGATCTCCGGATGAAAAAATGATGGAATAGAACGAATCGTCAACGAACGATCAGCACCTTTTTCGTTATGTAGTTTGCTCCCGATTGGAGAACGGTGTAGTACGATCCGCTCGACAGTGACTGCGGAGTGAACCGCGCCGAGTATGTACCACCATCGAGCGTTTCATCGAGAAGCATTGCAACGACGCTTCCAAGATTATCGACAATCGAGAGTTTGATCTGCGCGCGCGATGGAATCGTAAAGCCGATCGACGCTTTCGATGAGAAAGAGATCGGATTCGGGTAAATCTCATTCAGCGTAAATCCAGAGGGAGTATGACCGGGCAGGCGTTCAACATGGACCACGACGTTGTCCTTGTTGTACCAGAAGCCGAGGAAGATATTGTTCGACGAAGCTTTGCTCAAGCCGATTATCGGTTGTCCGACTGTTCCGGCGATTCGGTTGTTCGCGTTTGCCGTTTGTACCGCGCCGCTTCCGACTACAGTTCGCGGTACCAGATATTGCGCGTATGTTTCCACTGCAAATGCAATGAAAAACAAACTCGCTGCGAGCGATGCGTTTCGAAGTTGTGATTTCATCTTGATCTCCGTGGTTTCAATTTATTTATGTGAATACTTGGTTTCGACCGGTTGCGAAGGATTCGATCGGTTGCGGAGTTCCGCGAGTTCTGACTTCATTCCGGCGATAATGAAGCGCAGCTCATTCAATTCTGCTTCCTGCTTCGTGATGATTTCCTTTTGATCGCCGGTTCGCTTCTCCAGCGCTTGTATCGCAATGCACAGGACGCCATCGACATCAGCAGATGCGAGCGTTGTGTCGTTGCCGATCGTCCCGATGCCGTCGTAACCGAATGCGGAGAACCACTCCTGCGCCATCGGACCGAGATGACGCTTTCCGTCTCCGATATAGCTCCAACTCCCCAGACGTAAATCGCGAAACCTCTTCAGATATGCATCAGCATTCGCAGCCTGATATTTTTCTTTCCTCGTCGAATCCGAAATACTGCTCCACGAACTTGCTCCTGATTCAAGCGACGCGCCGGTACTCATCGCGCTATTGGTATATAAGAAATACCCATTCGCGAAGCGTGCACGAAATTGATTGATAACCGGTATGGTGAGAAGGGTCTGAGTACTCTTATCGCCAATAGCGAAGGCCCCTTCTTTCAGGTTCGTACTTGCATACGATCCCATAGCCGTGGAGTAATTGCCGCTCGCTATCGTATTCGATCCCATAGCCGTGGAGTAATTGCCGTCAGCAGTTGTACGCGATCCCATTGCAGTGGCGTAGTTCCCACTGGCGGTTGTATGGGATCCCATTGCTGTGGTGTAATTCCCACTCGCTTCGGTGCTGTCACCGAGTGCCGTCGCGTTGTTACCGCTTGCGTCAGAATAAAATCCTATCGCAATAGCGTTATTACCGCCGGCATCTGCATAATATCCTATCGCAGTAGCATAGTTGCCGCTGGCTTTCGTATGTGATCCCATCGAAGTGGAGGAGTTGCCGGTCGTCAGTGTTCGTTCACCGATCGAAACGGCATTGTTTCCCGTGACCCGGGCATTATTGCCGATCGCATAAGAGTACCATCCCTTAGCCTCTGCGCTATCACCGATCGCTGCTGATGCGATTCCGGTGGCCATCGATTTGAATCCCACCGCAAACGTGTAATCAGCATTCGCAATGGTGCTGTGTCCCATCGCAATGGAATAATCTCCCATGCCGTAATCATCCCATTGGTCGTTGTCAGCGTATCCCGCTCGAAACGCAGCCATTCTCGGATACAGAAACATGCGTGTACCCGGGCCTCTGACTTCGATTTCTTCACCTTTTCCGTACGTCCCGGTTGCATAGAATCCGTCCTCGCCCGCAATAATGACTGCGCCTGAATCGGCATTGATGGTTCGTCCATTTCCTTTCCCTCCGAAATCATAGGCCTGGTCCAACGTTCCGCCTCCTGATGACATGCTGGACCAAGTAACATTGGAGCCGTTGTAAGAGAGGACCTGTCCTGAAGTGGCGCCAGTCGAACTAATTTTTTCCGGAGTCACGGAAGCATCAGCAATCTTCGCGCTCGTGACGGCGTTGTCAACGATTTGCTCAGTCTTGATCGCGCTTGCGCCGATGTTCACGGTCGTAGTCGGACCGCTTGGGTTAGTGATTTCCAGCGTCGAGTTCGTGTTTTGCAGTGTCTGAATTCCCGTTCCGCCTGATCCCCCTGAGGATGCGATCGTTATCGAACTTCCCGAAGGGGTCAGCGTTACGTTCGCACCAGCAGTCAGCGTGACGTTATCGAATAATCCATTCAGGCTTTTTACCACTTGCCCAGAGGCAATCTTATTATTTGTGATCGCGTTAGCCGCAATGCCAAGATTAGCGACGGGGCCATTGGGATTTAGTATGGTAATCGTATTGTCCGTGGATTGAACGCTTTGGATACCCGTCCCACCACCCGTTGATGAAATCGTGAACGCATTGCCGGCATTCGTCACCGTCGTTCCGCCGCCTCCTTGCAACGTCAATGCGCCGGACTGGTTGTTGATGCTCGTGACGGCTCCCGTTGCCGTCGGTGCGAGCGCTTCGGCAATATTTGCGCGATCAGCACGCAAAGCATACGGGACAGCAGTCAAAGCCGAACGTGGGAGCAATTCCGTTCCGCCGTTCACGCTTACACCGAGAAAGTATGCACGGTCGAATGCAAGCGATGCAGGCAACGCCGTCACGCTTCCGATGATGACATTGAAGATACCTTTAACCACCGGGACTGTTTGTGCCTCTGTGAAGATCGGCGTTGGTGATGCGACATTGTCGTAGAGTTTCAGCGTCAGCGTGTGATTGCCGTCGGGGATGAGGTTTCCCGAAGCGTCGGTGAGCACGCCCTGGAAGCTGATCGTGCGGGGGACCTGAGCGAAGGTGCTTACGCTCAATGCGAGAAGGATTGCGAGGGTGATGGTGACTTTCTTCAAGATGAACTCCTGTTGGTGTATGAAGTGATTGGGTAATTCTTGTTTTAGCGTTCGTTTTGAGCAATGCCCGTAGCCGATGCTTCAGTTGGGTTGTCCGCGAATCGAGTTTCCAATCTGCGGAGCCTCGCGCGCAGTTCATTCAATTCTGCTTCCTGCTTCGCGATGATTTCTTTCAGCATTGTTTCTTGTGTCGTTATGATTTCTTTCTGCTCGCTCGTCCTCTTTTCCAACGCTTGTATTGCGATGCACAGCACTCCATCCACATCGGCAGTTGCAAGGGTCGTATCGTTGCCGATCGTCCCGATGCCATCATGACCGAATGCACTGAACCACTCCTGCGCCATGGGACCGTAGTGACGTTGTTCATCAACAATGTACTTCCAACTGCCGAGCCGGATAGTGCGAAAGCGCTGCAGATACAGTTCCGAATTCACTTCGTGGTATTTTTCCTTCATCGACGAGTCGGACACGACATTCCAGCTACTCGCATTCGGTTGAAGGAATGCGCTGATACTCATCGCGCTGTTCGTGTAGAGTCTGTATCCACCCGCGAAGCGTGTCATGAAATGATTTTCTGTAGAAGAAAGCAGATCCGTCGTCGTGCTTTTATCTCCGAGGACGAAAGATCCGTCTTTCCCATTTGTGTTGGCATGATATCCCATAGCTGTTGAATAATCTCCACTTGCTGTTGTATTTGCTCCTATCGCTGTAGAACCAGTACCACTGGCTGTTGTCCCGTATCCCATGCCAGTCGAGTTGAGACCACTCGCAGTTGAATTTTCTCCTGTTGCAGTCGAAGCATATCCGCTCGCCGTTGTATTCCTTCCTATCGCAGTGGAGTACCCACCACTGGCGGTCGTGTTAAATCCAATTGCAGTTGCGTAAGCATCGTCAGCAACTGTGCCAAATCCTATTGCTGTGGAAAAGTTACCACTGGCAGTTGTATTGAAGCCCAATGCGGTTGAACTATTCGCGCTTGCTTTAGTGTCAAGTCCCATCGCAATGGAGTAGGTACCGATATTTCCATCATCCCAATTCGATCCATTGACGACGCCGACGCGGAATGCTGCCTTTTTCGGATACCACATCATGCGTGTGCCTGCACCACTCACGGAAATTCCCGCACCATTCCCAACTGTCCCCGTTGAAACGAACCCATCATTTCCGCTAATCATCACCGCACCTGCATCAGCGATAATCGTGCGACCATTCCCCGCGCCGCCGAAATCATAAGCCTCATCGAGCGTCCCACCTCCTGATGGAAGACTTGCCCACGCGACATTCGTTCCATTGTATGTGAGTACTTGTCCATTCGTCGCTCCCGTCGAATTGATCTTTCCCGTTGTAACGGATGCATCGGCAAGATCAGCCGTTCCGATCTCGCCATCAACGATCTTACTGCTCGTCACGCTGTTATCGGCAAGGTCATCTGTCGCAATTGTCGCATCGGCGATCTTCGCGCTCGTGACTGCGTTGGCGGCAATCGCAGGATTTGGATACGTGCCCGACAGGTCGCCGCCCGCAGCACCTATCGGTGGGAGAGATGGAGGGATCACACCAGCGGCCAGCTTCTGTGCAGTCACTGCGCCGTTTACAAGATGTGCCGTGTTGATCGCATTGTCCGCAACGTTCGCTGTCGTTACCGGTCCGTTGGGATTCAATATGTCCAGCGTTCCATTCGTGGATTGAAGCGTTTGGAGGCCAGTTCCTCCCGACCCACCCGATGCTGCGATCGTGATCGTGTTGCCTGATGGGGTCAGCGTTACGTTTGCTCCTGCGATAAGAGTCACATTATCGGTTAATCCATTCAGACTTTTTACTACCTGTCCCGTTGCAATCTTGTCTTTCGTTATCGCATTGGATGCAACGCTGAGGTTTGCGACCGGTCCGTTAGGATTCTGAATAGCAAGAGAGCCATCAGTCGATTGCACTCCTTGGATGCCAGTACCTCCGCCACCAACGGATGAAATCGTAAACGCATTCCCAACGTTCGTCACGGTCGTTCCACCACCGCCTTGCATTGTCAATGCACCGGATTGATTGTTGATACTCGTCACTACACCTGTAGCATTCGGTGCAAGAGCTTCCGCGATGTTCGCCCGATCTGCACGCAAAGCATAAGGGACAGCAGTCAGCGCTGTGCGCGGCGCAAGCTCCAATCCTCCATCGACTGACACACCGAGAAAGTATGCACGATCGAACGAGAGCGATGCGGGCAACGCCGTCACACTTCCGATGATGATGTTGAAGATGCCTTTGACAACTGGTAATGTCTGCGTTTCCGTGAAGAGGGGATTCTGCGACGATGCATTGTCATAGAGTTTCAACGACAATGCGTGGTTGCCGTCGGGAATGAGATTGCCTTGGGTATCCGTGAGCACACCTTGAAAGCTGATCGTGCGCGGAACCTGAGAGAAAACGTTCGCACTCAAAACAATGAGAATGACTGCAGTGATGGTAGTGTGTTTCATGATGATCTCCAGTTGGTAAAAAGTGATTGCATAATTATTCACTTGAACGTGCGTGGCTTGTAACAGTCGAAGCCGATGATTGTGTTCGATCGTTTGCGAATCGTGTCTCTAATCTGCGAAGCCGCTCACGCAGATCATTCAATTCTACTTCCTGCTTCGCGATGATTGCTTTCAGTATTGTTTCTTGTGTCGTTATGATTTCTTTCTGTTCGCTCGTCCTTTTCTCTAACGCCTGTATCGCAATGCACAGGACGCCATCTACATCCGCAGTTGCGAGCGTCGTGTCGTTGCCGATCGTGCCAACGCCATCATGTCCGAAGGCAGAGAACCACTCCTGCGCCATGGGACCGTAGTGGCGATATGAATTGTCCTGCGATTTGTACCGCCACGAACCGAGACGCATCGACGAAAAGTTCTTCAATAACCTTTCTGCATCGGACTCCAAATAGTCTATCTTCAATGTCGAATCTGAAATTGAAGACCATGAATTTGCACCATTGTATGCAGAAACGCCGGTGGAAAGATCTGATTTCGTATAGAGCCGGTAGCCAGCGTCGAAACGTGCTGTGAAGCGATTAGCGCCGCTGGCAGTTGTCACGGTAGTGGTGCTGAAATCGCCTATGATGAAAGCACCCGGATTGGAATTCGTACTCACGTAACTGCCGATCGCTGTTGAATAGTTACCGCTGGCGGTTGTATTACGGCCCATCGCGGTTGAATACATGCCGCTAGCGGTCGTATTATAGCCCGTTGTCGTGCTACTTTGACCACTCGCGGTTGTGCTTTGACCGAGCGCTACAGAGTAAGGTCCGCTTGCCGTCGTTTGATGTCCAATCGCATAACTTGAACTAGTGGCGTTCGCATCATATCCAATCGCAACTGAACCGCTGCCACTTGCAGTCGATTGATTGCCCATCGCTAGTGAATTCTGATTACTCGCAATACAATTCTGTCCGATTGCAGTTGAGTAGATACCGCTCGCCTCGGAAGTATTTCCAATTGCAACAGATACATTACCACTCGCCGTGCAACCACCACCGAGCGTGATTGAGCTAGCTCCGCTGGCTTTCCCGCCGCCACCCAATGCGGCTGAGTTCAGCCCTATATTCGCATCATCCCAATGGTTTAAAGTTGCATACCCTGCCCGGAACGCCGCCTTTTTAGGATACCAAATCAGCCGGGTCCCCGGTCCACTGACCGAGATATCTGCACCAGTACCATAGTTGCCAGTCGAGATCAATCCATCAGTTCCGGAGATGAGTACCGCTCCGGCATCCGCAGTAATCGTCCGACCATTTCCCGCTCCGCCGAAATCATACGCCTGATCCAACGTGCCTCCGCCGGATGGAAGGTTCGACCAAACGACATTTGAACCATTGTAACTGAGCACCTGTCCACTCATAGCTCCGGTTGAATTGATCTTTCCTGTTGTAACCGATGCATCGGCTAAGTCAGCCGTAGCAATCGTACCATCAACAATCTTCGCGCTCGTCACGCTGTTATCCGCAAGGTCTGATGCTGCGATCGTGCCGTCAACGATCTTCGCGCTCGTCACGCTGTTATCCGCAAGGTCTGATGCTGCAATCGTGCCATCAGCGATCTTCGCGTTCGTGATGGCATTTGCTGCGATCGTAGGATTGGGATACGTCCCGGAAAGATCGCCGCCCGCAGCGCCGCTTGGTGGCAGAGTCGATGGTATCACGCCCGGTGCAAGCTTCGAAGAAGTAATCGTCCCATCGGCAATCTTCAATGCGGTTACGGCATTATCGGCAAGCTGAACCGATGTGATCCCTTGTCCTTTCACGTTGATCGTAGCCGTCGGACCATTCGGATTGGTGATGTCGAGCGTGTTGTCGGTGTTCTGCACTCCCTGAATGCCCGTGCCGCCGCCGCCACTGCCCGCATTGATCGTGATCGTATTGCCTGCCGTGTTAATCGTAGCGCCTCCGCTCGCGGCAAGCGTGACCGCTCCGGTAACATTATTTACACTCGTGACGCCGCCGCTTCCACCGCTCGAACTGATCGTGATCGTGTTGCCATTCGGCGTGATGGTCACATTCGATCCAGCACTCAACGTCACATCGTCTTTCAAATTGTTGATGCTCTTGACGACCTGCCCAACTGCAATCTTGTCTTTCGTTATCGCATTGGATGCAACGCTGAGGTTCGCGACCGGTCCATTGGGATTCTGAATCGCGAGAGTACCATCGGTGGATTGCACTCCTTGGATACCAGTACCTCCGCCACCAACGGATGAAATCGTAAATGCATTCCCAACGTTCGTCACGGTCGTACCACCACCGCCTTGCATTGTCAATGCACCGGATTGATTGTTGATGCTCGTCACTACACCTGTGGCATTTGGTGCAAGAGCTTCAGCGATGTTCGCCCGATCTGCACGCAAAGCATAAGGGACAGCAGTCAGCGCTGTGCGCGGCGCAAGCTCCAATCCTCCATCGACTGACACACCGAGAAAGTATGCACGATCGAACGAGAGCGATGCGGGCAACGCCGTCACACTCCCGATGATGACATTGAATACACCCTTCACAACAGGTACTGTCTGCGACTCGGTAAAAATTGGTGTCGGTGCGGCGACGTTGTCGTAGAGCTTCAGGGTGAGCGTGTGGTTTCCGTCGGGAATGAGATTCCCTTGGGCATCCGTGAGCACACCTTGAAAGCCGATTGTGCGAGGGACCTGGGCTTGTAACGAGTGTTCAAGCAGGACAACAAGCATTGCGATTATAGATACTGTTTTCATGACAATCTCCTCAGAATAGGTCAATCAGATCTGTGAATCTCTCAGTACCGTTTCCCAATGCGCGGATCGTGACAATACGTGTGGAATACACTTCAAGCAGTGAATCAGACATGCTTGAAGACCGGGCTATCTTAAATGTGCTTTTAATCAGACTTCATAGTCTTATAGGCAAATTACGACAGCCATTGCTGGAAGTCAACCAGTAAGTTGAGAGTGATACAGATTTTATTTGGAGGAATGCTGGTAGAGAAGAAAGAAAGAGGATGACTGTCTTGGATGACAGGTCACAAGCGGCTTGTGCTCACCAGTGTCCGGTCCAGTTCTGGCGCTCTTTCCAGAGAAGGATCAAGTGACGCTCGGTAATGGCGCGCTTGAGCAGCGATCCCAAAAATCCAATGAAGCGAAACTGCCCGGCGAGGGGTAAGGCTGCCCAGCCGACCGCAAGATGTTTGCCGAGAGAGATGACTTCGCCGAGCACACGTGGCCGATAGGGTTTGAGTGGACGACGTGTAGCATAGCGTATGAGGTTATCCGAGGTGTGATAGCCTTGTTGCAATGCGAATTGCGCAGCCGTTGGGACAGCCTCTCCCGTTTTTGGATTCGATGCAAGCGCATTGTCTCCGATGGCGAATACGCCTGGATAGCCTTTGACCTGCAAATACTCATCGACACGGACGCGCCCCTGTGCGCCGGTTTCCGCACCGGAATTCTTTACGAGGTCGGAAATCCGGATGCCGCCGGTCCAGATCATAGTGCGCGTGGGAATCGGTTCGTCCGGCTCTCGCAACACGACGAGTCTGCCGTCGCGCTCTTCCATTCCGACGACGCGTGTGTTCGTATGAATCTGGATGCCCATGGCCTGCATCGCTTCGATGGACTTCGAGACGAGCTTTCCTTCAAGCGATGGGAGAATGCGATCGGACAGCTCGATGAGAATCATCTCAGGCTCGGACTGATCGATATGGTACGCTTCGCAGAGTTGGTCGAAACGCTCGGCCATCTCGGTCGCGAGTTCGACGCCGGTAAGCCCTCCACCGCCGATGACGCAGCGTAAAAGCTCTTTGCGCTTGTTGAAATTCGTTTCCGTGGCGGCCATGGCAAACATGTGCTCGGTGTGTTCACGAATTCTCTCGGAGTCCTCAAGCTCTTTGAGTTGGAAAGCATGTTCTTCGAGGCCCGGGATCTGGTAAAAGTTCGTCTTGCTGCCGAGAGCGACGACGAGCGCATCGTAGCGTAAGTAGCGTGGAGAACCGCTTTCACTCGTGATACCATAATCCAATTCCACACGCTTGCCGTCGAGATCGATCCGTGTCACTTCGCCAAGATGGAAGCTGACGTTCGTCCGCTTTCTCAGAAGACGCGAGATAGGAACCGTCACTTCGGCTTCACGGACAGCGCGTTCGTGGAGGCGCGTTTCCAGCAAGTGGTATGTGTGCCGGTCCACGAGGTGGAGACGAATTTCCTCCTTCTCATTCGGGGATGTGCTTCCAACGGAACGTCCACGCTTTCGAAGCTTGCGTGAGAGCCTCGTGATGCAACTCATGCCGCCGTAACCGGCGCCGAGCACGACGATGTCTCTTATACGGTTGTCGCTGTTCGATTCATCATTCATCGCGGAGCAAAGTTGATTGCGGGGGATGAAAGTATCAAGTCAATCGCGTGTGTGATGCTCTCAATGCGATCATGGAATCATCGTCGATAATGCATTGCGACAATTACCCACCGAATAAAAAAATCGACTAACTTCCGTCCGATGTTTCATTCGCTCACAGGCTCCGGAGAAAAGCATGTTGAATAACCTCTTTCGCCGAATTTCCCTATTGGCTATGGCCGTAGCTCTTTCGATTGCATCCTCATGGGCGCAAACGAAGACCTTCCGTCTCAGCGATCCGATTCCGTTCAATCCGAACGTGAAAGTGAACACGCTCGAAAACGGCTTGACGTATTACATCATGAAGAATGCGAAGCCGGAGAAACGTGCCGAACTCCGACTCATGGTGAATGCCGGTTCCATTCTCGAAACCGATGAGCAGCGAGGTCTTGCGCATTTTCTCGAACACATGGCCTTCAACGGAACGAAGAATTTCAAGAAAGATGAACTGCTGCGCTTTCTCGAACTGACGGGTGTTCGTTTCGGTGCGGATTTGAACGCATACACGAGCTTCGACGAGACGGTCTATATGCTGCAGATCCCAACGGACAAGAAGGACGTTGTGGAGAAAGCTTTTCTTGTGCTTGAGGACTGGTCGCGCAACGTCGCGTTCGACCCGGATGAAATCGAGAAGGAACGCGGCGTCGTGATAGAGGAATGGCGGTTGCGCAGAGGCGCGTCACAACGGATCAGGGATAAACAGTTCCCGGTGATCTTCAAGAACTCGAGATATGCTGAGCGGCTTCCCATCGGGACGAAGGAGAACCTCGAATCCTTCAAGCATGAGTCGCTCATTTCATTCTATAGAAAATGGTATCGACCGGACTTGACGGCGGTGGTTGCGGTAGGGGATTTCGATCCCGACGAAATCGAAGCGTTGATCAAGAAGCATTTCTCATCGTTCGCTCTTCCCGCAGAGCCGCATGGAAGAACGACGTCGCCGGTTCCCGATCACAGGGAAACGCTCTATTCGATCGTGACCGATCCTGAAGCCGTTGGAACGAGCATCTCCCTGTATTTCAAACTCGAGCCGAAGCAAGAGAAGAAGGTTGTCGATTATCGCAGGGCCATTATGGAGGAACTCTTTGCGATGATGTTCAACGAACGCTTGCAGGAAATCCTCCTGCAAGGCGACCCGCCATTCGTCAGCGCGTATGGAGGGAAGTCATCCCTGGTGAGAACGAAGGATGCGTTTCGTCTTTTTGCGTCGGTGAAAAGCGAAGGAATCGACCGGGGGTTGCGCGCGATACTCACTGAAGCGATGCGCGTCTTCAAACACGGCTTTACGGAAACGGAACTCGAGCGCGCGAAGACGAACCTCCTGCGTCAATTCGAAGACGCATTCAAGGAAAAAGACAAAACCGAATCCGCGAGTCATGCCGGCGAGATGATGGCGCATTTCCTCAATCAGGTGCCGATGCCGGGAATCGAGCTTGAGTACGAGTTGTACAAGAAATATCTCCCTTCGATCAACGCCGGCGAAGTCAATCGTCTCGCCTCGGAGTGGATGGCTCCGGTCAACCGAGTCGTCACGCTCAGCATGCCCGAAAAGAAGGACGTTTCCGTTCCGACGGAAGAACATCTCGCGCGCCTGATAGCCGAGACGGAACAGTCCACCGTCGAGCCATACGTGGACAAGGTGTCGAACAAGCCGCTCGTCGAGTCGCTTCCCCCGGGTTCGCCTATCGTTTCGGAAAAAGAGCATTCAACACTTGGAGTGACGGAGTGGAAGTTAGGGAACGGTATCCGTGTCCTTCTCAAGCCGACGGATTTCAAGAACGATGAAATCGTGTTCTCTGCGTTCAGCCCCGGCGGCTATTCACTCGAAGACCGTGTGGAGAAGCTTTTCTCCGCGCAGTTCACTTCGGCGGTTTTCAGCGTCAGCGGCGTCGGTGAATTCGATGAGACGGCTCTGCGAAAAGCGCTCACGGGAAAAACCGTTCGTGTCTCGCCGTGGGTCTCGGAGACGCACGAGGGTTTCTCAGGCAGTGCTGCACCGAAAGACCTCACCACGCTCTTCGATTTGATTTTCCTCCATGCGACACAACCGCGAAAGGACAGCATCGCTTACAACTCGTTCGCTTCACGTATCAAAACATTCATCGAAAACTTCGGCGCGATGCCGGAAGCAGTCTTCAGCGATACCGTACAAACCGTTGCGTCGAATTACCATCCGCGCCAGCGACCGATGACGAAGGAGCGGTTCGGCGAGCTTTCCCTCGACGACGTCTATGCGTTTTACAGAGACCGCTTCGCCGACCTGAGTGATTTTACTTTCCTCTTCGTCGGCAACTTCTCACCGGATAGCCTGAAGCCGCTCGTCGAACGTTACCTTGGCGCGCTTCCATCGAAAAAGAGGGCAGAGAAATGGAAGGATCACAACATCGTTCCGGCGGAAGGGATCATCAAGCGAACGGTGGAGAAGGGCATCGAGGAGAAGAGCCGCGTGATGCTCATGTTCGCCGGCCCGTTCGACTGGTCATACGAATCCGCGTTCGCCACTATGGTGCTTGAAAACCATTTAGACCGCCGCTTGAGGGAGCAGTTGCGCGAAGACAAGGGCGGCACGTACGGAGTGAGTGTGAACATTTCTTTGGAAAAGTATCCGCGCTCCCAGTGCTCTGCCATCATTTCATTCGGATGCAAGCCTGACCGCGTGCAGGAGTTGACGGACCTCGTTTTCGAAGAACTTCATGCTACGAAAACGAATGGAGGTTCGGATGAGGACATCGCGAAAATAAAGGAGATCATCAGGCGCGAACGCGAAACGAACCTGAAGGAAAATTCCTTCTGGCTTCAGATGCTTCAAAGCGCAATCATGAACGAAGAACCGATGGATGCATTCCTCACGAAGTTCGAAGCGGCATCCGAGAGCATTTCGTCGGATATGTTGAAAGTTACCGCCGGGAAATACCTGAAGTCGGATAACTACATGCACTTCGTGCTTCTGCCGGAAAAGAAAGAAAGCAAATAGCCGGCGTTGCAAGTCCTTCATTGCCGGACAAGCTTGCTGTTGGATGAGAGGTTTTCCGGAATGATATTCCCCGCGATGAATAACCAAGCGGTGAATATATGAGCCGAAGTTTCTTTTCATGGTTGCTTGCAGTCGCTCTAACGGGCGCGGCTGGGTATTACTCATACACTAACGGTCCGTCACGTCCGCTCACTCTCAGTGCACAGCTATCGAGCTATACGGTCGAAGCGAATCTCCCCGTCGTTCATCAGGGTACGCGAGAATTGGCTATACCGGTTATCGCTCCGCACACGTCGATTCGTGGAAGAATCCTGTACAAGATCCTTCCTGCAGAGAAGTGGACCATCGAAGCGCTTGCCCGACAGGGTGATCGTCTGCTTGCTTTCCTTCCGAAGTTGAAGGACGATGAGAAAGTCGAGTACTACATCGAGATCTTTTCCGGTACTCAATCGGTGTCGTTTCCCGAGAAGGGAACGGTTCTCTTGCGCTATCGAAGCGATGATCCGTTTTCCGTTCTTTGGTTTCATTTCTTTTTTGCCGGCGTCGCTGTGCTGTTCGCATTCCGCGCAGGCATCGAGGGTGCGTACTATGACGGCCAGAACAAAAACTACACGCTGCTCGCATTTCTCTTCTTCATCGTCGGCGGGGTCGGGCTTGGCATGGCAAGCGGCGAAATCCTTTACTCGACGGCATGGAACGGTATTCCTTTCGGTTGGGATGCCACGCATAATCTCGCGCTCGTGCTGATCCTTCTCTGGGGGATTGCAACGATTCGCGAGTGGAGTCACCCCTCCGAGGTGGATCGCCCGTCGAGAAATATCATGGTGCTCATCGCATTCTTAGCCACGATTGCGTTCATGGCAGTGCCGCACACGGGCGACTCGGACTGGCGCCCATCCGAACGCCTCCCTTCCGGTCGATTGGAAGTTCTTCCTTGATAAAGCCGAATCGCTTGTTCGACTCTGTTGCGGTCGCAGGCGTTCTGCTGCTTTTTGCCGGGCCACTTATGACGTTGATCCTTAGCGGGAGCGGGCTTGTTGCCGCTTCATTGGGCTACGGCGGTATTCTCATCTTCACCGGTGCGATCGCTGCGCGATATGGATTTTTCCAGCACGAGAACGCGTTCATTCAATTGCTCAAGAACATTCTCATCGCGTTCCCTTTCACCGTGTTTTTCTATCTGATCTTCCTGTTCTTTTACTTCCTCTGATCATGCGAAAACCCTTGCTTCTCCTCCACGGTGCGATGGGCGGTAAGAGCGACTTCACCAGTTTGGAACCGCTGCTCGCAGAGACGTTCGACGTGCATTGCATCGAGTTCGAAGGCCACGGTTCGCGCTCGCCGTTACAGCGACCGTTTCGCATAGAACATTTCGCAGAAAATGTCCTTGAGTATCTCGATGGACAATCACTCTCGTGTCCTGACGTCTTCGGGTATAGCATGGGCGGCTACGTCGCCGCCTTCCTTGCCGCCAGGCAGGGTGAAAGGCTGGGTCGCATATACACTCTTGGGACGAAGTTCCATTGGACGCCGGAGATTGCCGTGCGCCAGGGACGTTTTCTCGATCCATCGTTTCTTCGCGAGAAAGCGCCACAGCTCATCGCTCGATTTGAGCGGACGCACATCCATGACTGGGAACGTGTTTCTGAGCAAACGCGGGAGTTGTTGCTTCATCTCGGTCAAACCGATCCATTCGGCACCGCATTGATCGAGGATATTCCGAATCGTGTTCGCATCGGACTTGGTGACCGTGACAACATGGTTTCGTTCGAAGAGTCTATCGATGTCTTTCGGCGATTGCAGCAAGGGGAGTTGGAAGTGCTTCCCGCAACGCCTCATCCGCTTCATGCCGTATCGATTCCGATGCTCGTCCGGCGCTTGAATGAATTCTTCCAGTAAGTTCTTGTTGTGAAAATTTCGGATACGTAGTTTTCACTTACCACGGAGCGCACGCTCGAATCCGTACCACTTTTTCCCAGAAAGGACTTCAGATGTCCACAACAATCAATGGCTACCTCCTGCTCGCTGATGTTTCCGGATATACGTCGTTCATGGCAATGTCCGAACTCCCTCACGCGCAGGAGATCATGTCCGAAATTCTCGAGTTGATCGTCGGACGACTCACGCAGGCGACGACGCTTTCGGAAATCGAAGGTGACGCCGTGTTCGTCTATGCACACGGGGAGCAGTTCAAGCGAGGGGAGACGCTCGTCGAGTTGATCGAGGCGACGTACGTGGCGTTCAAAGACCGACTCGCTTCCATGATCCGACAGACGACCTGCACGTGTAAGGCCTGTGCATCGATGCCCAAACTCGATCTGAAATTCGTAACGCACTTCGGCGAGTTCGCGTTGCAAACCGTTTCGAACGTCAGGAAACCGTTGGGTTCACCCGTGAACGTCGCGCATCGCTTGCTGAAGAACCACGTCGCTGAGGCAACCGGTTGGAGAGCGTATGCACTATTCACTCAGGAATGTCTCGATGCAATGAGCCTTGGCGGGAGCGGCTGGCATTCCGGGCAGGAGTACTATGAGCACATCGGGAATATCGCAACGCGGAGTTTCGACCTTGCGAAGAGATTCGAGGAGATCACGTCCACCCGCAGGATCATTCTCTCTGAGAAGGATGCCCATTACGTGTGCCGGCGGCTGTTTCCCGTTGCGCCCGCCGTGCTGTGGGATTTTATGAACATTCCGGAGAAGCGCGACCTTTGGATGAAAGGGACAAGATGGAACAGGGGAGACCGCCCGAAAGGTCGAACGGGGCCGGGCGCATCCAACCATTGCGCGCACGGTAAAGGCAAGTCCATCGAGCAGATTTTAGATTGGAAGCCGTTCGAATACGTCACGAATATTACCATTGATGGGAAGTCCCGGCTGTTGATGACCCAGACGTTCACGCCAAGCAACGGTGGAACGCAGTTCGAGTGGCGATACAAGCTCGAACAGGGCATGCCGTCGTTCCTCGCACGCCCGATGATGAAGCTCGTGATGAGGTTCTCGGTCAAGCCGGAGGAAGACCTTGTGCGGTTGGCTTCTCTTATATCGGATAATCCTCACTGAATTGTAGGATTAAGAAGGGGCAAAAAAAAATTGTCGTCGTCGGTTTAACTAAAAACTGCATTCGGCATTCATTATTTGAGTTGCATCCTAACGGGACTTTGAATAAGTTCCACACGCAAATCCGGAGGCAACCAAGAGAGTACACCGCCATACAACCTGTTCATTTTGCTACGACACAAGAGCTTCATTTCAATTTCATTTTGACACCATTTAACCTTTCACTAAAAGAAGGAGGTTCATCCATGAACATTCTGTACAGAACGACCGGCAAAGCCCCGCAAATACTCGGGACGTTACTGGTCACGTTGATCGTCTCTGCATCCGCGAGTTGGGCGCAGATCGCGATCACTCCTCCGGGCTTATCCCCGCAGGTAACCATCGAGAGCGCCCCCGCAAGCCCCGACCTTCCGGTCATGCTTGGCAACTACGCGCTCACGGTAGTTCCATCGAACAACGCACTGAACAGCGGTGCGAAGACGAACGAAATCCTGCTCAACACGAGAAGCACCGAATCTGTCACGAGCGGCGTGAGCATGACGCTGCTTCGCGGGCTCAGCGGGATTTTCCCGAAGACCGTGCAGGGCGATTTCTTCGTCGTGCAGGGCGATGTAGTCACGCTGACGTTCCCGGCGAACACGCGGGCGTTTTACTTCCATGTGGCGAGTGCGACGCTTGATGTAAGTGATCTCACAATCGATATCGATGTTAATCAGCATTCAGCGCAACTCGCCGATGTGTACATCAGCAAAGATGAAAGATCACATATTTTCAGCGCCATTGCATCGAACGGTGCAACCATTTCCACAATCACAATAACATCCGATAAGCCGGGCATTATCCTTGGCGGATTCGGATACAACATCACGAACTAAGGAGAAAACGTCATGAAAAGATTTACTCCTTTGGCAATCGTAATCACGGCGTTTGTTTTAATCACGACCGTCATACAAGCGCAGATTTTCTTTGATGGTAGCCCGGGCACCGGAGCACCTCCAGCGATGCTTGGACCATATACAATGACTCCACTCTCCGATGGAAGGCCTTTTGGATGTGCTTCCTCGGTAACTGATGCACCATCATTTTTAGGGAACATTCTGTTCTCCTCGACAGCGGTGCATCAAAATGTACCAAGTACTTTTCCTTGTTGGAGTCATGGCTATACGGGGAGCGGTATCTATGGCGTTCCAGGCTGCGGAAATACAAGCCCGACTTCGATTACCCTCACATTCCCATCCGGAGTCGGAGCCTTTTATTTCTATGCTGGCCATAACACTGTTGCGACAGAAACCATAACGGCAATTTCTGGATCAACCTCCTCTGGACCTATTTCTGTTACCATGTGTTCTCCAGGTCCTAGTTACTTTGGCTTCTACGCCACACCGGGTCAGACTCTCATAAGTGTTACCATTTCATCAAGCAATGGTGGACTATATATCGGTGAATTTGGTATCGCAGCCTCCTGTACACCGGCCACAATTACACAGAATCCTCTTGATCAAACCATCTGCGAATCCTCAACTGCGTTCTTCTTCGCGAATGCAACGGGATTTTCTACCGTTCAGTGGCAACTGAGCACAGATGCCGGAGCAACGTGGAATAACATCGTGGGAGCGACAGCGCTTCTGTATGCGATCGGCGCAGTGCCTGCATCGTACAACGGTCGTATGTATCGCGCGGTGTTCGATCAAGGGACGCCATGCGCAGTAACGACAACCGCAGCAACGCTCACCGTCTGGACATCACCGACGGTCACACTTCATCCCGTTCCTGTATCGCAAACGCTTTGCGAAGGTGCGACGCTGTCCTACACTTCAGCAGCAACGTCCTCTCCCGCTTCCACGGTGCAATGGCAGAGAAGCACGGATGGCGGCGCGACATTCCTCGATATCATTTGTCCGGTCACTCTCAGTGGAGGCAATGAAGTCCCACCGAACGCATCTCCTGCGACTGGAACGATGTCAGGACTTTTCAATAGCGCGACGAACAGCCTGACTCTTACCGTAACATTCAGTGGGCTTTTGGCACCAACAACCGCCGCACATATCCATGCAGCGCCGTCAGGTTCGAATGGTCCGGTGATCGTACCATTGGCAGCGCTTCCACTCGGTGTGACGTCCGGTTCATTTACGACGACTGTTGCGATTCCTCCGGCAAATGTTGCCGCTCTCTACACCGGTGGTCTCTATGTGAATATTCATACGACACTCTACCCCGGTGGCGAAATTCGCGCACAGCTTTCCGTGAGTTGTTCAACGACACCTGCATACTCAACACCCGTTACACCGTCTTTAGCCGGCAGCATCTATCGAGCGAAGTGGACGAACCCGTGCGGGATATCGTACTCGAACTCTGCGCTCCTGCAAACGGTGAATACGCTCCCGGTAGTAACGACCAATCCAACAAATCAAACTGTCTGCGCACCGAATACGGCAACATTCACTTCGTCCGCGACCGGTTCGCCTGCACCGACAGTTCAATGGCAGTTGAGCACGGATGGCGGAACGACGTGGAATCCCATAGGCGGTGCAACAAGCCCGAGCTATACCACACCCGCCACGACTGCATCGATGAACGGCAATCAGTACCGGGCAGCTTGGACAAACACCTGCGGTACGGTTAATAGCGCGGCAGCAATCCTCACGGTAAACACTGTGCCTGTCGTGGCAACCAACCCGACGAATCAAACGGTGTGCATCACGACGCCGGCTACCTTTACTGCCGCGGCATCCGGGAGTCCAACTCCAACGGTACAGTGGCAGTTGAGCACTGACGGAGGATCGACGTTCAACAATATCAGCGGTGCGACGAGCACGAGCTATACGACGCCAGCGACATCGCTCGCCATGAACGGGTATCAGTACCGTGCAGTATTCACCAATGTCTGCGGAACGGCAACGACGACGGCGGCAATCCTTTCGACGAATGCATCGGCGACAACGACGAATCCGTCGAATGCAACGGTATGTGCACCGGCTACGGCAACGTTCAGTGTGACGATCGGTGGTGCGCCGACGCCTTCAGTTCAATGGCAATTGAGCACGGACGGCGGATCGACGTGGAATAACATCGGCGGTGCGACGAGCACGAGCTATACGACACCCGCCACGACGACTGCGATGAGTGGTTATCAATACCGGGCGGTGGTTTCGAACTCCTGCGCAACGGCGACATCATTGGCAGCGATCCTTACCGTGAACCAGGCGCCGATCATCACGACGAACCCATCGAATCAAACGGTATCCGAAGGCACGGTCATTTCACTGAATGCCGCTGCGACGGGTACGCCAACCCCGACGCTGCAATGGCAACGAAGCACGAATGGCGGTTCCACGTGGCAGAACATGTCCGGTGCAACGTCGTCGCCTTATACATTCGCACCGGTTGCTGCTGAGAACGGCCACCAATATCGTGCACAGTTCACGAATTCCTGTGGATTCACGAACACGACCGCAGCGCTGTTGACCGTTTCGACAACGTGTAAGTATTATGTTGCCGGACCGAATTCAGCAAATGCGTTTGAAATCAATCCAACGACGTTCGCAGTGATTCGAACCATTCCAATCACGTTGAGCGGTTATACCGTCACCGGCATCAACGGCATGTCCAATCATCCAACGACGAAGGAGACATTCGCAATCGTCAAGGTCTCAAGTCAGACTGCACGCTTGTTAGTCCGTGTCGATCTCGTCACCGGTGTAGCAACGTTGGTTGGAAACACGGGTGATGAATTCGCCGGAATTGCCTTCCGATCCACCGGCGTGCTTTATGGCGTCACCGGTGACGGAGCGACAACTCCCGAAGCATTATACACGCTTAATACCACGACCGGAGCGGCGACATTCGTTCGAAACTTTGGTAACGGCGACGACGGCGAAACCATCGGTTTCAATACCACCGATGGTCTGATGTATCATGCCTCAGGTCTTGGTACTCGAGTTTGGGAATCGTACAATGTCTCAACCGATGTTCTCACAAACATTCCAATAACTGGTGACAATTCCGGTGAAATGGGTTCGTTGCATTACGTTGGTGGAAATGCTTTCCTGGCCGGGAAGACTTTTAGTAGCTCTGGCCAGATGTATCGCATTATGTCGAATGGTGAGCGAGTACTCCTTGCATCGACATCGCTCGGAAGAGTCAAGGGCATCGTCTCCGTTTGCTGTACTCCATCGGACAATCCGGTTGTCACATCGAACCCTGCAAGCCAAACTGTTTGTACGCCGAGTACAGCAACCTTCACGTCCTCAGCAACAGGCACGCCTCCTCCGGGAGTCCAGTGGCAGTTGAGCACGGATGGTGGTTCGACGTGGAATAACATCTCCGGCGCGACGAGCGCGAGCTACACAACGCCGGCGACGACGACAGCAATGAACGGCTATCGCTACCGCGCCGTATGGACCAACGTCTGCAATTCTGCGACAAGTTCGGTTGCAATACTTACGGTTAACGAAGCACCGACCGTTACGCTCCATCCACAGAGCGGGACATGGTGTCCGGGTTCGATAGCGACGTTCACCGCCGCTGCGACCGGCACGGCTCCGATCTCCGTTCAATGGCAATTGAGCGCTGATGGCGGAACGACGTGGACGAACATTGCCGGCGCCACGAGCACGACGCTGAACTTCGGCCCGATCGGCGCCGGACATGCGGGCAACCTCATCCGTGCGGTGTTCACGAACGTCTGCGCACCGGGACCGGTACCACCGGGCGGCGTCGCATCCAACAATGCAACGATCAACCTCGGCGTCCCGCCGACGGTAACACTACATCCGAGCAGCCAAACAGTCTGCGTCGGTGCGAGCGTGACATTCACTGCTGCGGCAACCGGCACAGCACCGATTACACAGCAGTGGTTCAAGAGTATCGATAACGGCGTAACGTGGTCTCTCATTGCAGGCGCCACAGGCACGTCGTACACGATAGCCGGTGTGACAACGGGCAATGCCGGACAGTATCGCTGCACGTTCTACAACGGCTGTGCACCGGCAGGCGTGAACACGAATGCGGCAACGCTGACGGTGAACACACCGCCGACCGTCACGCAGAACCCCG
>CAYUWG010000066.1:0-20911 GCA_964448285.1 uncultured Chromatiales bacterium
TTGTGCCGGTGGCTTCACATCACTCGAAGTTACTACCGCGGCAGATGCTTCCGTCTCAATTATCGCGACAGGGAGCCCCACCTCAACAGAATCGCCCTCCTGAGCAAGAACCTCCACGAGAATACCAGCAGCCGGTGAGGGGACTTCGGTATCGACCTTATCCGTTGCGATTTCGAGAATCGTCTCATCTTTATCAACCGAGTCACCGGGCTTCTTCGTCCAATTCAATATTCGCCCTTCGGTGATACTTTCGCCCATCTTGGGCATGAGAACTTCGACTTTCATGTGTACAACCTTCCGCTGCTTGTGATCTTAAAACTTCGCCAAGGCACGCGCCACTTCGATAACATCTTTATCCTGCGGTAGAATTTCCGGTTCGAGCGACCAAGAGAAAGGAACGTGGCAATCCTTCGCGGCGACCCGACGAATCGGGGCATCGAGAAACTCGAAACAATCGGATGCAATACGCGCTGCAATCTCCCCGCCAAATCCGCCGGTGAGATTATCCTCATGTGCAATCAAAACTTTGCCTGTTTTTCTCACCGAATGGAAAATCGCTTCAGTGTCAAGAGGAACGAGCGTGCGAATGTCGATGACTTCGAGTGAGATACCTTCCTTCTCCAGAACACGCGCGGCTTCCATCGACTTCGAGACAAGCGCTCCCCAAGTCACAATCGTGAGGTCAGTTCCCTGTCTTTTCACCGCCGCCTTTCCGAAGGGTAAGAGATAGTCCGGTCCTGGTTCCGGAGAGCTTGCATAGCCCTGCCGATAAATTCCCTTATGCTCGAGAAACAGAACCGGGTCGTCCATTCGGCATGCTGCTTTTAGCAAACCCTTTGCGTCCGCTGCGTTGGATGGATAAACCACGTACAGCCCGGGGATATGTGCGAAGTACGAGTCGATGCTCTGACTGTGATAAAGCGCGCCGTGAATATAGCCGCCGACAGGAACGCGTATCACGACTGAGGCAGTCCACTCGTTGTTGGACCGGTAGCGCATCGTTGCAACTTCGTTGCGGATTTGCATCATGGCGGTCCAGATATAATCGCCGAATTGAATTTCAACGACCGGCTTATAGCCATAGGCAGCCAAACCAACGGCTGTGCCGACAATGCTCGATTCAGCAAGAGGCGAATTGAAGCACCGCTGCGTTCCGAATTTCGTGCTCAGTCCTTTAGTCGCCGTGAATACTCCGCCTTTTCCGTCCTGGACATCCTGACCATAGACAAGGACTTTCGGATTTCGCTCCATCTCTTCATGAAGGGCGTGGTTTATCCCATCGACGAGAACTGCTTTCGGCCCGGTTGGAATTTCACTCTCGAATGCGAGCGCGGGTGGCGTCGGCGAGAAGACGAACTGCAACGCAGTCTTGGGATCAGCGAGTGGCTTCGCCTCCGCGATATCAGCAACCCTGTTTACTTCGTCGGCAACTTCTTTTTCAAATAACTGAACCTGCTCCGGCGTCAGAATCCCCGCTTCTTCTAACGCCTTTCGCATCCTGACGATGGGGTCGCGGTTGCGGTCTTCTTCCAACTCATCCTTGCTTCGATACTTCGTCTGGTCGTCCGATGATGAATGCGCAAGCAGCCGAACGACGTGTGCGACTATCACTGTCGGTCCTTCACCGGCTCGCGCACGCTTCACAGCGCTTTGAAATGCCTGATATGATTCGAAAAAATTCGTACCGTCAATCTCCACGCGATCGAGGTTGATATAGCCCGCTACCATGTCGTAAACCGAACCGGCTGTCTGCTGTGCGATAGGGACGGAGATTGCGTACTTGTTATCCTGGATACAAAAGATCACGGGGAGTTTCTCCCTGCTCGCCCAGTTCAATGCTTCGTGAAAATCACCCTGGCTCGTTGTCCCTTCACCCGACGAAACATACACGACCTCATCGGTGCCGGAGAACTTCGCGCCCATGGCACATCCGACCGCTTGAAGATACTGCGTTCCGGTCGGTGATGATTGCGAGACGATGCGAGCGGACTTCATTCCGTAATGTTGAGGCATCTGGCGACCGCCTGAATTCACGTCCTCTGCACGCGCAAGAAAATTGATCATGATCTGCTCGGCAGTCATCCCCATGCCGATCATATAGGAAAGCTCACGATAATATGGATACGACCAATCTTTGCCGGGTACCAGAACCTTCGTCGCTGCGAGTTGACACGCTTCATGACCCGAACCGCCAATGTGAAAGAAGCTCTTTCCCTGCTTGAGGAGGGTGAGCATCTTCTGATCGAGACGACGCGCAAGCATCATCTTTTTCAACACTGCAAGCAGTTCATCATTCGTAAACGGGGATTTCTTCGGAATAGCGATCGTTTGCCCGTTTTCCTGAACTGACTTCTCTGCCGATGCAGATACTTTAGACATTAAACAAACTCCTGAATCTCATATTATGAAGCTGCTTCCATCGTGTTCGGAAGCCATCCAAAGTACGCCTTTGAACGGGTATATGCAATGAATCCAGGCCTCGATGAGCTGACCGTAAACTCCATCTCGACTTGCTGTTGCAGTGGATTTCGATCGTCGGTTGTATCATCACAAAGTGCGTTGTAGGTTGAGAATCGGTGAGTACGAACACACGGAGACAGGCAGCATGACGACCATCGAAATCGATGGAAACACACTGACATTGGGGCACATGGCCGAAGTCGCGAGAGGTAATGTTGAAGTGCGCCTCTCCGCTCAGGCCGTCGAGCGGATGAACGCTTCTCGCACGCTCGTCGAATCATGGGTTTCCGAAGGAAAAACCATGTACGGCGTAACAACCGGATTCGGCGAATTCAGCAATGTCTCGATAGACGAAGCGCATCTTGAAGAACTGCAACGGAATCTCATCATGAGCCATGCGGTGGGTTGCGGCGATCCGATGCCCTATCACATGACACGTATTCTCATGCTGCTTCGAGCGAATGCGCTTGCGAAAGGCTACTCAGGTATTCGGGTAGCTACCGTCGAACACCTCCTTTCGATGCTGAATCAAGACATCATACCGGTCATTCCATCGCAAGGGTCCGTCGGTTCGAGCGGCGACCTCGTTCAATTGGCGCATCTCGTTCTCGGTATGATGGGGATCGGTTCGGTGCAGGATAAGAATGGTAGCGTCGAGGAGAGCATCGTTGTATTACAGCGTCATGGTCTTTCTCCCGTGGTGTTACGGGCAAAAGAAGGCCTTGCCCTGATTAACGGCACACAGATGATGACAGCCTACGTCGGGTTCATCGTTTCGGAAATCGAAATCATGGCGAAGCAATTCGATATCGCGGCGACAATGTCCCTGGAAGCGCTGTTCGGAACGGACAAAGCCTGCTCTCCCCTTCTTCATCAAGCGCGTCCTCATATCGGGCAACAGCAAGTGGCGAGAAACGTTCTGCGAATTCTCGCCGGGAGTGAAATCCGTGAGTCCCATCGCTTCGATCACGAGATCGTGCAGGATGCCTATTCGCTGCGATGCATTCCGCAGGTGCACGGCGCTTCGCGTGATGCATTCGAGTATGTGAAACGAGTCGTCCATACGGAGATCAACTCTGCGACGGACAATCCGCTCATTTTCCCCGAGACGGGTGAAATGATCGAAGGCGGAAATTTCCACGGCCAACCGATTGCGTTAGCCGCTGACTTTCTCGGAATCGCACTATCGGAATTAGCGAACATCTCAGAACGCCGCATCGAACGGATGGTGAACGGAAAGCTGAGCGGCCTGCCGCGCTTCCTTACGCAGCACGGAGGCCTGCATTCCGGAATGATGATCGCACAATACACAGCGGCATCGCTGGTATCGGAGAACAAAGTGCTCGCTCATCCCGCCAGCGTGGACTCGATTCCGACGTCAGCCAATCAAGAAGACCACAACAGCATGGGATCGATTGCGGCGCGAAAGGCTTATGCCATTTTCAATAACTGTGCGAACGTCCTTGCGATCGAATTTCTCACTGCTTCGCAAGCGCTCGATTTCCATGCACCGAAACGCATGGGTACAGGAACAGGATGTGCACATGCAATGATCAGAAAGGTCTCTCCTCATTTAGATGAGGATCGTGTTCTGTACGAGGACCTGCGTGCGGTTACTGATCTCGTTCGCACCCATGCGATTCTCGACGCAGTCGAAAACGAGATCGGAAAGCTCGAATAGTCTTACCGTCTATCCTGATGCTTCATCATCTGCAGAACCTTCTCGATGTCCGCCTCAACCTCGCGACGCCTTACAGGATTCTGCTCGACCTCTTGATACTTTCTCAGGCGACGCAGGCCAGGTTCGATTCGACCGGCTCTGACGAGCAGCAATCCGATGTTCCTCCAAGCCGGCGCAAAATCCGGACGAAGGTCGAGGCATCGTTGCCACGCGCGTGCTGCAGCCTCAGCGGAGCCGTGTTGCAGCAAGGCATTCCCATAATTGAAATGCGCTAAATGGTAAGTTGAATCCATCGTTATTGCGTCTTTGAATACCTCCAATGCATCATCGTATTTCCCTTGCGCAGCAAGTGCATTTCCAAGATTCGTCAAGCCGTATGCCGTCGGACGGGTTTGTATCGACCGACGGAAATACGACTCCGCTTTCTCGAAGTGTCCATTATCGAATTCCATGTTTCCGAGACGGCTGTAGTTGAGTTCATGACCGGAACCAACATCGGGTTGAACGAAAATCATAACCACAAAAATCGATAACGCCATCGTGAGCGGTTTTAAAAGCTGCTTCAGTGCATTCGACCGGAGTGCTGAAATGAACTCGGTCACTCCGATCGCAGCCAGCACGATAACGAAGGGCATGATGGGCAAACGTAATCGACTGTTCACGAAGAAAAGAACCGTACCCAACACGTATGTACTCAGAAAGATCAACACGAGACTTCTCTCTTTAGACTTCTTCAGGAAGAACAACCCCGCAAGTGCAGGGAAGAAGAGCAAGGCAAAGCCCGGCAGCGGGAGATCGAGTATCGTGGAGAACTCATCCCGAATGAAGGCGATCCCAAAACCCTGCTGATCGATCTCGTCCGTGTAGAAGAACAATACCAGCTTGCGTAAAAGGTGCGCCATGAATTCCGAAGGATTCTCGGATATCCATCGCCTTGCTTTCTCAAACCAAAACGATGACACCTCCGCAGAGTTGAGTTTTCTCCCGAGCGTTCGTTCCACATAGCGTGTCCCATTCAGGTCATCATCCATATCAGGAACTTCGGGGACAGAATAGAATCCTACGGAAGCGGGATTATTCCCCGCGTAGAAATTGTACCCGAACGAAGAGGTCACGGGAAGGAAAAGTTTTTCCGCACCATAATTGTGAAGCGTAAACGGCAGGATCATGAGTGCCGCCGATGCGACGAAAAGCGCAGTCATACGTTTCAATCGCTTCTCCGCCACGAGGAGAAAGATGAACAACCCAACGAGATAGAGAACGAGATTCGATCGCAGGACAAGTGACAAACCGAGCGATATGCCCGCGCCTATCGTGAGGTGCAGCTTAGGATTTCGAAGCATCCTTGTGAGGAATGTGAAATGCACAACGACAAAAAACGTCAGGAGCGACTCGAGGAGTATTGCATTGTCATGATAGATGAAAAGCGGACAAATGACCGCGAGCACTCCTGCAATTCTTCCCGTCAATTCATCTTTCCATTCTCGTCCCATCTGATAGATCAAAACGACCAACACTGCACCGAGAATGCACTGCACTCCTCTTACCCAGAAATAGACATCCTGAAATACGCCTTTCACTGCGGCAATGAAAACAGGGTACAGCGGCGACATGAAAAACGCCCGCTCGCCCCACTCGCCGTGCAAAATTCCTTGAGCGAGACGGGTGTAGATCAGTGAATCCGAAAAGAGATTGCGATAGAACGGAAGCTCTTTCAACTCGAACAGAAAGAACAGTCTTATCGCGAGAGCACCAATGAAAAGCGCTATCACCCATAATGAAAAGAACGGCAACACCGAAGCATTCCGGTTGCGATTTCCCTTTCCTGACATGTCGGTTAATTCGATACGGTGAATCGACGTACGAGCGCTTGTGATCCAGTGAAAAGCTGAATGAAATAATTCCCCGGAACAAGCTTCGTTGTCGGAAAGGCCACTCTGTGAACACCACCCGTCGTCGTTACAACTTCCTTGTGAATGACACGACCCAAGACATCAGTGACGATGAGGTTTCCCGTGATGCCTTGCGATGAAATCTCGATCGATGCTTCGCGGAGTGTCGTTGTCACCGGTGAGGGAAATACTTCGGAGAGCTGGATCGACTTTGAACTTCCCGGAATCACCACTTCCTGAACGGACGAATAGTCGTATGAACCGTCGAAGTCGATTTGCTTCAGCCGATAGCGCACTCTTCCGTTCGCGTCCATGACGGCGTGGGGATTTGGATCTTCAAAACGGTAAGAGTGTGGTCGTGTTGTCGTTCCCTGCCCCGGAACGAATCCGATCTTTTGCCACAGTGTCACCAATCCTTTTTCAGAAGTCGCAACAGTCCGTTCAACTTCGAAGCCATGATTGTTCGTCTCACTCGCGGTTTTCCATTGAAGTATGCCTTGTCCATTGATATACGTAGCCGAGAAAGTCTCGAATTCGACGGGTATTCCATTGACATAACACACACGTACTTCAGCCCAGAGATCGACCGTGTCTTGAATCTGGGACCATGTATAAGTCGATATCGGAATCGTCGATCCGTTTGGATTGATCACAACGGACCGGTCCGGATTATGCGCAGGTTTTCTTAAACGAATACGCGCCACGTTGACTGAGGCGCCTTTCAGACGCCAACTGATCCAGAAGTCGCGTGGCGGCTGAATGATCGCTGCGCCGCCGTCGAAGTCGAACTGCACGATCCAATAATCGTCGGGTATCTGGTTGTTGAAATTTGCAGGAATGATTGCGCGAAAGAAATCGAGTACCGTAAATGTCGGAAGCGTACTGTCCAGCACGCGCACCTCCAGGGTATCATAAACCATTGCGCTGTTATTCTTCTGAATACCGAAACTGATGTACGCGCTATCCACACGTGCGTCCCACTGCGGTGTGAAACGAATGCCGAACCATGGAGTCGGGAGATTATGGGTATAAACGACTTCCTGGCCGCCCGGATTGAAATATCTCAGCGGTTCGCAAACCGTCTGACTCATGGCCGAGAGTGAATGAAGAGTGAATGTCAGGAAGAGAATCAGTAAACGCATAGAGGATGAACAAGTAGTCATTTTCGCGAAAGCAAAGTACACGATTGATTCGATGTGGGCAATTGGAAATCAGGGGAAAAAAGAAGCGCCCGGAAAAATTCCGGGCGCTGGAATCATCGCTTTTCAGCAAGAGGAATCCTCTTACTTGGAAAGCATCATCTTCTTCATGCTGCTGAACGGCTGACCGCCATCGATCGGCGTTGCGTCGATGCGGTAGAAGTAATTCCCGCTGGCAACTTCCTGACCAAGTTGATCGAGACCCTTCCACGTAACCGTGTACGAGCCGGCCTTTTGAGCTTCGTTGATGAGTGTCATTACTTCACGACCAAGCATGTCGAGAACCCGGAGAGCGACAACGCTTTCACTGGCAATCGCGTAAGAGATTGTCGTGGAAGGGTTGAACGGATTCGGATAGTTCTGACCAAGCTCGAAAGCGAGCGGCGCGACTTTGTCCACCTTCGTTCCGGAGGATTTCCGCACTGATGGAATAGCATAGATGAATCCGATATCTCCTGCAGGCTTGTCGATGAACTCGATATCGCCATAACCGGAGTGTAGCTCGACAGGGATGAGACTCTCGACGAGTATGGTGTTGTCCGTTGTCGCAGGTATGTCGCTTGCCGGAATTTCGAGCTGCGTTTCACCGGTTTGAGCAAGTGCGAGCAGGTCTTCCTTGGAAGTGAATTCCGTGTCCAGCAGCTTTTCATCGATAGAAACCTTCGCTGCGGCTGCTTCGACTGCCGGGTCTGCCTTCAACTCTGGGAAGAGATCGATCTTATCATAGTTGACGTTGGCACCTCGATCTATCTCGAAGAGATGATCGACACGTTTCAGGAGTTGGCCAACCTTCGCTTTGCGATCATACACGAAAGCGACATCGTTTCCGTTTTCAATCGCTTTAGCGACCGTATTCTTCGAAGCATCATTCAGTGAGCCGAGTAGATAGATGTCGGTTCCCGAAGTACTTGCGATACGCGGATCGTTGCTGTTCATGACTTCGACATCGATGCCTCGATCACGAAGAATTGAAAGCGTATTGTTCAATTGTTGGTTGTCGACGCTTTCGCCCGTTGCAAGGATCGCACGCGTGTTGCTGACGTAGAGATTGAACTCGTGCACGTCGTTAACCGGATTCTGGTCATCCGGATTGCGGCTGAACCATGCTTTGACCTTATAGAAACCACCAACGGATGGATTCCACTGGCTACACGGTACAGAAACCGTTTGATATCCGTTGATATTCACCGGGCCTGAATCGTATATGTAAACACGACTGTTTGCACCATCAAAGATCTCGAGACGAGCGTTGAAATCTTTCGTGTTGCCGCCTTGCAGTGAATTCGCAGTCACATTGACGCTTGGGATAAAAGGAGCATTTGGCAATGCAAGTGTCTCCGGACCGTTAAGGCCGGAGAAACTGACGAAGTTGATAGCAAAATCATTCAGATTCGTGAAGTTCATACGCATTGGCCAAGTCAGGTTGCCGAATGTGCTTGGACTTGCCAATGCTGTCATTACGCCCGTTGGGGCTGAGTTTGTACTTGGTGTGTACTGGTACTGCAACCTGTTGCCGAATGTCGAGAATGGTGCAATCGGACCAAATCCCTCGCTGAAGTTATTGTCCTTATAGCGATCGTTGATGTGTGGCATTGCTCCATAGGTATATGGATACATCGTTGCGTTAAGCGATGTGGACATGTTATCAAGCATAACCACATAGGTACCAGGAGCTAAATCCACACTCGCATTCGATGTGATGTTCCCCTGTGCGTCGCACGCATAAAGAGGGTAGGTTCTCCAATTACCAGGGAAGTATTCGTTCGCTGGAACAGTCGGAGACATCGCAACACGCGCTCCAGTTGGTGCACCGACAAAACCATTGGCACAGCGCCAGATTGAAATTCTAAACGTTGTACGCCAGAGCAGATTCGTGATGTAACCGACATCGTGTTTGTAATCGATGCTGGTTACTTTAGTAGTAGGATTCTTGAAGACAGAGAAGGCGACACCTATACCGCCACCAGCCTGAGTATAAAGCTGCATTGGATATGTAGCATAGAATCCGCCTGCTGCGCCGTTCTGATAATTTGTCCAGTACACGTTTTGGTTGCCGTAATATGCTTGCGTGGTCTGGGACACTTTAAAGGGATAGGACCAGAACTCATTATCGGAGTTGTCATTATCATAGCGCTGCTGCATCAGGTTAAGCTTTATCCGATAATCTCCTGTCGGCACTGCGCGAAGATCTGCATTGACGAGAACGCCTGCAACGGTTGGATTTGCATCAAGTGTGCCGGGATATGCATACGGTCCGTGGTATCCTGTTCCACTTGATGGAATGGTATTTCCCGGTGTGACGAACTGAATGCGTTCGTATCCGACTGCAGTGCGTGGGAAGACCTTCTGTGTTCCCCACATCACGAGAATCGGGTCTTGGTCCTTTGCATGAATTGAATGCGGCGGTAATCCGCTGATCACTGCAGGAAGATATCCGAAGACTCCGCCTGTGGCTGCACCCGGTAGCGGGACACCGTAGAGTGGTCCGGCAATGCCTTGATGCAGAAGCGGGTTTGCGACCTGACCGCCGCCAGCCAAATAATCTACTCGAATGCTGAGCACTCGAATTTGCCCGTATCCGGGGACTTGTCCTGCACTCTCTCCGAAAGCATCATGGACTGTGACGTAATACAGTCCGTCGAGGGCAACACCGTTTAGGTTGCTAAGCGGCTGTTGCGGGCGATACGCATCGCAGAGGCCTGAACCGGCGCCGCAAAGCTGAGCGTTGTTGATTGTTTCAATGGCCAGATCGTCGAATGTGAGGTCAAGAAATCCGCCAGCATCGAACGCAACCGTGGCGGGCCACCCATTCGCGCCGCCACAAGCAACCAACCGAACCCCTCCGAATATTCCGCTTGGACTTGTTGGAAGAAGGGCGTTCGTTGTATTCCCGGAGCCAGTCGGCCAAGGACGCGGCGCTGGAGACAGCGGTGAAGCAGGAGGCGTGAGGGGCGGAGTATAGCTTGGAGCTTTTCCGAAGTACACTGCGATATCATCGTTGAATGCGGTGGTCGGCTGTTGGTTCGGTGGGGGTTGATTCGTTGCGACATTCAATGTCACCTTGAAACGACCCGGGGAAGTAAATCCAGGAACCGGGGCGCCTACAAGCAAACCGGGATAAGTCGGAACACTGACGATGAACGGAAATGCATCTCCATTGCGACCTGGTACAACGGCAGGATCGGTATTAGGATTGCCTGAACAAAGAGCTAAACCACCCTGCTCGTTGGGGATGACTTGTGGACGACCATTGATGTATCCCATCAGAGATGAGCCGGAGCGGATTTCACTCCAGATCGAAACTTCAGGCTCTACCGTGACGGAGTTGAACATGATTGTCCATCCTTCTAAGAAACCCTCTTGATAAGGGTTAAACGCGCCGCTGCGAGGTGACGTTACCACTAACGTCCACCAACCCATCGAATTCTTGTTGTTCAATGATGAAAGCGCATTAAAGGGGGCGATCGGTCGATCATTTGGTTGACGGCTCGGGGGGGCAAGATTTGTATTACCGCCGTCTTGGAATAGCGCGTAGGACTGATCGTGCCCTAATGAACCGTACCAGCTAATACCGAATGCCTGATCCTGCATCAGAATTATCTGCTCTCCGGATGGTGCATTAAGCACGATCCTGAGCGTTGAGTAGTACACGGATTTAATGTTCACACCAATGCGGACGTTTGTCATTGGGACATTCGTCGGGACATAGATCTGATCGATCGTAGTCAACGAGCTTGCAATGGGTGCGTGCGGTTTACTGCTAAACTTGTGCAAGGGCTGGGCTGATACCGTCGTGATACCAAGAACCCCGGCAAACAAGAAAGCAAAAAGAAGAGTCAACTTCCTCATATAGGACCTCCAAGTTGGGGATAATGTTGATTGATAGTTCGCTTGCTCACAGGAATGAAAATGAAACGGTTCGGTCGTTCGCTTTGGGCTAACGCCAAAAGGGTTCATGTGATTTCGAAACAAATGGGTCAATTGATTTTGAAACTGAGACAAGTTCCTTCTAAAGAACTCGGCGCAAGTTAAGGAAGCAGGTATAGAATGTCAAGCTATTATGCGATTCGTTTTCGGTTAGTCTCATAAAATCTACCGCGAAAGGTACATCCGCTTGGTGAGGGCGCCGGTGCTTGTTCTCATCTTGTAAAAGTACATCCCGGGAGGCATACCCTCTCCGTTGAATCGTGCCTGGTAGTTTCCTGTAGCCTGTTTCTCGGAAACAAGCTCGGCGACCTCACGCCCCATCAGGTCGTAAACCTTGAGTGTCACATGCGTCGTTTCGCTCAAAGAATAAGGGATTGTCGTTTCAGACTGGAATGGATTTGGGTCGTTTACGCCAAGCGTGAAATTCAAGATCACTTCCATTCCAACCGGCACCTCATCCGAAAGGAGGACACTTCCGTCGCGATTGATTTTTCTCAAACGGTAATACGTAATCAGACGCTCCGACCAATGATCGGTGAACCGGTACACTTGATGGTTTCCGTTGTCGGGATGTGGCTCCACAGTTGAAAGAGCGCTGTATTTCCCCGCGACCGTTCGCTTTTCTATCACGTAGGCTTTCACCTGTGAATCATCAAACGACTCCCACGAAAGCACAACCTCACTATTCTGCTGTGATACAGTAAACGAAAGAAGTTCAACCTTCAGTGGGGCGGTTGAAGGAACGAGCCGTGGTTTGTTGTAGGCGGTTGCATTAATCCCTTCAACAGAGCCTATGCTTTGAATCAAACCGTCATTTCCCTCATCGTAGGTAAAGAGGGCGTAAAGGTTCTGCTCGTATCCGGACAATGCGATGGCGCGATAGTGCGCCACTTCTTCCGGCGAACGCGCCGAAGACCAAAAGCGGGTCTCTTCAAGCATCACATCCAGAAACTTCGATCTGGTCGGGCGTCCGCCGATCACGGCAGAATTGCTCGATCGGATATTCCGTGGTTCGTCGATCGAAAGTGTATCGATGAGATTTCCGTTGAGAAAAAGTGAGAAAGTCCGATCAACGTAACGATAAACGACCGCAACGTGATGCCATCGTCCGTCGGCACTATGAATCCGGTTTCGTGTTGAAGATACCGTTCTTCCATCACTGAAGGTCAGCGCCGGCGTACCATACTCATCGATGCGAAGTTCGAATGGGTGTGCCGTAGCGAAATCGTTTGCTCGCGTGCTTATGAGAACACCGTTGCGCGAGGTTGTCAGGAACCACGTTTCAAACGTGAAGTCTTCTTCCATCGTGAAGCGAAATAATCCGGTGTCGGGAAGAGCAAGGTATTCCCTGCGTCCTCCCAGTGCGAGTGCAGTTGTCCCGTTGCGTTCCTGCTCGGTAACAGCGATGGTTGTCCTGTACGCAGGGTCGATGAGCATGGTGAAGTCGCTCAGTTCCGGAGGATCTTGAAGAAGCCACAGAGCACCTCCTGATTCTCGCGTCGATAAGGCTCCCGTCGCTGCAGAAAAGCCAAAGAGACCGACCTCCGTTGCTTTCAAATGAACGAACACCCGCACGGTATCGACGTTCGTCCGCGTCGAGATGATTGAATCTCCAAGGACGATAACGTAATGTCCTTCGCGGGATTTGTATTGCCCTTCGACCCTTTGAAACCGACGCAGCGGTCTCTGTGCTGTGAAGCAAACATAGCTTGCCTTGAGAAACTCGAACGACTCCGGCAATTCGAGCGCAACACCGACCGCCCCGCCGCCATGGCCTGAGACGATGCCATCGATTGCAATGACGAACTCATCTTCGAGCATCACGTCGGAAGGTGCATGGATTCTTACTATCCGCGTCAAACATCCCGGCAGAACGAAGAGCACTGCGAGAAATACCAGGATGCGAATCGCACCTGATGTCATGGCATTCTTACGCTCAGCGATGTGACCGCAGGTATTCAAGCCGAGGGCGAAGTTGTTCTACGGGGGTGAGGAGTTTCTCTTTCCCGAAAATCGCGTCGGAGTATTCCGTAAAGACAAGTTCATATTTATCGCTCATCACGATCGCTTCTTCCGGACAGACCTCTTCGCAGAAGCCGCAAAAGATGCATCGCAGCATGTTGATCTCGAACAGCGCGGGATATCGTTCTTTTTCCTGCTCCGTCTCTCCGGCCTGAACCTCGATCGCAAGCGCGGGACACACGCGTGAACACAACCCGCACGCAACACATCGTTCGACTCCGTCTTTCTCCAACACCAAAACTGGCGCACCGCGAAAAGACGGCGGCGGCGTCCAGCGTTCTTCAGGATATTGCCGTGTATCCTTCTCACGAAACACTTGTTGGAGCGTCAACTTCATCCCTTTAAGGATTTCCGGGATATAGATCTTCTCCCAAAAAGAGAGTTTGTATTTCGCTGGATTATCTGTTGAAGACAGCATCGGAAAAAATCCTTTCGAGCATTCTTAGTTTATCAAGAGCATTACGATACCCGTGACGACGACATTCGCGAGTGCGATCGGAAGCATGACTTTCCAACCGAGATTCATGAGCTGGTCATAGCGGAAACGCGGAATACTCCAGCGCACCCATTGGTAGAATGCCAGCATCGCCGCGACTTTCAACACGAATGCAAACACCTGAATCGTTACCTCCAGTCCGGACGGCAGTCCGAGCGTTTCGAGGTAAGGAACCTGCCAGCCACCTAAGTACAGCGTCACGATCACTGCGCTTGCCGTGATCATATTCGCGTACTCGGCGAGGAAGAAGAGCGCGAATTTGAAGCTGCTGTATTCGGTATGATATCCACCGACCAATTCGGGTTCCGCTTCAGGAAGGTCGAATGGGGCACGATTCGTTTCCGCAAAAGCAGCGACGAGAAACGTGATGAAGCCGACAGGTTGAAGGATGATGTTCCACTTCCACCCTTCCTGCATATTCACGATTTCCGTCAACTGTAATGAGCCGGCAATCATGATGACACCGATAAGGCTCAGTCCCATCGATAGCTCATAAGAAATCATCTGCGCAGATGAACGAATGCCGCCTAACAGAGAATACTTGTTGTTCGAAGCCCAGCCGCTCAAGGTCAATCCATAAACACCGAGGGAAGTGAGAGCGAGGACATAGAGAATACCGATGTTGACGTCCGCGATGTGCATCGGGACTTCCCTTCCGAAGAGATAGATCGGCGAGCCGGCAATCGGAACGATCGCAAGCGTACTGAAGGCCACAGTGACTGATATGATCGGTGCGAGCGTGTGAATGAACCTGTTCGCGGCGGTGGGAACGATGTCTTCCTTCAAAAGCAATTTGATCACGTCGGCATACGGTTGAAGGATGCCGCGCCAACCGACGCGATTCGGACCGACGCGATTCTGTATCCACGCACTGATCTTTCGTTCCGTGTAAACCAGTTCCGATACCGTCACTAACAGGATATTGAGAAGGACGACGATCTTGATGAAATAAATGAGAATATCAATGAAATCCATTGTCGAAAACTCAGTTGTGCACGTCGCTATAGACGTATGGAAGTTTGTGTTGCGGCTGACTGCCGTTCAATCGTGCGCCCCATCGCCCCAGTGATTCGTAGGACCGAGAGGTCAGTTCAGGCACGGCTGCAACCATGTCCTCGAATACATCCTCAGGATGTTTGTAATTCCAGGATGAACCCATCGCCGATGCAAGCTGCGTAAAGATGGACCACGTCGAACGACAATCTCTTCGAGGCATCTTGCCCCATCGATCGAACTCGCTCGCGAATGTATCCAGTCTGCTCATCGAGAAAGCGCCGATCCAGCGCTCGTTTTCAGCAGTCGTGATGGATGCTTTCGTTATCTGTATCTGTCCATCGATGTTGATCAGCGTTCCGGTTTTTTCCGCCGTGGATGATGCGGCGAGAAGGACATCAGCCATCTCGGTTAGTGGAGAGACGTTCACGGCAATCACAACGAGCAGCGAGAGTTCATTCGCAGCATCGAGAAACTCCGCGTCCTCGCTGAGGCGGCTGTCACATGCAATCAGAGCTTTGATTCTTCCATCACGTATCGCTCGTGCTATGTCTTCGAGTGGTTTCGATCGTTTCTCGCTCACCATCCCAAGGAGGCGCGCCCCTGCGCTGTTCGGCGTCTTGTCTTCGCAGATGAGGAAGTCGTCCTTATCGCCCGGAACGACATAGGCATTCGTATCGATCCATGAGGTCTGTAAAACTCCACGCGCAAAACGAGACGCAGCGAAGAGGTCCTCACACAAGTCGAATGGCGAACCGATGACGGCGACTTCATCCGCTTTGAATCCTTTCAATTCCGATGCTGCACTCGCGATCGCTTCTTCCCACGAAACCGAAACGAGGGATCCGGACCGTTTCAGCATCGGCCCGGAGATGCGCGTTTCAGCGTGAACGTATTTCCAGCTTTCCAACCGGCCGCTGTCGCAGATCCAAAAATCGTTGACTTCCTGATTCTCTCTTGCCGTATAGCGAAGAATCTCATTTTGCCGAACCCATACATTCACATTGCAGCCGCGGGCACAGCCGGTGCAGATTCCCGGCGTCGATGACATGTCCCATGCGCGTGAGCGAAAACGGAATTCCTTGCTCGTCAAAGCACCGACCGGGCAGAGATCGATGACGTTCATCGAATAGCGATTGTCCAGCTTCTTGCCCGGGTACGTTTCGATGGTGACGCGGTCACCGCGATGGACGAACGTCAACTGCGGCTCGCCCACTTTCTCTTCGCAGAATCGGATGCACCGCGAGCACGAGATGCAACGCTCTGCATCGAACATCACGTGAGGACCGAGTTCGACTCGTTTCCGCTTGTGCGCCTTCTCTTCGTCGAAGCGGCTGTGTCCGTGACCGTAATAGTACGCGTATTCCTGCAGCTTGCATTCCCCCGCTTCATCGCAGATGGGACAATCGAGCGGATGGTTGATGAGAATGAATTCCGTTACAGCATCGCGAGCTTGAATCGCTTTCTCCGAATTGACGTGGACAACCATACCGTCCATGCACAGAGTTGAACAGGCAATAACCTGCTTCGGCAGTTTCTCGACTTCGACAAGGCACATACGGCAGTTTCCCGAAATCGTAAGGTCCGGATGCCAGCAGAAGTGCGGAACATGAATCCCATGCTCGAACGCCGCTTCGATGATCGTTTTGCTCGGTTCGGTTTGAATTACTTTTCCGTCAATCGTGACCGTAATCATACGTGAGTTCTTCCTACTGACTTTCCGTTGTTATAGCGCTCGATTCCTCGAGCAAGCAAACGCACGGCATTCCTGCAATCCGTTTCATTAAGAACGTAGGCGAGCCGTGCTTCATCGTGACCTTTCCCGGGTGTCGCATAAAAGCCCGACCCGGGAGCGATCATCGTCGTTTGATGATCTTCATGAAAATCCGTGAGCATCCATGCCGCGAAAGCGTCCGTGTCATCGACGGGAAATTTCACCATGATGTAGAACGCACCGCTGGGCTTTCGACACACGACGCCGGGAATGGCCATCAACTCCTCGAAGATCGCGTCTCTCCGCCGGTGGTATTCATCGCGCATGGCATCGAAGTATTTCGATCCCTGTTCCACAAGCGCTGCAGAGCCGATCTGTTCGAGGGTTGCGCTGCATAAGCGCGCTTGTCCGAATCGAAGGAACGCATCCATCAGTCGTCGATTGCGGCTCACGATGCACCCCATACGCCCGCCACACAAGCTGTAACGCTTCGAAAGGCTATCGAGCAGGATCGCGTGTTCCTCCAATCCGTCGAGATGGAGTACACTGGCTGTTTCCCCTTCATAGACGAACTCCCGGTACACCTCGTCAGAAAGGAGAAAGAGTGAATGACGAAGCGCCAAGGTTCGAAGCATCTCAAGTTCTTCGAGCTGAAGCACTGTTCCGGTCGGGTTGTTCGGATTGCAGAACAGAATCGCTTTCGTTCTCGGCGTGATGTACCGCTCTATCGTTTCCATCGACGGTAAGTGAAAGCCGTCCTCCGCATGCGTCTCTATTGGAACGAGCGTGACGCCGGCCATGATTGCAAAACCATTGTAGTTCGTGTAGAAAGGTTCGAACACGATGATCTCGTCTCCCGGACTTGCGACCGCCATCATAGCGAAAGTGATGGCCTCCGAGCCGCCGGTCGTAACGAGAACGTTCTGCGGTCCGATGTTTATTCCGAGCGAATGATAGTATCCCACTAAGCTGTCGATGAAAAGCCGAATGCCCTGTGAATTCTGATACGCGATCACCTTCTCCTTGTACGACTGTACGGCCTGAAAAAACTCGGGCGGGGTTTCGATATCCGGCTGGCCGATGTTGAGATGATACACTTGGATACCGCGATTCTTCGCAGCTTCGCCCAACGGAACCAGCTTGCGAATCGGGGATGCAGGCATCATGATCGCGCGGTGCGAAAGCGCCAAAACATCGCTCGACCCTGGTGCCATTCTTACTGGAATCTGTTCTTGTGACGTTGTGAAGTTCAGGAAAGCCGCTGAGAATAATCGTGGGTATCAGAATTCGTTTTTCCCCACGGGAAAACGGTTAAATGTAACCAGCATGAGAGCAATAACCAAGGAAGGATTGGGGCGCTCAAGCCCTGTCTGACGCAATCGTAACAGCCGTCCACTGGCGATGGTCGAACAGCGATGAGGCCAGTGCATGACACTCCTCGACAGTGACCCCTTCGAAGCGTTCGATTTCCTCATCGATCGAGATGGGACGCCCGAAGATCAATTCATCTTTTCCTATTCGCGTCATGCGTGAGCTCATACTTTCAAGCCCGAGAAGGAAACCGCCGATCACTTGCTCACGAGCCCGGTTGAGTTCGCGCTTTGAGACGGGCGTTGAGGCAAGTTCTTCCAATTCTTCCTCGATGTGTCGAAGACAGCGTTGCATCGTGCGTGTTTCAGAGGCGGCGTAAACACCGAATGTCCCTGCGTCTTCATAGAGATTCAAGTATGAGTAAATCGAATAGGCGTACCCGTATCGCTCACGGATACGTTGAAAGAGTCTCGAACTCATGCCCTCACCGAGAATCGTATTGAGCAACGACAGTGCATAGTGATCCTCGCTATCTAATCCCGGTACGATGCGACCGGCGATGTGATGGGATTGTTGAACCGGCTTGTAGAACGTCTCCGATACTGGTCCGCGCTCCTTCGGGCGAAGTCGTTTCTGTCGTTTCCCTTCAGGAAGTTCACTCAAGGCCTTTTCACACAGCTCCACAAGCAAGTCGTGTGATACGTCCCCAGCGGCGGCAATGACCAGGTTCGATGCCGTGTATTGACGAGCGATGTAATCGAGCAACGCTTCGCGCGTGAGGGATTCGACCGTGTGCTCCGTACCGATAATCGTTCGCCCTAATGAGTGCTTCCCGAACACGGCATGTTCAAAATAGTCGTTGATACAATCCTCGGGATCTTCCTCGATGCTTCTCATCTCCTCCCGAATGACCTGCTTCTCCTTTTCAATTTCCCGTGCCGGAAACTGCGGATGAAGGACGATATCGGAAAGAAGATCGACGGCGCGTTTGACGTGCTGCGAAAGGACGCGAGCGTAATAGCAGGTGCAGTCCTTCGTTGTAAACGCATTCACATACCCGCCGACTGATTCCAGGTACTGCGCGATGTGATGCGTTTTTCTCCGCAGCGTCCCTTTGAAAACCATGTGCTCGATGAAATGAGAGATGCCGCTCAACGATGCCGGTTCGTCACGGCTCCCCGTATCGATCCAAAAGCCGATCGCCAGCGAACGCATGTAAGGGACAAATTCCGTGACGACGCGAACTCCGGAAGGAAGACGTGTCTTGCGATATTCGACTGTGCTCGTTGTCCGTCGTTGGGGCGATCCGTTGTGCCGCATGCGCTTTCTGCTAATCATCTTCTTCGCAGTCGTGCGACGGAAATGACGTTCCGGGAAACGGTAATCGTGTTATGCTTTCAGAGGAGTAAGGAAACAGAGGATTTCCTTTACGGTGCCATCGAGTTCGGGAATGCCTGTGACCATGATTCGGGCTTCCAGCGTTTTCCCTGAGCGGGTCTTGATGGTATCGTTGTAACAACTGTTGAAATCGTTCTCCGGCAACTCGATAAGATTCTTACTCGCTTGTTTCGAATGTTGGTGAATGTCGAGGAACAGTTTCCCGATCATTTCCTTCGCTTTGTGACCCGTGAGCTTCTCGGCATTCTTGTCCCAGGAATCGATGTGCCCTTCACCATCGAGCGTAATGACGGCTGTATTTTCCGAGCACTCTGCAAGGCGTATGCTGAGCTTCCGGTAGTTACGTGCTTCGATCTCGTATTTCTTTTGCAGGGAAATATCCATGATGCTTACGCGGATGCCGATATGCTTTCCCTTGCGTGTAAATATCGGCGTCCACGATGCCAGTGCCCACCGGACTTCGCCGTCTTTCCGGATAAACTTGTACTCATGCTCGTCACCCGGTTCCGCAGCCATCGACTTTTTGCGATCGCTGAGAAACTGTTCCAATGAATCCGGATGGATCAATCGCTCAAGTGTAATGGCACGATGAAGAAAATCCTCACGCTTATACCCGGTAATCTTCTCGCACGAAGGGCTGATATGCTCGTAATGACCGCTGACGTTGTACCAGACTTCAAGGCTTGTCGTCAGATCGGCAATCGTGTGCAGACGCTCATGGGTTTCGTGAAGGAGCTTCTTGTATTTGTTCTTTTGGGAAGTGAGGAGTTGTGCAACTGAAAGTCTTTGCGGATTCGTCAGGTTCAGTTTTTCCAAGCTGATCCTTCTTTTTCTTCCGACTATCGGTTCCTTAGGTATGAAGTACAAAATGATGCTCCTGCAATATTATCATGTTCTTGATCACTCAAACGCAATCGACCATTTGTAATGTATCAAAAGTTCGAAAAAACAAAAACCGATTTGACGTGACTGTTCCGAACTGGGAAGCCATACCAGACGAGTTGCCGGCGCAACATGTCGTCACAAACCTATCTCAAACGCTCGATCAGCCGCTCGCATAATGAAGAGTATCGAGGGCGCACATGTGCATTGTACACTGCAAGCTCCAGCGCTTTCTTTTGCCCGATAAAAACGAGGACGTGCTTCGCACGCGTCATTGCCGTATAGAGCAGCCTCCTCTGCAGCATAATCCTGTGTTCCATCGTCATCGGAAGTACGACGATATCATACTCGCTCCCCTGACTCTTGTGGATGGTCATGGCATACGCGAGGGTAACGTGCTCCATCGCATCGGCGTCGTACACCGCGCCTCTGCCGTCAAAGTCGATCAGCGTCTCGCTTTCGTCTTCGTCGAATGATTGAATCACACCGATATCGCCGTTATAGATGTCTCGCTCGTAATCATTCTTCGTCTGCATCACTTTGTCGCCGATACGAAACGTTCGTTCGCCGGACTGATAGATGATCCGTCCATATGGATTGAGTGCATGTTGCAAGAGTCCGTTGAGATTTCTCGTACCGACTGCGGTTTTATGCATCGGCGTCAACACTTGAATATCCCGCAATGGATCGGAACCGTATTGCTTCGGCAGCCTTCGTTCGACGAGATCCCGGATGATCTCGGCGACGTTCCCCGTCGTTTCTTCTTCGATGAAAAACGTCTCCCGACCGAACACCGGCATGAAGCCTTCGTTGACGCGATGCGCGTTCGAAATGATACTGCTCGTCTCTTCCTGACGAAAAACGTAATGCAGCCGCACGGTCTCTATATGCTGCGAGTCGATGAGATCCGCGAGGACGTTTCCCGGCGCTACGGAC
>CAYUWG010000067.1:0-10973 GCA_964448285.1 uncultured Chromatiales bacterium
TTCATTTCCTGGTGATACCCTTGCTGCGCTGCATCGACAAGGTTGTTCACATATTCGATTGCCTGAGCCGTCTCCCAGGGAGAGGTTGCGACATGCTCACGACCGTTTCCACCGTTCAGATTGGTATAATCGCGCGTAAGGCCGCTTATGGTCCCTGCTCCGTCGTCTTTTGTCTTGTAGAATATAGCTTCCTCTTCCGACTGACCGAGCTTCGCAAAAATGACACCGGGAGCCTCCCGGGGAACCGGCGACACGTGAGCTGTGCCTACTTCTGAGGTTGAGAGAGTCTGAGTAAATGTTCCTGACTCATTGTTTTTTCCTTTGACGATTCTTGTATCCATGTGCCTAGATGTACGTTGTCTAGGCGATTTTTACGATAGGACACTAATTCTTATTTGGCAAGGAAATTTAGACGTTCTTTTGCCAGTATTCGATCAAAGTAGCCTGTTTTATCGAGTCGCCGGACAAGCCGTGGCGATCTCGTATGACTTCGATGCCCGAATCTCTTTGCTCCTGCAAGCGGCATTCTCTTCTTGCATTCTCCTTTCATGGCTATATCATGTTGGCGTTGTCAAAGACTTCCAGCGGCAACATGAGCGCCTGTCCTCGTATGAGCACAAGAATGAAATCGGTTGTTGAGTCGTTTTTCGATAACTCAAATTGAATAGAGTTTCCTGGCTCATAGAGTTCGCGTCGGTATGTCTTGTCAAGGTCTGAAGCTGAAGCGGCGATACCTGTGGACACACCCCATCGGACAACACCCCACCGTTTGATACCCCACCCCGATGATGTACCGGTTGAAAAGGCGCGTTCGACTATGGTCGTTGATCCATTCATGAGCACTTTGAGTTTCACATTTCCCTGAACGCGGAAAAGCCGCAGGTCGACCCATTTCCATATTTTTTGCTGTCCGGAGTTCTCCATATCTTCATTCCGCGTCCGGATGATAGACTCGACCGCGGTGTTATCGTGATTTGCGAGCTTACCCTCAACATTAAACTCGTACACGTATGCGCTGTCGCTCGATCCGGCAAATAGCCGTTTCTTTTTATCAATGCCGTCATATACACACCAACACCGGACATGACAGTCCGCGCCAGTCCACTTCCCAAGGAATGCAAGGTACTTCCGGTCATAAATGAGCACCATATCGTTGACAGTGGAACCCATCGAAGTCGCGGCGAGAATATAGCGACCGTTGTAGTACACGGCTTCGCTGTTCATCAGATAATTCGGGTCAATTTCGTCATAGAGGCTTTGTACGCGCCCTTCCGTGAGTGACGTGGTACGAATTTGCGCGGTAAAGTTCGGCTCATACCCCATGATCCGGAGGCGTCGCTCTGAATCAATGAAAGCAATATCGTTTTCCATGATCACCATAGAGCCAGGAGCACCACACCCTGTATAGGTAATGAGTTCCTGAATGATCGCGTCGCCGGTCGTCGGGCTGAAATAGAATTGATGGATCGAGTTTTCTTTCGCGATAATGACCTTTGATTCGAATGGGGCAAGGCCATTGATTCCACTGTCATTGTCCCCTGGTCGAACGTCAAACCACCCGCCATTGTGAGATGGGCTGAATGACTCATATTTGTCTCCAGTTCCGGAGTAAAACCCGCGATGTGGTTGAGTTGGATCACCGGCACCGACAAGCGACCCGCGCAGCTGCTCCCACATAGTGAGGATTGGTCCGTCCGTCGAGTCTCCATCAGGCGGAAGCCATACCTGAGGACTATCCGTGCCTTTATCGTCGTAGGTAACGGTAGCCCCAGAAGCAGGTTGCGGAATGTACCGAAGAAGTGTCCTCCCAAGGCCAGTTGTCGTGCGACCATATACGTTGTATCCCACGACTTGCGAATCGGTGCGTCTATCGAACGTAGCGCGATTGAAATTCGTTGCGTCCAGCGTCGCATTCCCATTCGTGATCTCAATGGCAGTATTAGGCAACGATTCTCCCTTGTCCGTAACCGTTGTTACTTCATAGGAGTATTTTGAGGTACCGGTTGTTCCTTGTGGGGATACTGCCAATCCGGTAGGAGCTGCAACCGCCGAATATTGGACAAGCGAAGAGCCTGCGTATTTCGTGAAGTTATCTGTCCCATTTCCGAAATAGAGACCGCCACGCATCTTGACAGCCCTTGTGCGGAGGTTCGCAGTGAACGTACTTCCTGAAATCGTGTCCCATCCGCCGGTTGCGGAGTTATATTTTTTGAGCGTTCCGGCATTGAGCGCCAGTACTTCATTCGTGGCTCCCTCCTTGAACTGGTAAAGCCCATCAATCCTGCCCGATGCCCCTACAGCATTCCCAAGCCTCTCACCGCCACGCCGCGGCCGGATAGAGCGTTTTCCATACAGCTCGACATTCGTCATCTGAGCGAGCTCGTTTCCTTTGAGTTCGGTTGCCAGCGAGAAGGTATTGTTACCGAGGTTGAAACCATTAAAAATCCACCCCCGCTCAGGGAGTGAGCCACCGCCCCTCATTACAGGTTCTTCATACATAGGTTATCGCGGATACGTCCGGCGAAAACCGCGAAACTGCAAGAAGTGCTGAAGCTTTCGAGGTTTGTTCCGGTGCGTCTCCGATTGCTGAAATACCGCCTTCCCCATCATTCGGTTGTAGAGGTTCATTTTTAAGTTGCCCTGGGAATCCAAGTAGCGGGAATACTGCACGTAGGCCGCGGCAAGAACCGCGACTTCCTTCCGATACCGATCCGGCAATGGGTACGAGCCGCTTGAAAGATCAGAGGTGCGCGCAGGAATATGGTAGTAGTGAATGGTTATCGTCTGGCCAGCAGTGCCCAGATCGCATGTGAATGTAATCGTTGTCTCTTCGGGATCGATGTAGAAAAACTTTTTTCCGGTATATCGAGAGTCGTTTCGATCTTCCCAATCAATCGGCAAGAACTCTCCCGTGCCTATATGAATGGCTTTAATCGCCCCCGGAGTGCGCCAATCTGCCGTTACAGCTGAGGGAATCGTGTATGCCCGGGTGTCTGCCACAACGACAAGAGTTTCATTCTTTTTGATGAGGAAAGGCCACTTTCTTTCTTTACAGAAGTCAGTAACAGCATCTCCGTAGTGCCCGATCCGTGCGGGAGCTTGGCTGACGTTGGTTTCATTGAGTTCGCGTGAGAGATCAGACAGTCCGGTCTGCAAGGTTATAGCCATAGTGTGCAGTGGACGTTGTCTGTGCCCGTATTGTGGCTATTCAGGAAGCGAGAAGTCAACGAAATCTAGAGGGCTAATTCATTGCCCCATCACGTACATCCTCATGGTCTTTTTTTTGATGCACGTCTTGGTATGCATCGTAATCCTTCCCATCGAACACATACTCCCCGACATGTCCTATATGGATTGTCGGATCGCACCAGACTTTGATGCCTTTCTTCTGTGCTTTCCAACAAAAATAAACATCCTCACCCATTGCTTTTCCATGAAAATTACCGTAGTAAAACCAGGGTGGTTCGATCTTCTTGATCGCGGAAATCTTGATGAGCATGAAGCCAGTCGCGATCGCGAATACCTCAAACAACTTATCCTTGGGGAATGATCCGGGCACGATCAGTTTTTCTCCCTCGACCTGATTGATCGTTGGATAGTGCGGAGGTTGCCGGCGGTAGTAGAGACCTCCAACGATGTCTTTATCGTGCTTCAGGAGCTTCGGAATAGCCGTGGAGTCGAACTGTACGTCGCTATCAACAAAAAGCAGGTGGCTCGCACCCGAGGCGATTGCCGCGTCAACGATCTTGTTTCGTGCATCATGGACGTAGCATCCCTTCTGAATGTGTAATTTCGTGGGTACATCAATCGAGTGCTGCGTGGAAAAAAGAGACATGACCGTCTCGGTTTTGATGGTATCCATGCACGGAATACCGATATAGAGCATATCCATACGTTGTCCTTTCTATTGTCAGTAGTCCTCGTCTTCATCAGGCGAGTCTTCCTGCTTTGGTGCCGCTTCGAATAGTTTTTTGACTTTCTGTGATTTCTCTGCTTTGGGACTCCCGGCCTTCATTGGTTCGGCAACGCCCATTTTCATCTTCATGCGCACTGTGTGGCGTTTTTCATAGGCGTCAATACCACAGACTTCAGCCTCAATATGAAGCATGACCTTATCACCGATTTCCAAGCCTTTAAGTTCGGGCATTTGCTTGACGTCAAATGACGTACTCGGGTAGTAGGGTTCGCGCTTCTTTTTCTTTTTTGATGGCACTTCAACCGCCATCATTTCATTCATTGGCTCGGCAAGATCGTGCATTTCCATATTGTCCATACTTCCTCCTTATGATGCTCGATAAAAACTTCGAGAGAGTTTTTTTGGTGTCCCGCGGCCTGCGCCCTGGCTCGCTTTCGCAAGTGCCTGCACCTCTGCCTTCGCTTTTGAGATATTCAGCGGTCTCGGACTTCCAAAGAGTTTCTCGATCGGCAGTGGTTTGGCCTTAGGTACGGTATATGAAAGCTGCGCTTCCTTTTCAATATTTCTAGTAAATAGCTTGTCAATCGGGAGTGGTTTTGAGGCTGACGACTTTGCCGGTGCCGACGATGAGAGTTTCGGAGGGGTTATATCCCCGAATACGTTTGCGAGCTTTCCGTAGCCACTTGAGAGGTCGCCGAGGGCATTCTTCGCGAGTGTCTTCTGTTTGCTCGATCCGCTCCCCGATGCTGCGCGCTCCTGGGTGATCTTTCCCGTTTTCTCGTCGTACTTGAGATTCTTGAGTGCTTTGGATTCGTCCTTCGAGATATACCCATCTTCATAGAGCTGCGAAATGACCCCGTCCGATGCAATCATGTCACCTCCGACTTTGTAGCGGAGTGTAGAGAGGAAGGAAAATGTGTCAACATCTTCCGGAAGCTGATCTAGTTGGTCAACAACGAATGCGACCTTGGTATCTTCCTTGTCTCGAGCGACTTGGTAGTATCCAGCATCATATTCGTTCATGCCTAAGAAGTTCGTGAGAATGTAGAGCTGTTCGTCGGGTTGCCGGTCTGTGTCAGTGAGAACCTTGTCGGCAATCTTGAACTTTGCTTCGATCTTCTGCGCTCGCTGATAGCCATTCTCCTCGGGCATTTCCGTGAAGTGGTTGATGTCCTTGAAAATTGAAGCGTTTTTGAGCGCATTTTCTTCTCGGGTCAGTTCGTCGAGCTTGGCATTCTTCTCTTCATCGCTCATACCGAATCCGAGCATTCCTTTGGCATTGATCACATCTTTTTTCTGCTTTCGGACCGTGGCAAGTTGCGCTTTCACGTCCGCTTCATCCATTTGGGAATACGCCTGTTTATCCTTCAAGAAGTCCTGTACGGATTGTTCCGGTGTCATGCCGATGGCTTCTTGAATGAGGTCCGGAGTTCGGTTCTTGTAGGCTCCTACCGGCGGAATGAGCGTGTTTGCGATAGGCTGGCCGACAACGGGAATGTTTCCGAGAATAAATCGTGCAAGCGTCTTCGGCTTCCCCTGTAGGGCAAGACCGACGCCTCCGGCTGCTTTAGATATGTCCGAAACAGTCGGACCGGCAATGAATGAGAGCATCGCCTCTGATCCGCGTCCTGCCGCGTTGATTGCGTCCTGAAGAAGACCCATTCCTCCGACCGATGCAAGATTGTCCATGCCGCGCTCTATTGGGTTGGTTGGTCGTTCACGACGGCGAACAAATGCTTTGAGGTCTGAAATACCCTCACCGACAACAAGGCCGAGAACGGTATAGCGAAGCAACGGAGCGAAGTTTTTGTCCTGTATGGCCGGTTTGAGCACTTCGTTGGCGATGAATTGCCCGTGCTTATATGAGAATGATTTGAATTGCGTGACGAGCCTTCCGAATGCCGATGACCATGTCGGGGGAAGGTCAATGGGCCGTGTCTTGAATTGTGTGATGTTCACAGCCTTCTGACCGGCTTTGAGTAGCTCTTCAGTGGTCAATTCTCCCCGAGCGAGTGCCTCTTTGACGTTGATTCCCATTTTCTCGAGGTCTTTCATCGCGGTTGTGTCGCTTGTATTGGCAAGAAGGTCCTGAAAGCGTTTGTTGACGAACTCTTTACCAGTATTGGCCGCGACGATCCGGTTGAACTTTTCAACTGCTCCGAATCCTGGCGCGGTTATCTTGGAAAGTCCGCCGGTCCCCATTACTTCGTCCTCAAGCTCTTTGACTGCCGAATCGAGCGTTGCACCTGTTCGAAGTGCAAAATCCTGGCTTTCCGGCTTGAATGCGCTGAATATGCTCTTGAGTGTCGGCATTATACCGAACTCCGTGGCCGTGTTTGTTGATTGTCCTGCATTAGAGATCAGGGCAAGCCCGAGTTTTGTGGCTGCCTGGACCTGCTTAATCGCGCCTACGCCTTGAGAGAGAACGCGATCCTCTCGGAGTATCCCGAGGTTCTTTTTGATGATTCTATCGGCAAGCTGTGAATCTCCACCTTCTTGCGCGATATTCGTGAGCAGTTTATCAACAAGCTCATTGTCCGGACCGAATTGGTATGACATTTGTATCCGGTTTGCTGCTGACTGGAAATAGTCCGGAAGCAACATGCGATCATACCGTAGTACCTCTTTCGGCCAGTCTATAACCCGAGCCATTTCGAGGTTCCCATATCGGTTTGGAAGGGCATTCGGGAAGTATTTGTGATATGCGTCACCAACGGACCCGCCATTGATAATATCGTTGACGAAATTGGAGGCGGTCGTCACGTCAGGAAGCTGTTTTGATTCGACAAGGTGCTGAATGACCGCGTCCCGTTGCGCTTTGAGCTTGTCCATATCAACCATGTGGGGCAAATAGTTTTCCCGAGGCTGGAACTCGACCTTCGTTCCGTCCGGTCTGCGAATCTCCATGCGCGCCTTTTGCGCTTCACCGGCATATTGATCCAGTTGACCGCGTAATTGTCCGAGAATCTTTTGTTCTGCTTTGTTGAGCTTCACGTCCTGCCCATCGAGGGCTTTGTTCAATCGCTCGACCGTTTCAGTTGTGAGTGATTTTGTTGACGTGTTGTAATCTGCCACAGCTCCGCCGGCCATCCGTTCGGCATCATTGAAGTAATTGTCTATCCGCTTGGCCGCTTCTTTTCCATTAGTCCCCATGTCATTCAGGATTGCGCGGGATTCTTTGACGACGACCTTTGCGACGTTCTTTATGCGATCCCATAGACCAGGTTGCTGATTGAGGGGCATGTCGGGGGTCGTAGGAGGCGGTAGGCCATCGCTTGAGTTCTCTTTTATGGACTGCTCGATCGTCTTGATCGCATTGTCGAGCTTCTTTTTCTGCGTGATGGTTGCATTCGTACTTTCGAATACGTGCTTCGTCCACTCCTTATCGAATGCGAGTGCTTCTTTCGCCTTTGCCATTTGCGCTTGTTTAGTCGCTTTTGCCATTGTCGCGGTCGTCGGTGCTGCTGATACGACCTTGAGTTTGTTATCCCATGCCTTCACGACGTTATAGAACGCCGGATCGAGCTTGTCGGCAACACTCTTGAGCTGGGTGATCTTCGTTTTCAGTCCTGCGATCGCTTGTGGTCGTGCTGTCGGATTCCCGAGCATCTCGAGGTCTTTGGTTAGGTCTGCCATGAACTCGGATTCTGTCTTTCCGAGGGCTGCAGCTACTTCATCGCTGGAAACGCCGAATACTTTTCGCGGAATATGCTCACGGAATAATTCGCCGGTATCACTTTTGTTCTCTCCGGATATACGAAGAAAGTTTTTCATCTTATTAACGAGTGTTCCGTACTCACCGAAATTGTCCGACACTTCCTTGCTGGCTGCCTTCGTTTCTTTGTCAAGAGCATCGGACACTTGTGACTTGATCGTTTCAAAATCGGGGAGTTTGTACTCTTTGGCTACATCTGCATGAAGGGCTTTGGCTGCTTCCTCATCACCCGACGCGATAGCTTCACGAATGGTATCGAGTATCTGCTTGGAAGCTCCTGATCCCTTGATTGCCCGAACGCCTCCCATAATGGCGATCGCGGCAACCGCTTTCTCTGGGTTATACCGGACCTTCCAGGTCTTGTCATTCTCGTCGTAGTAGGTTTCTATGCCACCGAATGCGCCGAATGCTTCCATCGGGGGCTTCCCCTTATATTTCCCGCCGATCATTTCGGTTTGTTTTCCATAACGCATATCGCGTGTGAGCGATCCGTCTGCGTTCTCGATCCATCGAACAGGCTTTCGGACATATTCCCTCGTAGTGTCTTCGGCTTGTTTGACGGCTTTGCTCATCTCGCTCGCCACTTTCTTGACCTGCTCACGACCGATTCCGAGCTTTTTGGATACTGCGCTCACGATCTTATCGTTGCCATATAGGGCTGAACCGATAGCAAATGAGGCTGCACGATCCGTTCCGGAACGTTTTTCTCCATTGATGAAGCTGATAATCTCATCTTCAATGGCGTTTCCGATACCGGAAATTGTACGTCCGACCACCTGATCACCTAAAAACGACTTCACGCCGACATTGGCGATCGCTTTGCTGATAATAGGATTCGTGAATCGGGTGATGCCCTGAATCCGTGCACCTTCCGCAAAACCCGTCTCGAAGCCTTCCCGGACATCTTTACCGGTAGCTTTGTGGACGGCCGCGGTAAGACCGGCGGCGGCGGCCGCTCCTGCCAATCCGGCCCCTGTACTGACGATAGGAGCCGCGAGAATGCTCTCAATGGTTCTACCACCGCTTACTAACGTATCTTTCATTCCTTGTGTCGAGGTGTCTATGCGACGCTGCGATTCGTTTGAGAGGCGCTGACCGGTGGTGATGTTCTTCCGGAGTAGTGCTTTTGCCGCTTCCTTTTGTCCTGCATTGGTGAGTTGCTTTGCTCGGGCAAGATTTGCATTCATTTGCGCTCGTTCAGCGTCTTGTATCCGGTTGAATCGAGGTTGATCGAAAAGCGCGGTAATACTTTTTCCAACATTAGAGCCTAGACTGTATGCGTCTTTTGTAAATTTTCTGGTGGCGTTGAAACCTGTAGAAGTCTCTGTGGCTATTTGACCGGCAGGGCCAGCACCACCGGCCTGTAGAAACTTGGTCGTGGGTTGTTTGTACTCGCGCAGTTTCCTACTTACGAAGTCAACCGCGCTCTGTCCGATACCGAGAATGTCTTTCAAGAAATCAGCCACAGCAAATCGGTACGTTGTCTCCGTTCGATTTACTCTTAGAACATAGCAGCCAGAAGCGGATCATTCTGCCGCATAGTTGCTGACGCATTTGCTGTCGGACCTGCTCCGAGTGCGGCCAGGAGAGGATCGGCGGTGGCGCCTGAGTTCAGGCTTGCCAGCGCTTCCTGCGCTTCCAGGACAGAAATTTGGCCTTGATTCAGAGCATTTTGTATTTCCTCTGCCGACTTATATGCGACGGGTTTAGCAGTCCGCCCTGCTCCGAGCCCGGTCGTTTTCTGTGCACCGGTCTCTGTATCCAGCTTGGTGTTAAACCCAATGCTAGACACATAACTGTTTGTCGCTGCTGCCTTTTCACCAAGTCCCTGCGTGAGGAGACCTTTCGCATCCGTCATGGACAGAATGAACTGATCCAGCTGCGCTTTGAGTTGCATCTTCTGAGTTTCAACACTTGCTTTCACACCGGCAGCCCATGTCGCAATCTTGGCTTTGTCATCGGCAAGCTGTGCCTCCGCGGCATTGTATGCATCCTCGCGCTCATTTGCGGAGAGATACAGGTTGGCATCGATCGCCTTCACCTGCGTGTTGTAGTCGAGTGCCGCTTTGTCGAGTTTCGACTTTGACTCCCGTTCGATTGAGTTAATTGTGTCGAGCGTCTTGTTTTTGAGTGCGCTGACCGCATTACCAATCATGGCAATTGCATCCGCTTCGTTCGTTGTAACCTGAGACAGGTCTTTCCCCATGAGGGCATTGAGCCTGTTCTGCGCTTCCATCATCCGGGAACTGTTCTGAAGCCCAGCACCGCGCATGAGTTTTTCCTGCTGCTTGCCGAGATCGCGGTATGTCGAAAGGATTTCCTGTTTCGCGCCGTCGTATTGCACTTTTGTCTTTGCTTCCTGTTGCTGATAATTGGCAAGACCTTCTTTCTCATTTGTGGCTACCTGTTCGAGCAGGTCTTTCTTATTCGATCCGAGGGTTTCTACCATCCAGTCATATTCACCTTTGGCGGTGGCCTTGGCATCCTCGGCGATCTTTACCTGGGCGCCGTACCTATTCCGGGCTGCAACACGCTTCGCTTCCGCAGCCGCGCGCGCGGCTTCTCCCTGTTGCCGGGCAAGGTCGCCGACATCGGGACCGGAGTTTTTCAATTCTTCCAGCATTCTTTGATATTCACTCTCTTGCGCTGGGTTTCGATCCATTTTGGAAAGTTGCTGAAGTTTAGAATCCCCGCCACCGCCACCACCTGTGGTTTGACTTGACGTATTGGTGGTCGTTTTTGGATTTGTTAAAACGGGTTGTGGTCCACCACCGGTAATCGTGGTGCTTTGCTTTTGCTGTGCAGTTGGTTGTGATCCGCCTACAGTAGCCTGATAAACGGCAGGATTATTCCATGTCGGATTGGAAGTATCCCTTCCTGTAGCGGTATTGAACAGTTCGGTTACGCCAAAATCTTGAAGTTTCCAAGGACCGATTCCCCATGTTCCTCTGACAGATTGTAATGCCATATATTTCCTCCTAGTTGCTAACAGTGGTATAATTCGCTATAGGCTATGAAAAAATACCTTCTCTTAGCGCTTATTTTTGTTTTATTTTTGTTCGGGCCATCATTGGCGTATTCGACTATCGAAAAAACTACCCATAAAGCTACTGAACCTCCAAAATCACTCAACTCAGAGATTCTTTGGTCGCTTATACAAACATGGCGACAGTCGGACGATTGTCGTCCTGGTGGCTGTCAGGCTTACATAAGAGATCAAAGGTTGTGTGAGGTTGCGGAGGATAGAGTAAATGACGATTTAGACTATCACGAAGGCTTATATGAAAAGTACTCGGACTACCCTTTTGTTATCCAGGAAAATTCAAACAAAGGGTATTTAAC
>CAYUWG010000067.1:11073-20022 GCA_964448285.1 uncultured Chromatiales bacterium
CAACTGAACATAGAGTGCACACCTAACGACGGGGATAATGACTGCTCAATAGCAGTGCTTAATGCGCAAGGTGATATTGCGAATTACTGGGCAAATTACTGCAAGCAGAACATTAACTATATCTCCAATAAAGCGATAACCGGTGCAAAAGCCATAAGAGACAGCCTAGACAATTCTAGCGCACCCATCACGGGTCCTTCAGCCCTGTGTAACGATGGGACGTATAGTTACTCATCAAATAGATCAGGCACCTGTTCAAATCATGGCGGAGTAAATACTTGGTATTAACCCCTCTTCTTTCGAATAATCACCTGATATTCTTTGTGCAGCATGCCGTATTGCCCTTTATGCCTCTCGAGAAACGTATCAATCCCCAGCTTGGGACAATCCTGCTCCGTGTACGCGCTGGACGGATGCCACGTATAGTCATCGAATATCATCAGCCCACCTTCACGAAGTAGTAGGAATGACAACTCAGCGTCTTCGAGAACCTGTTGCGCGTGGTGATCGCCGTCAACATAGATGATGTCGTAGTAGTCTTTTGGAAGAGCCGGCAAAATATCAGAGCTACGACCGACGAGTTTTGTGAGCCTGTCCCTATACAGCCATAGGTTGAAATCAAAGCGTGCTTCGAGGTCGTTAGCTTCGTCGTGCTCATCAGACCCGGCAAAGGTGTCTATGCAGGTGATTTGAGCCAGTGGGAAGTGTGAAGCTAGCCAACGGGCGCTCATCCCTTCGTAGGAACCTACTTCAAGATAATTGAACGCCCGGCTTTCGTATCGGTGTAGGAACCTGCTCCAAACAAGATCGTTCCCCGTTATGAAGAACCATTGCTTTGTGAAACAGGTATCGTTTTCGCTCACGCTGCGGATTCGTGCGTCTTCATGTGCGTCTTGAGACCGCTTGCGGATTTGTATTTCTTTCCGCATTCCGGGCACTGCGCTCCCGCTTCCTCAGCGAGCTCTCGCTTCTCATTTTCCTCCCGCAATCCCTCAGAATTGGGTTCATCGGCACCCTCTGACGTGTAGAACGCGACGCCATAGAGCCTATGCTCTTTCAGCGAATCGATGAGCTGCTCATCTTCGGTTTCGAACCGTCCATCATGGAACTCGACGGTGACTCCGGATGTAGATCCATACAATCCTTTTGTAACTCTCCGGCCATCGACGGCGACAGCGGTTTTCGGATCAAGCACGAGACGAAGCTCGCGGTATTTTTTGGTAAGAAACAACATAGGTTCCTCCTTTTCTAAACAATAAATATACGTTGTCTGTTTGGTGCCCGGGTCCGGTCTCCCGCCCGGGCGTGTGCGCATTTCTTCAGGCTGCGCAATACCCCTACCGTCAGCTGAAGTCAGTGACGTTGTACCCGTAGGAGCTTTTCTTCTCCTGCTCGAAGTGGAGACCCACTTCAGAGATGTACTCGTCTTCCTGTCCATCCGCATCGTTTGCCTCGATGTGGGTTTTCAGCTTGGTGTCCCGGTTCGCAAGGTGGCGATACTTGACCCCTTCGAGATCGAGGAGGTAAGCAACACCCGCATATGCGGTCGTTTCACCGAACAGCGTGCAGTTGACCAGGTTCACAACCCCGTGAGGAGAGATGAACTGGGTAACTGCGATTCCGTAGGTTTTATCCTTCGGAAGCATTTGCAGCTTGCCGCGTGCCCAGAACGAAACGGCGGAAATCCAGATCGGAGACGCAAAGACGAACTTCGTCTTGGACCCGTACCTGAACCCGGTCCGAAGCCATGCCTCGAACTCGGACTCCGTCATCGTGCCGCCCATGTCGCTCGCATTGGTCGAAATCCAGTAATCGACCCCTCCGGTTGCCCGGATCGGATGCGTGCCGGTTGAGGTGTCCTCTTTCGGTTCACCAAACCAGAATGCGCGTTCGATGTCTTTCTGGTGCTCGATAAGCTGCGCCATCCGGATATGCGCGAGGTCTTTGCCCCCGTACATTTCAGAATTGGCGTTCGTATCGGTTACCCCGAACGGCGTGCGGAAAATCTGCGTATAGTTCGTTTTTTCCGCTTCCTGCTCGGTTTTCATCGCGCGCTTGGTCGTACCTTCCTCATTAGCACTGCCGATGATCAGGAGCACTGCGTTATCCGCAAGGTTTCCTGCCGATGTCGTACCCCAGCCGCGCTGTACCGTCAGCGTGTTGGTCGAAACAGCTGTAACCCGCATTTGTTCGCCGGTTGCAACCGCTTTCACAACATCTCCAGCCCGGAAAAGCGAGCCAGAATCGACCACGATCGAGGTGTCAGCCGAGGTGTATCCCGTCGAATAATTGACGGCATCCACCCTATCCAGTGAACCCTCTTCGAGCCAGTTAAATTTCGGGTTGATTGCAACTTTCTTCTCCAGCTTTTTAGTGAGCTGAACAAGAGGTGCAGAATCCGGCTCAAGTACCGATATCTTTTTAGAGATATCGATTACCCGTTTGGCAGCGGTGATATTACCCGTGCCTCTTACGCCTGTAATCATATTGCCTCCTTAGACAATGAACTTATTTGTAATGACCTTATCTGCCGAACCGAGCGCGAGACTCGTGTGCCGTCAGGATGTCATCGACTTCGTCGCGATCATCGTCGTCCTTCCCTGTCGCACCTTGGGAATGCGCATCGGGCTGTGTTGTCGCCCCTTTTGCATTCTTCTGCGCGGTCTTGGCTTTTGCAGCCTCGTCAACGATGGTTGAAAACTCGTTGAGGAAGTCTCGCATCGCAGATTTCAGGCTCACGAATGCTCCTTCTTTCTGCTTATCGATGACGTAGTACGCGAACTGTTTCCGGAAGCCTTTGTCCGTCCGTAGCCGGGGGACATCAGTTTCCAGGGCAGAAATTTCTTTCTGCTTACGATCCCGCTCTTGGAGTTGGGTGGCTAAGTTTTCGGTTAGCTTCTTCTCGTCTAAGCCTGGGTTCGTCTGTCGCATGACTTGAACGGCGACCCTTGTTGCTTCGCGGATGGCATCCTTGGCGTTTTTTACCTTACTGAAGTCAACCTTTCCGAGCGCATCTTCGATGATGTCCTCTTCGGATGGGGGTTGATCCTGATCCTCCTCGACAGCCTTGGTCTGGTGAACGCGAGTGTATTCGCGCTGCCGAACCTTATATGCCTCTTCGAGCAGTTTCTCGTCCTTGTATTCGGCAGGATCACCGCCGAGTTCAACGAACGCTTCCTTCAGGTCGTCCAGGGATTTATACTTCCCCGCATACAACTTGGGTGCTTCTTCTGATGGGGTGGATTCGTCCTCAGTATCTTCAGAGGTTTCTGTTTCCTCGGATTCCTCTTCGGTCTCCGTTTTCGTTTCCGTGTCTTCTGTGGTGTCTGAAGCCTCTTCCGAAGCGTCTTCGGTATCCGCCGTCGTGTCTTTCGACTCGTCGGTGGTTTCTGATGCGTTTCCTTCGTCCTCCGTCAGAAAATCTTTGGGGTCAGCCTCAGACTTTCCCGTCGTTTCATTGACGGTTTCGGTGGTTGAAGGGGCATCGTCTTTGGATACTTTCATAGGGTTCCTTTCTTCCGGGTGTCCATATTGGGCCGGATAAATAACCAAAAACGCTCCCGATTATGGGAGCGTGAGCCCTGTGTCCCTCCCAGACAACGTACAAGAGAGGAGGAACACAAGACTTACGCTCCCATCAGAGGCACGTTGTCTGACGGCTTCTTAAGGTGCAGCCTCATCCTATGGATTAGTGCGAGGACATTTCAACATTTCTAGTAATTTCAGCCCGTTCGTTAATGGGCTTTCCATCGAGAGCCAACACGCCATCAGTGATCGTGTACCGGGCAAGATATTTTGCTTCCAGGTACGTCCCATGCACGATCGGACAGGATATACACTTCACGGATCGCTTCCGGACATCCTCGACAACGAAGTAGTGCTTTCCTCGGGTAAGGTTGAACTCCTTGATTGGAATAGTGTCGATCTCCCCGTTCCAAAGTCCCCGCTTCTTCTTCTCCCGTAATAGCTCCCAGATGTTTTTCGGTATCTCGACCCCCTGACCTTCCACTCTCAAAAAGTCCGCGAGCTGCTGCGGTGACTTATCACTCGGCAGGATGATCCATTCACTGTTTTCTTGCGCGCTGTCGGGCATAGTCCTCTCCTTTCTGAATGGTTATCTCGATATAGGTGCGAATCTTTCGGTAGGCGCGGTGCTCCATGAGGAAGAACAGGTATTTGATATACGAGTTGAAGAATGACAGCAACGTGAACGCGCTGAATCGTTCTGCATCGACCTGCATGTATTGCTTGGCTCCTTCTTCCTGCTTGGCAATCCACCTATCCACCCGCTTCCATCCAGGATGCTTCAGAAGGTTTCTGAGTTCGTTCGACGCGGCGATGGTATCATTGATTTGTGTTTCAGATGGTCGGTTGCCCCGCAGTATCCGCTGGTATAGGCGGCGCGACGGGTTCAGTGGGTTGTCCATTTGCCCCTCCTTCCGGGACCACATCTCCACCGAGCACATCGGCTACGGTTGTTGCCCCGCTGTTGTCTGGTACGACTGGTTTATTCCGTTTGATAAGATCATCGGCATCATTCACGCGCATTGAGTAGAGCATCCGCTTGGCGATCTTGTCATGCGACTCTTCCGTGAGGTTATGGAACGGTGCTTTGTTCTCAGAGACTAGGTCTGACACTGTCTTCCATTTGTTCACTTCGGTCGCCGTATTCACCGCTTCCGTAGAGCCGGAGTCGACGATAAACGACACGTTCCCTTTAAGAAGCAGGATGTCTTCAGGGGTAACGAGCATCTTTCCGCGTTCTGTGTTGACGTGCACCGGCTCATCAAAGAAACGAAGGTTGCGTTGCACGTACATGGTTCCCATAGCTTCCAGACACAGGTTCTCGAACAACTGTAGCTTGAATTGGAAGCGTGCATTTGCCGCCTGTTGCAGAAGCTCGACCCCACCTTTGGTATCGTTCATGCCCGGAGCGGATGATCCGGTCGCGTAGTCGGTTGCCCCCGATACGCTCTGAATGATTTGATCCCACTCCTGATACTCGCGGTATGCAGTTTGCTTCGTTTGTCCTGTCTCAATAGGCTGTATGGCATCCATGTCTTTCACTTGGACGACGGTGCCGGGTTCCGGTATAAACTCTTCGCCTTCAATGAGCGCGTTCGGATTGAGTTTCCACATGCGCAGCAAATCATAGAAGACGCTGTCATTGCGCATATTCACCTGATCGCTCATGGCATCCTCGATCCGTTTGATCGGGTCCGGCTCCCCCCATGCGAATAATTCGTGTGGGACTGGAATATCTTTAGCGAGAATCATGCCGAGTTTGCCGTCGCCGTAGGGGTTAGCGCTCTCGCGGATAGTAACCGTGTCGTTGACAACAATGGTGAGCTTGTGCGGCTCCTTCATCACCACTACCTTGAATTGTTTTTGATCCTTCGTGTCATCTTTATCAGCAAAGCTCTCGGAGCCGAATATCGCCGCCATTTCATCATCCCATCGCTCGCCGTCTTTTGCTGTTATCTTGTAGGCTTTGAGCTTTTTGAGTTCATCGATATTCTGGAAGGTTTGATCAGGAGAAGCCTTCACCCAGTGCATAATGTCGTCGAGTGTCATCATGTCATCAAGAAGCACATATTTGAGTTGGCTGATGCTCTTCTTCTTAGGGTCAGGCCAGGTGTGAAAGATGGATCGATGCTCATACACAGGTGCATCAATGACGTTCTTTTTAATCTTCTTGACCGCCCAGGTGATTTTGAGGTTGCCTCCCTGTTGGATGTAGTATTTGATCTTTTCGTAGTTATCCCATGATGGCTCAGTGATTCCCATTTCCGGACATATCGGCATCCGTTCCTCGACTTCGACTTCTTTCTTCATCCAAGGAACCTCTCCCCAGGCATTGCCGGTGATGAACATTTCTTTGGCTGTAGTGGCAAGGCGCAGGAATACCGGGTCGTCGATGAGGTATGGGTGATTCATTTGATAGCGTATTAGCTCGCGGAACTTCATTTCCTGTACCTCATCGTTATCCTGATCCGTCTGGATGGTGAATGATGGAAGCCGAGAGAACATGCGTGGCATGAGTGTTTCAACGATCTGGTAGTTGATCGGCAGCATGAGCTGGCTGTAGAAGGGGTATGAGTCGGGGTCTTCCTCGACTGCCTCGTCAATTATGCGAAGGAAGTAGTGTTTGTAATTATCGAGGAATCGCTCAAAGTACGGGCGACAGTAGTCCCGCGACAATTCCATTCTTTTATTGACGATTTGTGCTGCATCATCCGGACCGGTTTTTTTTGCCATGAGAAGGTTGTACGGTTGTCATAGCTGCATTGTTTGTTACTCTGGGATCAAAGTCAACGAAATCTAGACCGGGTTGATCGCTTACCGACACCGGTTCTAAATGCCTTGAACTTTGACACCTTACGCTCGACGACGGTTGCTTTTTTAGGCGTTGTTGCAACGAACGGATGGAGCTTCAGGATGTAGTATGCACCTGACTGGCTTATGACCCGATCGTCGTAATTGCCGGCACTTGCCCCCATGCCGCCGTCTTCGAGCTTGATGTACGTCATCATCTCATCGATGGTATCGACATCCGGAAGATCCGCTTGCCTCGTTCGCACGAGGTCTTGCATGTAGCCGATCATTCGGGATTTGGTCTGATCGTTTGTGTACCAGCCATACTCCTTACTTACCTTCTTATCCTTCTGATTCAGTCGCTCGCGCATGTAGAGGTTCGGATAACCCATCGATACAAGCCGGTCGATCGTACTCTGCCCCATGTTGTTGACCTCGACCGCGATCTCTGCCTTGTTGAAAAAGAAACCGAGCCGGTACAGCTCATCACCGAATGCGAACGCCTTGATGTTGGCATGGAAGTGCGCGATAGTCTTCCATGTCTTCTTGTCGACCACATGGGCGCTACAGAAGTCTGTGTACTGCCCTACATCGGCGAAGATGATGTACTGCCCATCGATTGTCGGGTAGTCCCAGAGTTTGAGATAACCGTGTGGTGCCTCATCAAGGTTCTCATTGGGCGCCACACCCACAAGGTTGCCGATAAATACTGGTAACTTAGCTTCCACCTTGTACTCTTCCATCTGCTCCACGGGGAATATCGGGTTTCCGGAGAAGAGGAACGCCTCTTTGTCGTCGCTGGGGAATTCCTGCCGGAACATTTCTTCCGGGGTTCTGCCATCCTCAGAGACAAGCGTACCGATCATTTGACGCCGCCATGCGATTGCGGCGAGGTCAATATAGCCTTTGTTGCGTGCGGCTTCCGCGGGAGTGAAGCGGCGGAGTAATCGCTGCTCCTCATCGTTGAGGGTTTGTGGATCAATCTTTGCTCCTTGTATCCGGTATAACGGATTACAAAACCACGGGAGGAAGTGTGCCTTGAACTCGCTTTGCCCGTTCTTCGCGCGTTGGTACTCGATGTGATGGAGGTTTCCTACGCCGTTGGCTGTCGTTTCCTTAACGACCCAGGTATTCGGATCATTGAGAGGCACGGCACGAAGAATACCCGTCATCACCCGGCCAGCATCCCGCCAACGCGAGGACTCGGACAAGTGTGCGTAGTGAATTGTGTCTCCACGTCCGAAGGCATGTGCTCCCGCAGTACCGATGTAATACTTGGATTTCATCACTTCGTTCACAATCCCCTTGTCTGTGGTCTTCCCTGGACTGTAGAAGGGGCGTAGCCAGGATGGGAGATGGTCGAGGTAGTATTGCACCTTCTCGAATAGCCGCTTGGTTGCCTCATCCTCATGGCTGATCGTTACAGACCATGAGTTCGGAACCAACAGAAACTTCACCGTGAGGATCGCCTCGATTTCGGTGCTGATACCCAGCTGCCCGGCCTTCACCAGATCATCACGAGTGGTGCGCTCCTCGTAGAATATGGATTGCGGTTCGTTGAACAGGAACGGTACGTCCTGCTTGTCCTTGTTGACGACCATGAAACCTCGCTCGATGATGTACCGCGGATCATCGAGAGCCAACTTCATCAAGTCTTCTGCTGTTTGTGGTGCTGCCATACATGACATGTACGTTGTCTGTATGGTTTATATTGACTAGCTCAGTGCCTCTCTCATGGCTCCAACCTCTTCACGATGCTGCTCAGACCAACCCGTTCGTGAGTCATCCCCGAAGTAACTTGCCCGGTCTGCACCGAATGGAACACCCGAGAGCACTTCTTCCGGACTCATATTCTTCATCTTCTGCTGTGGCGTAAGTTTAGCCGGTCGCGCCCAAACTGCACATATTTCTAGCGAGTAGCCCGGGAATAGTCGACTAGGCTGTGTATAGGTCCGGGAGTACCCGTTCCGCGCGTGAACCTTCTTACACCCCTCACAAGCGATGCATTCATGGCAGAAATACCTTTTTCGTGATACTACGAAAATGGTCCTCCAACGCCACTCCTCTTCCTCATGGACTTTGTTGCAGCCGATACAGCGGTGTCGTGATGTTTGCATAGTTATATCTCGAGACTTTCTTTGACTGCTTCCCAAAGGGCGTCGCAAAGCTCAACCGATTTAATTGTTGGCTTATTTTTCACTAACCAATAGACATGCCATTCGTGTTCCCCTTTATCAATGGCTAATGCTTCAATTGCATGTTCTGTGTGTTCATCCAAGTATTCGATCATCTGACCGATGGAAAGAAGAGGAAGCGCATTTGCATCAATCGTTGTCGTTCCTAAAACCTCATCAATAATGTCATACCCCATTTCCTCGATATATATTCGTTCTCGCAATTTTCTACATCCATAAGGCTTGAAAGCGAGTCTATCGCCATATTCCGGCTCCCACCACTCCCGTAACCTCTCTTTCCCCTTCTCACTCAACTGATTAAGATCATCTGGCGTGATGTGTTGTTTCATATCAATTAGCCTCCTCTGTAGCCTTGACCTGACACTCTTCACTACAAAATAACTTCCCGTTGAACTCGATCATATCCTCGCGCCGGTAGTCTCCGATCTCATAGGGACAC
>CAYUWG010000068.1:0-19914 GCA_964448285.1 uncultured Chromatiales bacterium
TGCGCGTCACCGAGGTAGTAGGTCGTCCAGAGAAAGTCGTGGCTGGTTGTGTCGGGAACATTGTTCGGCGGCGCAGGTGGCGGGTCGTCCGTGCAGGCTGTGAAAAGGAGAAGTGGTAAGAGTAACGGAATGAGCCGGGTCACGTGTGCCTCAAGACGATGTGAATAACTCTGCCGCTACACTATGGAAAAAGACGGAACGATGCAATAGCGCGCTGGCTGTCCTGCGCTACTTGTGCGCTCTATCGTAAGAATTATACTGTCGTGTTACTGATTCTGCGGCGCACGCTTTGAATCTTCGGTTACGACCTTCTGGAGCGCTTCGAAGTATTTCCGGATCAACTGCTCGTAGTCCCTGCTGTATCCTTCTTCAATCGCCTTCTGAAGATCGGACTTCATTGCGTTTGCGGGGTCGAGCAACGAGGGGTCAAGTTCGCCGGGTGAGCGTCGTGCAACGTCGGTACCGGTTTCGGACTTTCGCTTCTTCTCCCAATCGCGCTCGCGCATGGAGCGCGAGGCGTCGAGCAGGCGCGAAAGAATGCGCTCCTGTTTCTGCAACGTATTGGGATTGATCTCCTGCTGCTGGAGGTCGCTGACGATTTCCTGCATCTCCTGCGCGATGCGTTCGAGGTCGCCGAGAATGCGGCGGCCTTCCTCGCTGCGCTTCGCTTCCTTGTTCAACTCTTCGAGGGACTTCTGCAACGCGGCTTGCTGTTGTGCGAGGCGCTGCATCTGCGCAAGCTGCTGCTGGTTGTACTGTCCCTGCTGCTGGCCGAACTGCTGCGAGCCTTGGTTGATGCCCATCTGGCGCTGCGCCATCGCCTGGAGTTGCTGCATGAGCGAACCGCCTTGCGAGCCGCCCTGCTGACTCGCCTGCATTCCCTTCGCAATCTGTCTCGCGGCTTCATTGAGAGACGCCATGGCGCCGCCCTGCTCCTGTCCCGCCGATTGGTTGTTGCGCTGCTGCATGTTCTCCATCGCGCGCTTCATCTTCTGCATCGCCTCGCCAATGTGTCTTCCCATCTGCTCGTTGACCGCGAACGTCTTCTTCGCAAGCTCCATCAGATCGTTGGCCGTGTTGGAGAGCTGCTCCATCAGATCCATCTGCTGCTGTGTCGCTTCGCGGAACTGCGGCGAGTTGACCGGCAGCGAAGCGATGTCCTGTTTCATTTGCTCCTGCTTCTTCGAAAGAGTCAACACGTTCTCGAGCGCTTTCTTGAACGCCTGCATGATCGCGCGCTTTTGGTCTTCGCTCATCTTCTTCTGGACCTTCTTCATCTTCTGTTCGAACTTGCGCATCTGCTCGGCCATCTTTTTCATCGACTTCGAAGCACCCTGGCAATTTCCGCCCTGGCACTGGCTTGCCGATTCGCTCATCTGCTGTTGCATCTCGGCGAGGTTCAATTCGCCTTGCGCTTCCTGCATTTCCTGAAGCGGCATCTCTTCGGCGAACTCCTGCATCTTCTCTTCAAGCTCTTTCATCTCGCGCTGCATGTTCTCTGTTTGCTTGCGGAGTTCTTCCTGTTCTTTCGCAAGGCGGTCAAGCTCTTCCTGGTTTTTCGGATCGGCGTTCTCCGTGCGTTCGGCAAGGTCCTGTTGTTTCTTCGCGAGGTCTTCGGAGCGGCGCGTAAGCTCATCGACTTTCTGTTCGATCTGCAAGCGCTTCAGGAGTTCGATCGTCCGCTCGATGCTTTTGCGGAACGCTTCTTCATTCATCTTGAAGTTCTCCATCGCCTGCTTCATTTGCTCAGGCGTGAGGTTCTGCATTCCTTCATTCAGCTTCTTGAGGATGTCTTTGAACTCCGGCGACTCGAGTTTCTTCATCAGGTCGTTGAGTTCCTGATACTTCTTCATCGTCTCCGGCGAGATGACGTTTTGCTGCTGGAGATCGTCCTGAAGGCGCTTCAGTTCCTCGTTCACCTTCTCGACATCCTTCATCATGCCTTCATGGCGCTTGGCAAGGTCTTCAAGTTTTTTCTGCTGTTGCCAATCGAGCTTGTCGGTGTTCTTCTGCTTCAATTCGCGCTGAAGGGTTTCCATCTCCTTCTGAACTTCCTGCGCGCTGCGGAGCGTCTTCTGGAGATTATCGATCGAGCGTTCGTGCGCTTTGTCTGCTTTCGCGAAGACTTCTTCGAGCGATGGAAGTCGTACGCTAAACACCTGGCTTCGCGTGGACTTCGGACCGGAAACATTGTCGTTGTCGAAAATCTCGAGGTAATAATTCACTACGTCTTCCGGCGCGAGATTCAGCGACGTGAGATTCCAGAGGTACGGAATTTCGATTTCCTTCCCGCGCTGACTGGGAAGCGGAATCACGATCGAAGCATAGGCTTCCTGAGGTTGTTCGTAGCGAGAGGATGCAAGGCGATAGTGCAGGAGTAATTTCGAGAATCCGAAGTCGTCCGTTGCACCGGCGATAATCGGCATTCGCATCGCTTCGTTGATGTCGGTGTTCATGGCGGGTTCCAGTATCTCGATCGTCGGATACAAATCCGGGACAACCTTCATTTCATAGACGATGGGATTCGCGTTTTCAATGCCCGACTGATCCTTCAATGAGATCGCGTACGATCCATCCTTCATCAGCCGAAGCTTCGTTTGCGCGGTCACTCCCTGCACCGGAATCTCAACCCGATGGCTGTCGTTGAGAACGAGCGTTGCCTCTGCAACTTCCTTGTTCAGCATGAGATCGAACGAGATGGTCGTGCCGGTAAGTGCGGTAACGTCGCCGACGTTTTCATCGAGGTACCGCTGCGGCAAACCCGTGTAAGAGGGGAAGGTGAGTTTCAATCGCATCGACCGGATGAAGGGACGATCGACGACGTTCACGTGATACATGCGACTGCGATAGCCATCGGCATCGGCGTAGTAGGTAAAGCTGTTACGCACCCCGTTGATCGTGTACGTTCTGTTCGTCGGTGTGCCGGACTGCGATTCGATCGCATCGAAATCGTCCTGGCCTTTCTCACGGATGAAGAATGTGACTTCCGGTTTTATCCGCGCGGTGGTTGTCGCCGAGAGAACGATCTGCTCTCCGCGAACGACCTCGATATCACCCGGCTCCACGATGAAATCGAATGGCGCAGGCGGGGCGAAGTCCGTCCGGAAGTGAATGATGCGATGTGCCGCATCGAACAACGTTTGTGGAAACAGTGCGAAAGCTGCGAACGCTGCTCCGACTGCGAAGAACGTGAGCTTCCCTGCTTTGCGTGCCGGGGTCTTATCGACGATGGGATCGAGATTCAATCGCGAAAAGGCATCGGCGACTTCACGAAACGATGCATCGACGAGGAGCGGAGAGTATCTCGGCTGGGCATCCGACTGACGAACGATTTGGAGAACGTTGAGCAGCCTGTCCTTGATGTCGGGAAAATGTGAGCCGACTTCCAGTGCGATCGTATCTTCAGATTTCCGCGAAGTGAGACCGAACCGTTTCAATGCATGCGGCAAAAGAAATCTCCCGACGACGACGATGCCGGCAGTGATCACTCCTCCAAAAAGTACGGTCCTCCACGTTACGTCTAAGTGCGTAACCGCTTCGATGAACAACGCGAGAAGAACTGTCGCGGCAAGAACGGCAACGGCGAGATATGTCCCTTGAACAAGCGACAGCCGTTCCTCTCGATTCCGGAGATTGCGGAGCGATTCGATGATGCGTTGGTAATTGGTCGTGGTGTTCGTGTCAGTCATACAAATGCCTTTCAATCAGTTCGTCAGCGACCAGATGATGATGTTCGTTCCCATTTCCAAAGCTTTCCGTCGAACAGCTTCCGGGTTCTTGTGAATGTCGGGATCTGCCCAGCCGTCCGCGAGATTCGCTTCATACGCATAGAAGACCGCGAGCCGTCCGTCGAGAAAAATTCCGAAGCCTTGAGGCGGCTTTCCATCATGCTCGTGAATTTTCGGAAGTCCATTCGGAAAGCGGAAGTGACAGGAGTAGATGCCGTGGCTGAACGGTAGTTCTACAATTTCTTTATCGGGAAAGACTTTTTTCATCTCTCTTCGAACGGCCTCATCCAATCCATAGTCGTCATCGATAAAGAGGAAACCTCCGCCTTCAAGATAGCGCCGAAGATTTTTCGCATCCGCGTCCGAGAAATTGATATTCCCATGTCCCGTCATAAAGACGAATGGATACGAGAACAATTTCTCACTGCCGACTTCGACAAACTCCTCCGTCTTCAGTTCGATGTCGATGTTCGTCTGCTCGCGTATGAAGCGCAACAGATTCAATTCGGACGATGGATCGTTATACCAGTCACCACCGCCGGCATATTTCAATCGAGCGACAACGAACTTACTCGATTGCTTTCCCATCTGCGCAACGCCAGTCAGCGATGCCAGCCAGGCGATGGCCGAAATGATGATGAGAGTAACGATGAGACGGGTGTGCATTCTTGTCTTTGTGCAGTTCACGAAACTGAAGCCAAGTTAGGTGTCATCGCTTACTCACGCAAGGTCGAAATTCAATCCGTTTTCGAGTGCTTGCTTAGGATCATTGCGGTACGGCTTTTCAATAAGTCCGTTAGATCATTCGACCTGATAAGAAACGGCAGGTGTCGCACGCTTGCAACTTGCTACGTCGTTGGTTACTTTCGGTCAGGTAAAACTGACCTGTTCCTGATGAAGGATTTTTCCATAAAGAAGCTCTATTACTCGATCAGTGAGGTAAGTAAGATTACCAATCTGGAACAGTATGTCCTGCGATACTGGGAATCCGAGTTCGAGCAGCTTAAACCGGCGAAGAACCGCGCGGGAAACCGGATATACACGAACAAAGACATCCAGCTCATCCTGTTCATCAAGAAATTGTTACGGGAAGAGCGATACACCATAGAAGGCGCCAAGCAAGTGCTTGAAACATACACACCTCCGCATGAGACCTTCGATCCATTGAAGCCTGGGGGCACGGGTGAAGGAAAAGATCCGGCTCAAACAGCTCTCATCTTCGAACCGGAAGGGAAGTTGCGCGAGGATTTGGTCTCGATCAAAGAGTTTCTTGAAGACCTTCGGGAACGCATTCGCGGATAATTCCGCGTCGCAACATGTATATTGCACTCCCTCGGACACGGAGTCTGAGAATCACGGAACGTAGCGCAGCCCGGTAGCGCACTACCTTGGGGTGGTAGGGGTCGCGGGTTCAAATCCCGCCGTTCCGACAAACAGCCGCTTCATGCGGCTGTTTTCGTTTTACTCGTAACTCATCATCCTGAATGGAAGGAACCCCTTCGGGGGGGATGAATGCTTGCAGGTTGCGTCCGAAGGGGTTTTGGGGGCTTTTCTCGGGAGCCACCTCCGATGCGTTGACACAGGAGGCTTGCTCTATATGTTTTATCTGTTACAATGATATCGCATGGAGCGGGCGAAAGAAATAGGGGTTCCCCCTCATTTTTATAGGTGGACATACCTAAAACAGCCTAAATTCGGCCTTTATTTTCGATGACGAAACGCAATAAGGAGTTGGGACCGTGGATTCCGAGCTTCCGGCAGATGTTCGTTCTATGGTTTTCGACGGTCTTAAAGCTGATGAAAAGCGCTTCTCCGATTTCCTTGCTCGTCTTTTCCTCTGCAATGAACCGAAGAATTTTCCTTTCCGTTGGGGTCAGATCGTCAATGCTTCGCGAAGTGAAAGAGGTATTCCCGCCGCTCCTTCTGATGAGATACTCGGAGATGATAGGACTGATGTAATAATGGTTGTTGCCAACAGTCCTGATTCCCTGAAGAATATCCGTGACTGCGTTTTCTTTCAGAACGTACGCCTTCACTCCTGCATCCATCGCGCGGTTGAACATGTGCTCATCTTTGTACATCGTGAGAATCATGATATCGACGGGGATATCTTCTTTCTGAACTGAGCGCGCCACATCGATGCCATGCAATTTCGGCATGTCGATATCGAGCACGGCGATGTGCGGCGGTGTTTCGCGAAGGTAGGCGAGCGCTTCCTGTCCATCGGCTGCCTCATAGACGACGACGATGTCGGATTCACTCTCAATGATCTGTCGTAGTCCGCGCCGGAAAACCGGGTGGTCATCAGCGATGAGAATCTCAGTTACTCCTTCCATACTCAATCTCCTATGGAATATACACGGTGATCGATGTTCCCAGTCCCGGATTCGATTGAATCGACACAGCGCCTTCAAGGAGCTTCACGCGTTCGGAAATTCCCGAAAGCCCGAATCCCCGATTGTGCTCACTCGGCGCTTGCCGATCTAAATCCATCCCAACGCCATTGTCCTCTACTTGCAGAAAGACGCCACTGTCTTTCTTCCGGATGGTTACGTGCAGCTCTGTTGCCTGAGCATGTTTCAACGCGTTGGTGCAACACTCCTGAAACACGCGAAAGAAGGAAATTTGTCTCTCGTCGTTGAGAAGCGCATCGATGTTATCGAGCTGCCGATGTATAGCCAAAGTCGAAGACTTCTCGATAGCGTCGAGTGCGGCAGTGATCGCATCGGTCAAGCCAAATCGGTCCAACTGATAAGGACGGAGGTTGTGTGCGATCGAGCGGACTTCGTCCAATGTTTGCGCGGCAATATCGGCTATTTCCGTAAAGTGCTCGCTCGAAGCCTCGTTTCGCTTGTCTTGTAATCCCATCAGTGCACGGTTTCGAATAACCAGGATTTGTTGGCCGAGACTGTCATGTAACTCCCCTGCTATGCGCCGGCGTTCATCCTCCTGAGCTTTGATCAATTCGCGGGAGAACTCCCGTTGCTGTTCATGCTGCCGCTGAATGTTGCGTTCCAATTCCGACCGCATGCGTTCCGCTTCTTTCAGCAGGTTCACCTGAGTGACCGTCTTCTCCAATGTGATTTGCAGATCCTGAAAACTGACCGGCTTGGTGATGAAATCGAACGCTCCCCTGTTCATCGCCGCGCGGATGTTGACCATGTCGTCGTATGCAGAGATCACGATCGTCTTGCGTGTCGGATGATCCATCAGCTTCATCTGTTCGAGAAACTCAATTCCATTCATCTCCGGCATGTTGATGTCTGTAAGGACAACGTCAACCGTGTCATTCGCCTTCAGAACGTCCATCGCTTCAAGACCGCTGAATGCGAAAATGAACTCATATTGCCCCTCGCGGATTTCTTTACGAAATCGCTGTTGAAAGAGAACCTCGACGGCAGGCTCGTCATCAACGACAAGAATTCGAACAGGCGTGGGATTTCCCTCCGTACTCATGTCGCTAATTTAGAACAAGAATTGGTTTTCCCTCATCCGATTTGCAAAGCGCAGGGACCTTCTGTTCCGTCATGACTTCTATGGAGGTACAATAGCAGCCCGGTTGAATGCCATTGATTCCACGAATTGAAATGGCTATTTTCCTCGCCGAGGAATTGCGAATTGAAACGATTTAAGGATCTCATATGAAATACCCCATCACTGTCATGTTTATGTTGCTCCTCACAGCGTACTGTACCGCGCAGACCGAAGAGGCAAAGAAAAGCTATCCGCATGAACCGTCATTTTCCGTTCTCTCTCCCTTCCATCAACTGACCGCTGGATTTACGCCTCTGAAGAAAACAGCAGCTTCGCCGTTCGCATGTCCGGGCTTTTACTATTACGATCCTTCCGGACAGAACGTCACGTTAAATGAACAACTGAATACATCCGAGTGGGCTGTTCGCATTACTCCACCTTCAAGCGCTTTCGCCCCTTGCACCGTTTGGACCATCAACTTGGAGTTCGAACTCAACAATGCTGCACCGAATGAGAAAGACACGATTCGTCTGTTCGTACGTGAAGCGACTGCACCGCACGCAACGATCTACAACACATGGTTCATCGCACGACCAGGGACGAACAGCGGCCAACATGAGATCGATCCTCCGATAGTTCCTCCATTTAATATCCGACCAATCCTTGTCCCGAAGCGCGATGTTTTCGTCGGTGTCTCCGTCAGGGGCGGTTCAACGCGAAACGTCGATTGGAAATTCAAAACCCCCTCGCAGTTCAACAATCCCGTTCGCTCCGTGAAGTTCGTTACACAGACTTCGTTTGTCCCGGCGAGTGTCGGTGGAAATCAGGTGGATATGATTCTTGGCGCGAATGTTTGCTGTAATTTTTCTCCAATTCCTGTTGAACTCGCGCTCTTCTCAGCAGTATTTGACGGTTCGCGTGTTCGATTGAATTGGCGAACGGACTCTGAGACGAACAATTTCCATTTCGAAGTTCAACGAGCGTCCCAACTCGGTGGGCCGTGGACTTCACGAGGATTCGTACCGGGTCGTGGGACAACAACACTTCCACAGTATTATGACTTTGCCGATCCTTTTCTTCCATCGGACTTTCCCAATGGAGTACCGGAAGTGATGTGGTATCGCTTGAAGCAAATGGACTTCGATGGAACGATCGAGGAGTTGCCGCCAATTCGTGTGACGATAACCCCACCCGAATCCGGCAGCTTCAAGCTTCACGCGCTCTATCCGAATCCGCTCACTCAAACAACGGACTACACGACCATCCGTTACCAGCTCTCCTCGGAATCACCCGTTCAGTTAAGCGTTTTCGATGCCTTGGGACGCGAGGTGACGTCGCTCGTCAACCGCGTTCAACCGGCTGGATATTACGACGTGATCTGGAGCCCGGCCTTGGCAGAGCATGTTCGGAGCGGCCAGTACTACATTCGGCTGCAAACAGAAAACCATGTTGCCGTCGAGAAACTCACTGTCTTGAAATAATCCGTCACTACGATGCATTCACATCATGAAGACGCCGCGTTGCAAAAGGCGCTTCTTCTCTTTGGGGAATTTCGTTGTCTGAAATACACACCGTCCGCATAACACGTCTTCACGAAGGCTTCGACGACGTCCCCTTGCCGGAATATGCAACGGCACTGTCCGCGGGCATGGATATACGCGCTGCGATCGAGCAACCGATAACCCTTCTCCCGGGCGAACGACAGGCCATTCCGACGAATTTAGCCATCGAGCTTCCTCCGAACTTCGAAGCGCAGGTGCGACCGCGTAGCGGCTTAGCGTTGAAGTACGGTATCACGCTGCCGAATTCACCGGGAACGATCGATGCGGATTATCGGGGTGAGATCAAAGTGATCATGCAGAACACCGGGATGGAACCGTTCGAGATTCGTCGCGGTGATCGCATTGCACAGCTCGTCATCGCACCCGTCACGCGCATCCAATGGATTGAAACGACCGCGCTCTCGGAAACACATCGTGGCGATGGAGGATTCGGCCACAGCGGCATCGACTAACTCTTAGGGATACATCATGAACGAAAGTCTTTACCTCTTAACTCTATCGGCTGCATCGATTGGGTTCATTCACACGCTCATCGGACCTGACCATTATCTCCCATTCGCGCTCCTCGCCCGCGCCCGCAACTGGCCGCTGAAAAAAACTCTATCCGTCACGTTCCTGTGCGGCGTGGGACACGTCCTCAGTTCGATTGTTCTTGGCGCAATCGGAATCGCAGCCGGTGTCGCGCTCCAGCATCTCGAACTGATCGAAGAGTTGCGTGGCGAACTTGCCGCGTGGCTCCTCATCGCGTTTGGTCTCCTCTACGGCGCATGGGGTTTGAACCGTGCAATGAACCGAAGCCGCTCACACGCACACGAGGGTTTGGAGCACGCCCATCCCCATATTCCATTCATACGCCACTCACATCATGGCCATGATAAGACCATTGGCAGTTTGTTCGCCATCTTCGTACTCGGTCCTTGCGAACCCTTGATTCCGTTGCTCATGTTTCCCGCAGCGATGGAAAGCACGGGCGGCATCGTACTCGTGTCGCTTGTCTTTTCCGTTGCGACAATCGCAACGATGATGGCGATGGTGACGCTCATCTCGCTTGGATCGATGACCATCCCAATGAAACCCGTACAACGGTACATGCATGCCATCGCTGGGGGAACTATTGCAGTCTCTGGAATCGCCATTCAACTCTTCGGAGTCTGATACGCGACCAGCCGTTCTTCAGGGTGCATTCATCAACCCACTCTCACACGAGAGAGTAGAGTGGATTCCAAACGGAGCGATCTCGTTCGATGAATCAGGAAGAATACGCTTTGTCGGGAAGCAGTCTGATCTCCCGGAAGAGTACTCGACTTTTCGCACGCACCGCGTCAATGGATTGATCGTTCCGGGTTTCGTCGATGCGCACGTTCACTTGCCGCAGTTCGACTGTCGTGGGAAGTTCGGCAAATCGCTCATCGAATGGCTTGATGAATTCATCTTTCCTGAAGAGATGCGGTTTGCAGACGAGAGCATTGCACGCGATACCGCGAAGCGATTTTTTCAGGCAATGCTCCATTCGGGGACGACGACCGCGGCGGTGTATTCTTCCGTCCACAAGCGCGCGACGGAGATTGCATTCGAAGAAGCGATGCATTCGCGGCTTCGCATCATTCTCGGAAAAGTGCAAATGGACCAGAACGTGCCCGACGAATTCCGAGAAGATCCAACCGTTTCGTTGCGAGAAACTGAAGAACTGATCGAGCGATGGCATCGAAAAACCGACCGCCTCTGGTACGCCGTCACCCCGCGCTTCGCCCCTGCCTGTTCGATGGAATTGATGAAGGGATGCGCGCAACTCGCCGGGAAGTACGATACGTTCATCCAAACGCATCTCAACGAATCACACGAAGAGATTCAGTTGGTCAAACAGGTCTTCCCTCATGAGCCAACGTACACCGGCGTTTACCGGCACGCCGGACTTCTCGGCTCCAGAACCCTGCTTGCGCACAATATCCATCCGACGGACGATGAACTCGCTCTTTGCGAATCGACACACAGCGCCGTCGTGCATTGCCCGGACTCGAATCTTTTCCTTGGCAGCGGACGCTTTCCACTCGAGCGCTACGACGGCAGGAATATCCGCCTCGCATTGGGTTCAGATGTTGGCGCGGGAACGACGCTCTCGATGCTTCACATGATGCGCGCGATGTCTTACGCTCAGGGGAGAAGCCTTCATCCGTTTCTCCCTCTATACTCTGCAACGCTTGGCGGCGCGAAGGCTCTTTCACTCGATAATGACGTCGGGAATTTCGCACCCGGCAAACAGGCGGATTTCGTCGTGCTCGCAAATGAGGACCACTACTGCAAAGGCAAATCGCTTGCGGAACTCAAAACGATCGAAGCCGCTTCCGCCGTCGTGTACCGAATGCAACACGAAGACATCCGCGAAGTGTGGGTAGCGGGCGAACGGCTTTTCGCGCGTTAAAGAGAAAACCGCAACGCGGTAAAGAGATTTCTTCCCGGACCGCTCACGCCGGATGCGAACGGACGATAGTGCGTGTCGAGAATGTTTTCAATGCCCGCATTCAATTGAACATAGGCAAGCAGTTGGTACGACGCCCGGAGATGCAACACCATCCATCCCGGTATTCCGTCGTCTGTCGCGTATTGCTGATTGTCTTCACCCGAAGGCGAGTAATCTTCGAGTTTTTTATCGCCGTTGAATTGCGTCGTTGCTTCAAGTTTCATTCTCTCAGTCCGGAAGGATGCCGTGATCATTCCGTACAACGGTGGAATATGATCGAGAGGAACATTCATCGATCGATCTCGACCGCGAGTCCATGTGAGTGACGCTTTGATCGATAGATGCTCGGTGAGTTCGGCAAGCACGCTGCAGGAGAATCCATCGATCGAAGCTTTGCCCGCGTTGACGTTTGCCTGAACGCGGCTCATTACACCATCATAGAACAGAGAGTCTTTCCCATCGAAGACGAAGTCTCTCGTGACGATCGCATCGACGAGTTGCGTCGTGAATGTAGTCGCACTCACCGTGAGCATCCTTGCGAAAGTGTGCGTCAACCCAAGCTCTAAATTGTACGCTGTCTCCGGACGCAGGCCGCTGTTCGGAACGATGATGTTGCCCGGTGAGGAATCGAAAACCTTTCCCATGTCATCGACGTTCGGAGCGCGAAATCCCGAAGAGAGGTTCACATTGATTTGCGTCGCTTCGGTCGGAAGATACACGAAGCCCAAACTTCCGTTGAGCGCACCGTTCTGTTGCTCGACAACATCAACTGGAAAGCTGTAGAAGGTTTTGTCTCGAAACTCGGAGCGGAGTCGGATGAACGAGTAACGCAAACCTCCCGCGATATTCCATTGTGGATGCAGGCTCCACTTCGTCGAGAAGTACCCTGCAAAGACGTGCATCGTGCTTCCGCCATCGGGATAACGCGTCGCATACTTCTCGCGCACTCCGTTTTCAATGTTCCGTGAGAAAGCAACCGATGCAACGTCGTTCAGCGCCGCTTCAACACCGTAGAACATCCGCACGTCGCCCACTTCCTTGTACATGTCGAGCGAAAGCGATGTGACGTTGACACGCTCTTCCTGGTGGTGTTCATTCGCGATTTGAAAACGCTTCGTAATCCGCGTCTCATCGATTCCCTGATGCGCTGCGATGAAACGCGCGTGATCGAAAAATGCATTCTGCTCTGTCGAGGAAAGGCGCAATGTATTCATCATCCACCGTTGCGGACCGTATCGCCAATCCGCAAATCGCGGAACGCCGTTTCGCGATTCCGTGAGTCGGTCGTATCGCGGAACGTCGGAAGAAGTGGAGTAGGAGAACGAGTACTGCAGGTCGTACTCCGGCGAGAAACGGTAACGGATTTTCTGCAACGCATTGAACTGGCTGTACGCCGTCGGTCGTTGCACGTTCACATCATCGTTTTGAAGAACGCTGTCCTTGCCATCGATGCGCCGGACGTACCACGGTCGTTCACCGAAAGCCGGATAGGTATCGGAGCGTGAGCCGCCCGTCCGCAAATCTCCGAAATCGCTGAAGGTCACAGAGGAAACCAACCCCAACCGCTCGAACCCGAGAACCAGTGAGCCGTGAATCGTCTTCTCGTCATTCGCCGAGGCATAACGACCGAATGCGTTCGCATGAATTCTTGTCGAACCGTCGACCGACAATCGCGGACTGATCGTGTGTAAATCGATGACGCCGCCAAGTGCGTCGCTTCCATAGATCACGGAGCCGGGTCCGAAAATCACTTCCGCATTTTCGACAGAAGCGCCGTCCTGTGTGATCACATTCTGCAGATGGCCGCTCCGATAGATTGCGTTGTTCAATCGCACGCCATCCACCACCAGAAGGATGCGGTTCGCTTCGAAACCCCTCAGGACGGGGCTTCCGCCACCCATCTGACTTCTCTGAACGAAGACCTCACCCATGCGTTCGAGTGCATCCGCCATCGTCTGCGGATTCTGAAAAGCGATCTCGCGCGCCGGGAGCGCGACGATACGGTTTGGAATTTCGCGTCTGCTCTCTTCCCATTTACTCGCTGAGACAACGACTTCTTCAACGTCGAGCAAGCGCTCGACGAGAAACACACGGAGGCCTGCCTTCTGAATGTCGGCAAACCGCAATGTTTGAGCGTGGTAGCCGAGGTGCTGAATGCGGAGGGAATCGTCGGGACGCGTATCCTTTATCCGAGCCTTCCCTCTTTCGTCCGTAACCGCTCGTTCATTCGAGTGAAGATTGACGACGGTCGCGAACGGCACGGGACGCAACGTCACGCGATCGAGAACTTCGAGTTCCTGTGCTGTCAGTTTGAAATGAAGGATGAGGATGAGAAAAAGGAAATGGCAACGGTTCATCGAGGCAGTTATGTGGTTCGTCGATTCATCTGAAGGTGATACTTCGGAATGACAATAAAAAGGAACAACGCGAATGGGACAAGGAGGAGAAATCCCTCTATCAGAAACATCACGCGCAAGCCGGTGAGTGAGACAAGCGCACCGAGTCCGAGAGACCCGCACGCGATACCGATATCGAAGGCGGAGAATAGCGTCGCGCTCGCCGTGCCGCGTTTCGTTACTGGGACGAGGTTGATCGCCATTGCCTGCCACGTCGGAACGCTGATACCGAACCCGGCTCCGAGAAGGAACGCCGAAATGAGATACGGCACCGTCGTCGGGAGTGAGCCGAGAGTGATAAGCGAGAGTACAAGACTGCTGAGACCGATGATGAGCGGAATTTTCGGGCCGTAGCGATCGAAGAGAATTCCCGAGCGAATACGCGTAACGACCGTCCCGCAGGATGCGAGAGCGAAGTACCAACCTGCCGAGGGCAACTGGTATTCCTGAACGAAAAGCGTGATGAACGAAATCACGGCGCCGTAGCTCATCGTACAGAGTAGCGTTCCAAGCGAAACGCCAAGCACCGACGGCGCGATCATGCTGCGAAGTGTGAATGCATGGTGACGCATTTCAATCTGTGGAAACCGCGTCAGGAACGAGCTTGCGATCCCAAGGAATGAAAGCACCGTACCGGTGATGAAGACGACTTCGAAATTGTATGTGTCGAGCAATGCGAGACTGATGAACGGGCCGATCGCACCGGAGAGTGTAAAGGTCAAACCGAAGAAGCCGAGTCCTTCACCGCGCCGTTCCTCCGGAATCAAATCCGCTGCAACCGTGCTGACGGCGGTTTGACCGATTCCCCACGGTATCCCATGAATGAATCGAATGACAAACAGAAACGCGATTGATGCCGCGAGCAAAAAAGAAGCATGAACAAGGGACAACATCAACAGCGAGACGATTTGCAATCCCCTTCTTCCATACTTATCGAGCGCATAACCGACGAAGGGACGGATCAGAACGGCCGATACGGAGAACACTCCCATCGCAATCCCGATGTCCGTTGTCGAGCCATGCAGTTCCTCGACCACGAAACGCGGGAGCGTCGCGATGAAGAAATAGAGACTTGCCGAAATGAGGATGGCAGTCAGCGAATGGATGAGAAAATCCCGTGTCCAAACAGGCGGGCGTGTAGGGTCAGAGTGGATAGCAGTGCTTTCGACGAATGGTGCTTGTGAGTGCGGTTCGATGAAATGCCTTATTTAGCTTTCGGTGTTTCGGATCTTCTCTTTCATTTCAACCGGCAACATTTCCCGAAGCTCCGGATGTGCTTCGATCAAACGCGCAATGTCTGTGAGGTCTTTCAGTTGTTTGCTCTGGCGGCGTGCTTTGTCGTTGTATGCTTTGATCTTTCCGCGAAACGTATCTTCGAGTGAGGCAACACGCATGAGAATTCCATGAACGTCGGCTGCAACCGAGCGCGCAGGAAAGTCACGGTAGAATTCCTCCGTACTGAGTTGAATGCTGACTTTCGATCGCTCTTTGAAATTTACAAACACATCATACCGCTCGGACGTAAAGCCTACATCGGTGAGAAGCGCGATGGTTCGATCAACGTCACTGGATGAGACCACGAAATCCACGTCCAGAGTAACCATCGGTTCCGCTGCCCAATGGTTCACTGCCAGTCCGCCGATGACACACCACGCAACATCCGCTCGTTCTAAGCAATCGACGAACTTCATCACGTCGTTCGTGCCTCCGGATGTTTGCCAATCGTAGAATTGTTTTGCTGTCATAGCGTGAAGTGATGAAACGGATGAGTTGCTTTTATATCCTCAGCTTCTCGTGCAGATACCGCCCTGCCTGGTCCATCGCGATACGCTCCTGCTGCATGGTGTCGCGGTCGCGTACTGTGACGGTCTGGTCTTCGAGTGTTTGTGAATCGACGGTGAAGCCGAACGGCGTACCGACTTCATCCTGTCTGCGATAGCGCCTTCCGACCGAGCCGCTGTCGTCGTAGAAGACGTTGAATTCCTTCTGCAAATCCTTGGACATCTTTCGTCCGATCTCGTCCATACCGTCGCGATTGACGAGCGGGAGAACCGCCGCTTTGTATGGTGCGAGTTTCGGATGGAAGCGCAGCACGATGCGCGTTTCCTTTTCGAGTTGCTCTTCTTCGTACGCGTTGCAGAGGAACGCCATCAACGATCGGCTCGCGCCTGCGGACGTTTCGATCACGTATGGGATGTACTTCTCCTTCATCTCATCGTCGAAGTATTCGAGACTCTTGCCGGAGAACTCCGTGTGGCGGCTGAGGTCGTAGTCCGTGCGGTTGTGAATGCCTTCGATCTCGCCCCACCCGAACGGGAACTCGAACTCGACGTCCACCGCTGCCTTTGCATAGTGCGCGAGCTTCTCCGGTGCGTGCGGATGAAAACGGAGCTTGTCGGCTTTCATTCCGAGATCGATGAACCACTGCAAGCGTGCCGCTCTCCACTCTTCATACCAGTCCATATCCGTTCCCGGCTTGACGAAAAACTGCATCTCCATCTGTTCGAACTCCCGCGTGCGGAAGAGGAAATTCTTCGTGTTGATCTCGTTGCGAAACGCCTTGCCGATTTGCGCGATGCCGAAGGGCACCTTCTGCCTCGTTGCCTGCGCGACGTTTGAGAAGTTCACGAAGATGCCCTGCGCAGTTTCAGGGCGCAGATAGACGACGTTGCTGCTGTCTTCGACAGGCCCGACGAAAGTCTTGAACATGAGATTGAATTTGCGCGGGACGGTGAACGTGCCGGTGCGCCCGCATGTCGGACAGCCGAGGAGTTCTTTCGCATTCAATATTTCGAATACGTCTGCATCATCGACGAGTGCGTTGCCCGCGGCTTCGATTTGCGCCTCCCGCGATTGCTTGCCGAATGGCTCACGCTCAACGTCTGAGAGTGTCTCGATGTAACCTTCGACAATCTTCTTCTGACGTTTTTCATTGTACGACTCATAGAGCACGTCCAATCGGTATCTGCTCTTGCACTCCTTGCAGTCCACCATCGGGTCGGTGAAGTTCTCTACGTGACCGGATGCTTCCCACACGCGCGGGTGCATGAGGATCGACGCATCGAGGCCTTCCACGTCGTCGCGGGAGATCATCGAGCGCCACCACGCTTCCTTCACGTTGCGAAGAAGCTCGACGCCAAGCGGGCCGTAATCCCAGCAGCCGTTCAAGCCGCCGTAGATTTCAGAAGATTGAAAGATGAATCCGCGACGCTTCGCGAGTGAGACGATTTTTTCGAGTGTGTTTTGCTGGGCCATACGGGTTTGATGTTGCAGGCTGTGGCGCTTTGACGCAAAGGACATTCCGTTTGCATGGCGCCTGAACGGACAAAGATGCGAACAGCCGTCGAAGGGCGCAAAGAAGCTCTTCCCCTGCTCTCGCGCGAATTGACGCATTCGTAGTGGACGCTGCTCGTTGGCGAACCGATCATACTTCGATAAAAACGGAAACAAGGACATCGATCGTGTCCTTGTTTTGTACTCGAGGCCGGGGTCGAACCGGCACGGGTTTTAAAGCCCACTGGATTTTGAGTCCAGCGCGTCTGCCAATTCCGCCACTCGAGCGAATGGGCGTACAATTTGGGAATTCATGCCTTGAATCGCAACCACGTTTCCGCCGGAGGATTCATTTGATGAGTGCGCTCAATGCCGCGGCAAGCGTCTCAATCTCGATGATCCGAATGTCGCCGTTTCGTTTCTCCTTCAGGTTGCCTTTGGGGAGTACGATGGCCTGGAAGCCGAGCTTCTCCGCTTCCGTGATGCGCTTCTCCGGATTGCTCACCGTGCGCACCTCGCCACCCAATCCGATTTCGCCGACGACCGCCGTGAACGGATGAATCGCTGCATCGCGCGCACTCGAAACGATCGCGGTCGCAACGGCAAGATCGACTGCGGGTTCATCGACGCGAATGCCTCCTGCGACATTCGCAAAAACGTCGTACTGTCCTGTTCGAAGCCCGTACCGTTTTTCGAGAACGGCAAGGAGCATCGAGAGGCGCTTTCCATCGAGACCTGTAACGCTGCGCTGCGGCATGCCGAAATTGCTCGGTGTCACGAGAGCCTGCACTTCGACCAGAACTGCGCGCGTTCCTTCGAGGCTTGCGCATACGCACGAGCCGGAGCCGCCGCGGGAACGCTCGGAGAGGAAGACTTCGCTGGGATTCTCAACTTCACGCAAGCCGCCTTCACGCATTTCGAAGATGCCGATCTCGTTCGTCGAGCCGAAGCGGTTTTTCATGCCGCGTACGATGCGGTACGCGTGATGATGATCACCTTCGAACTGGAGAACCGTATCGACCATGTGTTCGAGCACGCGCGGCCCCGCGATGACACCGTCCTTCGTGACGTGACCGATGAGGAAGACGGGAATGTTGGACGACTTCGCGGCGTGCAAGAGCAGTGCGGCGCTTTCCCGCACCTGGGAAATCGTGCCTGGCGCGTTTTCCAACTCAGGCCGATACATCGTTTGGATGGAGTCGATCACCACGAGCCGCGGTTGGATTTGCTGGATCGCGTTCAGCACGGCGTCGAGGTTCGTTTCCGCAAGAACGAAGAATTGATCGGACAGCGCATGGAGCCGTTCCGCCCTGAGGCGAATTTGCCTGAGCGATTCCTCACCGCTGACGTAGAGCACGGGATGGTCGTTCTTCGAAGCGCAAACCTGCATCATCAGCGTTGACTTGCCGATGCCGGGATCGCCGCCGAGCAACGTCACCGAACCGGGAACGATGCCGCCGCCTAACACACGGTCCAACTCACGAATCCCAGTCATGAGTCGCACGTCGCTTTCCGCTTCGACGTTCGTGATCGGAACGACTTTCGCGGTTTCCGCCCGGCGCGCTCCACGACCCTTCGACTCCTGCGCGATCATCTCTTCGACGAGCGTATTCCATTCCCCGCACGATTCGCAACGACCCGACCAGCGCGGTGTGCTTGCACCGCAGGCCTGACAAACGTATTGGGTGCGTTGCTTCGCCACTTACCGGCTCTTCATGATCGTCGCTTCGAGCGGCACTTCCTTGATGCGGAACGAACCGGCAAAGACCGTCTTGAACGGCCGCGATGTTTCGTCGAAAGACTTCGTGACACCCGATACTTCCACGGAGACGGAGCCGATGAGATGGCCGTCTTTGAGGCTTTCGACCTTAATGGAACCGCTGAACGACTGCCCGTCCATCCGGAGGGATTTATCCCCGAGACGGAAACGGAAGAAGCGCACATTGCGCGCGGTACCGACATCGTACTTCCCCGGCATTTCGAGCGATGGCATTTCCACGGCCATCCATGTTTCGTAGCCCACCTTCTCGCCGTTCTCCTCAACGTTTTCAAACTGGCTGATAACGAGGACCTGGCTGTTGCCTTGCTTCAGTTGAATGACGCGAATCGCTTGCAGCGGGTCTTCGATGTTCGTCTCTTTGTCGATGGCTGCGTCGCGCACGAAGTAGCGTTCGTCGAAACGGAACACGCGCGTATCGACTTCGGGCGGCTTCGTCGGCGTGACAACAGGCTCCGGTTTCACTTCCTTGATTTCCTCTTTTGTGGATGAACACGAGATGAACATTATCGCAATCGCAAGCGCGATCAGTCGAGATGTGATAACAGGCATAATGGCTCCAATGATAGTTCTGTTAACTCAGGAATATGGCGTTCATGCGAAGGGCTTTTCGTCAAGAGCCGAATTCAACCCGATGGCGGCTGGTGCATGTCTCCATGTCGTTCGTAAAATTCACGCAGGAGGATATCTGCCGCCTCGGTGGCCGGCATCTGTCCATCGCGAACGCGCTGTTCAAGCGTGGGGAGAAGTTCTCTGATCCGTTCGTCGGAATGAAAGCGTTGCTCCATTCCCTGGTTGACTGTCTCGTACATCCAGTTCACCGCTTGTGCCGTTCTATTGCTCTCGAAATAGCCGCTCGCACTCGCCGCGTCGTGAAACGCCGACACGGTTTGCCAGAGCGCGGACAGTCCTTCACCGTTCAGCGCCGAGCACGTGAGCACCGGCGGCATCCACTGCGGGACCGTGTGTTGCAGAAGATTGACCGCGCTTGCGATCTCGGCTTTCGCCTTCTCTGCCGCAGTGAAATTCTCGCCGTCGGCTTTGTTGATGGAAACGATATCCGCAAGCTCCATGATTCCGCGCTTCAAACCCTGCAACTGATCGCCCGCACCGGCTATCAGCAGCAGTACGAACACATCCACCATCGCATGCACCATCGTCTCGGACTGTCCGACTCCGACCGTCTCGATGAACACGATATCGTAACCGGCAGCTTCACAAGCGAGCATCGCCTCGCGTGTCTTTC
>CAYUWG010000069.1:0-19730 GCA_964448285.1 uncultured Chromatiales bacterium
GTGGAAGTCTCATGTCATATGATTTGTCTGTATCAGACGATTGCATAACAGTCCTCCAGCACTACGAGAAGTTAGCCTTACTCCAATCGACTGATAAGGGGAAAACCTGGATGAGTATTGTCCTTCCGGACTCTATGGATACTCCGTGGCACTATGCCGGCCAGATATTCTTTGCGAATAGATATAATGGGGTTCTTATTTCTTATCGGCAAGAGTATGGTACGCAAGTGGCTCATATGACGACCGATGGCGGAGCGAGTTGGAAAATCATTCCTCAAATCGATTATCCAAAAACCCTCTACATCGATGTACCGAAAGTACCTGGCCAGTGGATCAACGATTCCACTCTCGTATTGATATCCGGAGGAAACGTTCCCTGGATAACCACAGATCGTGGATTGACATGGGAATCACGACCCTATCTTCCAACTACGATACATTCCATTCAAATGGATGAACACGGTGTTGGTTATGCAGTTGGGAAGGCATTTGTCGTCTTTAAAACGATCGACGGATGGAAAACATCTGTTAAAGTTCGCGAACCATTATTCGATCCGTTCAACCAACCCGTCTGTGTGATGCTCGATAGCGACCGTCTGTTTATCGCGGGATACTGGGGGAACATTATATCGACGCTGGATGGCGGCGTATCATGGAATGATGCGCATCTAAACCCGATAGCCAAACTATCCACAACATCAATAGCTTTCTTTACAACGAATGCGGGAGGTTGTATCATTCATGATGCATATGCAAACACAAGAGCATACAGTCGTACTACCGATGGCGGCAGGACGTGGAACCGTGTTTACGACAGTCCCCCTTTCAATACGATTGAGCATATCGATGCCCAAAATGCTTATGGTATCAGTCCAGGTCCCTTAATACTTTATCGTACTTCCGATGGAGGACAGTCATGGTCTCAGGTATTTCGCGATGACAGTTTAAGTCAATATGGGGCTTGTAAAGGAATACGTTCAGCGGATACATTCTTTCTCGCAACCAACCGGGGAATCCTTATGACTCCCGATCAGGGAGTGTCATGGATGCTTCGTGGGACTGATGTAGGCCGCGCAAGTGATATTCGCTTTCGAAATGCTTCTTGGATGGTAAAGACCGATGGTTTATATCTCTCCGTCGATGATGGGATGGTATGGGAAAACAAATTCCGCATGCCTGATTCCTTAAAACCACAAGGATTATTCAGTGGATTCATTTCAGCATCTCCTGTGAAGGTTCTTGCAACGATAGACAGGAATGGAATCATTTATTTCGTTCAGAGTAACGACAAGGGCTTGTCATGGACGGTAAAGAGAGTCCCAAGCGGTACACCATATTCTTTCGTGCAATTTGAGAACGACGTTGCGTATGGTTTGAGTGGAAATAGAATAGTGAAGACATCAAATGGTTGGGATACAAGCCAACATCTTTATGAGTTTAGGCGATTCAATAACGTATATGCTCAGGGATACTTCTTCCTGGACAGTAATACGGGCTGGCTTATCGGGCGTAACTATCTTCTGAGAACCACAAACGGCGGCATCTCATGGACAGAACTCCCCCTCCCCGGTGCGAAGAGCGTATCGCTCCAACCAAACTACCCCAACCCTGTCTCGGGCAGCGGCAGCACTACAATACCGTTCACTGTCACCGGTAATCGGGAAGTGCACGTGCGCATAGAGGTACACGACCTGCTTGGCCGCAAAGTCGCGACCGTGCACGATAAGCCCGTCCAACCCGGCAGCCACAGCGCACTCTGGGTCACGCGTGGTGTGTCGCCCGGCATGTACTTCGTCCGTATCGTAGGTGCGGAAAGTGAGATGAGGAAGGTGGTGGTGAGGTGAAGTGCCGTGACGGAATGCTCATCTCCATCGCTTTGCGAATACCATCACGTGTTCATCTTCTCTTCGCGTGAGAACGAGGACTCCCGGCGTTGAGCCTTCAAATCGGTACTCACTGCGAATCTCCTCGGGAAGTTTTGGGAAGCCGCGCTTTTTGATTTCCGTCATCGGCCCGAAGTCGAGTGTATCGAGTTTCTTTTGCAAGAGCCGTTTGTTGAACGGGTGCATCTCGATGATCTCGAACGCCTGATGCCAATTGCTTTGCGAGGGCCGATACTCCGACAGACCGTAAGCGATTCGAGGGTCGATTGGTCGGGCGCGAAGCTCCGCAAAGTATTGACGAACCGCTCCACTGCGGATGATCGCATTGTGCGGCTCAATGAGATAGCGTGGTTCGATCTCGTCGAAGTACTCCCTGTCGGTCGGTATCCATCGTTCGCGCGTGACTGCGTCGATAACCGATAGGGGCGGCACGTCGAACCCGTGAAAGAGCAACTGTTCCTTGCATTCATTCCCAACGGCGACGAATGCACGATGCCAGTGTCCACCCTGTGAATCGAAAGCAGGAGCGACTTTCACCAGGACCGGGAGCTTCAACGAAAGCTCCTTGAGAAACGATAGCGCCGGCTGGTAGTCCTCACCGTCGATAGCGCGTTTCGTATCGTCTCTCCTGGAAGGATCGGCAAACACGGCGTCGAACGAAGCGAGGTTCAAGTCGCCGAGCCACCGCTCCGCCGAGCCGCGAAAGATGACCGCGTTCGTTCTTCCGTGCGCGTGGAGGTTGTGACGCAGCATCGTCGCATGGACGGCGTCCTGCTCGATACTGATCACGTGCCTGACGATACCGGACAGCGCAATCGTATCGCTTCCGATTCCGCCGCAGATTTCCAGAACGCGCTGCACGTCGGTGAAGAATGAAGCATGCAGCATAGCCGCGACCGAAGAGGATGATTGTTCGAGCGCAGTCTCCGTGAAGCAGCAATCCTCTTGCATGTTCAGTTTGTCCTTCGCGCGCGTTTGCAGGCGAATCTGTGCGAGGCTCGCGTGCATGATATCGATTGGAAGATCGGGGAATTGGGAACGCAATGCCGTTTGGATTCTGAGGTCGTCGCTGTATTTTTCACGCAGCTTCCAGTAGGAGTCCCGCACATCACTGAAGCGTGGAGACGAAAAAAAGCGGCAATGCTCCTGAGTAAAATTGAATGCCATAAGTCTTCGTGATGAAAGTTGAGTTCGAACTCGGTGGAACTTAAGCAAATCGACCCCTCACATCAAGCAATCTTTCCCATCAGCCAATCATTTCTATGAGATTCACGTTTTATTGGAGTGCGACGCTCGCGCTCTTGTTGTTCGCATGTTTTACCCAGGCTCAGGACCGAAAGGGCGGCGTCAAGGGATTCGTTACGGATTCGCTGACCGGTGAGCGCCTGACGCTCGTGAATGTCATCATCCCCGGTTCGGGGATCGGCGCAGCGACGGACGCCAATGGGTTCTATTTCATCGGAAGCATTCCCGCAGGCAAAGTGAAGCTGCGCGCAACGCTCATCGGCTACGGAATGGTGGAAAAGGACGTCACGATCGAAGCGAACAAGATTGTGAACGTGAACCTTATGCTCGCACCGACGGCGTATGAAGTGGAAGCGGTTGAGACGACGGCCGAACGACGAACGCGCTACGACACGGAAATCAGCACGCAGCCGATCGGCGCCGCCGAGATCAACATCGTGCCTGCCGCCGTCGAGCGCGATCTCTTTCGCACCATCGCGATTCTGCCGGGCGTCGTCGCAACGAGCGATGTAAGCTCACAGTTCTATGTTCGAGGCGGCGGCGGCGATCAGAATCTCATCATTCTCGACGGCATGACGATCTACAATCCGTTCCATGCGTTAGGCATCTTCTCGATCTTCGATGCGGACGCGATAAAGGAAGCGGAAATTCTCAAGGGTGGTTTTCCGGCTCAATGGGGAAACCGCCTTTCATCGGTGATCAACATTCGCACGCGCGAAGGAAACAAGAAGCGCCTCGCGGGGAAGTTCAATCTCTCGCAGGTGAGCGGCAAGGTGCTGCTTGAGGGGCCGACGCCGTGGGACGGCTCGTGGATGGTTGCCGGTCGGAAGAGTTTCCTCGATGACGTGCTACAGAAGTTCGTCAAGCAGGAAACGCCGTTCGATTTTTTCGACGTGATCGGGCGGGTCAATTATTCGACGGGCGAAAACGGACGGCTCTCGTTACACACGCTTTTCAGCGGCGACGTGATTCGTCCCGCGAGCGCCGTCGAACCGGAGTACGCATGGGAGAACGGCGCCTACGGTATGACGTGGTTTCAGGTGCTCGAAAACAAGTACCTCATCGAGACGACGTTTTCCTTCAGCAATTTTCTCGGCGAACTTCGTCCGCGTGAAAACAAAGAGATCACTCCGCGAACGTCGGAGATCAGCGACACATACTTCAATGCTTCGGTAACCTACTTTCAGGAAAGCGGTGACCAGTATGGCGCGGGATTCATGTTCCGCTTTCCGAGTTACCAGTACAGCTTTGTGAACGCGGCGAACTTTGCGCGCAACGTGATCGAGAAGAACAGTGAGACGGGGATCTGGTTCAAATACAAACTGAAGCAGCTTCGCCCATTCGCATTCGAGTTGGGTCTTCGTTCGGATTTGTTCGCAATCCTTTCGAGCAACAGCAGCGATGCGTTCGAACCGCGCGCTTCGATGAGCTGGGATTGGAGTGCGCATTTTTCCGTGAAGCTTTCCTATGCGCGAATCCATCAGCGCATGATGACGATCACGAACGAAGACGACGTCGTGTCGCTGTTCGAAATGTGGATCCCCGTGCCGGAAGGAATGCCGTCGTTGCGTGCAGACCACTACGTGATCGGCGTGGATGGAGACATCCCCTCGATCCCCGGGATGAACTTCAATCTGCAGGGCTACTACAAGGACATGAATACCCTCGTCGATTTCAACCGCGATAAAGTCGATGCGCGTGACCCGGATTTCACGATCGGGTCGGGGCGATCGTACGGCCTGGAGTTTTTCCTTGAGGAACGGCATCCCGTCTATTACGGCTGGCTCTCCTACACGCTGAGCCTGACGGAAAGAACGATCGGCAGCTTGACGTACCCGCCTCGATACGACCGCCGGCACAATCTGAATATCATCGCGGGAATCAAACCGGGGGACGGCTGGGATTTCAGCGTTCGATGGGAGCTCGGTTCCGGGCTGCCGTTCTCACAAATCATGGGCTTCTACGACAGGCTCACGTTCGGCGGGATTTTCGAAGGGGAGGGATATGCAACCGAACCGGGGCAGCCGTACACGCTTCTCGGACAGAAGAACAGGGGTCGCCTTCCGTCCTATCATAGACTCGATGTTTCCGCCTCGAAATCCTTCGACCTCGATCCGGTGAAGCTCATCATCGAGGCGAGCGTGATCAATGTCTATGACCGGCGCAACATGTTCTATTACAACCGCACGACGGGACAGCGCATCGACATGCTGCCGATTCTTCCAACGGTAAATTTGAAAGCAGAGTTCTAAGCACTTCACGACGCGAATGAATTTGAGAGGCACCATCGTCGCGTCTATTTTATCCGCATGACGCGCCCTCGCCGAAACGACTTTCTCATACCCTTTCTCATGGTCGTCGCGGATTTCTTAGCGATCATCGGGGCGTTTCATCTTGCGTTCGTTCTCCGTTTCGATTCATTCCTGCAGGCGCCTTTCCCCGTCACGAAAGGCTATCCACCGTTCGAATTCTATTTGATGGCGTCGCTCGTCATCGCGCCGGTGTGGATTCTGATCTTCAACACGCGAAGGGTGTATCGTTCACGCAGGCAGGTCGATTTCAGCAGCGAGTTCTTTCAGATCATTCGCATCATCAGTTTCGGAATGCTCATCGTCATGAGCATGGCGTTCTTCTACAGGGAGTTCGAGTATTCGCGGCTCGTCTTCATGCTGATTTGGTTTCTTGCAATCGCCTTCGTGTTCATCGGTCGTGTCCTCGCGCTTTCCTATGAAAAATTTCTGTACAGACGCGGGAAAGAATTGCGCAATATCCTCCTCGTCGGAACGAATACGATCGCGCATAACGTCGCGCTGTGGATTCAGCAACAACCGGCAATAGGCTACCACGTCGTGGGGTATGTTTCGGATGATGAAGACCGCCTTGAAGGAGTTGACGTGAAGCGGCTCGGAGAAATCGCCCGGCTTCCTGCATTCGTCAAGGAGCACCGCATCGAATCCATCATCGTGTGTATGGATGAAGCGCAGGCATCGCTCGTCCACTTCATTACGGAAGCGCTCGTTGGGCAAAGCGTTCAGATACTCCTGCAATCGGATATCGTCGGCGTGGCATCGGCGCGAATCCGCGTGCACGAGATGTTCGGCATTCCGTTCCTCGGCGTAAAAGACATTCCGATGACGACGTGGAGCCGAGTCATCAAGCGCACGTTCGATATCGTATTCAGCTTCGTCGTGCTTGTCCTTACGATGCCGCTCTGGGTGTTTGCCGTAATCGCAACGTGGGTTGAAACGGGTCGCCCGATTCTCTACAAACAGATCCGCGTCGGGTTGGATGGACGGGAGTTCGTTCTCCTGAAGTTCCGCACGATGCGCTTGAATGCGGAAGCGGAGAGCGGTCCGACGTGGACGCGAAAGGAAGACGACCGCGTTACGCGCATCGGAAAAATTCTCCGGCGCTTCAGCATCGACGAATTACCGCAGTTGGTGAACGTGCTGCGAGGCGACATGAGCATCGTCGGTCCGCGTCCCGAGCGTCCGGAGTTCGTTTCGCAATTCCGCCAATACGTCCCCAAGTATCTCGAACGCCACCGTTTGAAGACGGGACTGACGGGTTGGGCGCAGGTGAACGGACTTCGCGGCGAGGTTCCGATCGTCGAGCGTACGAAATACGATCTGTATTACATCGAGAACTGGTCGCTTCGCTTGGATTTCCGAATCATTTTCAAGACTATTCGCGCGGTTCTTTTCGGCAAGGACGCCTACTGACTTATGATTGCAATCTTCATTTTCTATCTCCACTTCGTCGGCGCAGTCTATGCGTTCTCGTACAGCTACGTTCATAACAAACTGTCTGACGCATTCATGACGGTCGCTTTTGTCGCCGTGATTTTTTCGGTCGGCTGGACGATCGCCGGTTTCATCGTGCGATTCACGATTCCGGAGAGCGGTTTCGGTGTGTGGCTCGACCGCGATACGATTTCGCTCGTCATCGTTACCATCCTCGAAGCGCTGCTGTACTGGACGTATTTTCGCTCGTCGAAAAAGAAAGGAACCGATTCCCAGCCGGTTCCTTCGCAATGAATCGACCCTCGTCGCTGCTATCGCACGACGGTCATTCTTCTCGTCTGCACGAAGCCGTTCGCTGAGAAGCGATAGAAGTAATCGCCCGCAGCGCGACGACCGACGTTCCACCGGGTCATGTGCGTGCCACGGTGTTTCCATCCTTTCACGAGAACATCGACGCGCCGTCCATTCGAGTCGAAGACTTCGATGAACACGTTCGATTCACGGGGAAGGCTGTACTCGATGATCGTCGAAGAATGAAACGGGTTCGCGTAGTTCTGCTGCAAGAGGTATGTCTGCGGGGTGACGTCGCCGGATTCGACGGAGACCGGATACGAAAATGGTTCATCGACGAGATGGTAGGGCTCTTCGTTCTGTCCGTTGTAATCGCGTGTCAGATACTTCGTCTTCAAAGGGAAGCGCTGAAAGTCTTCCAGCGGTTTGAGCGTGGCAACGCCTGCATCCCACGAATACAGTTGAACGCTTCGAGGATTGAAGAATGGGATGAGGCCGCGCTCTTTGGCGATGTGGAAGAGGCCGAAATTTCCCGGTTCATGTCCGCCGAGCCACAGCCCAACGATATCGACGAGGAAGGCGTTCTTGCCGAAGATGAGATAGTTGCTCATGAACTCTTCCGGCTTTCCGTTTGGCCCGGGACCGGCGTTGAAGCCGTCGCCGTTACGGCCATAGATGCCTTCGATGATATGCAATCCGGGTATCATCACAGAGTGCGAGTCGCATGTTCTGTTTGCCCATGCTTCCATGCCCCATCCACCTGAGGCGCCGCTGCCCGGGCGATCCCACCGGGGTACACCGTCGTTGCGATGACGCAGGTAGCTCTTCTGGAGTTCATCCTCCATGTTGTCGTGAAAGTACGCCTGCACGTGTGCGGGATGCCGGCGTGTTTCTTCGACTCCTTCACAGAAGCGAACGAGCGGACTGACGATACATCCCTGAAGGTTCTTTACGCAAAGCGTCAAGCCCATGCCATGTGCTTTGAACTTCGCGATGTTGATGAGCGCGCTGTTCTGTTTGTTGTATGGGTGCATGTACCCGATACGTTTGAGTACGACGCCGTTCGGCACGTCCAGCCATGTCACTTCCTGTTCTTCGATGAGCGTTTCAAAGCTGAGTTGATCGATCATTCGTCCTGACGGAAAGTCGAGAAGATGCGCACCGAGTTTTTCTGCGACGGATTTGATTCCACCGACCAGCCGGTCGTCGGGGCAATACGCGTCGCCGGCCCAGTTCCCTTCCCGCATGGCGATGTTGCCGCCGGGATAGCCGAGATCGACCAAGCCTTGCAGGAATCCATCCATGAAAGCGGTATCGGTTCGAATACCCATTCCATCGACGGTATCTCCGGTGCCAAACGTACACGTGAGGTTGGGCTTGATCCCAAGCATATGTGTGAAGGGAATGCCATCCGAATCACTCGCGGTGAAGAGTTCCTTGCAGAAGTTCAAGCCTTCAAGTTTCTTCTGCGATGTGTCCGTCTTTTCGAGAACGTTCGTTCGCTTGATGAACACCGCATCGGGATTGTTCTCGATAAACGGATGCAATTTCAGGTAGGAGTTTTGCGCGCGCCGAGTACCGGCAAGAATGACGGGACTGAGCGAGGTTGCGATACCTGCTGCCGCGACACTTTTCACAAACGATCGTCTATCCATGGGGACCTCCGGAAAGGTTGAGGGACAAGAACAATTTCCAACCGCATTGTACGCAACCTCGCGCATCGATGCAACCGCTTTTGCTGACCCGTTCATCACCCAACAATCAGAGAGGGAAGTGATCGAGGTTTCTTTGCGAATGGTGTGCGAGTTCGATATCCTTTGGCATAGGTTCGAAGCATTCTCTACCTTTGTAACGCCTTCTGTAAGGCGCAATCAGGAACAACCATTGAAAAACGATATCGCGTGGTAAATGCCCCCGTAGCTCAGGTGGATAGAGCGACGGTTTCCTAAACCGCAGGTCGGGTGTTCGAATCACCCCGGGGGTACGAACTGAAATTCCACAATTGCTGCCGCCAATCAACCGGCGCTAATGGTTGCCATCAACACACTGTAAAACACAATCTCCGATAATGCGCTTCAGTCAATACTTCATCCCCACACTCAAAGAAATACCCGCAGATGCGGTGATCCCAAGCCATCAACTCATGTTGCGCGCGGGATTGATACGACCCCTTTCCGCGGGAATATACTCCATGCTTCCTCTCGGCTATCGCGTGCAGAAGAAGGTCATGAACATCATTCGCGAAGAGATGGATCGCATCGGAGGGATGGAGTTTCACCTTCCGGCACTCAATCCGAAGGAGATTTGGGAAGAGACCGGGCGAGTGGAAGCGTTTGGCGATACTATGTTTCACATCACAAGCCGCGACTACGTGCTTGCGCCGACGCACGAGGAAATCATCACGCACATTGCGCGGAGCTTCGTGAAATCGTACAAAGACATGCCGCAGATCTGGTATCAGATTCAGACGAAGTTCCGCAACGAACCGCGACCGAAATCCGGCGTCATTCGCGGAAGGCAGTTCACGATGAAGGATGCATACTCGCTCGATAATTCCCGGGAAGGACTGGACGTGAGTTACAAGAAGCACCATGAAGCTTACTGCCGAATCTATGAGCGCTGCGGATTGAGATACTTCGTGGTCGGCGCTTCGAGCGGTGCGATGGGAGGGAGCGGTTCGGAAGAGTTCATGGTGGAAAGCGACGCCGGCGAGGACTTGTGTGCGTTCAATCTCGAAAGCGGCTACGCGGCGAACATCGAAGTCGCGACTTCGGCTATTCCCGGCATCGGTCGTGTCGAGAGCAACCCGACTGCAGAAAAGTTTGCGACGCCGAATGCGAAGAGCATAGACGACCTGATCGAACAATTCGGCATTCCCGATGAGCGGTGCGCGAAATCCCTCGTGTATTTCGCGGATGAAAAACCGTATCTCATTTTCATGTGCGGCAACGATCAGCTCAACGAGAGCAAGCTCCGGTCGGCTCTCGGTGCGACGAACATCCGCCCGGCGCGCGACGAAGAACTTCCCGGATTGACGGGTGCAGACTCCGGCTCGATAGGGCCGATCAATCTCATGTCATCGCTTCCGCAAATTGCCGACAAGCGCATCGCGCACGCGAACGGCATGGTCAGTGGCGCGAACGAGAACGGATTCCACTACCGCAACATCGACCTCGACCGGGACGCCAGCATCACCGCGTATTATGATTTGCGCACCGTCGTGGAAGGCGAGCCAGATCCCATCGGAGGCAAACCGCTCAGCGTGAAGAAAGCCATCGAAGTCGGGCACATATTCAAACTCGGGACGAAGTACTCCGAAGCCCTCCGCGCAACCTTTCTCGACGAAAAGGGAGAAGAGCATCCGATCATCATGGGGAGCTACGGTATCGGCGTCGAGCGCGTCATTGCCTGCCACATCGAACAGCGTCACGATGCGGACGGCATAATCTGGCATCCGTCAATCGCGCCTTTCGACGTGCAGGTCACGGCGTTGAACTACGAAAACGAAGTCGTGCGTTCATCCGCGGATTCCGTATATGAACAACTTACATCCGCAGGCTTGGACGTGCTTTTCGATGACCGGTCAGGTTTGCGTCCCGGCTTCAAGTTCAAAGATGCCGACCTGCTCGGCATGCCGCTAAATGTGATCGTTGGCGAAAAGCACTTGAAGGAGGGAGCCGTGGAGATTAAAGTGCGCTCTACGGGAGAACGAAGGGTTGTGAAGCTTGAAACGACGGGAGATACTTGTAAGGAATTGCTGAACGAGTTGACACAGCAGTAAGTAGTATTTTCATTTTCTGCTTTATACTGAAGTGGATGATTTGACATTGGTATCGTTGACGTGTAAGTTCCTTTCGTATGGAAACACCGGCATCACCGGACTCAAAAAGAATCTAAAATTTAGGAGGGTACATGTTCACGAGCTTTACACTTTCCCGATGTACAACTTTTGTTGTTGGCACGATTTTACTCTCTCTCTCTCTCTCTCTGAGAGCGTAGTAGCGCAGGAACTCCCAGACATTCCTGATTCGGCGTATGTAGGGGACGAAATCATCATATGGTTTCACGATGGTGTGCTCAATCCCTATGTATTGAGAGTGGCGAACATATCTTTCCGCTTGAGACAAGGTTATATAGTCCGGGCTTATATCTTTTGCGAGTACAGTTCAACGATCAACCGCCTGTGTTGAAGAAACTTGTCGTTGGGAGGTAGGTTATGGCATCTCGCGTTTCTTCGCTTATCCTATCCATTGTCTTTTCGTGTTCTGCCCCCGTATGGGCGCAGATGGATTCTCTGCGACAGTTAGACGTTCTGTGCGGAAACGATCAACCTCTCCCGTCTCAGTGGGATTCCTTGCATGGCCCGTGGCCAGAATTGACATGGAGCGCTACGCACCTAGCTACTTCATACGATGGCAGATTCCTTTCATTTCGATTGGAATATTTGGGGTTCGTGACTGTGCCTATACCCTTCGGCGTCCTTATCTACGATCTACAAACGCAGTCACAGGTGTTTTTCATCCCAAATCAATATACTTCGATGTGGCATCCTAACGAGAGGAAGCTGTTGACGTCGCACTATGTCTATGATCTAGATAGTGATAACCTGATTCCACTGCCTATAGTTATCGGCAGCCAGTCATACTGGTCACCCAATGGGAAGCACATCTACATAAGAACGGGGCAAAACGTACTGTTGCGGACTAATGCTGATGGACAGGAACTGATGTACTTAGGAAACCTACACACGAATTTCATCCCGATTTCCGATTCCACGTTCTTCTCTTTCACGAGCGCTGGTATCGAAATAGCAGATACTGCCGGGGTAAAACAAACTATCGAGCTACAATGGATGCGCGAAATAATGCCTCGGATATGGAACATTTCCATTTCTCCCGACGGTCGTTTCGTCCTCGCCGACTTCTTAGAGAATGGAAACAATCGCTGGAATGGGAAGCAGTTTCTCGGTATGCTGGATTTGCAAACCTACATGCTGAAGAAAGTCCTCCCCTCCCAGCGTTTAAGCAACGAATATTACCCATCTATGACCTCGCGTGGCACGATCCTCATCTCCTATGTATGCCGCTCGGAATCCATCTATGGCGTTTGGGAGATCGACACGAATGGCGTCTTCCTCCGACAGATCATCGGGAAGAACGAATTCCAGCATCTGACGAACGTAGAACGTCCACTGCCGTCTCCTGCAGACTTCTCCATCCACTCCTTCTTCCCTCATCCCGGAAGTGACAATGGAACCGTGGAGTACGCCATCGAGAAAGCCGGAATCTATTCGCTCCATCTCATCGATTTGAGCGGGAAGATAATCAAGGCGATACGCGAGCAGGCTTGGCATGCACCTGGACGTTATCGCGAGTCCGTCAGCACCGGATCGGTTCCGCTGGGGCTATATCTTATACGTCTGAGCGACGCTAGGAATGTGGCCGTGTATCAGAAGTTGGTGGTGGAGCAGTGAGGGGTTTTCATTCTCTGCCCTTTCCTCTCCCGGAATCTCCCTGCGGGCTTGTATTTCTACAAGCTGCGCACGTCATCGACAACGCTCGTCAAGAGATTCGTCCTTATGAAGTAATCGTTTTCACTCACGGAACGGGTATGTTATTGCACATACCCGTTCATTCATTTTCATTCAGAACGGCAAAGGATCAATCGTGAAAAGTGTTGCATCAGTTATCTCGCTTGTGATTCTGTCCGCAGGTTCCATTGCGCAACCATGGATCTCGTTAGGATTGCATGGCAATAGCGGGTCCAACTATATCGACTTCATTCAAGAAAAGGGGCTCCTGAGAATCGTAGGTAACGGAACTGTTGCCTTCAGTTCAGACCTCGGCCTGACGTGGAAATATCAACCTCACAGGTTCTATACAAATTACCCATGGTCATGGTCGGTCAACGCCGATTCATTCCTTATCGCCTCGGTCAATTCGAGTGTCATCGTTACCACGGACTGTGGAAGAAGCTTCATGCCGAGAGTGGAAGGTTTACGGAAGGGTTTTACCAGCAGCCGCTTCATCACGGGAAACCCGCAAGACAGGTCCGATATCTGGCTGGGGTATGGGGACGTTTATCGAACCTCCAATTTCGGAGAAACATGGAGGACGCACATCGACGGGATCCAGATATCCAAAACGAAATGGGTGATCGGAATATCGCCGGTGAATCCTTCATATATATGCCTTGCGAACAACCTTCGAGCTGAGTATTTCGTTTCCTTCGATGGCGGGGTTACATACCCTCATCATTGGAAAAGTGATGATAGGATCCCTACAATTCATGCCTATGATATGGTCATCACTCCAAGTGGCAACATCTACTCCGGTGAATATGCGTCACTGGATTCCGGCAGGACATGGAGACGAGTAGAAGCTCGCATAGACGACTATGGCATCAAAGGCTGGGATCCGTTTATTGGTTACCTGTACAATCCCAAGGATTCCATGGTGTACGTCTCCGCAACAAAGAATGGCGGTTTGTTTCGGGCGCGCGATGGCGATACGGTATTTCATGCGACGCGGCTCTGTGAGGATTATTATAGACAAGGTGGGTATTTAACGATCGATACGACGGATGGAACCGTCATCGCTCAAATCAACGACTCCCTCTATTCAATGCGAGGGGATTCGGTGTCGGCTCTCTTGGATGGGTTACACATGGCCAACGTATCAGTATTGCGCCCACTGGGTCGAAGCGGCGACACACTCCTGGCCGGCAACCTCTGGCGTTTTCTCCTCAGTTCCGATAGGGGTTCGTCCTGGCGGGACATATCCGGATGGTGGGGTGGCGGGGACGGGCATTTCATCGTGGAATCACCTCACAGACCCGGATATGCCATCGTCGGCACGATCAACGGCTGGCTATTCGGGGTTGTCACCGATTACGGTCGAGGGTGGAGCATAAAGGGTATTGGCAGGCCGATCTCGACAACGCCACAATTCGATCCGTTCGATTCCACCTATATCTACTTCCCCAGCGGCCTGCTTCGCCTCAGGAACGAACTCATTCTGAACTCTCCCAATTCATCGGATTTGACCCCTGAGATCATCGATGTTACCTACCTGCTCAACAGCATGAAGTTCGATCCGCACAACAAAGGTGTCATCTACGGAAGCACAGACAGCGAGGAAATCATACGCTACAATGACTATGGAAGAAGCGTTGACCTGCTCTACGAGGTCCCGGAGCCGGAGAAAGCGAAGGCCTGGATGTCGGACTTCGCTATCGATGCTTTCATTCCGGGACTTCTCTATGCGAGTTCCTTCGCAGGCATCTACGTCAGCTCGGACACGGGGAGGACGTGGCGTCTCTCAACCGAAGGCATGGACAGCAGGCGCATCAAGGCGCTCCTCGCGGACCCGAACCTCCCCGGCGTCGTGTATGCCGGGGCCTGGAACGACTATGGACTGGAGCCGGGTGAAGAGCACCGGAGCAAGGGCGGTGTCTATCGCTCGGCGGATAGCGGCCGCACTTGGTTTCGCCTGCCGGATGAAGGCCTGTACAACTGGAACATCCTCAGTATGACCATCGCACAGAATCCAAGGCGTCTGATCGTCGGCACAGATGCCGGGGCCTACGAGTATCTGCTCGGTGAAGTAAGCAACGTCACGGGTCTGCATAGCCCGAGGTCGCTCGATCTCATGGTTCATCCAAATCCCTTCACTGGCAGCACGACGATATCGCTGGGCCTGTCATCCAGTGAGTGGGCTGCCATGAAAAACATCTCAATAAAAATCCATGACGCGCTTGGTCGGGTGGTGCTGGACCTGAGCGGTCAGGCACTCGCGAGCACCGTCACGCTTGCCGGGCGCCAGTTGCCGATGAGCGGCGTCTATTCCTGCCGCCTCTCCGCGCAGTACAGGAATGGCGCGGCGATGTCCGGGTCCGTGCACTTCGTGTTTTTGAAATAACACAATCAGGTTTCGTGCTTGCAATGTGCCTAGTATGTTGTTGCTGAGTGTACTATATATCCATTCCTTTCATCATGTTATCACCGGCAGTGTCACAACGAACTCTGCGCCCTCTCCGTTGCCGGTGCATGTCAACGTTCCTCCATGGCCATTGACGACAATGTCGTAGCTCATTGAAAGTCCGAGCCCGGTTCCTTCTCCCGTCGGTTTCGTCGTGAAGAAGGGCTGGAAGATTTTGTCCTTGATCTCGTCGGGGATACCGGGGCCATTGTCGCGAACGCCAATCTCGATTTGGTGGTCGCGAAGCGCCGTGGTGATGGTTACAACCCCCGCTCGATCACATACTTGGGAAGGTTGAGAAGCGGATGCATACATTGCGTTGTTCAGCAGGTTCAGCATGACCCGACTGATCTCTTGCGGTATAATCTTAATCTTCGGCAGTCGCGCGTCGAACGCTTTCTCGATCTTGACATTGAAGTCCGCATGAGATGCACGCATCCCATGGTAGGCAAGAGAGACGGCTTCTTCGACGAGTTCGTTGATGCTCGTTTCGTGCATGTCGCTGGCGCTGCCCCGTGCGTGAAGCATCATCCCGCGAATGATGCTGTCCGCTCGTTGCCCATGACTGCGTATTTTCGAAAGTGTCGTGCTCAAGTCATCGAGCAGGGCATCACGCTCGTCTTTCGGCGCTCCCTTCAACTCCTCGATAATCTCGTTCGATACGTCCGCAAAATTCGTGATGAAGTTCAGCGGATTCTTGATCTCATGTGCGATGCCGGCGGTGAGTTCGCCAAGCGTGGCCATCTTCTCAGAGTGGATGAGCTGTTGCTGCGTTCGTCGCAGGTCATTGAGCGCGGTGGTAAGCTGCTCGGTAGTTTTTCGCTTATACTGATATCGTCGATAGAGAAGGACGGTGAGTATTAAGACGACACAAAGCCCGCCGATCGTGACGTTGCGCATCAAGGTTTCTCTTTGAAGCTGTGATGCCTGTAGCTGTTTGTCCTTCGTGAGAAGGTCGAGCTCGTTCATTCTTTTCTCATTCTCGAATCGCTGCTTGTCAAGTTCCGCATTCGTCCGTGCAAGCGAAAGCGACTGGATCTGACTTTCCTTCCCCAGAAGTTCCAAGTCCTGTTGCCTGTGTTGTGCTTCGAGTTGCTGGCGAAGGAGTTCGTCATGTTGGCGTTTGAGTTCGATGTCTTTGAGCGATTTATCTTTCTCGAGAAGTGCGATTTGCTGTTCCCGCTTTTCGGCTTCGTACTTGGCAGTCATCTCGTTGATGGACTTGAGATTGTTCTCGTTGATAACGCTGTCCTTGACGGTCGAGTACCTCAGATGATGCTCGTACGCTTTCGGATAATTTCCCAAGAGCACATACGTGTCGCTGATAAGGCGTTCGGCGTCCTTGATCAGATTCCGCGCGCCGATTTCCGTTGCGACTTGCAGCACGCGGTTCAGTCCGTCAAGCGCTGCGTTCATTTCGCCACGTTTTAACTGCGCATCGGCAAGCTCGAGTTGTATCGATGCGATCAACTGCTTCTCCCCGGATTCCTCGGTGAGTCGCAAACTCCGCTGAAAGAAGTCGATCGCCGAAGTGTAGTCGCCTTGTTTCGCTTTGATCCTTCCGATTTTGGTGTAACACGATGCCATACCGGTTTTCGATTCCAGTTCCTTATGACGCTGCAGGCTTTGTTCGAGATGCTCCAAGGCTGCGTTGTAATCACCCTTCTTGCTATAGACTGATCCCATGTTCTCTAAAGTTGTCGCGATATTTCTTGCATAACCGAATTCCTTATTCAACTCGAGAGCTTTGCCGTTGTACAACAACGACTTGTCGTATTCCAGTATCAGCTCATAGACCTCTGCGATATTTCCCGCAACGATGGCGATCGCTCGCTTATCATTCAGTTGTTCCGCAAGTGTCATCCCCTGTAAAGAAGATTCCAGCGCCATCGTGAATCTGCCTTGCTCGCGATAGACGTTGCCAATGTTGAGAGTCACGTAAAGCAACGCAGGCTTGTCGTTCGTTTCGCGATAGTGCTGCTTCGCCTTTTCGAAGTACTGCATGGCAAGGTGATAATTCGCCATCGCGCGGTGGAGAATGCCGATATGCAGCAACGCATCTGCAATCTTATCCTTATCGCCAAGCTCTTCGTAAATTTCCAATATGCGATTTCGAAACTCCAATGCCTTCGCATTGTCTCCGCTGTGATGGGAAATGTGCGCAAGTGAAGATAGTGCTGAGGCAATTCCGTGTTTGTTTCCAATCTCTTCGTACAACGACAGGCCGTTGTTGTACAACTCCAGGGCTTCCTTCACGTTTCCCTTATTATGTTCGTAAATGAACCCGACCGTCATATGTGCATCGGCACATTCTTCCTTGATGCCAAACTTCTTCTGCAGAGTTAATGCACGAAGCCCGAATTCCATCGCTTTGTCGATCTGTCCCGTTGAAATGAAATAAGTCGCCAGATAACGGGATGCACGCGCTATCCCAAGTTCGAACCCTGTTTCCTCAGAGAGCTTCAAACCGCGATTGAAGTAATCAAGGGCTTTGTCTTTGTCACGCAACGCTCTGTACACGTGACCGAGCGCGATGAAGCTGTTTGCACTTTCGCGTTTGTCCCCATGTCGTCGAATCAACGAAAAACCCTTCTCGCTGAGACTTTGAGCTTTCTCGTTCGTTTTCCTGAGAACATGGCTCCTTCCCACGTCCATGAGCAACTTCCCTATGTAAGCAGAGTCCGCTGATCCTTCCGCAAGCTTCAACGCCTCCTGAAACATGCTCAACGCTTTGTCCTCATTCCCGTGGAATGCATAGCACATCCCTAAACCCCGCAATGCTTGCTGAGATGTATTGGCCTCCCTTTTCTCTTCACTGAACTTGAGACTTCGCTCGTAGTACTCTTCAGCTTCGCTTATCTTTCCCTGATTGAACGATGCGTTGCCAAGGCCCAAGTACGCACGCGATTCGCCTCTTTGAAACGATAACCTTGCGGCAAGCTTCTGTGCTTCCGCACCATGCTGAAGCGCTTTTACATTGTCAGTGAACGTGTATTCCGTGCACAATGCAACAAGCGTATTCACTCGGTTGCTGTCTTGCTTCTGTGACTGAAGCACGAGGAGAAGACTATCCGCCTTTTTCGATTGAGCATGGGAAGGGTGGTCGTAAAGAGAAGCTGCGAGACAGAAGATGAGGAGTGCGCGATGGGTCATGGTTGTGACTATTGTGTGACTATAGGTTCAATTCCGTTTCTCTTCTTGTGGTCAAGCTTGCAGTATGTGACTGATACGCGAAGGTCGAATGTCCACATTGTGATACAAGAAGTAAAATCACCCGGTGGTATCTGAAATTAGGTGATTCCTTTGAACAAAGTAAAACACGGTTTTTGTGTAGGTGAACAGAGCGTCGAGTGCTTCAAGGGGAGTATCATTGAGACTTCCATGGTCCATACTGATGAACCATGGATCATCGGTCGGTGAATGCGGCACGACCCGTGCGTTTGAAGCACTCGAATTCTTGGATTACGATGATGTCTGTGTCATGCGATCTTCTAAAGTCGAACACTGTAACGATTCTGTATTCGAAGTGTCATCCTCAAGGTAGCGATGGCGCAGTATTTCATTCGTTCCACACTTCGTTATATTCTCATGGATAGAGATAAGGAGACTTAGAAATGGTGACGGTCAAAGCAATTCTCTTCATCGGGTTGATTTCGACAACGGTCTTCGCTCAAGGATCGTTTACGAAGGTCCTTTCGATGTACAGCGGAAACTCTGCACTCAGTTTTCCTTCGATCGATACGGGATATGCTGCTTCGTTCAACGGGAAGATTCTCAGAACCACGGATGGAGGCAATAACTGGTTCATCGTCTTCGATGATTACAAAATGAAATTCATCAGCATGCAGTTCATCGATGCGAAGACCGGTTGGGCGGTCGGTGGTGCATCGAGCGTGCATTACACGAGGGATGCCGGCGTCACGTGGCAGAAACGATATCTGAATGTCCCTCCTGAGCCAATGCAGGAACTGGTGGATGTCTCATTCATTGACCACAACAACGGAGCAGTTGTTACGATGCAAGGTGTCGTGTATATGACCTCTGACGGAGGAAACACCTGGGTGAAAATCCATACAGGTGTCTGGCACGATCTGACCGGGATCCGTTGGATTGACAGAAACACTCTTGTTGCAATCGGTTATGCAACAATACTTCTATCCCGCGACCGCGGGATAACCTGGTCAATACGGGATTCAACCGAAGGTGTCCGGTACCAGGGTGTTGGTTTCTCTGATAATACGACGGGTTACGTCGTATCGCAGCAAGGGGCGGTTCGCTGGACATCCGATGGTGGTGAGACATGGAGGAAGTTGACCGTTGCGACCGCTCAGAAACGCGTCGCTGTATGTGACACCGAGAACATTCTCATTGCAAGGGGAGGGGATGGATCCGGATGGGCAAGTTATTCCATCAACGGAGGCTTCTCCTGGGATCAAATGCGTCTCTCAAATTGCGAGATGAGGGACGTGGCTTCTGTCAATCCGAATCTCGCTTACTTCGGCGGTGATTGTACGATGATGAAGTACGAAAAAACACCGTCGGCGGGACCGCGCCTGAAGTTCAGTTCGAGAACCATCGACCATGGTTCG
>CAYUWG010000070.1:0-19590 GCA_964448285.1 uncultured Chromatiales bacterium
GTTACAGGCAACAACTACCAGTACTCGACTCCGTGGATGATTTACAGCTATGCGGGCTATGGACAAGCGCAACGCGTGCAGAACAACATCTTCCATAGCACAGGGAATACCTTAGCGGCATATGAGTACATGGTCAATCCACCCGTCACGTATAATAACAACCTGTTCTACACAACCGGTGGAAACTTCGCTTACGGTTATCATGGCGTAACATGGCAGTTCTATCCGAGCTTCTCCGCTTGGCAGACGGCAACGAACTCGAATCCGAACAGCCAGAACAGAACCGTGACTTTTGCCAATCCTTCCACGGGTGATCTGCATCTCGCAGGCACATCGAGAAACGACATCTCGATATCGGGGCCGTTGCTTCCGGATATCACCGATGACATCGACGGCGACCCGCGCGTGATTCCGTACCTCGGTGCAGATGAAGCATGCTACATCCTTCCGGGAACCGTTACCGGTCGTTTGGTCGATGGCAACGGTCAGCCCCTTGTCGCATTCAATTACCCCGGAACGGTGACCGCAGAATACATGATTGCCTATCCGAGCAACGGCTTCACGGCTACGATCACAGTAAACTTCTACGCGATACCATCACAGACGTTGGCGCATACGTATTCGTTCAACGTGACGAAGCTGCCGAATCAAACCCTGAGCGGCACGCAGGCAGTACCGGTGCCTGCAAACATGAACGCAGGATTCTATCGTGTCGAACTTGTCATGAACACGATGAATTCCTGTGAAGACTTCTTCAACTGGCTTGCCGGATCATACGCGCTTCTGCTGCTCCCACAAGGCGCTGTTCCTTGCATCGTCTGGCCGGGTGATACGGACAACGATGGAATGGTGAACTACGGTGACCGCAATGCACTGAACCGTTATATCCAACTGGCGATGCTTCGTGCTGCCTGGCTCTATGGGCCGGCACGCTATCGCGCAGACGCCGCCAGCAATCCAATGGCATACATCCTTTGGGAAGCGCAGGCTTCCGCTCCATGGGCAACACCGGATGGCTGCTACAAGGATACCGATGGCAACGGGATGATCAACAATTTCGATTACTTGGCCATCAAGATCAACTTCATGCGGACGCAAACCGGAACGTACAAGTCAAGTGCGTTCTCGCCGGTAACGTTCGATATGGATCAGAACTATCCGAATCCGTTCAATCCGAGCACGTCCATTCGTTACAGCGTGCCGGAGCGCAGCTCGGTACATCTTGATGTAACGGATATGCTCGGACGCACCGTCGTGACGCTTGTCAGCGGTGAAGTCGCTCAAGGCGTGAGCACCGTCACTTTCGATGCATCGGATTTGGCAAGCGGTCAGTACATAGCGACTGTTCGCATGGTCGGTCTCGAATCCGGATTGACCTTCAACAAGTCAATCAAGATGACGCTGAACAAGTAACACTCGAACAGCTTTCATCACCCAGGAGGCCGTTATGTGACGGCCTCTTTTTTTATATTCTCTTCTCCTCTTTGCGGAAAATCCATCCACTCTGATTGATCCCTGCCGACACATCCCTCGGTTGGATAACCCTTCTCTATCGGCTATTTTGCCATGCCTTTGGGCACGCGCGAATGTGGCGAAATTGGCATACGCGCCAGACTTAGGATCTGGTGGGGAAACCCGTGGGGGTTCGAGTCCCCCCATTCGCACAACGGACAGTTTAACTACAGGAGATTCATTTGGACGTATTGATTCACTCAAAGACGAGCGTTGAGCACGAGATAGAAATCGTGGTTTCACCGGAAGAACTTGCGCCGCACTTTGAGAAAGCATATAGAGAGGAAGCGAAGAATATCACCTTGCCGGGCTTTCGTAAAGGTCGCGCTCCGGTTCAGTTGATAAGGAAGCGTTTTGGAGAAGCAATCGAATATCAGGTCATCGAAAAACTCTCGAACGAGTTCTTCAAGCAAGCGGTCGAAGAGCGCGACATCAAACCGATCGGGCAACCAGCTCTTCACGATTTGGAATACAAACCGGGTCTCCCCCTTACGATTAAAATTTCTTACCAAACAGCGCCTGACGTTGTCGCAGCAGATTACCTCGATATCCCCTTAGAGCGGCTTACCCATGTCGTAACTGATGAAGAGGTCGAAGATGAAGTCAACTACCTGCGGCAATTGCATCGCACGCTTGAGAATGCCGATCGTGCCGATGAGGAAGGATTCCTCGTCACATGTGATATCCAGATGCTGAGCAACACTGGTGAGCCACTTCCCGATCAGAATCGAAGCAACGTGAAGTTCGATCTCGGAGATGAAACTCTCAACCGTGATTTGAAAGCGGAATTGCTCAACATGCACGCTGGAGACGAGAAGGACATCGAACTCACACATGAGACGAAAGACGGTGAGGAGGACATTGAGCGAGCCCGTGTCCAAGTCAATAAGATCGAACGGATCATATTACCGGAACTCGATGACGAGTTCGCCAAGCTTGCCTCGCAGGGAAGAGCCGAATCGATGGATGCTCTGCGAAACGATTTGCGTCGCCGTCTTGAAGAGACATGGCAGAAACGTTATCAGAGCCAACTCGAGAACGATCTGATAAGCCAGATTATCCGCCGAAATCCTGTGGACGTTCCTGAATTCATCGTTGAGGAGGTGCTGGATGATTTCGTCAATCAGGTAGCGTATCGCTTCCCCGATAAGAAACTTCCGGATGATTTCAATGCAGATGAATTCAAAGAACAGCGCCGCGCTGAAGCCGTTGCCGTGGCAAAGTGGATGTTCATCCGGGATAGTATTATCGAGAAGGAAGTGATTAAGCTCGAAGATGCGGACGTAGAATCCGTAGCCGAAGAACGCTCTGCGCAACTCGGAATCTCGAAGGAACAGATGATGGATTTCTACAAGAACTCCGCGCAGATGACGAACTCCATTCTCATCGACAAGCTCATGAAGCACTTAATGAATCATGCATCGATTCGTGATGTCTCAGACGATGATCTCTCCGGGACCGCGATGGCGCCAATGCACATCCATCATCACGATGACGATGTGCACGACGAAGATCAACCAGCGGAGGGAGTAACGGACGACAATGATTCTTCAAACGACCCAACAGAAAAGAAAGTAAACGAGGTATAACAGTGTCTTTACTCTATCCGACTTTTGAAAACTTGCACACTCTTCCATCAAATCAGCTTGTCCCGATAGTCGTTGAGCAGACGGGCCGGGGTGAGCGAAGTTGGGATATTTTTTCCCGGTTACTGCGTGAGAGGATCGTCTTTATCGGAACTCCGATCGACGACTACATTGCAAGTCTCGTCGTAGCACAACTCCTTTTCCTCGATTCGGAAGATCCTGATAAGGATATCTATCTCTACATCAATAGTCCGGGAGGAAGCGTTACCGCAGGAATGGCCATTTATGACACGATGCAGTACGTGCGAAGCGATGTTTCAACGACATGCATTGGGATTGCAGCGAGCATGGCGGCAGTGCTTCTCGCAGGAGGAGCGAAATCGAAACGAATCGCACTCCCGCATTCGCGCATCATGATCCATCAGCCAATCGGTGGAACGCAAGGTCAGGCTACCGATATCGAGATTTACACGAAAGAGATGCTTCGTGTACGAGAGGTCCTGTACCAGATTCTTGCAGAGCACACGGGAAAATCCATTGAACAAATCCATATGGATTCCGAGCGAGATAAGTACATGAGCCCGGATGAAGCAAAGGACTACGGATTGATCGATTCGATACTCGTGAAGAAAAGCAAAGTCAGCAGCGAAACGTAACACCCGACTGCGATCCGTTGAAGATGGAGACTGATTGTTTCCACCTTTTTTTCATATTGCGCTGTATGAAAACTGTGAATCCAATACCAGGAGGCGCTTCATGAAAAAGTCGGCAACTCTCATACTTCTGACAGGGGTATCGCTCTTCTATCAAGGGTGTATCAATTACGAGCAACGGGCTACGATAAACCAAAACGGGGCCGGTGAAATGAACATCCATTACTGGACGAAGGAGAGCGTCGTGGGCTGGATCTCCGATGGGAAACTTGTCTTCAATGAAGCTGAACTGAAGGATCAGTACGGGTCTAATGCACGCGTAAAAACAGCTACCGTTGAAAGTGTACCTGATGACTCCACGCGACACGTGCGAGTGAGTTTGGAGTTTGACGACCTGAATAAACTCTCCAATGTTCGTGGATTTCAGGGAACCTCGTACGAATGGAAAAACGAAGGCAGCCAGATTGTCTTCACTCAAACGATGGAAGCCAACAGCAGTGCGAACGGTCTCGGACTCGAGGAATATACAGTCACATACACGTATGAGATGCCCGGTACCGTGGTCTCGAGCAATGCAACGAGAGTCGATGGCAATACGCTGACGTGGGAATTCCGGCTCCCGGAGCTTTCAAAGAACGTCATGCTTACTGCGACGATGAACATCGATGGCGGAATAAGTTCGATCCTGTTGCTGATCATTGGCGTAGTCGTGCTTGCAGCCATCAGCCTGCTTGTGATACGAAAACGAAAAGCGAATCGACAGACGTAAAAAAACCGGCTGAGCGCCGGTGTTCGATTCAATCCGTCATCGACCGTTATTTCAACAGAACCATTTTCTTCGAAAGCGTTCTTGTCGTGGTCTTCAGTTGGTAGTAATACAATCCGCTCGAAAGCCGTGAGCCATCGAACTTCACGGAATGGTTACCCGGCTCGTGTTTCCCTTGTAGCAGGACCTCGAGTTCCTGACCAAGTGCATTGACAACCTTCAAAGTGATATACTCGGCTTCCGGCAGGTAAAACTGAATGGCAGTCTCGGGGTTGAAGGGGTTCGGATAGTTCTGGTACAAAGTGACTTCGCCCGGTGTGACGACCGGCTCTGTAGATACCATCACATAAAGGAGATCTTTTCTCTTCAAAGCCGAGAAGATGTTGAAGGAGGTATAATCCAGTCTGATGATATCAACCGGTTGAATCGAACCGTAGCTCGGATTATCCGCATGAACGACATAATCACCTGGAGGCAATCCAGATATAGAATATCCGCCAGTAGAATCAGTGATGGCATAACCGATCACTTCGCCGCTCGAGACTCTTTCCGCGAAGAGAAGTGTGCCCACTGCCGGGAATCTTCCGTTCTGCGTTTGAACTTCCACTTGCCCATAGATCGTCCCGACACCCGTTGCGCGCGTTTGCTGCAATGGGAAGTCGATGTTTTGCACCGTTCCATTCGGTGTGATGCCATCACTTTCAGCCGAGACGGTCGTTCCCTTTTCGGCTTTGTAATACAGCGGTGCTAATCCTCTGTCAACCGGGATAGCGAGCACACTATACGTTTTGGTTGAGAGTAAATTGTCGAACTGATAGTAGCCGCTTTCGTCACTCAACGTCGATCGATATTGCCGGTATGTGTGCCCACCGCCTGCGCCTCGCTTCAGTTCGGGATCGATCAAAACGACAATGGCTTGCTTGTTCACACTGTTTTCAGCACTCAGAACTTCTCCGACGATACGGTTTTCCGTCTTTGCCGATGAAGTAAGCGTATAGTTTACATCGGTCAATCCATCCTGAACGCGAAATGATCTCGCTTCCAATGCGTTCGTTGGTGTTGCGGACGGGTGGTTCGCATTGAAGCTCGTGAGGTACCCGTTTTTCGAGACGATGGAATAATACGACTTGCCGACTTCGAGAAATGCTTCGTACTGTCCGGTTGCGTCAGAGTACACCATGGTATCGACACGGAACTGCTCGACGAAACCGGGATTCGAGATAACGGAAGTATCGCCGATATGAATGAATCGACTTTTCTTGACGAATGAAACCGAGACTCCCGCGACGGGTTGATTGTTCGTATCCAGAATCTTTCCTGCGACGAGCGTCGGCTTGCCCGGTGCGGTGAGCAAATAGAAGTCATACGTAAGTGTGTCGCCTTCGACAAGTGTTCGAGGCGTCACATCCTTAAGTGTTTGACCGAGGCTGTACCACTGCGGGACGAAGTTATCGGACCGCGGTTTTGCATATGCGTAGATCTCGCCTGCCTGAACGTTGTTCAGAAGGAATCGTCCAAGAGAATCGGTCGTGGTTTCATACGACATTGCGTCCGCCACCTGGAACACCCGAACGATCGTCTGCGGCAACGGCTGATTGTTCACCGAGCGCACGACGCCTTTCACCGTACCGGGCTTAGTCGAAACGAGAATGCTGAACTCCTGAACACCGATCGACTTGGTGACTTTATGCGTCGCGACGAGTGTGACGTTGTATTGCCCTGCTTTGAGCGGTCGCCAGTAGAGAGTCGTGATGATACCGCCGGAGATGGAGTTCAACTCCATGCCGTCAGGTTTCTTTCCGCCGAACGCGTACTCGATATCTTCCGGTCTGCTCGTTTCAACTCTCGGGAAGTACCAGTAATCGCTTCCGATATGAGCCGTCGTCGGCGGGATCGAGGTAAACTTCAATCCGCTCGGTGGAGGTGTGACGAGAACGTGGATGTCTTTCCAACCAACATCACCTTGCGCATATGCTTCAAGCCCATAAATGTATCGCGTACCCGGAACGACATTGCTGCTGTGATCGACGTATTGTCTGGCCGTCGAAGAATAAATCTCTGCCAGCATCTGCATATTCCCGAAAGAAGTTCCACGGTAAACCGCGTACTTCGAAATGATAATCCCTTGCGGGCTTGTCCACTTCAGTACGACGTCGCCATAGACCGTGATTTCATACGAGAGGCTGTCGATCACGATTTGGCTCTGTACCGGCACGGCGAGCGCGATAAAAAGAGAGAGGCTTATGTAAAACTTTCGGTTCACGAAAGGCTGAGTTTATCCGGGGCTAAATTTAGAGAGACTTGTAACGTTTTGCAATAAGATTCTTTCAGTTTTTCTAAAAGCTCTACTTTAAATGTCTCCGAAAGCGTGCCAACAACTCAATGCCTTTTTCGAATGATTTTCACACCTTGAACTGAGTTGCGACAGCATTTGGTCATGCATATTACGCCCCAGCGTCAAAATACCGTCACATCATTCCTAACTTCTTCAGGCGTTCAACGAACGTCGTTCGTTTCAAGCCAAGGAGCTTCGCTGCTTCAGTTTTATTGCCGTTCGTTTGTTGAAGTACGTATTGAAAATGCTCGCGCTCAACTTCAACCATCGTCATCATACGCTTTGGAGGGCGGAGGGAAATCTGCACATCCGCAGAATCAGATAGCGTCTCTGTTGATGGCCCACTGAAGTAGTCAGGCGGGAGTTCCTTCGTCGTGAGCATCCCATCCTGGCATTTGACCATCATGCGTTGGATCAGATTCTCGAGTTCACGGACATTGCCTGGCCAGGGGAATTGCTTGAAGAAATCAATGAGTTCCTTACTGACTCCGTTCACGGACGTTCGAAGTTTTTCATTGTATCGGCTGATGAAATGGTCAACGAGTAGTGCAACGTCATTCACGCGCTCACGCAAAGCCGGAATGGATATCGGAAGCACGTTCAGACGGTAAAATAAATCCTGCCTGAAGCGCTCAGCCGCAATTTCCTCATGCAGGTTGCGGTTTGTCGCGCAGATGATCCGCACGTTCGCCGTGCGAGTGCTCGTATCTCCGACACGCCGGAATTCTCCTTCTTGCAGCACACGCAACAACTTCGCTTGAAATGCGAGAGAGGTGTTAGAGATTTCATCGAGAAACAGCGTTCCGTTGTGAGCTTCTTCGAACAATCCCGGTTTGTCGGCATATGCGCCGGTAAAGGCCCCGCGTTTGTACCCAAAGAGTTCGCTTTCGAGAAGTGTGTCGGGGAGCGCTCCACAATCTACCGCGACGAATCGACCGTTCTTTCTTGCGCCATTGTAATGAATTGCGCGAGCGATCAATTCCTTTCCGGTTCCGCTTTCGCCGTAAATCAAAACGACGCTCTCACTGGTAATTGCGGCTTCCGTTTCGGCAAAAAGTTTTTGCATGGGTTTGCTGTTGCCGATGATGTTTTCGAATCTGAAACGGCGCTCAACTTCCTGATGCAAATAGAGGTTTTCCTTTTTCAACCGCTCATGCATGCGCGCATTTTCAATGGCCATCGTGGCGAGATTGGAAAACGCTTCGAGGAAATCCCGGTCCATCTCGGTAAAAGTCATCGAGCGGAGTGCGTCTGACCGGCTGTCCACATAAACCGTCCCGATGATCCGGTCCTTGAGTCTCATCGGTGCGCAAATGAGCGAATGGATATGATAGTTGACGACGGAATCCCGATGCTTGAATGCACTGTCCTTCGAGGTATCGGAAACGATAATCGGTTGTCTGCCTTGGATGACGTCTGTAATGATGCTCTGGCTGATTTCCGTTGCATCCTGGATCGTTTCCTTTTCCACGTTGCGCGACACCTTCAGGGCGAGTTGATCATCTTCGATCAGGAAGATCATTCCGCGTTCTCCGTTCATCGCTTCGAGCGCTGCGTCCATGATCGTATCGAGAAGTTGCGGGAGATCGAGCGTGGAGTTCACCTTCTTGCTGACTTCATACAGCGTGCGGAGGTTTTGCTCCTGGATGGCTGCAACCGCTGCGCGAGAATCATCGCGATGGATGAGGCGATATTCCCGCGCGATATCGACGTTGACGCGGACGTGTTCAAGGTATGAGCGATACAAATCCGGCTCTTCAATCGAAGATGCATTTGCTTCAAGCGCGTAGTATGCTTTTTCGAAAAACTCCGCTGCCTCGCTTGCCCGTTTATTCGCTCGGAGGATGAGAGCATGGTTGTAGAACACGTCGTGAATGCCGCCATAGACCGCTGTCTCTCCATCGGACAGGCGTATTGCATCGGAGGAAAGCTCCAGTGCTTCTCCGAACCGACCGAGGTGCAATTGACACAAACCTGCATACGAGCGTGCAAGAATCCGGTGCGAAAGCGAGTCCTGCCTGTCTGCGATATCTCCCATGCGACGAAACGCATTCAACGCATCGGGATAACTTTGCTGGGGACTTTTCACGATGAAGAACATTCCGAATCGATAGTAGAGCAGTGTTTCGACGTTCACGTCGTCAACTTCCGCGAGGTCTTTCTCCGCTTTCCGAAGGAACGATTTCGCCTCGTCCATGGCGCGCCGCTCGATGTGGACGCCCGCAAGGTCGATGGAACATGCGACCTTTCCAACGCGGTTGCCGGTTGCTTCTGCAATGCGAAGTGCACGTCCGAATGCATCGAGTGCTTGAGGATACGCTCCGAGTGTCAGGGAGATCTGGCCGATGTTCTCATAGCATAATTCCTCCAGCATACGATTGCCAAGTTCGCGACTGAGGCGAAGCTCTTCGTTGAGATGCAACAGTGCGGGAGAGAAGCGGCAGAGTGCCGATTCGCATTGCCCCATAGAACCCAAAGCCGTTGCGAGCATCCTTCGCTCACCGATCTTCCTGGCGATCTCCGCTGCTCTGGAGTGATACTCAAGCGCTTCCGCGTATTTCCCGAGGGAAAAGTATTGTGCACCCGTGTTCCCGTATGCGCGAATCAATCCCCGCTCATAGTTCTCCTTTTCAAAGAGCTGCCGGGCTTCATCGAAATGGCGAAGCGCTTCTTCCGGATTTTCCAACACGGAGTAGTGGAGCAATCCAATATCGACGAGGAGATTTCCTGATTCGATGATCGCTTGCGCCGACTGGTAGAGCTGGAGCGCCTTATTATAAAGCTCGACGACCGCAGGACCGGGATTCGTGCGGTATTGAACGACGCCCAAATTGCGAAGGCACTCTGCCTCCCCTCGCTGATCGCGGACTTTCCTGTAGAGTTCCAATGCACGTTCGAAGCTTTTTCGCGAGCGGTCATATTCCGTTGCCGAGAGATGGTATTCGCCCTGTTGAACGTACACTCCGGCAAGCTTCGCGTCATCGTGCAGACGAGCGGCGAGAACCAACAACTCCTGTAAGTACTCGTGCTGGTCTTCACGATGGCCGAGGATATTGCTCAAACGAATGAGACGTTCAAGGATCGTAAAGCGTGTCTCGAGATATTCATCTGAATGCGACAACGGCAGAGCTTGCGTGAGGAAATCCTTCGCACCGATGGAGTCGAAGCGCAGCTCTTTGTCTGTGCTCGCGGAAAGGAGAAGAGGTAATGCGCGAACGGCATCGCCCGCCCCGAGCGCATGAAGAGCAAGGACATTGCTCGATGCCTTCTCCGGATGTGCATCGTACCACTCGAGGAATTTCGCATGGACTGCGATACTGTTTTCATCAGGCAGCAGCACACGTAACGACGGATGCAATGGCTCGACGTGCAAAGGGCTGGATTGAACAAGGCCAAGCTCCTCCAGGGTAAACACGTCGTCGGAGACAAAAGCGCTGTCGGCATTCGCAACGAATGCAAGGAGTTCGAGTGATACCGGTTCCACCGAAGCGGCAAGACAGCGAAGAAGTCGTGCTTGCGCTTCCGTTACTTTCGTGAGTTTTCTTCGGAAGAGTTCCGCGAGTGACTTCGGAAAGACGTCGCTGAGATTCTCACGTTCGTGGATGACCCACCCGTGACGTGTTCGTTCGAGGATTCGCTCCTCGATGCATACGTTCAGGATATCTTCGATCCTGCCGGGTATGCCTCCGCTTTGTTTCTGGACGACGTTGAGAAATGATTGCGAAGCATTTTCGCCGATGAAAGAGCGAAGCGTCGAATGCGTTTCGTGCGGCGCTAACGGCTTGAGATCGAATCGCACAGCTTCGCCTTGAAAAAGTTCTTCGCAAAAGTCCTTTTCCAATTGTTCTTCATCGAACGCAGCAACGAAGAAAAACCTGTCGGGATCATTGCCCTGGAGGTGCGCGAGAACCACCAGGAGAAACTCTCGCGTCAGCGCGTCGGCCTCTTCGAGATGATCGATAAAGACAGCATCGACCTTCGTCTGCAATGCGAGCGAAAGGCAAGCGTGAAGAAGCTTAGTGCGCTTCCCTTCATCGGTCAGACTTTCGGACGAAGCAGGAGAAACACCCGGAAATGCCGTCGGAAAAACTTCAGCGACGATGGAAGCAAACCACTGTGTCTGCGAATCTCCATCAGGCACTCCTACCTTTCCGATCCATGAGAGAATGCCTTCGAACTCCGACGACGCGCCCGCGAGATCGAGTTCCACGACGTTCGCGCTTTCCAATCGCCAATCGGTGTTGATTTCGCGAAGGAGTCTCGACTTCCCGATACCGGACGGACCGCTGATGAGAATGACACGCTCTGTGGAGTCTTTCTTTCTTAAAAGCTCCAGCGCTTTCACCCGCTCGAGTTGACGGGGTATCGCAGGCAAATGAATCGTCGTCTCGCGCTCATGCGCATGAGTTTCCATTTCGATCCCGAGAAATCCTGCGAGCGCTTCCTGAAGCTGGAACGCACTTCGATACCGTCGTTGGGGATCCTTCTCCAACAACGTTGCAACGATGCCCTGCAATTCGATCGGGATCGTATTGCGCAATACGTCCGTGTCAGGCGTTTCATGCACGTGCATTTTCAAAACCTCGACCGGCGTATTGCCCGTGAAGGGGGGCGAGCCTGCGGCCATCTCGTATAGGATGCATCCTAATGCATAGAGGTCGGACGATGCGGAAGCTTTTCTCGTATGGATCAATTCCGCAGCGAGATACTCGAACGTTCCGGAGATACCATCCGCTTGCGTATCGAACGTCTTGCTGAGTCCGAAGTCCATCAACGTGATGTGCCATGCATCCGAAGTGCGGTTGACGATAATGTTTCCGGGTTTGAGGTCGCCATGGACAAACTTCTGACCGTGTATGTACGAAAGGGCAGCCGAGATTTGCATTGCCACCGTTGCAAGACCGTGGGCATCGAAATCGTTCTCTCGTTCGAAGAGAGTCTGCTTCAGTGTTTCTCCTTCAACGAAGTCCATGACGATGTATGCTCGCCCGTCGTCGAGAAATCCGAAATCCCGAACACCGACTAAGTGTTTGTGTTCGAGAGCCCTCAAGGCTTTGAACTCCTGCTCCAAAGCCGTGCGTGATGTCGATTCTTCCCGCCGCATCACTTTGATGGCAACGGTTTCTCCTTGAGCGCTTTGAGCGGAGAAAACCGTTCCTAAAGCACCGACGCCTATCACGGAAGAGATGTGATAGCCGTTGATTGCAGGAAGAATTTCGATATCGGTGGTATCGTTCACGACCATGTCTCGTCTTTTGCTGCCCGCGTCATCAAAGTGCGTAACGCTGTCGCGGAGTCCTGGTTCTCGAAGAGAATATGATACATCTGGTGGACGATCGGCATTTCAACATCGGTCTTCAATGCAAGGTCATGCGCTGAGCGCGTTGTCTCGACGCCCTCAGCGACCATCTTCATTTGTGAAAGGATATCGGGTAAGGTTCTTCCTTTTCCCAACTCTTCACCGACGTAACGGTTGCGGCTGTGCCTGCTCATCGTCGTGACGATAAGATCGCCGAGACCGGACAGACCGGAGAAGGTTTCCGGCTTTGCACCGAGTGCAATTCCGAGCCTTCGAATTTCAGCAATCCCGCGTGTGATCAATGCTGCCTTCGTGTTGTCGCCATATCCGCCGCCGTCACAAATTCCCGCGCCTATTGCGATGACGTTCTTCAACGCGCCGCCCAATTCCACTCCGATAACGTCCGTGCTCGAATAGACGCGGAGGGAATCGGTCATGAACGCTTGCTGAACGAGTAAGGCTGTCTCGACGCTCGATGAAGCTACGACGACGGAGGTGGCTTTCTGTCTGCTGACCTCTTCGGCGTGACTCGGTCCTGAAAGCACCGCATAATTTTCCAGAGGAAGCTGCGGAAAGAGTTCGCGAACGATTTCCGACATGCGAAGAAGGGAACCCCTCTCGATGCCTTTCGCGACGTTCACGAACACCGGTTTATCGATTTGAAGCGTGTGAAATCGGCGGAGGACCTCGCGCACGAATTGTGACGGGGTCGCGATAACGATCATATCTTTTCCGATGACTGCATCTTCGATCATATGCGAGAGTGCGATACTCGCGGGCAGGGTAATACCCGGCAGGTAAGTTTCATTGACGCGAGAAAGTTTTATCGCTTCGATCTCTTCCTCGAAAAGGCTCCAGAGCGTTACGCGATGCCCGTTGGAATCGAGAACGATTGCGAGAGTCGTTCCCCAACTGCCTGCACCGAGTACGCCGATATTCACGGCAGCACCCTCCGTAGCTTCATGTGCATGGATGAGAAAAAGTCTTCCGGATTTATCCGGTTAGAAAATGAATGACCGAAATGAGCCGCCAACGCGTTTCCCAATAATCTTCAACTTGTGGAATCGGTTCTCCTGACCGGCAAGCAAGCGTTTGATATTCGACCGGTGCGTATAAATCAGAAGGAGGGATGTGGCGATGCTGAATATGATGAGCGTATCGTAGCTCGGTATTTCAACGTGAAAGAGATTGAAGCGAACGAACATCGTCGTAGGAAAGGCCGTCGCAGCGCTGATGGAACCGAGTGACACGTAACCCGTGGAGATTAAAACGATGATGAACACGCCGAGTGCGATCGAGATGTCGATCGGAGCGATACCGACGAGCATACCGGCTGCCGTGTTGATTCCCTTGCCGCCTCGGAAGTTGATGAACACCGAGAAGATGTGTCCGATCACCGCGGAGAGACCGGCAATGATTTGTACGACCGTAAAGTCTTCGAACGGAGTCCTATTGTTAAATGGAAAATCACCATAATGCAGCCGTGCTATGAGAAGCACCGCTATCAATCCCTTGGTGATATCCATACCCTGCACGACGAGACCCCATTTCCATCCGAGTGTGCGCATAACGTTCGTGCTGCCGATGTTTCCGCTGCCGACCCGCCGTATGTCAAGACCCTTGACCCAATGTCCGATGATAAGACCCGATGGGATCGAACCGATGACGTAGCTGAGGATGATGATGAGACTTAAGAGATACATGCGAAGAACTTCTCCATACAATCGAACAGCAATTTATCCTGATATGTCCAGAAAAGCAATGGAGTGTCAATATTTTGGCATTCCCAGGTGAAAACGGGCAACAATAAAAAAGAAAACGAAGCATGACCCGACTGAAGGACCTTGAAGAAGAACGTTCGAAGCGTCGAAAGGAAATCTTCGATTCTCTCATTCGATACAGTCCTTACGTGATCGCCTTCATAGCGGGCTACCGTCTCATCGGAATCGGTTTCGGTGAAATGCAGCAGTGGGATGAATCGATCTATGCACTGCGAACACTCGCCGTCTGGAAATTCGGTGCGGTGTGGGACCAAGCCTCGGTGATGCTTCGAGGCGTCTATTACTCCGCGCACCCTCCACTCTATGTTTGGGCCTCGACGATAACAAGCGTACTCTTCGGTCTGGAGTATTGGGTATTCAGGTTGCCTTCAGCGCTGGCGGGTGGTGTGTGTGTGGCTCTGTTGTACCGGATGGCGAGACTCTATCTCAACAAACCGTTCTCGCTCGTTGCGTCGGGGCTTCTCGGTTTTGCACCGCTCTTCACGTTCTTCTCGCGCCAAGGTCAACTCGACATTCTTCTTCTTGTCACGATGCTCGGTGCGCTCTATTCGAGCGTTCTCTTCATTCAAGAAGGGAAGTCGAGACACCTTTTTCAAAGCGGTTTCCTTCTCGGTCTGGCGCTGATGACGAAGCTACTGTTCGCATTGAGCATTCCTCTTGCGCTCATGATCGCACAGTTTTTTTTGAGTAAAGGTCAGCGAACGCGTTGCGTGAAGACGGCGATACTTTCACTCCTGATTTCTCTCCCCTTCTGGACTCCATGGGTGATCGCGTTCACGCTGCGGCACAGTGGTGGCGATCCATACTTTCTCTTCTCCCGTGGTATGCCGTTTGGCAAAACACTCGCCGGTTTGGAAGGCACGACGAAGGAACTCGGAAAGTGGTACTACCTGAACCAACTCATCGTCAACCTGTCGTTTCTCTTTCCGCCATTCATCATCGGAGCAATTCGCTCTTTTCGCCGCATGAATGAGGACGCCGGTCTCATCGTCCTCAGCGTGTTCGCCGTTACTTATCTCGCAATCATCTGGCTGATGGGTTCATCATTCGAAGTGTATCTCCTCCAGGTCATTCCCGTGGCAATCGTCCTCGCGGTGGTGACGCTGCAACAAGCACAGCATTGGCATCCGCTCGAACAATCATGGACGTTGATCGCATCGATACTCTGCCTCGCGTGGTCGCTCGCCGGATGGATGCGTACCGCCGTGAAGGAAGCACTTTCGGAGTTCTTCACGTTCGCGCTCCCCTCGGTCGATGTTTTGCTTCTGTCAGGCATACCGCTCGTGTTGTTCATCGCCGGGTTGTATATCGTGAGGAAAGCGTATCGCGAGTATTGGATCGCATTGCTCTTTACTCCGCGGACGTTCGCAACACTAACCGCATGTCTTGCTCTTGCGACAATGTTTCGCATCTGGGTCGTTCACCCGGGCGAGTACACCGACGGCGCATCGGCTGTCGTGCAGCGATTGAATGCATTGCCCGTGCGTCACGTCGCGTTTGTCGGCAACGGCGATAACCCACAGCTTACGTTCTATCTCGAAGGAGAAGACATCGGGTGGCCGTCTGAGAGAGCGAGGACATTTGTCCGCTATGAACCTTCATTCTTAGGTGCGGAGATTATTGCCACGAAGCTCGAACAGCGTACGCGTACCGACTCCGTAGCGGTCATTGTCGAGAAAGATGAAATCGCTGTCGGTGTCTATCGCTCGGCGGACGACGTGTTACCGCGCGGGCGAATCGTTATTCTCGATGAGCGGCGTTACACGCTTGTCTTGCTTCCGAAGCGTCCATCATGAAGCAACGAAAGAACGTATGACTGAATCACATCCAAATCTCCCAGCGGATCGGTTGATGCTTGCGTGTTTTCAACTTCACTCCGCTTTGCAAGCAGGCGTTGCGCAGCGTCACGAACGTCATCCGGGAGTGCATGGTCATTCGCTAATTTTCGGAGCCATGCGAGTGCATGCGGCTCCGGTTTTTCCGCGCGCTGTTCAGCCAGAGCTTCCATCAGCACGCCGACGGCTCGTCTGCAGCACACACGCGCTTTCCCGATGTTGTTCTTCCGCAGTGCGCTCTCTGCCATGCGTCGTTCGCTTTCCAGTGCAAGTCTTCGTTCCGTTGTCAGCATAGAATCCATGTTTGATCTCATCACCTCCAGGCAAACTGCTTTCCTCACGGCGGTGTATGGAATATACGGACTCGCGTGTACTCTCATTCCACCCTTCAACACGCTTGGATATGAGTTCGCAGCGTTGACTGGGATCCTTTGTGCGTTCGCCTCCGCTCCGTTTGCGCTTTCAATTCTTTCATCGGGCGCATTCAAAAAAGCAGATTCTCTTGCCGTGTATCTGAGGCAGTTTATCCGCATCGTCATTGTTCACTCATTCGTACTTCTCATCCCGATGGCGATACTCACGGTGAATGCACTCATCGTCCCGAACTGCTCCATGGGTGTTGGCGCTGTGTTGTTCGTTCTCGTTCCCTATTTCACGATGCTGTTCTCATCGGCATTGAGCCTGCTTGTTTCATCAGTCGTTCGCGGCTGGCTGAAATACGCTTTCACCATAGGCATCCTGCTTGTCCTTCTCTGCGCTGCACCGCTCGTCGTGTTCGAAAATCCTCAGCTGTTCGTGTACAACCATCTCTTCGGCGTCTTCCTCGGATTCTCCTGGGATGAGACACAGCCACAGTTCACGTCACTGCTTCTCTATCGTCTCGTGACACTCGCTTATGCGATCATCTTCGTGATGGAAGCATACGTGATTTCGTTGAAAGGTCGCTTCGGCGAACTTGCGCGAACGACGAGAACCATCGTCATCTCAAGCTTTCTCCTTTCGGCGACAGTCATTGTCTCCTCTTTCCATTACTCTGACGAACTTCGCTTCACGACTTCGAAGGCGTATCTCAGGAGTGCGCTTTCGAGAGCGGTCGAAACGCAGCATTTCATTCTCCATTACGATCCTGCATCAGTCACACGAGAGCGCGTTGAAGAATTAGTGGAAGAGCATGAGTTTCGTTTATGGCAGGTGGAAAAACTTCTTCGCACGAAAAAGCTGAAGCGGTACGAAGTCTTTCTCTATCCGAACCGCGAGACGAAGCGTGCATTGCTCGGAACGGAGTCCTCACAGATCGCGCGTCCATGGGCCGGCGAACTCCACCTCTCGCTCGATGCCGTCGAGGAATCGATCGAACATGAGATCGTGCACGTGGTTGCAGCAGAGTTCGGTCCCTACGTCGTTCGAACACCGGTTATCCGATGCTACGGTCTTACTGAGGGACTTGCGATGGCCATCGAATGGAACTACGGAAATCGTACTCTCCATCAATACGCAGCGGCATTGCTTGCATACGGGATGCTCCCACCGCTCGAGAATATCATTTCGACGGGCGGTTTCTTTGGTGGCAACTCATCACTTGGGTATGTCGCGAGCGGATCGTTTTGCCGCTGGGTGATGGAGACGAAAGGGATCGACGCTCTGAAGGAAGCATACCGACGCGACGATGTGACCACCGCCCTTGGCCGGTCTTACGAAGAGTTGGATCGTTCCTGGAGAAAATTCCTAACGACGGTTCCTCGCGACACTCCCGATAGCCTTGCGGTCATGTACGCTTTCAAAGGCCCATCGATTCTCAGGAAGATTTGCGCACGTGCGATCACTGAAGCGAACGCACAGGCAACTGCTGCATATCACGCCGGACTTTACGATTCGGCATTATCACTCTATCGTCATGCCGATGCATTGCAGCCGAATGCGCGAGCGGTTTTCGGGCAGGCGAGTGCGCTGCTGAAGCTCGGTCGGTACGGCGAACTTCTCCATTTCGCATCGAAGCATCTTCGAGATGAACGACGAGCGCATAGCGTCATGCCGCTCAGGCTGTGGGAAGGCGACGCAGCGTGGCTTTCGGGTAATGTCTCGCGAGCGATGCGATCGTACGAGGAGTTGCTCACGCACAGGCCGGCTGGATGGCCGACGGAAAGAGCGCGCTTCCGGCTCGCAGCAATTGAACGCTCTGCTGCACGACATCTGTTTTTGCGCGTCATCGAACGGCAACTCCACACGGAATCCGAAAGCGATTCTATTGCGCAGGAGAATCTCAGAGATTTGCGCGAAGCATGGTCCACCGATACGAACGACACGTTCTTGGGGACGGCACTCGCAACGGCGTTATCTCGTGATTCATCTGCGAGACGTGAAGCAATCCGGGTGTTGTCATTCGCGCAAAGCGGTGATGAATGGTTCTTCGATTCGCAAATGCTGCTTGGTTCGCTCTCTCTTCGCGAAAGAGACATAGCATCTGCACGTAGGGCGTTCCATCGAGCTTTTCAATCGGCCGATCGCGAGATAGACCGGTTGCAAGGGGCAGACCAACTGGACCGCTGTGCGTGGATTGAGCGAGAAGTCCTTAGAACAGATCGTCGATTAAGAGCGAGTCCCGCCGCTGATCCATGACGGCGACCGCCGCCATTTTTTTCCCGTTGGGTGAAAACCGCGGCATGATGAGAAAGGTTTTTCCTTCGCGTATGCGTTGAATGGGAGTTCCTTCGGGCTGCGCAAGCCATGTGTGGTAGCTCGTCGTTTCAAACATGATGAAGCGGATGCTGTCGTTCACGTCGAAGTTCACAATGGTGCCATAGATGATCGTCTTGCTCGTCTTCGTCATGAGATCGAGATACGTCAGCCCGCTGTCCGAGTGGACGTAAACCCTTCGAGTGAAGCCGATCGCATAGTAGCGCAATTGGTGCCTCCATGGTTCGGACTCCGCCAGCGGCGTAATCGTGAACGATGAAATCCTCGCGCCGTTGAACGTGTATTCGAGGACATTTCCATCGGTGAGCAACAGTGCATATGAAGCGCTGCCGGTATGCGTGATGTCACGCACCTGAGGTGTGATTGCCGTATCGAGAAGAAGGCGCTGAGTAGCCGGTTGCCATGCGTTGGAAGCGTACGTCACGCGGCCGACTTTCAGACGCCCGCTTTCACTCGTTGCCCATAGATAAGCGTTACTGTCGGAAGCGAACGAGAGCGCGGGCGTTCCTCCCAAAGTGTGCGTACCTTGAACCGCTCCATCCAGTGTATAGAACGTCAGCCCATTCACGGGAAACACGAGCGACGAACCTGCTCGGTCGAACCAGTAGCGTGAGCGATTCTTCGTGTTCGGGAACGTCACGATTTTATTCTGTCGTGTCTCCACGTCGGTGATGATCATCTGTGAACCGGCGGAGACGCCGTTATCTTTCCCGCTCGGGTCATCGAAGAATCCCGCTGCGACCGTCTTCCCGTCAGGTGACCATGTCGGATTGTAGTAATGACGCACAGGCATCGGATCATCGTCGGAACATCCAATGAGGAAAACGGAGGAAACAGTAACGATAAGAATACGAGAGATCACATACATGGGGTAGTCACTGTACTTTGTGAAAGAGTCGATGTGGGTGCGGAGGTTCGGTTCTTGAAGAATGACCCACCGGTAGAATGATCACATTCACCCGCTTCGTGTTACGATGCCTGTCACACTTCATGCATTGAAGTTAGCACATGATGATAAAAAGGCAATTGCCGTTCGATTGACGCGGTGATTACGGATTACGGATTTCTGATTACGGATTACGGATTCGCACGTGCGCGGCATACTCGTTCCCATCGCTCCGCGTGGGAA
>CAYUWG010000071.1:0-18526 GCA_964448285.1 uncultured Chromatiales bacterium
GGGACGATGGAGGCGCTTACACCCGGACGGGATTGGATACCTCTGAGGTTACGATACTGGACGTCCCCGTTCCGCACGTACGACTGCCCATCTTCCCGGGAAAGAACATCACGGTGATCTCGGAAGTGATCGCGCTGAACTATCTTCTGAAGCATTACGGGTATGATTCCGCGCAGGAATTTTCCAAACGGCTTCAAACCGTTCTCGACCAGAAGGCGGAACTGCGCGATCAATCCGACCGCGCGATCGATTGGTTCGAACACGACTTCGAATGAAAGCGGGAACGGAAACGTGAAGCAAAGCTCTTGTCGGTTGCTTTTTTGAGCGCGAATCGGTTTTTTGCTGAGAGTGGTTCTGAAGAACAACTCGTTTACTAAGTCAAGTACATAATACCGGAGGTGCATATGGTTCCTCGATTACTTCTTCTCATAGCGATTCCATTGCTGTTGCTGGGTTCATGCGGAAAGAAATCCTCTTCGCTCATGGAATCCGCGGCAATTGTCTCGTTGCGCGGCGACGTCGATGTCTTCAATCCCGTCGTTTCCGGAGAAGCCGTCTCCTCGGAGATCAATGGTTTGATCTATCCGCAGATGTTCAAATTGACGTTCGATATTGGATTGGGAAAGCTGAAGTATGGTCCCGCTCTTGTGAAGTCCTGGGAGTTTAGCAACGATGGGAAAGACGTGAGGCTCGTGTTGCGTGATGATGTCCGATGGGAAGACGGCATTCTTGTAACGCCGGAAGACGTAAAATTCAGTTATGAACTCTATGGAGACCCGGAGGTCGCAAGCCCACGCAACAACTACGTCGATGGGATGATTTTTACCGACGGGAAATTCGATGTCGATAAAAGCATAACAATCGTCGATGACTCGACGATGATTTTCCATTTCGCGGAGCCGTATCCCCAGCAACTTTTTCACCTGACGCTATCACCCATACCGCGTCACATCTATCGCAATGCCGACCGGCGTACGTTGAAGTCGAATCCTGCGAACGAAAAGCCGCTCAGCGCCGGTCCTTTCCGTCTCGATAAATGGGTTCGCCAGCAGGAGGTCGTTCTCGTCAGCAATTCGAAAAGTAATTTGCCTGCCCCCGCAAAACTTCAACACGTCGTGCTTCGTGTGATCGACGATCCGACAACGAGACTCACGGAATTGAAGAAGGGCACGGTCGATATCATGTGGCCGATTCAGCGTGATGACGTCAAGGATATTCAGGAGCAGAATCCCAACATCAAATTGGAAACGCTACCCCCGAGAAACTACGACTACGTCGGATGGGCGAACATCGACTTCGCTGAATACCGCAAGACGAATGGGAAAACGATCCGACCTCACCGGCTCTTCGGTGATCGGCGGGTTCGTCAGGCGCTGACGTATGCGATCAATCGCAAAGGCATCATCGATGCACGACTCGGAGAGACGGGACAGATTGCCATAACGGATTTCTCACCGGTCTTTCGCTGGGCGCTTCGCTCGGATATTCTCCCCTATCCATACAGCCCCGACGAAGCACGCAAACTCCTCGAATCGTCGGGCTGGCGCGATACCGATGGAGACGGTGTCATCGACAAAGGCGGAGTGAAGTTCGAATTCACGTTGATGTACAACACCGGAAATGCGCGGCGTGCCTACGCAGCAACGGTGATCCAGGAAAACCTTCGACAGATTGGGATAAGAGTCAATCTCGGGAGTGCGGAACCGGTCGTGTTTTTTGAGAACCTCGCTGAGAAGAAATACGATGCGTTCCTTGCGGGCTTCAGTGTCGGTCTCGCGATCGATCCTTCCGACCGATGGGGCGATATTCGCAATCCGTTCAACAATACCGGATTCCAGAATCAGCGCGTGCGTGAGTTGATCACGCTCGGACTCCGTTCGAAAACGGATGAACAGGCAGCGCGTTTCTGGAAAGACATTCAGATGATTCTCCATCAGGAGCAGCCGTGCACGTTCCTCTACTGGATCAAGGACATCGTTGGCTACAACCGAAGATTGCGCAACACGAACATCACCATCCTCGGCGTGTTGGATAACATGCATCAATGGACGATTGCGGATGCGAAATCCCAAGCAACCTTTTAAGGGCTGCGAGGCCCGTCCATCGTGCTGGCGTACCTGCTGAAACGCGTCCTGTACGCCATCCCGCTCCTTTTCGGGCTGCTGACGGTTACCTTCTTCATTATCCATCTTGCACCGGGCGATCCAACGGCCGTGTACATCCAATCCAGTGTTGACCCGCAGTATGCGGCGAACTTGCGGCATTCGCTGGGTCTCGACGAACCATTGCCGGTTCGGTATGTCAAGTGGGTCAGCAGCATGTTGCAAGGGGACTTCGGCATCTCGTTCAGTAAACACGCGCCGGTCCTGCGCATCCTCGCGGAGACCCTGCCCAATACATTGCTGCTCGCGGGTTTTGCGCTGCTGTTCAATTTCTTCATCGGCATCGTCATCGGCATCGTTACCGCGCTCAAGCGCAGGACGCGCCTCGATCACACCGTGAACATCATTTCCCTTTTCCTGTACTCGATGCCCGAGTTCTGGTTGGGGTTGATGCTGATCCTCTGGTTCTCGCTTGCGATTCCGCTGTTCCCAGCTTCCGGTATGCACTCTCCGTTAGCGCAATACCTCCCGCCTCTCGACTACGCACTCGACGTGCTTCATCATCTCGTTCTTCCGGTCGCGGTTCTTGGCATTGCCTCGGCGGCGGCAACTGCGCGCTATATGCGAGGGAGTTTACTGGAAGTGATCCACCAGGACTACATCCGAACTGCTCGCGCGAAAGGGTTGTCGGAAGTCGTCGTGATCGGCAAGCATGCGCTGCGCAACGCGCTCCTTCCGATCATTACGGTATTCGGTCTGTCGTTCCCGTTTCTCCTCGGCGGCGCTGTGATCGTGGAAACCGTATTTGCATGGCCCGGGATGGGAAAGCTGACTGTTGAAGCGATCTTCAGTCGCGATTATCCACTCATCATTGCGAGTACGCTCGTCTCAGGAGTGATGGTGATCGTTGGGAATCTCATCGCCGATATCCTTTATGCGGTAGTCGATCCGCGTATTCGGTACTGATCCGTATGAGGATATTCCTTCGCACACATCTGCCCGGGTACGATGATATCCGCAAAGGGAACGTCGGGACCGGCTCGGTGCAGTTTATTTCTTTCGCAACGCTGCTCGGTTTGCTGTTGTCCTTTCACGGCACCGTATCGATCAGTCTGGAGTCGTTGCTCCTTCATGCATGGCTCACCGTTGCCGCTTTCGATCATCTTGCCCGCATCTTTCAACCGGAAGTGATTCAGTTTTGGGTGGCATCGATTGTCGTAACGATCGGGCCGATTCTTCTCTGGCGCTTTACGTACAAGAAGGCACGCAGACCGGCACGAACGAGTGAACATGAGTTGAGCGAGTGGTCGATCGCGTGGCGGCGCTTCAAGAAGCAAAAGATTGCAGTCGCGGCTCTGGTGACGGTGGGAATCATGTATGCGATTCTCCTCGTGACGCCGTTCGTCGCACCCTATCATCCAAATGCCTTTCAGGACGGAATGGTCACACACCTTCAACCGCCGCTGTCCAGAATTCTCGTGCTTCACCTGAAAGAACCAAGGCAGAAGGCTCTCGAAATCCCAATGCGACTTCGAGGGGAACCCCATGCGCGTTCCATAAACAGGATTCTGGCAATCAACACCCGCCTCCTCGACCCCGGAATCTCATGCAGGTTGTTCGTGGATGCGTTCCATATCGAAGGGGCGGTTGTCGTTGCGACGCAGGCGAAGGAGTTTCTGACGGTGCCGATCTCGCAGCTCGTGGACGCAGACCCGGCGCATTTCGCTACGCATCAGTTCCATTTACTCGGTACCGACAGTTACGGACGGGATCTATTGAGCCGCATCATTTATGGTTCTCGCGTATCACTGACACTCGGCTTGCTCGCCGTTCTGCTTTCGGTCGGTATGGGTTCGTTCATCGGATTGTGTGCGGGGTACTTCGGGAAGTTCATCGACACGTTGTCGATGCGCACGGTGGACGTGCTGCTTGCGTTCCCGTCGCTGTTTCTCATTCTCATTACGATTGCAATCTTCGAACACATTCCCGTTCCGCGCATACTTCTCGTCGTGCTCGTGTTGGCGTTGACCACGTGGATGGGCGTCGCACGCCTCGTTCGAGGTGAAGTGCTCTCGCTCAAGGAACGGGAGTTCGTCATTGCAGGGAAAGCGATGGGTCTTGGTCACATGAGAATCCTCATGCGGCATATTCTCCCAAACACTCTCACGCCCATTATCGTGAACGCCACCTTGCGCATCGGAGGCATCATCCTCGTAGAAGCCGCGCTGAGCTACTTGAATTTAGGAGTTCAACAACCGACCGCGAGTTGGGGGAACATCATTTTCGAAGGAAAGGACTATCTCAGCACGGCCTGGTGGATATCCACCTTTCCGGGGCTTGCCATCGTGCTTACCGTCGTCTGTTTCAATCTTGTGGGAGACGGATTGCGCGATGCGTTCGACCCCATGCTCAAGGATTCATAAACCGGAGAACTGTAATGCGAAATCTGGAACAACGCGATCTCATCAATGACCTTCGTGAACACGAAGCGAAAATGTCGCGGGCGGAACTCGAAGATTTCGAGATGTTCAAGAAACGACACAAAGACGATGAAGACCTGGACGAAATGTCGATGAAGAGACTCAAGCAGATTCATGCGAAGTACGTTCGTTCCGAGCGTCCGACATCCAATCCGCTCGACTCGCTATTCCGTCCGCAAAGCTGATAAACCTCTTTTTCCCTCCATTTCGATTTCACTAAGTTGACTTCGCACATTCCCCGTGTGCATTCCACACCTCATCATCACTGTCTGATTGAATGAAAGATCACCGGCGCAATGAAATAAAAGTAGGACTGACAGTTCTTTTCGGTCTCTTGTTGCTGTTGTTCGGAGTTGCTTCGTTCAAGAACTGGACCCTCGGCACCTCGGACTATCAGTTGACGATACGCTTTCCAACCTCCGCCGGCTTGCAGATGGGAGATGAGGTCAGCGTGAACGGTGTGCGCGCCGGTCGCGTCGAATCGGTCATGTTGGACAGAAACACCGTGCTCGTCCGTGCCCGCATCCAAACGGAATATCCATTGCGCCAGGATGCGACGGCGCGCATTCAAATGCTCGAACTGATGGGCGGAAAAAAAATCGAATTGCAACAAGGCACCAGTGAAGCTCCGTTCGATCTCAACATGGTCATGAACGGCAGCGTGGATCCGGATATTGCCGGAGCGCTCGGAATGGTCGGGAATTTCGAAGGAGACGTCAAACGCATCAGCGGTAAGACGACGGAATTACTCGACAACGTCAACAACGTTGTTGGAGACCGGGAGTTCATCACTTCACTGAAAGAAGCAGTCGAAAACCTCCGCGTGATCTCATCGGATGTTCGCCAACTCGTCTCAGCGAACAGAAGCAACGCGAACACCATTGCGGACAACGTCGTGAAACTCACCAACCGCGTCGATACGCTTCTGACGGAAACGCGGCCGTTTATCAACAGTGCTCTCCGTAAAAGCGACCACGCCATTACGAGCGCCGACAGTCTCATGAGCGAAGTCCATTCTTTAGTCACGGAGATTCGCGAGAGCAAAGGACTCGTCTCGCGTCTCTTACACGATCAAGCACTCAGCAGAAGGCTCGATACGATGCTCACGCGCGTCGATAGTCTCACGAGCATCATCATCAACGGAGAGTTCGTCACCCGAGTCAAGCTTTGGTAACGTCATGATGGAGTATCAGCACATCCTCGTTCACACGGAAGAGCACGTCGGCGTTATACAACTGAACCGCCCCGACGTGCTCAATGCGCTCAACCTTCGGCTGATGGACGAGCTTGTCGATGCAGTCCAGGCATTCGATTCGGATGATGCCGTCCGCGTCCTCGTCATCCATGGAAACGAGAAAGCCTTCGCGGCAGGCGCGGATATCAAGGAGATGGCTGACGCAACGGCAATGGAGATGCTCGTGCGTGACCAGTTCACGAAGTGGGATAAGATCCGTAAAGCGAAAAAACCGATCATCGCCGCAGTCTGCGGATTCGCGCTCGGCGGCGGATGCGAGCTTGCGATGATCTGCGATATCATCGTAGCGTCGGAAACCGCGCAGTTCGGACAGCCGGAAATCAACATCGGAGTCATGCCCGGAGCAGGCGGAACGCAACGTCTCACGCGCGCCGTCGGCAAGGCGAAAGCCATGGAGATGGTACTGACGGGCAAATTCATCTCAGCCCGTGAGGCGAAAGAATACGGACTCGCGCTGAAAGTGGTCCCCGTCGAAGTGTATCTCAACGAAGCGTTCGCGCTTGCGCGGGAGATTGCTTCACGCCCGCCCGTTGCCGTGCGACTCGCGAAGGAAGCCGTCCTCAAATCGTTCGACACGACCATCGAAGTCGGACTGGAATTCGAACGCAAGAATTTCTATCTCCTTTTCGCATCGGAAGACGCGAAAGAAGGGATGACCGCGTTCGTCGAAAAAAGAAAACCAAACTGGAAGGGGAAGTGAGATTCCCCGTTTAATCGTCACTCATTGTCAGAGGTAGTTAGAATGCCAAGCGAATTTAAAAATGAACCTATCGTCGATTACAGCAAAGTGGGGAACATCAGGAAGATGAATGATGCTCTTGTCGCCGTGAATAAAAAACTCGGGAAGAAATACCCGCTGCTCGTCGGCGGAAAGAAAATCATGACCGACGACGTCATCATCTCATCGAACCCGGCGAATCCGTCGGAGCGAATCGGTCTCTTTTCCAAAGCGACGAAGGAGATTGCAGACAAAGCGTTAACTGCTGCGCTGAAGAAGTTTGAAGAGTGGAAGAACGTACCGGCTAAGCAGCGCGCCGAAGTACTCTTCAAAGGCGCGAAAATCATGCGCCGCCGGCGATTCGAGATCAACGCGTGGATGGTGAAGGAAGTCGGAAAGAACTACACGGAAGCCGATGCCGACACCGCCGAAGCGATCGACTTCCTCGAATTCTATGGACGTGAAATGCTGCGGCTTGCGGGCAAGCAGCCGTTGACTCCGGTCCCCGGAGAAACAAATGAACTCACCTACATTCCACTTGGCGTCGGGCTGGTGATTCCCCCGTGGAATTTTCCGTTCGCCATCATGTCCGGTATGACGACGGCGGCTCTCGTCGCGGGCAACACCGTGCTGCTCAAGCCTTCGAGCGACTCGCCGATGATGGCGTGGCTGCTCATGGAAATCCTCGAAGAAGCCGGCCTGCCGAAAGGCGTCGTCAGTTTCATTCCCGGTCCGGGCGGTTCCGTCGGCGATTATCTCGTCGGACATCCGAAGGTGCGCTTCATCGCATTCACCGGTTCTATGGAAGTGGGTCTGCATATAAACGAAGTCGCCGCGAAGAAGGCAGACGGGCAAATCTGGATCAAGCGCGTCGTAGCGGAAATGGGCGGCAAGGATTCCATCGTCGTGGATGAAGGCGTCGATCTCGATGAAGCGGTGAAGGGCACGATCGCCTCGGCGTTCGGATTCCAGGGTCAGAAGTGCTCTGCCTGCAGCCGCGTTATCGTCCACTCGAAAGTCTATGACGAATTCGTTCGCAAGTTGGAAGAAGAAGGAAAGAAGATCGTGATCGGCAGTCCGGAAGAGAATTCCTTCATGGGGCCTGTCATCAACGAAAAGGCATTGCAGTCGATGGAACAGTACGTCGAAGCGGCGAAGCGGGATGGCGGTAAAGTCATCGTAGGCGGTAAGCGTGCATCGGAGAACGGATGGTTTCTCGAACCGACCATCGTCAGCGGCGTGAAACCGAAGGATACCATCGCACAGGAGGAAATCTTCGGACCCGTCCTCGCCGTTATCAAAGCGAAGGACTTCGACGATGCGATGAAGATTGCGAACAACACGATCTACGGTCTTACCGGAGCCGTGTATTCAAAAAACAAGAAACACCTTGAGCGTGCGCGCAACGAGTTCCACGTCGGGAATCTCTACTTCAATCGCAAGTGCACTGGCGCGCTCGTCGGCGGGCATCCATTCGGCGGTTTCAACATGAGCGGCACGGATAGCAAAGCCGGAGGACGTGACTATCTCCTCCTCTTCACACAAGCGAAGCTCGTTTCGGAGAAAGTGAAGTAAAAGACATTCGTCTTCCGGAATTCATTGTCGAGATACTATCAAGCTTGGGATAAGAGGCTGGATGTATGTATGGAGTCAGAAAGGTGAAGGAGTTAATCCCGCTTGACTTTTGGGAAAAATCAGGCCATTTTCAATTCGTATTCTGACCGAATACGGAATCACGCACAGAATCCTTCGTCTATCCTTTCCATCCACTCAATCACTTTAAGGAGGTAGTATGAGTCTTGTTGACAGAGCGAAAAACATCATCACATCACCGAAAACCGAATGGGCGGTAATCGGCGCTGAAGAAGCGAGTGTCGGCGGTGTCTTCACCGGCTACGTTATTCCGATGGCGCTTATCCCGGCAGTCGCGAACTTCATCGGCTATGGATTCGTCGGCATTCTCGGGATGAGCGGTATTGAATGGGGTATCGCGCAAGGCATTCTCTCTTTTCTCACAACGATGCTGGCAGTCTTTCTTGCGGCATTCGTCATCGATCTTCTCGCGGCTTCGTTCGGGTCGCAGAAAAACTTAGGCCGGGCGATGCAACTCGTCGCATACTCCTATACGCCTTCCTGGGTGGGCGGTATTCTCGGCATCTATCCTCCGCTCGCATTTTTGGGAATGCTCTTCGGCCTCTACGGCATCTATCTCATGTACTTAGGCTTCCCGCATACGATGCAGACGCCGCAGGACAAGGTTGTCATTTACATGATCGTCGCCGTCGTGGTGCTTGTCATCGTCTATGCGATACTTGCAGCAGTATTGACCGGAATCATCTTCGGTATCTTCGGCCTCACGATGCTTTCGATGTTGGGATAGCATTCCGAGCCGGTGGCTCTGGTAATGGAACGGCCGGTGATCCGGCCGTTTCCATTTTCAGGCGGTCACGGTTATTGCGGAGTTTGCCTGTTTGCCTGCTGTGCATCCTTCAAGTCCTTTTCAAGCGGCCATTCGCTGAAGGCAAGGATGTACAGCATGATGATATTGACTAATGGAATGAGTTGCAGGAGCGAGAGTGCACCGGATTGACCTGTCTTCTGATAGATCTTCCAGTATGGGATGATCTGAATGACGATCATAACGATGACGATGACGAAGATTACAGTGAGAAGAGCGAAAACATCTCCAAAACCGGGTTGTACGTCCATGATGATCTCCTTTATTGGTGAATGAACAGTTCAGGGCGAGTTTACTTGTTTGCGCATTGAATCGCTAATGCTTCCCTTGTAGCGAAGCTCCGATACGCGTACGATGGGATAGGCATTACCCGCAATGCGATTGGCGTTCTTCCAGATCGTTGAATCGAAGCGCGCTTCATAGATGGGATGCAGCGAGAAGAGGTTCTGCCGTCCGAATCCCATGCGTTCGCTGAGAGGTTCGACCTCATGTTCTTCTGAGAAGAGGTGAATCATTGCGACGTGTGTCGGTCTCCTTCTTTCGAGAAATGCGTCGATGTCTTGTTTTTCCAAATACGGCAACGACGCGTTGTCGATGAGGCTGCCGATGTCCACGATTCGCCTCCCGCTGAAGTACCCAAGCGCGCCGATATCGAACGCCGCAACGACGGCTTTTTCGGGGAGTTCTCTTTCGATCCAGCGGGAGGTGGCCACGTGCGTTCGGTTGATGTGATGAACGCCATCCACATACGCATCGCGCCAGGAAGAAAAAGAAATGGCGCCAATCCAGAGAGCGAGCGTGATAACGGAGAAGCGAATCGCTGCATCGATTCTATTCAACGGCAGTTCCGCTTTTCGCAACGAAAGCGCGATCAACATGATCGGCAGAGCGATGTTCATCGGTTGATACCGTCCTGCGTGTCCCGGGTAAGGAATGAAAACAGCGTAGGCAAGATTGTGAGCAATGATCCATACGAAGAAGTATTTCCACTCCGCAGGAATTCGATTCGGGAGTGGTTGATCGCTTATCCAAAGGACAACCCGGCTCGTGAGCGCCATGAGCAGAGTCCCGACTCCCGCAACGTGTATGCGTTCGGTAGAAAACGTTGAACTGCTGACCTTCACAACGGGAAAGATGTCTGGAGCGATGATGAGTACGAAACCGATAGCCGCGATCGCAAGCGTTATTCCATCGAAAAGGAGACGGGTTGCTTTTTCCGTCAGGAGACGAAGCTTGCCTGCGTATCCAAGAAAAATGCCGGCAAGCGTTCCAAGCAGTGCGGAGGATACCATCGAGTCAAAGAAGTTTATCCCAAGAACGACCATACGGAGCCATCGAAAGGCAATGGAAGCAGCGTGCGAAACGATATCGATTGGAGAAAACGAAACGGCTGTACTCGAACGGGCTAACCAGCGTCGGCCAGCCAACGTGCTTGTCCAGAGAGATCCTGTGATGGAATAATTCCAAACGATATACGCAAGCACGCCAAGAATGAGCGACGATGCGAACAGCGCAAGTGTTCTTCTGTCTCCTTTTCTTCTGAATAGCAAGAACGACAGAATCAATCCTAAGATGATCCCCTCAGGCCTGATGAGAATGAGCACTCCGCAAAAAATTCCTGACAGAACATGGCGATGTCGCGCATGAGAGTCCCATGCAGCGAGGGCAACACCGAGAAACAACGTCGTTTCCATACCTGAGAGCGACCACCAGAGCACGACACCGGAAAGGAGAAAGAGAATTGCGCTGAGAAACGCGATGCCGTCTGATTCCATCGTCTGCTGAACGAACCGGAAGAAGAAGTGCGTGCAGAACCAGAGCGAGAGTATTCCAAGGACAAGTGCGCCGGTGACGACGTCGCCGCTGATGGAATGTGCTGCTGCGAGCGCCAGTGTCCAGAACAGGCTCGTCGTGCCGGTGCTTGGCTCACCCGCATTGAACGCGAATTCTCCGTGTTCGGAAAAATTCCTCGCATACGTTGCATGGATCCATGCGTCATCGAGCGGAAAACCGGTTTCGACGAAACGATCTTGAAGCGTGGTCAGATAGATGGTCGATGCAGCGAGCGTGCAAGCGAAAACGATGAGCGGGAGATATGCGTTGAACCGCTTCACGCGCGTGTCTCAGAAATCCTTGCGTTGCATCAGGCGGAACGTGAGCGCAAAGATGACGAGTGAAAACGACGCTCCCGTCCAGATCGGCATCCAATCGATCGGCTTGTGCAGAACGAGATTCGCGGCGATGTCCCCGATCAGTCCCGGCTTCGGAAGGATGTAGAAAATCGCATCGATCACGCCGCGTACGGCTTCAGAGGAAATGAAAGAGTAGAGGAACAGCTCACGGCTCGAAAGAATCGGACTGATGATGTAAAGGAAAGCATAGATGAGAATGATCGATAATGCAGAACTCCTCGTCGTTACGCCAAGCAGCATCATGACCGCGTACAATACGAGAAACGAAAACGTGATCGGAAACACGACGAGGAGAAACGGTGGGTTCCAATAGCCCGATCGAATCGATATGATCAGCCACATTCCGAGGACGTAGTACGCGATGTTGAGAAAGACGATGAGCGCGCTTCCGATGAGTTTTCCGAACAGCAACTGATTGCGTGAAACGGGTTTGGAAAGGATGAGGTCGATGGAGCCTTTCTCTAAGGCATTCGGAATGACGCCCGCGGTTGCGAAAACGGAAAGGAATAATGCGGCTAAATACAAAAAGCCTGTGAGCAGGGCCTGGAGATGACGAACGATTTCTTCAATCGGAAGCATTGCCGCGTTTGCGGCTCCCTGTTGCGGAACGAGTGAGTTCAGGTCAACCGTGAAAGCGATCAAGAGCGCAATGAGGAGAAAGAAGTTCGAAAGAATGAAAAAGCCGATGATGCTTTTTCTCGCAATCCCTTCCCGAAACGTATCCTCGACGATGGCAAGCAGTGTCGTCATGACTCGCCCTTCAAAACCGTGATGAAGAAATCCTCCAACGTGCTCTTCTTCGAGGTTACGGATTCGATCAGCACACCGTGCGACCGCAGTTGGTCGATGATCGCGTTCAGCTCATCGACACCGGCGACCGTTGCCATGAGCGCTCCGTTCTCTTCCGCGATCGATGTTCGCGTGGCTTCCCATTGAATGCGAAGCGCGTCCGGAAGCGGTCCGTGAATGCCGATTGCAAATCGGTGTTTGTCTTCGGTCAGTTCTTTCACCGTACCTCCGCGCACGAATTTCCCATGATTCACGATCGCAACGCGGTCGCAGATCAGTTCGACTTCGGAGAGGAGATGGGAGTTGAGAAAAACCGTCCGCCCTTCGTTGCGGAGTCGCCCCAGAATTTCGCGGATCTCCTTTCGACCGACGGGATCGACGCCGTCGGTCGGTTCATCGAGGAAGACGAGTTTCGGATCGTTGATCAGCGCTTGCGCAAGTCCGATGCGTTGCATCATGCCTTTCGAATACTTCCTGACTTTCACGGCATTCCATTTGGACATGCCGACAAGCGAGAGAACCTCCGAAATGCGTGTATCGAGTTGGTGCCCCGTGATGCCGCTCAGCTTTCCGAAATAACGAAGCACGCCCTCGCCCGTCAGGTACGGCGGGTACCGGTGATTCTCGGGCAGATAGCCGATCGCGCGTTTCGTTTCCACGTCGCCAATCGGCTCTCCAAGGACGTTCGCCGTTCCTGAAGTTGGAAACGCAATGGAAAGAAGGATCTTGATGAAGGTCGTTTTTCCTGCGCCGTTCGGTCCGAGTAGCCCAAAGATTTCGCCGCCCGATACGGACAAAGAAAAACCGGAAAGCGCGGTAATGGGTTGCTTGCTTCGCGACGAATAGATTTTTGTGATGTGCTCTGCGTGTATGGTCTGCATGAGAAGCAGTCGCAAGATAGACGAAGAGGCATGAAGGAAAAAGAAGCGAACATCCGATGCGAGATGTCGCGCTTCTTTTCAGGTTGGAAATCCTTCCGTACCGGCCTATAATTGTAGCCGTGTTCGGAGGGTTCGCATAATGGTATTGCAGCGGTCTTGAAAACCGCCGGGCGCAAGCCTGTGGGGGTTCGAGTCCCTCACCCTCCGCAAACCTTTTTGGAAAATCCATGACATCGCGAACGGAAGACTCCTATCGAGAGTCGTTGAGCTATTTGTACGGACTTCAGAAAATTGGGATGAAGTTCGGTTTGGAGAATACCCGCTCACTGCTTACCGCACTCTCCAATCCTCACTTGGCTTTTCCATCGGCGCACATCGCCGGAACGAACGGCAAAGGTTCGACGGCTGCATTCCTTGCCTCCATCCTCATGGAGATGGGATGGAAAGTGGGACTATACACGTCACCGCATTTAGTCGATTTCACCGAAAGGATTCGAGTTAACGGGAAGCCCATCGCGCAGGAACGATTGGCGCGATACGTCGCCGAACTCAGACCGGAGATCGATCGCCTGAACGCGACCTTCTTCGAAGCCACGACGGCGATCGCCTTTCACCATTTCGCAATTGAGAATGTGGATGCTGCTGTCATTGAAACAGGTTTGGGGGGGCGACTCGACTCCACGAACGTCCTCGCACCGAAGGTTGCGATCATCACGAACATCGCGCTCGAACACACGGAATACTTAGGCGACACCACGGCAGCGATTGCGTTTGAAAAAGCCGGTATCATCAAGAGGGGGACACCGCTCATCACAGCAGTGCAGGATGAAGATGCGAATGCAGTGATCCTGCATCGAGCAAGGGAATTGGACGCGCCGGTCATCAGCATCGATACCGAACCAATAGAGTTGCGCATTGATGCCATTGACCGAATGCTCTTTCGAAGCGAAATCATAGAAGGCGAATTTTCGTCACCCCTTATTGGGTGTCATCAGTATGCAAACGCGCTACTCGCATTGACGGCTGCCAGTCAGTGTTTCGAAGCCGGATTCGATGCGAGGAGAAACGGAATCGCTCACGTACGAGAAAATACGGGTCTCCGCGGCCGGTTGGAACGGGTACATACAGACCCTGAAGTCGTGATCGATGTTGCGCACAACGCTGATGGTGTTCGACGGTTGAGTGAGACGTGGTCTGCGATTCGTGATACTCGGAGGACGCATCTCGTTTTCGGCGTTCAAAGGACAAAGGATATCCACGCGATTATCGACGTGCTTTCCCAATGGGAATGGGCATCGCTTTGTCCTGTTCAGTCCCGCCATGAGGAAGCGCTTCCGAGAGGGGAGATCATCCGCGCACTCGACAAACCTCCGTCTGAGCATTGCACCGAACAATCCGCAGCGACGGCTGTGGAATTCTTTCTGGAACGAGGGAATTCAGGTGAATCACTCTTGATTTTCGGTTCGCATTATCTGATTGGAGAATTGCTGGAAGAAAAAAAGTTCAATTCCTTCTCGACAAGGGCTTGATAATTTCTGAAATTGGGATATATTGTTGCTAAGGTTTATTACCGTACAGAAGAACCTTCCGACGTTCTGCTCCACATGAGAAATCACGAGTAATACAACCCGTCACTTCCTCGACTATCGGGATTCTACAAAAACCACTGCTACCTTATCCCCGTCTCCGTTCAGCGAGCCGGATCGACAAACCCAAACACAACCCTCCACTGCTCAAGGTGGAGTTCTACGAACCAAAAACGACAATTCGAATGATTCCCACTATTCTCCAGAGGTTTCCATTATGACTATGGACATTGCCGAACTGAAATCCAAGCGCATCGCTGAGCTCAGCGAGATTGCGAAAGGGCTGAACATCCCCGGATACAGCGACCTGCGCAAGCAGGAATTGATCTTCAAGATTCTCGAAGCGCAGACTCAAAAGGATGGACTGAGTTTTAGCAAAGGCGTCCTTGAAGTTCTTCCTGACGGCTATGGCTTTCTCCGTTCTCCGGATTACAACTATCTCCCTTCTCCGGACGATATCTATGTTTCTCCGAGTCAGATAAAGAAATTCAGTCTGCGCACCGGCGACACCGTCAACGGTCAGGTGCGTCCCCCCAAAGAAGGCGAACGGTTTTTTGCGTTGCTGAAGGTTGAAGCGGTCAACTACGAAAGCCCGGAAAACATCCGCGAGCGTCCGCTCTTCGATAACCTCACTCCGTTGTATCCGAACGAACGATTCACACTTGAGATTGCGCCGGGTGAGCTTTCCATGCGAGTCATGGATTTGATGACTCCGATCGGAAAAGGAAATCGCGGTCTTATCGTTTCACCACCGAAAAGCGGGAAAACGATTCTCCTCCAAAAAATTGCCAACAGCATCACGATGAACCATCCCGAAGTGATCCTGATCGTTCTGCTGATCGACGAGCGGCCGGAAGAAGTGACGGACATGGAGCGGTCAGTGAAAGCCGAGGTGATCAGTTCGACCTTCGATGAACCGCCCGAACGCCACGTTCAAGTCGCGGACATGGTTCTCGAAAAGGCGAAACGTCTCGTCGAATCGAAAAGAGATGTGATGATCCTGCTCGATTCCATCACACGGTTGGCGCGCGCTCATAACACGGTCGTGCCGCACTCCGGAAAAATTCTCTCCGGCGGTGTCGATGCGAACGCGCTCCATCGCCCGAAGCGGTTCTTCGGTGCCGCACGCAACGTGGAAGAGGGCGGGAGCCTTACCATTATCGCTACGGCGCTCGTGGAGACGGGCAGCCGCATGGACGAAGTGATCTTCGAAGAATTCAAGGGCACGGGCAACATGGAAATCGTACTCGACAGGAAGCTTTCCGACAGACGTATCTTCCCATCGATGGACGTCAATCGCTCCGGCACGCGAAAGGAAGACTTGCTTCTCACGCCCGAAGAGTTGAGCCGCATATGGGTGCTTCGCAAAGTGCTCAGCGATTATTCGACGGTTGAGGCAATGGAATTTCTTATGGAAAAAATGCGCGGCACCCGCAGCAACAAGGAATTCCTCAAATACATGAACTCCTGAACCGGAACGCGAAACTGACAGCAGTCATTCTTCTCCGCGTCTTTCCACCGTATCTTGCTCTCCGAGCCTTTTGTTCAGAACCATATACGGATATCAACCATGAATTCAGTCGTCATTACCGGTGCAGCACGCACGCCAATCGGAGCCTTTAACGGCTCGCTAAAATCCTTCACAGCACCTCAGCTTGGGGCTATCGCTATCCGCGAAGCGCTGAAACGCTCGGGTATCCAGGGAGCCGATGTTTCCGAAGTCATCATGGGGAACGTCCTTACGGCGGGAGTCGGTCAGGCGCCTGCGCGTCAGGCCTCCTTGCTTGCAGGCATTCCCAATACTGTTCCGTGTATGACCATCAACAAAGTGTGCGGTTCCGGATTGAAGTCCGTCATGCTCGCCGCACAAGCGATCATGGTCGGTGATGCGGATATCGTCGTTGCCGGCGGTCAGGAGAGCATGAGCAACGCGCCATACCTCTTAGAGAAGGCACGCACGGGTTACGGCTTCGGACACGGCCAACTCATCGACTCCATGATCAAAGACGGCCTCTGGGACGTCTATCACGACTATCACATGGGCAATGCTGCCGAGCTGTGCGCGAGGGAATGCAACATATCCCGTGAAGCACAGGACGAGTATGCAATCGAAAGCTATAAGCGCGCACTGAAAGCCATCGAAGAAGGACTCTTCGATGAGGAAATCATCCCAGTGGAAGTTCCGCAGAGGAAAGGCGATCCCCTCGTCGTGCGTGAAGACGAGGACATTCGCAAAGTCGTCTTCGAAAAAGTCCCGGGACTGAAACCCGCGTTTCAAAAAGATGGGACGGTGACCGCGGCAAACGCTTCTTCGCTCAACGACGGCGCTGCCGTAGTTATCCTCATGTCGGAAGAGCGAGCCAAATCGCTGGGTCTTACTCCGTTAGCGCGCATCGTTGCACAAGCATCAGCGGCGAAGGCGCCGGAGTGGTTCACGACAGCGCCGGCGGACGCGATTCAAAAAGTCTGTGACAAAGCCGGATTGACCGTCGGAGATATCGATCTCTTCGAAGTGAACGAAGCATTCGCGGTAGTTTCGCTTGCGGTAAACCAACTCGCGGAACTCGATCCGGCAAAAGTGAACATCACTGGCGGAGCCGTTGCAATGGGCCATCCCATCGGTGCTTCGGGAGCGCGCATTCTCGTCACACTGCTTCACGGTTTGAAACGAACTGGAAAAAAGAGAGGACTCGCCACACTCTGCATCGGTGGAGGTGAAGCGAACGCTCTCATTGTTGAACGCATCTAATCAAGAGGGAATCATCAATGGAAACAATCGCCGTAATCGGTGCCGGGACCATGGGGAATGGAATCGCGCACGTCTTCGCTCAGAGCGGATTTGCCGTCACGCTCATCGACATCTCGACGGAGCTTCTTCAGAAAGCTCTTGCAACGATCGGGGGCAACCTCGATCGACAGATTAAGAAAGAACTATTGACCGCCGATCAGAAAAACGAAATCATCGGCCGCATCATCACCAGCACCGATCTCCCTTCCGCGGTGGCAAACGTTGACCTCGTCGTCGAGGCCGCAACGGAAAATCCCGAAATCAAATACAACCTCTTTCGCACGTGTGATGGAGCGACGAAAGCGTCCTGCATTCTCGCATCGAACACGTCCTCCATCTCGTTGACGGCCATCGCCGCTGTGACGAAACGGCCGGATAAAGTCATCGGCATGCACTTCTTCAATCCCGTCCCCGTCATGAAGCTTGTAGAAATCATTCGCGGCCACGCGACTTCGGATGAAACGTACGGAACGATCAAAGCCATCGCGGAAAAGCTTGGTAAGACGCCGGTTGAAGTCAACGACTATCCCGGCTTCGTTTCGAATCGCGTGCTCATGCCGATGATCAACGAAGCCATTTACTGTTTGATGGAAGGCGTTGCAACCGCCGACGCAATCGATACGGTGATGAAGCTCGGCATGGCGCATCCGATGGGACCGTTGACGCTCGCCGACTTTATCGGACTGGACGTGTGCCTGAGTATCATGGAAGTGCTTCACACGGGTTTGGGCGATCCGAAGTATCGTCCTTGTCCGTTGTTGCGAAAGATGGTTGCAGCCGGTCACCTCGGGAGGAAATCCGGTAAAGGCTTTTACGAGTATTCATCCAACTAATCACCGACACCTGATATGAATTTTGAATTCACCGAAGATCAAAAACTGATTCAACAAACGGCACGCGAATTTGCGCTGGAGGAGATCGCTCCGACTTCCGTAGAGCGCGATAAGTCCGCGGAGTTCCCTTTCGAGATCGTCAAAAAATTGGGCGAGTTAGGATTCATGGGCATGATGGTCTCACCGGACTACGGCGGTGCAGGACTGGACTGCCTCAGTTATGTTCTCGCGATGGAGGAGATCTCGAAAGTCGATGCATCGGTCGGTGTCGTGATGTCCGTCAACAATTCGCTTGTCTGTTATGGCGTTCAAGCGTACGGCTCGGAGGAATTGAAACAGAAGTACCTCGTTCCACTCGCACAAGGAGAGAAGCTTGGTGCGTTTTGCCTCAGCGAACCCGAAGCCGGAAGCGATGCGACGCATCAAAAAACCGAAGCGGCGAAA
>CAYUWG010000072.1:0-18392 GCA_964448285.1 uncultured Chromatiales bacterium
AACGGCGCAAGCTGGACAGCAGTCAACACAGGCTTGACGAGCACTAGCGTCCACTCTCTTGCCGTTTCGGGCTCGAATCTCTTTGCCGGGACTGGTGGCGGCGTGTTTCTCTCGACAAATAACGGTATAAGCTGGCAAGCGGTTAATACTGGCTTAACGAATACTAATGTTAGGGCTCTTTACACGATCGGCACGAATATTTTTACTGGTACTCGTAGCGGTGTCTTTCTCTCTACCAACGCCGGCACAAGCTGGACTCAAATCAACACAGGTCTGTCGAATACTGATGTCTTGTCTCTTGCCGTTACGGGCTCGAATCTCTTTGCAGGGACTTATGGCGGCGGCGTGTTTCTCTCTACCAACAACGGCACAAGCTGGACTCAAGTCAACACAGGTCTGTCGAATACTTCCGTCTGGTCTCTTGCCTTTTCGGGTTCGAATCTCTTTGCAGGGACATATGGCGGCGGTGTGTTTCTCTCTACCAACAACGGCACGAGTTGGACTCAAGTCAACACAGGTCTGTCGAATACTGATGTCTTGTCTCTTGCCGTTTCTGGCTCGAATCTCTTTGTCGGGTCAGGTGGCGGCGGCGTGTTTCTCTCGACCAACAACGGCACAAGCTGGTCTCAAGTCAACGCAGGCCTGACATATACTTCCGTCTGGTCTCTTGCCGTTTCGGGCTCGAATCTCGTTGCAGGGACTTATGGCGGCGGCGTGTTTCTCTCTACCAACAACGGCACAAGCTGGACTCAAGTAAACACAGGCTTGACGAATACTGACGTCTGGTCTCTTGCCGTTACGGGCTCGAATCTCTTTGCAGGGGCTAATGGCGGCGGCGTGTTTCTCTCTACCAACAACGGCACTAACTGGACTCAGGTCAACACGGGCTTGACGAATACTTATGTCTTGTCTCTTGCCGTTTCGGGCACGAATCTCTTTGCAGGGACTTATGGCGGCGGCGTGTTTCTTTCTACCAACGTCGGCACAAGCTGGACTCAAGTCAACACAGGTCTGTCGAATACTTATGTCTTGTCTCTTGCCGTTACGGGCTCGAATCTCTTTGCAGGGACAGATGGTGGCGGTGTGTTTCTCTCTACCAACAACGGCACTAACTGGACTCAGGTCAACACGGGCTTGACGAATACTTACGTCCGGTCTCTTGCCGTTTTAGGCACGAATCTCTTTGCCGGGACCTGGGGTAGCGGCGTCTTTCGCTTGATAAACAACGGTATAAGCTGGACTCAGGTTAACACGGGCTTGACGAATACTTACGTCCGGTCTCTTGCCGTTTCAGGCACGAATCTCTTTGCCGGGACAGGTCCTGGCGGCGGCGTCTTTCTCTCATCCAACAACGGCACAATTTGGTCTCAAGTCAACACAGGCTTGTTGAACACTTACACCCTTTCTCTAGCCGTTTCCGGCACGAATTTATTTGCCGGGTCAGTTGGTGGTAGCGTCTTTCTCTCGACCAATAACGGCACAAATTGGAGTCAAGTCAACACGGGATTGGCGAACACTGACGTTTTTTCTCTTGCCGTATCGAACACGAATCTATTTGCCGGGACAGGTGGAGGAGGTGTATGGCGGAGGCCGATGTCTGAGATGATCACATCGGTGGAAATGCTTTCATCGGACATGCCAGCACGATTCATTCTCGACCAGAACTACCCGAATCCATGTAACCAGACAACAACGATACCTTTCAGTCTTCCATCGGGATCGTTCGTCACACTCAAAGTTTTTGACGCCGTCGGGAGGGAGGTTTCGGTACTTACCTCTGAGGATTTACCTGCGGGAACGTACGTGAGACGATGGGATACCGGAGGATTGCCGAATGGGATATATGTATATCGACTTCAAGCCGGCTCTTTCATCCAATACAGAAAACTTATATTGTTCAGGTAGAAACACGCAAAGGCAACTAATCAGCAAAATACCGATGCCCCCTTTGTTGATATGGCAAGGATGAAACTTGGGAGAACCAACCATGAGGCATGAATCCCTGCAATGTCCACTCTCACAAGGTTAAACAATACACACATATCGTTCAATTGTAGCGTTCGATTATACGGAGGCACTGCACAGCCTGAGTCACATCCAAATAAAGCGATTTGCACCTCCCGGAATTAAAACAAATGAAAGAACCCTCACATGAAACAAGGTAAGAACACAACCAAAAAACCCACACAGAAACCCTCCAAGAGCGCAACCGCATCAGGCAAGAAGCCCGGTGGTTTCACGGCTGAGGAGAAGGCCGCCATGAAGGAGCGCGCCCGTGAGTTGAGGGCGGAGGCGCGCGCTAACAAGGACAAGGCCGCAGGGGAAAGCGCCGTGCTCGCCGCAATCGCCGCTATGAAAGAGCCGGATCGCGCCATGGCGAAAAGGCTCCATGAGATCGTCAAAGCAAGCGCACCGGAACTCACACCGAAAACCTGGTACGGAATGCCCGCCTATGCCAACAAGGACGGAAAGGTGATCTGCTTCTTCCAGGCTGCGAGCAAGTTCAATACCCGGTACGCGACGTTCGGCTTTCAGCACGATGCGCTTCTCGACGAGGGCGCCATGTGGCCCGTGTCCTTCGCGCTGAAGGAATTGCCTCCTGCCGCAGAGACGAAGATCGCAGCACTCGTGAAGAAAGCAGTGCGTTAGTATGAAGGCACGAACAAACACCCCCTTAGAAGAAGTGTCCGCATCTCAACAGATCGATGCCATCATCTCGGAAACGGATGACTGGCGCGGCAAGAAATTATCGAAGCTCCGCGCCGTGATCAGGAAAGCCGACGCAGTCATAGTCGAAGAAGTGAAGTGGAAGAAGCCATCAAAGCCATCGGCGTGGCTACCCTAATCGTCAGCGGTAACTCCTGTCGGCCGTGCCGACTTGATCCTCCAAACAAAAAAGAGACTGATGGAAATGACATTGAACGCTGTTTTACTTCTCTGCATCCTGCAAACGTTCGTGTCATGTAATGAACAAAATCATAAATCCGCAGAAGAAAAATCCGCACAAGTGCTTGGAAGAACCATTGGCGACACCGTTTCTGAAATCGGTAAAAACATTCGTTGCATTTTTCAGGATAGCAAAAACAATTATTGGTTTGCCACAAACGGAGAAGGCGTCTTCAAATATGACGGTAACACCCTCCTGCAGTTTACCGACAAACACGGACTATGCAGCAATTTCGTTTGGTACGTTCGGGAAAGCGAAGACGGAACTCTCTGGCTCAAAACAAGAGACGGTGTTTGCTCATTTGACGGCCTTCGATTCAGGACAAAGCAAGCCGATGAGCGTTCTGCGGAAACGTCAGCCGTTCATAGCACTACACTGTTAGCGGAGTATTATCCCGCCGGTGAGTCGCTTTATAAATTTCAGTTACCTCATACTTCTCCCCTTACAAACGACAACAATTACCATACACCTTACATGGTCTATTGCTCTTTCAAAGACAGCAAGGACAATGTGTGGTTTGGCACCGATAGCAGAGGCGTATGCAATTACGATGGCAAAACATACACCTGGCTTGACGATAAGGAATTGGGTGTGGCAGTCCGCTCAATTTATGAAGACAGATCCGGTAACATTTGGATTGGCAACAACGGCTATGGTTTGTTTGTCTATGACGGCAAAACAGTGACGAACTTTACACGACAGCATAAACGGGAGAATCCTGCTTTCCTGAAAGGGCTAAAGGGCAAAGCAGGGACATTAGCCAGAGTATGGTCAATTACTGAGGACAAACAAGGGAATATTTGGATCGGTACCATCGATGCCGGCTTATGGAAGTATGATGGCAAAGTATTGGTCAATTACACCACGGAAGACGGACTGACAGGCAACGCAGTATGGACGGTTCATTGCGCCAACGATGGCGTCTTATGGATAGGAACTGACGGCAGCGGAATAACGAAGTACGACGGAAAAATATTCACTGCATTTACCGGGCGGAAATAGCCGCAAAACATGAGATTGAACCAAAACGCCAGACGAAGCGCTTCGCTCGCACTCGATTCACCGTTGCGCCCGCAATCATTATCCGCCATATTGCACTGCCACAAACCGGAGGTACACTATGATGACTACGCATCCAACAAACCACACATCCCAAATCACACATCTCTACTTCGCGGTTGTCTGCCTCGTTTTCGCGTCGTCGCTTCACGCACGCGTACTTGAGGTAGGAGCAGGAGCGCCGTATGCAACGCTGAGCGACGCGGTAAGGGTTGTCGTGCCGGGTGATACGATACTCGTGCGCGGCGGCGTCCACAGCGGCGGGTTGTTCCTTGCAGACCTGCAGGGCAGAAGCGATGCGTGGATCACGATCATGGGTGAAGCGGGAGCGGAGGTCATCTATCGCGGCGGCGGGAATGCCTGGCAGTTGAGCGATCCCGCATACCTGCGCATCGTAGGATTCATTTTCGAAGGCCAGTCCGGCAACGGCTTGAATATCGACGATGGCGGATCCTACGAAACGCCCGCACATCACATCATCATCGAGCGGTGCGAGTGGCGCGCACTCAATGCATCCGGCAACAACGACCAGCTCAAGATGTCCGGCGTGGATTCGTTCCTCGTCCGCAGCTGCCGCTTCATGAACGGAGCCGGCGGCGGCAGCATGATCGACATGGTCGGCTGTCACGACGGCGCGATCACGGAGTGCACTTTCGAGAATGCCGGTTCCAATGCGGTTCAGTTGAAAGGCGGCTCAATGAATGTCCGCGTCGAGCGCAGCACGTTCAGGAATGCCGGACAGCGCGGGATCAACATCGGCGGCTCGACCGGAGCGCAGTTCTTCCGACCGCTGAACGCTCCCGCAGAAGCGGCGAAGATCTTCGTGCACTCGAACGTGTTCATCGGAGGCATCACGCCGTTCGCATTCGTCGGCGCCGTGGAGTGCGAAGTGATCCACAACACGATCGACACGCCGGAGCGGTGGGGCTTTCGCATTCTTCAGGAGAACACGAACCTCGTGCAGTGCGGCGACAACGTCCTGCGCAACAACATCTTCTATCTCGGCAACGCCTCGTCGAATCCCGCCGTGAACATCGGCCCGAACACGCGACCCGAAACGTTCGTGATGAGCAACAACCTCTGGTACAACCCGACGAATCCAACGTGGACTCCCTCCCTGCCTGTGACCGACGTGAACGCAGTCCTGCAACGCGATCCGCTCTTCTTCAGCGTTGCAAACAACGACTATCGCCTGCAGCGGCAATCACCCGCAATCGGTGCCGGCTATCCGGTCACGGTGCCGCAGCGCGATCACGCTGGACAACTCTTCGCGCTCCCTCGCAGCATCGGCGCCTTCGAACCGAACCCGACAACGAGCGTTGAAAGCGTGCCCGGCGAGATAGTGTTGCACGTCTATCCTCATCCGACTTCGCGAGAAGGGATCATTCAACTGCGTGAAGAGACGCTGAAGGAGACAACGATTGCGTTGTACGACTTGCGCGGGCGGCTGATCGGCGAGAGGGCTTTGAAAGGCGTTTCCCATCTGCGAGTGAGTGACCTGACATCGACTGAAATTCAATCCGGCATTTATCAACTTATCGTTCGCCCATCCGGAAAGAGACGGACCCAACGATTGATCGTCGTGCGATAGACCTTCACGGGAATATCGCAGAGAGAGTAACTGTGCTTCTGACATTTGCATTTCATGATGCAGATGCGTTGGTTTCTTCAGCGAATCGCAGAGAAGCTCAGGTATCGATATGCACTCCCTTCTTCCCATCATTGCACTCTCCATCCTCCTCTCATTGTGTGCGCATCGCACATCGGCACAGTTCGGCAGCACCGATTCCGGCGGCCCGCTCAATCCTCTGCAAGCCGCATGCGACATCCGCCATTACGAGATCGATTTAGCAATCCATCCGGATCGTAAGTCCATCGCCGGTTCATCCATCGTGAGCATTACAACGTTGGGCCGCATCGACACTCTCCTGCTCGATTTCGATTCGCGGCTTGAAGTGCAGGCAGTGCAGCTCAATCAGAACCACGTCTGGAAAGGCGTTCAATACACGCACGTGAACGGCCAACTTCGTGTCGTACTGCCGAAATCTGTCCCATCCGGAACTGCACTCCGTATCCGAACGGATTATGCAGGCGTCCCACTCGAAGCACATCAGGCACCGTGGGAAGGAGGCTTCGTATGGCGGAAGTCGCGCGATGGAAAACCCTGGATCGCTTTCGCGTGTCAGGGCGAAGGCGCGGACATCTGGTTTCCATGCAAGGACCATCCTTCTGATGAACCGGACTCCGCAACCGTTCGCCTGACGATTCCCAACGGTCTGCGTTTCGTCGGTAACGGCACACTGCGCAACACCGAGCCCGTCACGGATTCGACAACGGCATGGACGTGGTTCATCGCAAATCCAATCAACAACTACAACATCACGGGGAACGTCGCGCCATACGAGTTGCTCGAGTATGAATTCACGAGCGTCACGGGAAAGAACGTGCCCGTGCATCTCTACGTGCTTCCCGAATCCAAAGCGAAGGCGGAAAAGCAAGCGCCGCAGTTTCTCGATCACCTTCGCTTCTTCGAGAAGTACTGCGGGCCGTATCCGTTTCAAGCGGAGAAATACGCCGTCGTCGAAACGCCCTACTTAGGCATGGAGCATCAGACCGCGATCGCATACGGCTCGACGTGGAGCGACAACAACTTCGGATTCGACTGGCTGCATCATCACGAGCTTGCGCATGAATGGTGGGGCAACCTCGTCTCCGTCCGCGACTGGAGCGACTTCTGGATTCACGAAGGAATCGGAACCTACATGCAGGCGCTCTATGCAGAAGAGCGCAGCGGCATTAAGGATTATCACCGCTTCATGCGCTCGGTGCGCATGTGGCAGGAGCAGCGACCCATCGCGCCGCGCAAGGCACTGACCGCAGGTGAGGCGTACTCAAGCTCAGTGTACAACAAAGGCGCATGGATCGTGCACACGTTGCGGTATCTCGTCGGCGACGATGCATTCTTTACGATCCTCCGGCGCTGGGCGTATCCGAGTCCCGAAGATGAAAGCCGAACGGATCGTTGCGCTTGCCGCTTCACCGACTCGAATGAATTTCAGGCAATCGCAGAGAAGCATTCCGGGATGAAGTTGGATTGGTTCTTCGATGCATATCTGCGACAGGCGGCGTCGCCGGAGTTGGTCACGATTCAGGAAAACGGAATGCTGAAGCTCGAATGGCTCACCACTTCCGCTCTCCCCTTTTCCATGCCCGTACCCGCGCGCATCGGCAACGCACTTCACCGCGTCGAGATGCCGAATGGGAAAGGTTCCATTGCCTGTGATTCGACGATCGTTCCTGCGATCGATCCGGAGAATTGGGTGACGAAGAAAATCGGGAGGAGAGGCACGCGGTAACCGAACAGGATTTTTTCATCTAAAGGGAACGAACCAACTCAAAGACAAGGAGGCTGTCATGAACGAACACGAACTTACCGGCTCAATCGAAGAGCGATTCGAAAAGCTCGAAAGTCGTTTGCTGAACATCGAACGACATCTCGGCATCACGGAGACAGAAGCACCCGCCGTTCACCTCCGAACGACCGAGCCGGACCCTGTCTTGCCTGTCACTCCGCCTCCCGTTACCGTGGTGCGGGAAGATGAAGATGAATTCGAGTTCGAAGTCGGCCAGAACCTCTTCGCGAAGATCGGCATCATCGTCATGGCTGTGGGTGTCGCGTTCCTCCTGTCCCTGCCGTTCGATGAATTGCCGCCCGCCGTTCCAACCATCCTCGGTTATGCTCTTGTCATAGCGCTCTTTCTCATCGCTCATTTCTGGCGCGCGTCATTCGAACTGATCTCGAAATACCTGCGCGGTGCGGGGATGGCGCTGCTCTTCTTCGCGACCCTGCGCTTGTATTTCTTCGGCAGCGAGAATGTCCTCTCGACGGAGAGCGTCGTCGGAGTGTCGTTGCTCCTCGTAGTGTTCGCCGTCAACTTGATAATCGCTCTGAAGCGCACGTCGCCATACCTCTTGAGTCTCACGCTCGCAACGGGTTTTCTCACGGCAATCGTCATCGGCTCGTCGTGGATGGTGTTTTTCATGTTGTCGGGCTTAGCCGGCTTGGTGGCTTATGCGGGCATTCGGAACAACTGGCCGTCGCTGTTGCTCTTCGGCATTCCGGGTGTGTACCTGACGCATCTCGTGTGGGCGATCAACAATCCCTTCCTCGGAAATGATATCGCACTCGTGAACGAACCGCATGCGAGTCTCTACTTCCTTCTCGCATACGGCGTCATCCTCGCAATGGGATCTGCATTTCGTACCGCGCGAGACAGGGAAGACTTTCCCGTCATCCTCAGCGCGATTCTCAATGTGGGTTTTGCCTACGGCATCTTCCTTCTGCATTCCGCATTGGAACTCTCCGAGCACTTCGCCCTCTCGCATCTCATCGCTTCGGCTGTCTTTCTCGGTATCGCCATCTCCTTCTGGAAGAATGAGCAAAGCCGCTTCTCGACGTTCGTCTATGCGATGGCCGGTTATGGAGCGTTGAGCGTTTCGATCATCGATTCATTCGAGGTTCCCGGCGTCTTCGTCTGGCTTTCGGTTCAAAGCGTCGTCGTCGTCACGACCGCGATATGGTTCCGTTCACGCTTCATCGTCGTAGCGAACTTTCTCATCTATGCGGTGATCGTGATTGCGTACGTCACGACGTCCACGCAGGAGACCGGCATCAGCATCGGTTTCGGTGCTGTTGCGCTGATCAGCGCCCGCATACTCGGCTGGCAGCAGGATCGTCTCGAACTGAAGACGGACAAGATGCGCAATGCCTACCTCCTCAGTGCGTTCATCATCTTCCCGTATTCGTTGTACCATCTCCTGCCGGCGAACATCGTTCCGCTTTCCTGGGTCGGCATCGCGGGAGTCTATTACCTTTTCAATCTGATCGTGCGCAGCCAGAAGTACCGCTGGATGGGACACGGCACGCTGTTGCTCACCGTCTTCTACGTTGTCGTGATCGGCGTTATTCAGCTCGAAGGCACCGCGCGCATTCTCTCATTCCTCGTGCTTGGGATGGCGCTGGTTATCGTGTCCCTGATCTTCACGAGATTGCGAAGCAAAAAGAAAAGCGTAGAATCCGATAAGCACGACGAGTAACGATCGTCGCTGAATTCTTGTTATCGTCAGCATGATGAAAACACGCTCGGAGGTCATATGGCAAACGTGAAAACACACAAAGGCGTTATCGCGATTCTCACCGGTGGCGGTGACGTTCCGGGATTGAATCCCGCGATCCGTGCCGTGACAATCCGCGCGCTCCGGGAAGGCTACCAGGTGATCGGCATCCGTCGCGGCTGGGGCGGATTGGTCGATATGATCCCGGACAAAAACGCGGATAACTCTGAGCATTACCTGATCCTCACTGAAGAGATCGTCAACAAAGCGGGGCGGACCGGCGGAACGTTTCTCCATAGCTCACGCACGAATCCCATTCGAATAAAGCGTTCCGGTCTCCCTTCGCACTTGCAGGATCGATACACGTCGGAAGTCAATGACGTAACGGAAGCGGTGAAGAAAAACTTATCGTTCCTCGGTGTGGATTATCTCATTCCCATCGGGGGCGACGACACGTTGAGCTACGGCGTACAACTCTACAAGGAAGGCGTGCGCATCGTCGCGATTCCGAAGACGATGGACAACGACGTTCCCGGGACGGACTATTGCATCGGCTTCAGCACGTGCATCACGCGCACGATCATGCTGACGAACAGCCTTCGAACGACCGCCGGTTCACACGAGCGCTTTCTCGTGCTCGAAGTCTTCGGACGCTATGCCGGCTTCACGGCGATGCTTCCAACGATGGCAGGCGCAGCAAACCGTTGCGTTATCCCCGAACACAAATTCGACATCGAACTCCTCACGGAGCTTCTCATCGCGGATCGTTACAAGAATCCAAGCAAGTACTCCGTTGTCATCGTTTCCGAAGGAGCGATGTTCGAAGGCGGCGAGATGATCTTTGAACGCAGAACGACCGACGACTTCGGCCACATGAAACTCGGCGGAATCGGCGACCTCGTTTCGGAGAAGCTGAAGGAGCTTTCACCGCGCTTCAACAACGGGAAGACGATCAACACGATCAACCAGAAGCTCGGTTATCTGGTACGATGCGGCGACCCGGACGCGATCGATTCCATCGTCCCGATGGCGTATGGTAATCTCGCGCTCGATCTCATTCTCAAAGGCATCCACGGACGCTTGGTCGTGCTGAAGAACGGCCGCTACGACAACGTCCCCGTCGATGTCGTCACTTCGACGAAGAAGGCCGTCAACGTGAAAGAGCATTACAACACGGAGCGCCTGCGCCCATTTTACAGGAGCTTCGAAATGAAACCGCTGATGATCATGGCCGGCGAATAAGTTTCCTTTGCAGTTCCTATCGACACGCAGACATTCAGGCAGAGCGGTGTCCTAAAAGTAATTTCCAGTCAAGGTAACCGAAGCCGAACCGCGAAAAATCGTGCGCTTTCATCCTTCGACTTCGCTCAGGATGATGAGCAGCAAGCAAGCTTGGGTTCCGATCAGTAGGACAACCATTTCTGGTTGTCGAAGAGATTCGAGTCAGAGACAAGCAGGAATGCTTGTCCTACTGAAACTGGACTCGAACGCGGATCAGTTCGTACCGCTTTCCCCGCTCGAACCAACAGCGTTGAATTCGACACTCACTTTTTCTGCGACCTTCGAGCCGATGAGGTTGCTCTTCACGTTGAAGTCGTGAAGCGAAATCAAACATTCCGCGCGAATACTCAAGAGATCGCCGGGCGCACGAGTTCTCGTCTTCTCCGATTCGACGAGATAGCGCAGCGTTATCGACGAAGTGATTTCTTTCGTTACGCCATTCAGTGTGAAGCCACCGATTGCCGTGCCTTGTATTTCCGTATCACTCACAGACTTCACGTTTGTCAGTTTCTTGAGCTTGAATGAAATCGTGGGATTCTTCTTTGCATCGAGCCACCGATCACCGACGAGATGTTCATCACGCATTGCGATACCGGTCTTCAGTGTGTTGGCATCGACGGTAATCTCCGCTTGAATCGTACGCACGACATCACTCGGATCGAGCTTCACCCAACCGTCCATCCCGGAGGTCGTTCCGGTGATATCTTCGAGCGGCGCTTTCGACTGAAAGATGACTTGATTCCTGCCCCGGTCATCTTTCACGGAAAACGTCTTCATGCCTTTGATCGGGACGTTGAAGTTCTGCGCCGTGGCGACCATTAGTGGAATGGATAGCACGGAGAGAACGATATTCCGGATTCTTGATTTCATAGTGTACTCCTATCGTTTGAAAGAAATGTGTTATCGATTTCGCTGTTTGTAGAACACCATAGAACCGATCAGAAGAATCGCCAACGTGGTCGGCCCGATCACATCAAGCCCGATGATGGTGACATCTTTCCAAACGATTGACCGGGTTCCGAAAAACTCATCCTCGACTTCAACGGGTATCTGTTGTTTGGAAAGGAATTCGAAACCCGAATACCCCCAGATGCCCAATGAGATTGCGATGAGTGCCAGAGTGAGAATCGCTGTGATCTTCTGTTTCTTATTCAATGTCATGTTCCGTCGTGATTGCCCGAGTGTCATTCAACTACTGAAGCAATCACATGCAAAACCCCTGAGATTTTTTTATGGGTTCCCAGTCCGAAAGAAGTACCCTTACAACGATCCGGCGCTGTTTCGGAATCGAGCGATGCGGAACTTCAAAAAGAATACGGTTGCCTTTTGAACTGACGCGCTAAATCGTGTGAGTTGTTGAACTCCTTCATCGAAAGCACCTTGTCGTACTGCTTCGTTGCGAAAGAGCGCTGGGACATCAGATCGTGAATCTGCCCGATGCGCAGATTCGCCATCACCATGAACCCTGATGCGCCATCATTGTCGAGAGTGCGTGATAGCTCATCGCATCGAACCAGATGCTTCATCGCGTTCGAATAGTCTTTTCGGAGCATGGATTCGTAGCCGAGATAGTACGACGCTTCGCGCTCGAGATTTGCCGAGTAGCCGAGAGCGCCGCTGCGGCATTTTTGCGCGACGGACTGAAAGGTAACTGCGGCATCGTTCCAGTTCCCGAGCTTGACATACACCCGTCCGAGGTAACGATGAAAGACGGGATTGTTCGGAAATTCCTCGCGCAGCCGCCGTGCGTAAGGCAATGCGAGCGACGGCTTATTCTCATAGTTCGCATAGACCTGAAGCAGAAAGAACATGCTTTCCCAATTCGCATAACGCGCATGGTCGGCGGCATTCTTCAACTGGCGGACGCCTTTCGCCCTGTTGCCTTTGGGAAGGAACAGCATCAGCGGCTTCAGTATCGGATATTTATCCGGCAGGATTTCTGCGTAGTAGTTATAGATGCCCGTACCGAGATCGATGTCAGCATTGTTCGGGGCATAGCGTGTCGCTTCCTGGACGATCGGGAGCGCTTCCTTTCCATCGCCGGCGGCTTTCAACCAACTCTTGCGCATCGCATAGAGACGCCCTCGAAATCCGATTGCGCCGCCTTTGAAAAAGAGCGCCGAGATATTTCGTTCGTCAGCATCGAGAATTCGATCGCACATATCGATGACGCGATTCAATTGCTTGATGAAACCGGCGTCGTGCGATTCATCGTCCGGGTTCAGTTGGATGCGCCACCACTCGATCATCGCGAGGAAGAAATAGCCCGTGGGATGGTCGGGACGTTTTTGGATCACGCCGGTAAACGCTTTCTCCGCGGTTGCGAATTCGAGATTGTACGTTGCGCGAATGCCATCCATCACGGCAGCATCGATAGACGGGTCGTCAATCCACTGAGCGTCCATCGCATGCGTTACGAATACGAGAACAATGAGAGAAGCGGTGATTCGATTCATACGTTTTCTTCAACTCCTTCAACCAATGAACCGGCGGCGTTCGAACGAAGCCGTCCGGCAACCAAAGGATGATACAACACAGCCGTACCTGCGATCAGGATTAGCGTTGCCAGCAAGCCGCCTTCCGGACCGAACGCTCCTCCCGTTAACCAATCATCGCCCTGTTCGAGCGAGAGGAGAAGACCGCGATCGACAATCCCGCTCACCGGAAAACCGAGTATCGTCCCTTGCATGAAGTTCCATCCGATATGCATCCCGATCGGCGCCCAGAGCGAACCCGAAACGAGATACGCCGAGCCAAGCCAGACGCCCGCGAGAAAAATGTTCGCCATCGAGATTGCCGTAAGGTTGGGATTACCGATATGGAGCGCCGAGAACAGCGCCGACGTCAGTATCAAGGCGACGCCTTTGTTCGTGCCTTCGATCAACGTTTGCAGCGGATAGCCTCGTAAGAGAATTTCTTCAGCGAAACCAACGAGAACGTAGAGATACAATCCCTGAAGGAACGTGAACACACCATGCTCGATGGTCGGCTGTACGCCTTGTACCTCCACGATTCCGAACGCGATTTCGATAAAGAGAATCAGCGCCATCATCGCCGACGCGATTGCGATTCCCGCTGTCAGTTGCCTGAGCCAGTTCCTGCGCAAGTACAAACCGACGGTCAGGAATTTCTTCCGGTCGATCATCACGACGCCAAACCACGTGGCAACGAGCGTCGCTCCGAGCATCACGATCTGGTTGAGCGCAATCGCTTTCCCGCTTGCGCCGAAGACCTGCGAGACAACGAGAACCAGAACGACCGTACATGCAATGAACACTCCGCCGAATGCACCGAGCCGCCAAACCGTGCGAAGTCTTCCTTCCGTGAGCCAGAAGTTCGTTAGTGGTGTTTCAGTGGTCGGCCTTTCCATTGTATCGGTGCGATGGTTCCTAGAACAGTAACGACGACAAGATAGAACGGGTGGACAATCTCCGCAATGAGAATATCAGCGACCCGTATCGGAGCTTTGATCAAGCGTGCCGTGGACATGAGAATGCGTATCTCCAACGTCCATTTGGCAAACAGGAGTACTAACGAAACGAGAAAAGATGCAAGTCCGAAAAAGACCGTGAAAGGCGCGATGAAAGCAAAGACGAAGTACACGAAGAGCACGATGAGAAAAGCGACGAATCGCTTGTCCTGATAGCGAAGTCCTTTCGATGCCCATCGCGCGCGTTGAAAGAGAAACGCCCGCAGCGTCGTCATCGGCGGCGTCGATACTACCGATTCCTGCCGTGTTGCGAACGCAGGATTCCCGCCTGCAAGATAGACGATCTTCTGCATGAGAAACTCGTCGTCGCCGCTTGCTATTTCGTCGTTGCCCTCAAACCCATCGACTTCGACAAAGCGGCTCTTCCGGTATGCGAGGTTCGCTCCATTGCACAGCCTCGGATAACCCACCCCGAAAAGCCCGGCTCCCACTCCCACAAGCCCGAGAAACTCCAACGCCTGCAAACGCGCGAATACTCTCGATCGGTCAGCGATCACGACGCCTCCCGCAACGACATCCGCACCACAAGTGAACGGCGCTGCCATCGACTCCACCCAGCGCGCATCGTGAAGACAGTCCGCATCCGTCGTGAGAATGATCTCTCCTCTCGCCCTGCTGATCGCCTGCGTGATCGCTGCTTTTTTTCCAGCGGTCTCGCGTTCCGCCTGGATAAGGAGAAACCTCTCGTCAGAACCGATCGCAGCCTTCGCGATTGCCATTGTTTCATCCGTAGAATGATCATCGACGATTATGCATTGCAGCTTCCCGCGTTGATAACTCTGTGCTGTGAGCGAGTGAATACATCGCCCGATAGTCCGTGCTTCGTTCCGCACGGGAACGATGACGGAGACAGTCGGGAATTCTTCCGCGGGGAGTTCTTCATCAGAAGAATCCCGTTCCGCCTGAAGCCATTTCAATCCCTGTTGAACGCGAAAAAGAAACAACGCATACACCGCCGTCAATGCAATGAACAGCGTGAGAAACACGAACACGATCACGTGACGATGCGCCGGGTAACGGGAAGACGTGAAACCGCGATCGTTCCAACCACGGCGGGTAGAAAGACATTCAGCGTAAAGAGAAGCATGGCTGCATTGAACGCATGAGCGGCAGCGATTCCTATCATCGGAAGAAAAAACACGGCGACCCCTTCGCGAATCCCAAGCTCGCCGAACGTCACCGACGGAATCACGGTCTTCACTACCATGATCGTTGCGATTGCAGCAAGCGTGATACCGCCCTCCGAATCGCCGAAGGCGTTGAGTAAAAGGAAGAACTGAATGACGAACGTGCAATAGAAGAGCACGGTCCAGAAGAACAGCACGAACGCGCGCCAACGGTCGATTTTTTTCATCGCTTCAGAGGCGGCGGCGAAGCGATGTTTCCAGCGATGGAGAAGCGTCAATTCACCGACTCGTGATAACAGCGACGGCACGTTCCCCAATCCGATGATCAGAGAAGCGGCAATAGCGATTCCCGTCATGAGAGCAACAGGGATCGTCCACGCGGGAAGCGCGTGTTGACCGACGAAAAAAACCGTCAGGCCATACACGCCAAAGACAACGGTGACTATCGCGGAAAAAAACTTATCGACTACCGTGAGTCCGATGAGGAGAGACTGGCTGGAACTTGGTATCGCCCACGCGCGCGCGCCGAATTCTCCAATCCGAACCGGCGTTACCATTGCGAAAGAGAAACCGGAAAAAAGCGACAGCCACAGTTCTCTTTCCGGCACGTCCGGCTTTACGGCATGGACGACGGTCTTCCATTTCGCGAACTGGAACCACACGTTTGCGACAAGCAACGAAGCTGCGAGTGCGATCAGCTTCCTGTCTGCAAGGAGAAACGACGCCAGCAATGCCTCCATCTCGATTTGGGAAACGAGTATCGCGAGAATGCCGGCGGCAAGAACGTATGGAATGGCGCGTTTGATCACGACGGCCTCAGGGGTGACGTGCGAAACGTTTGCAGGATGATATCGACGTCCTGAATGAGTTTCTTCTTCTCGTAGCGAGGCGCGAACACGGCGCCATCGAGCAAATAGACGCGGCGATGACCTTCATGGTAAAACAGATAACTGATGAACGGACCGCCCATCGAATGGTCGCTCATCTGCCATAGCCCCGACATGCGAATTGCAAACTGTCCATGAAAATTGACTTCATCGAATTGAAGGTGATTCGTCGTATCGACGGTCATCCACGCTTTGTCATCGTACGTACGGTAGAGAACCTCGGTCAATGCATTGCGCTTCTTCAGAAGGAATGCGCTGGTGAGCAATTCCGTATCCGTCGTGTCCATCCAGTGAACCATGACCCAGCGCTCGGAATCCATCGGCGATTGGCGACGGAAAACGACCGATCCATATGCAGCGCTGTCCTTGCCGACAAACCACCCTTTGATCAATGCAAGCGACCAGTTGTAGCGCTCATTCATGCGCTCCTCGATATCCGACTCGCGCGAAAGACCGAGCATGTGAGTGCGTTCCCGTTCGTCCCATGCATTCTTGAAATAGTACAGGAGTCGATCTGCATTTCCGACGATGGCATTCTCGAGACTCTCTTTCGAACTGCCAGTCAGATACATGACCAGTTGATCTTCATACCACACGTCGCGCTTTATGATGACGTTTGCGCTGTCGTTGCGAACGAGCGCCTGCACCGTGCTGTCCAATGCGCGACGCAGGTAGCTTGCCGTCGGATCGGGATGATCGATTGGTGCAAGGAACAGGATGTTCTTCTCGCGCTTGTGAAGTTCCAGTCCATCGATCCCTGCGTGTCGCAAGCGAAACCAAGCTTCTCGCTGCGGAGTGAAGATGAACTTGCCGAACGCGTTCTCTAATGCAGGACGGAGTTCTTCAAACACCGCACTGTCCGCAATCACCGTAATGACGTCGTTCTCTCCGATCGCACGTTCCTTCATCGGGGAAGCGCAATCACACGCGCTGAACGTGATCGCAATCGCTATGATAAAAAGGAACGGGAGCGCGATTGTGCGTGGCATGTTTTCCCTCAGAAGTCGAGGACGTACACGTTCAATTCCGGAAAGAGCCATGCGTAAAAAATCCAGAGCGTAAATCCGATGGTAAATGGAATCGCAAAGTTATCGTCGAGTATGTCGAACGAGAACACCTCGGCAAGAGCGCCGAAGATCGCAGCGACGAACGCGACGAGGTATTCTCCGACGGCATTCTCCACTTTCGGCGTGAAGAGAATGCAGATCGCCGCAGACAGGACAAATGCCGTCGAACCTTCGAGCGTTTTTCCGCGAAAGGTTTTCGTCCCGTACTTCCTTCCGATCAACGCCGACACCGTATCGGAAATGATGAGAATCGTGAAAGCGGTGATCGCGATCACTTTCGGGAAGATGAGTACACAGAGCGTTGCGGAGATCAGCACCCACGACGCGCCGTTGAGCGTTTTCTTCTCCACCGTTTGTTCGTGATGACGAAGAATGCTGCCGAAGACTCTCTTGTACAGTTCGAATGTCGGTTTATGAACCGAGCGCAAGAGATCGACGATGACGAAAGAAACGGTGACGGGAAGGAGCAGGTACAGCGCGGTCTGTTTATCCAGATAGTAGTACAGAATCGGAATGCTCAGGGACGAGAGATGAATTCCTTTACGAAGGAGTTCGTTCTTGAAGGAAACAGTCTCCACCGGATTCTGCGGCACCGCGGTACCAGAGTTCACGCTTCCGGCCCTTTGGGATTCGCCTCTTCCTGTCGTGCTAATTCTTCGACCGCTTTCTTGATGCGATCAGCGCGCTCCTTGTCTATCTGCAGCATCTCATCGCTTTCCGTCGAAGGCGTTCCGTTGTTTCCGTTCTTGCGTGGAGGCGGAAGTTCTTCACCGCGTAAGATCGTGTCGATGTCGTCGCTGTCAAGCGTCTCCCGCTCGAGGAGTTCTTCGGCAAGTTTCGTGAGGATCGGCCTGAAGCGTGTGAGGATTTGCGATGCGCTTTCCATGCCTTTCGACACGATGTCGCGCACGGCGTTATCGATCGCGACGGCGGTCTGTTCGCTGTAATCGCGGTGCTGTGCGATTTCCCTACCGAGGAAAATTTCTTCCTGCTTCGCGCCGAATGTCAGCGGACCGAGTTCGCTCATTCCCCACTCGCAGACCATCTTCCGCGCAAGCGAGGTTGCCCGTTCGATATCGTTGCCGGCGCCCGTTGTGAGTTGGCCGAATTCGAGCAGCTCCGCCGCCCGGCCGCCCATTGCGTATGCGATCATCGCTTCAAGATATTCCTTCGAGTACGTGTGCTTTTCATCGATAGGAAGATAGGTCGTTACGCCTAACGCACGACCGCGCGGGATGATGGTCACTTTGTGCACCGGGTCAGCTTCGGGGAGCATTTTCGCCACGAGCACGTGCCCGGCTTCGTGAAAGGCCGTCATTCGTTTTTCCTTTTCGGAAATGATCATGCTCTTGCGCTCCATGCCCATCATCACCTTGTCTTTCGCTTCTTCGAAATCGTTCATCGAGACGGTTTTGCGAT
>CAYUWG010000073.1:0-17943 GCA_964448285.1 uncultured Chromatiales bacterium
ACACCATGTTTCCCGGTGCCGATCAGAATGTCATTCGGTTTGCTTAGAAAAAACGTGATCGCCTGGACAGGAGAATCGGGCAGAGCGGAAGAGTGGTCGTTCCAGGTTTCCCCGTTGTTTGTTGTGATCCACAAACGCTTCGAAGAGTGGATCGCTGCCATTGTCCCAGTCGTAGGATGAATGATGAGCTGATCGATTGGGTTACGAATGTTGCCTTGTACCCACGTGATGCCATTATCCTCACTTGTGTATAGCCCATCGGCCGTGGCGAGAAAGAGTTTATCTCCACTGGCAAGAATATCGGAAGAGTAGGTTGCATTCAGTCCATTGAGTCCATTCGTGCGCTGTTGCCAGTTATTCCCGTTGTCTCTTGAGACATATGGCCCGAAAGGAGTTGCAATCCAGACAGCATTCTGCCAGACGTGCACTGCAAGGGCATAGGAGATCTTCCAGTTCGTGACCAATTTCCATGACCCACCATCATTCGTCGAACGAAGTACGCCATAATCCGTCGCAAGGAAATAGGTCTTCGACGATGCATCGAACGCGATATCGTTGGTTCTATTCGTAAGCCAACCGCTATTCTTCCACGACTGACCTTTATCGAAACTGAACGCTACGCCGCGATAGACGGAATGAAAGATTCGTGACTGCTCGACGGAAGTTGGTGCGTCATAAATACAGGCGACGAGCGTTCGGGATGGTTGAGAGACTGCACCGGTGAAAGCAATCAGAAGGATTACGGGAATAGGGGAAAGTCTGAATAGAATGAATGAACGGATACTCAATACTCCTCGCTGTCAATGCGTTGAATGTCTGCGCCGATGTTTCGGAATTTCAGCTCGATGGACTCATATCCACGATCGATGTGGTAAATGCGAAGCAAGTCTGTCTGACCTTTTGCAACAAGCCCAGCGATAATAAGAGAAGCGCTCGCACGCAGATCGGTTGACATCACCTTCGCACCGGTAAGACTCGCGACTCCGTGCACGATTGCAGTGTTGTTGTTGATCTCGATGGAAGCGCCCATCCGTTGAAGCTCCGGGACGTGGTTGAAGCGGTCATGATAAATCGTATCGGTGATGGAGGCGGTGCCGCGAGCAATGGTCATGAGGGCAATCCACTGAGCCTGCATATCCGTTGGAAAGCCCGGGTAGATCGCAGTAGCGACGTTCACAGGAGAAATCTCGCCGCTGCTTTTCAGGATTATGGTATCAGCATTCTCTTGAATCTCGCATCCGGCGTCACGGAGTTTTGCGAGAAGCGCAGTAAGGTGGTTAGGACGCACCTTCGTCAATGCGACTTCTCCACCTGTTGCCGCAACGGCAGTAAGGAATGTCCCCGCTTCGATTCTATCCGGGATATTGTGATCGTCAGCGGGCGCCAACGTTTCAACGCCTTCGATCGTCAAATGGCTGGTTCCTGCTCCGTCGATTCTGGCGCCCATGCGAATGAGCATCTCCGTAAGATGAACGATCTCCGGTTCGATCGCCGCATTCTCGATGACGGTTGTGCCTTTCGCGAGCGTCGCCGCCATGAGCGCGTTGCCAGTGGCGCCAACACTCGAGATGTCAAAAGAGATAGTTGCGCCATGCAGTTTTTTTGCATTCGCAATGACATATCCTTGTTCGATAGTGATCTCGGCGCCCAATCGCTCCATAGCCTTAAGGTGTAAATCGACCGGCCTCGGTCCCCATGCACACCCGCCCGGATAGGATACCTTTGCATAACCGAATCGGGAAAGCAATGGCCCAAGGACATAGAAGGAAGCGCGCATTTTCTTGACCAATTCGTAAGGAGCTTCGAATCTCGAAATGGCAGCAGTATTGATCTCCATCGATGTGCCCGGATGGCGTATCGAAGCACCCAACTGCTCCATGAGAATCGACATCGTCGTGATGTCCCGGAGTCTCGGTGTATTGTGCAAAGTTGAAATTCCATCGGCGAGCAATGTTGCGGCCATGAGTGCAAGTGTTGCATTCTTCGCACCTGAAACTTCAACAGTTCCGTGTAGAGGATTCCCACCTCGAATGATGAATTTGTCCATCGACCTTAATGCCTTAATGATTCTACGATCCATCAGATCGCCACAACAAGTTAGGTGATATTGGCTATCGAAGGCAATGCTGTTTCACTTCTGTACGCTCACTGTAACAAGCCCTATAGGGGTACACCCTCATTTTTGCGCAAGAGGCATATTTCGCTTGACTTTCGTTTTTCGTATGCGTAATTAGCGTGTAAAGAAAGCCGCAATCATTGAAAGGCAACACCACATCTGGTACTAACATTCGATTTCGTTCTTCTGGCATGATGATTGAAACTACGACAACACAGATCGCCTAATAAGCGAGAGAAAGGAAAGAACAAATGAAAACGCTCATAATCACAATGGTAGTCTTGCTAACATCAACTTCAAACAACGTAATCAGTTCTGGAGCGGGAAACGATACGCTTGAATCGAAAAAGACGCCTGCATTAGTCCTCCTTGCCAATAACAGGGTCGGGACACATTTTCTCACGGATTTACAGCTTGAAGAAGTACTTGCGAGAATCCGTTCGTACGACGTTGACCATTGGACCGAGATTCTCATCATCTCGGATAACGCGCCGCAACGGCTTCGTTCGTATCGAGTCTATAACCATCCTCAAAAAACATATTCTGTGAATCTCCCACCGCATTCCACTCTCGTCTCGACAACGGTAGTGAAATCCGATGGTGAACCGCAGGTTTTTGTCAACACTTCGAAAAATCACTCTGAAGAATGGTCTTTCTACTCGGGACGTTTTACGGGATCGTTCGTTGAGTTTCAGAGGAGTGAAGAGCCTGTTCCATCAATCTATCCTTCTACAATCAGCGCCTTGACGAAAGCGAAATAAGTGAAGCGACTGCTCTGAGTTTAAAGCGGAAGAAAGGAAAATCTCTTCCGCTTTTTCTATTTCATCGTTTGCATGAAAGTCAACATGGAATGATATTGAGCCGCGAGAATCGGATACCCTTTCCCTCACTCATCGATTGCTTAATCCCATGAACCGCCTCGTCGCCGTTCTATCCATCCTAGTTATTTGGATCAGTGATTCTGTAGTAGCACAGGAACGACTCTCATTACTCGGTGCAATCGAGAAGTCAATGGAGCAAGACGCTCAGATCAGATTGCAAAGAACCGATCTTCAGCTCAGTACGGCTAACTGGTTATCCACGAAAGGTGACTTCGATTTCGTGTTGAGTGGGAATCTGGAATATCTCAGGGATCACAGAGTGTTGACGCCGTTAGAGCAAAGTCAGAACAACAATCTCAGCCGCATACCGCTCGACAACACGAGCTATCAATTGAGCCTTTCAAAGAAATTCGATTGGGGTATGGTCGTTCGCAGCGGACTTCGGATGAACCGGTGGGATTATCACATCAGCGGCTACCCCACGGTCAACTCAGCAACGGCATTCATTTCATTCACGATTCCTGTCCTTCGTGGACGTGGGGTAGGCTCGAGCGGGCGGGAGTTTGCGGCGTCACTTGCAGCGGAAGCTTCGAGGTTGGAAGTTCTCTTCACGACATCACAACGTGTGCGAGATGCCGCTGCGGCTTACTGGGCATATGTCGCAGCTGCGAAGAACCTCGACATTGCGCTGGACGCAGAACAGCGGGCGATGGCGCTCGTAAAAGAAATCAAGACACTTATCACGTATGACGAACTCCCCGCTGCGGAGCTTCAACACATCGAAGCGTTTGCAGCGGACAAACGCATTCAGCGCATCACCGCTGAACAGCGCCTCCTCGAATCGAAGCACAATCTTGGCCTCATCATGGGCCTGTCGGTTACTCAAATCGAAAGCTTGCACCTCCCCGGTGATTCATTCCCCGATACCAGCGACGCAGTTCCTCACCTCGAAGACGTCGCGTTGTTAGCAGCAAGAGCGCTCGAAGATCGGAGTGATCAGCGAGCGTTGCTGTTGAGGCGGGAAGGGGCATCTGCTCTTTTGGAGAACGCAACCAACAACGCCCTCTCACGGTTCGATATCGTCGTCGATCTTGGGTACAACGGATACGAGAATGGAAATACGCTTCGTGAGTACTTCAGTCCTTTCTCAAATAACATCCCAGGCTTGAATGCCTCGGCAACGGTGAAGGTCGAACTCCCAATCCAGAACAACACCGGTTCCGGAGCGACTCTGCAAAGCGTCGCGTCACTCGAACGATCCGATATCGAAGCAGACGATAACGAACGTCGCATCAACTCAAGAGTCCGAACGAGCCTTTCCGACCTGCATCGAGCAATCGCGTTGTTGCAGAATGCCAATGAGGCTGTGAAGCTCTATGAAATTGCCATACAGAACGAGGAAAAAAAGAGACGACTTGGACAAAGCACGCTTATCGATGTCCTTTCAGTCCAGGACCGGCTTACATCCGCGCAGTATAACGTTATCGCTTCACAGCAAAAGTACGCGAATGCAGTCGTAACGCTTCGTTTTGAAACCGGATCACTCGTCCGATCGGACGGCGGTCGCTATTCCGTAGGCATCGATGAACTCACAAGACCACCACTCCTTGGAGAGCCGAAATGAAAAAGGAACTCTTTCGAAAAACTGCGCTGGAAAGATTATCGACACCGGAGCAGCTCGATCAGATCATGCAGGTAACGAATCCTCGAGGGTGGATCGCCTTGCTTGCAGCAGTAATCATGGTCTTTGCTGGCCTTCTCTGGTCGATCTTCGGCGAACTCCCGACGAAAATTTCCGGACGTGGTATCCTCGTGAAATCCGGCGGCGTGCTTGAGATCCAAACGAATGCCGGTGGCAGGATTATTTCACTTCTTCTGCAGGAAGCCGATAGCGTTACGAAAGGACAGCTTGTCGCAATCATTGCGAAACCGGAAATCGAGGTCGAAATCACCAACGCGCAGGAAACGATACGAGACTTGCAGCGCGAATACCAGACGCAAAAGGACGCAGGCCAGGAAGAGATTCGCCGACAAAAAAACTATTTCGCCCAACAGCGGGAAATACTTCGTCGAAGTCTCGATATCTACTACGCCGACGCTGACGCACTGGCCAACAAACTTGCTGCACAAGAGGAGCTCTTCAAGGACGGGCTTGTCACACGGCAAACGATCAACGAAACACGCAGCCAACTCAATCTCACGAAGCAACAAGCCGAACATGCGAAGAACGAATTGAATCAGATCGCAGTCAAGGAACTTCAGCTTGTTCGTGAGCACAGCCAGCAACTCATGAATATCGAGTTCAAGATCAACGAAGCGACGAGGAAGCTGAAACTCCTGTCAGATAATTTTGAACTGACTTCGCGCGTGATCAGTCCCTACTCAGGACGCGTGCTCGAAATCATGGCGAACGAAGGTGACATCGTCGTGAGCGGAATGCCGCTTTGCTCGCTTGAACCGGTTACTGCTTATGGCGAGAAACTCGAAGCAATCGTCTTCGTGCCGCCAACCGAGGGCAAGAAAGTGAAGAGCGACATGGAGGTTTTTCTCGCGCCATCGACCGTGCGGCAAGAGGAGTTTGGCTTGATGATCGGCAATGTCCGGTACGTTGCGGAATATCCATCCACTGTTCAGGGAATGCTTCGTGTTCTCGGGAACGAACAACTCGTTCACGATCTCTCCGCTGGCTCGACGCCGATCGCGCTCACGGTCGATTTGATACTCGATTCATCGACTGTCAGCAGCTATGCGTGGACATCTCCGAAAGGACCAGATACCAAAGTCTATAGTGGAACGCTCTGTACCGCAACGATTACGATACGAAAGCAGAGTCCGATCTCGCTCGTCTTTCCCATTCTCCGTGAATCGGTCGGGATGTAGCGACAATGGGTCTCTACCGCAGAACAGCACAGCGTTTCGGCTTCGCACCGGGAAGAGTTCGCACGCCCACCGTTCTACAAATGGAAGCGGTTGAATGCGGCGCAGCTTCACTCGGAATCATCCTCGCGTACTATGGCCAAATCGTTCCACTTGAAAAGCTCCGGATTGAATGCGGCGTATCGCGTGACGGAAGCAAGGCGAGCAACATCCTTCGGGCAGCGCGTGATTACGGGCTGAATGCACGCGGCTTCAAGATGGAACCGCACGAGTTGCGCTCGGTCCATTTGCCTGCAATCGTTTTCTGGAATTTCAATCACTTCCTCGTTGTCGAAGGCTTCGGCGAAGGCGTCGTGTTTCTCAACGACCCTGCGAGCGGCCCTCGCGTCGTAACCGATGAGGAGTTCGACCACTCGTTTACGGGAATCGTTCTCGCGTTCGAAAAGAGCGATGCATTCGTTCCGGGAGGTGAACCGCGAACACTTCTCCCGGCCTTGCGCAGGCGTTTGCACGGTTCTGAAGCCGGTCTGATCTACGTCGTACTTGCAACCCTCTTTCTCGTTTTTCCGGGGCTTGTCATTCCAACCTTCGCTCGCGTGTTTGTCGATAACATCCTTGTCGGTGGGATGACGGACTGGATCAAGCCGCTCATCACCGGGATGATCCTCGCAGCGGTATTACGCATGGGCCTCACGCACATGCAGAAGCATTATCTCCTGCGTCTCGAGACGAAGCTTGCACTCGGTTCGTCAAGCGTTTTCTTCTGGCATGTGCTGCGACTTCCCATCGAATTCTTCTCGCAACGCTTCGGTGGAGAAATCGGCTCGCGCGTGATCATCAATAACAAGGTGGCCAAGCTTCTCTCAGGCAAACTTGCCGTAACCGCGCTCGATGTCGTCATGATCGTGTTCTATGCGGGGCTTATGATTCAGTATGACATCGTTTTGTCATTGATCGCGTTCGTTTCAGCATCCGTGAATATCATTGCGTTGAAAACGGTCTCACGAAAGAGAAAGGACTGGTACAAGAAACTCGCCCAGGAACAGGGCAAGCTGACGGGCACTGCGTTGAGCGGTCTTCAAATGATTGAAACCTTGAAAGCAACCGGAGCCGAAACGGATTTCTTTTCGCGGTGGGCGGGCTATGAATCCAAAGTTGTCAACGCCAAGCAGGACCTCGGTGTGATGAGCGTCATTCTCACGGCGATTCCTGCGTTGCTCATGGCATTCTCAACGCTCGCAATACTTTGCATCGGAGGGCTGCGTGTGATGGATGGCTACCTGACGATGGGAATGCTCATCGCTTTTCAATCCTTAGTTTCGAGCTTCATGGGACCCGTCAATGATCTTGTGGGAATGGGCGGGACGCTTCAGGAAGTCGAAGGCGATATGAACCGCCTCGATGATGTTCTGCAATACCGCGTGTCGAAGGAATTCGAAAGCGATGACTCCGCAGACGATGATCACGCTTCCATTCGAAAGCTCGAAGGTTCTTTGGAATTGCGAAACCTCACATTCGGATACAGCAAACTTGAACCTCCTCTTATCGAGAACTTCAGCCTTTCGATGAAACCGGGAATGCGAATAGCATTGGTCGGCGGTACGGGCAGCGGAAAATCGACGATCGCAAAACTCGTTGCCGGTCTCTATGAAACTTGGGAAGGGGAGATTCTCTTTGATGGAAAACCGCGTGAAGAGTACCCGCGGCGCACGATTACGAATTCCCTCGCAATGGTCGATCAGGAAATCTTCATGTTTGAAGGAACGGTGCGCGAGAACATCGCCCTCTGGGACGCGACGATTCCGGAGACGTACATCATCCAGTCGGCGAAGGACGCGGCGATTCATAACGACATATCCGCGCGACCGACCGCGTACGACAGTAACCTTCAAGAGGCAGGGCGAAACTTCAGCGGCGGACAGAGGCAACGTCTCGAGATTGCACGTGCTCTTGCTGGAAATCCTACCATCCTCATCATGGACGAAGCGACAAGCGCACTCGATACGAAGACCGAGAGTCTTATCGATGAAAACCTGCGGCGCCGGGGAATCACATGCCTTATCGTTGCGCATCGTCTGAGCACCATCCGCGATTGCGATGAGATCATCGTTCTCGAACGCGGAAAGATCGTTCAGCGAGGGACGCACGACGAGATGAAAAACATTGACGGGCCTTATGCCCACCTCATTGAAAGCTGACAGGATGAAGGACACCTACACATCGCTCGAAGAGCTCTTTACCATGTATGGCACGCCGGAAGACGTCGGAGGCAACACTCCGTTTTTTCTCAACGACCCGCTGAGCGTTTGGTACATCGAAAAAGGGAGTGTCGAAATATTCAGTGCGAATGCGGCCAACCATCGCCCGTCGGGACACCGTGTCCATTTCTTTTCGGCAAAAACCGGAGACATCCTCTTCGGGATGGACATTGAACAGGACACGCTTGGAATCGGTCTGCTTGCCGTCGGAATGATCGGCACACGCCTGCGTCGTTTTCCTTTGGAGCATCTTCGCACTATTTCGCGAAAGGACGTGATGAAGCGCATGATCGCCGAATGTATCGATCGGTGGCTGCTCGGACTTTCGCGCGGGATTCTCAAGGACAGCAATACCGGCCTCTCGCATGGTTTCTATAAGGACTTCAATCCGAAGACGGACATTCGTCTCGAAGCTGGTGAAAACGCCACGTTGAAATCCGGGCACAAGGTGCGTGCAAAACGCGGGATCGTCTGGATCAATCAAAACGGAACCGCGATGCGATTCAACGGGATGGAAGAAATCGAGAAGACGCCGATCTTCCCACTCTCGCCTGACTCCTATCTCGATACGTCGGAGACGATTAGCATCTCTGCGATCGACACGCTCAGCATTATGGAAGGGGATGATGTTTGGGCGGGGCTGTCCGCATTCCATCAACTCCTCCTTCGCTTTGAAGCTTTCAATCGACCGCTCGAAACCGTCGATGAAGTGAACCGGCTTCAAGGCAAAGTGCGTCATGAGAAGGAAGTCGCTCAGAACGCGCTTCGCGATCTCGCAAATCTGCTTGAAGAGCAGGAGCATCGAGGCATTGACGGAAGGGCAGAATCGCTTGCAAGGGAATCGGCGTTGTTCAAAGCGTGCGTTCTTATCGGCGAAGCGCAGGGAATTCAAATCAAGGAACACCCCGATGCAATCAAAGATGGAGTCCAGCCAGATCCGCTTGGAGACATCGTTCGTGCTTCTCGTATTCGATATCGAAAGATCGCCTTGCGAAGCCAGTGGTGGAAGTTAGACGGGAATCACATGCTTGGGTATCTCATCGAAGGGATGGTGCCGGTTGCGCTTCTCATGAGTTCTCCGGGGAAGTACGAAATCGTCAATCCGGAAACCGGAGACAGGGAATCGGTGAACGATGAGACGGCAAATCTGCTGGCGCCATTCGCATACTCGTTATACCGGCCGTTTCCGAATGCAGCACTCAAAGCGTTCGACCTCATCAAATTCGGAATCACGGAGTGCAAACGTGACGTCGCTTCGATCTTCATCATGGGGGCGCTCATGAGTCTGCTCGGAATGATCGTTCCCATAGCGACGGGTCACATCTTTGACAGCGTCATTCCGGGGGCAGATCGATTTGGTATCATCCAAATGGCGCTCGCGCTTTTCGTAGCCGCCATCGGGAATTTCCTTTTCCGAATCACACGGAGTATCTCGTTGGTTCGCTTCGAAGGGAAAATGGATGCCGTGATTCAATCAGCGCTCTGGGACAGATTACTCCAATTGCCTCCTTCGTTTTTCAGGAAGTTTTCATCCGGTGATCTTTCCAGCAGAGCGATGGGAATCAATACGATCCGCTCGGTCCTTTCCGGAGCGACGATCACAGGCTTCCTTGGCGCGCTGTTTTCCTTTTCCTATTTCTTCTTGCTTCTGTACTACAGTCCAAAGCTCGCTCTTGCAGCCTTGATCCTCCTCGTGATCCTATTGGGCGCCATCGCATGGGCAAGTTATTACCAGATTCGGTATCAACGGATGATCTTGGAAATCCACGGGAAGATCACGGACCTTGCATTGCAGTTCATTACCGGGATTTCCAAAATCAGAATCGCAGCAGCGGAACGTCTCGCGTTCACCGTTTGGTCGCGGAAATTCAGTCAGCAGCGAAAAGTCGATTACCGGGCACGCGTCGTATCGAACAGGCTCGACGTATTCCGTTCCGGTTTCGAGATTTTGAAAATGGTCGTCATCTATCTTCTTGTCGCGGAAACGGTTGGTTTCGATGAACGGCTGACGACGGGAGACTTCCTTGCGTTCAATGCCGCATTCCTGATGTTCATGGGCGCGATGATTCAGGTGAGCAACGCTGTCATCTCGTCGATCATCATCGTGCCTATTTATGACCGTGCGAAGCCGATACTCGAAAGTCTTCCCGAAGTCGATCAGACGAAAACCGATCCGGGTGAATTGAGCGGTGAAGTAGAGTTCAATCGAGTCTCGTTTCGCTATGACAAAGACGGGCCGCTTGTCTTGAAAGACGTATCGATGCATTTCAAGCCCGGTGAATTCATTGCGCTCGTCGGCCCATCGGGATCGGGGAAATCGACGATCTTTCGTTTGCTTCTCGGTTTTGAGTACTCCGAATCCGGATCGATTCTCTACGACAGACAGGATTTGAAAACCCTGGATCTTCAGATGCTGCGCAGGCGCATCGGAGTCGTTCTGCAGACCGCACAGCTCACACCCGGCTCTATTTTGGACAACATCATCGGCAACAGCCAATTGACAATTCACGACGCTTGGGAAGCTGCTGCACTTGCCGGCATCGCCGACGATATCCGCCAAATGCCGATGGGCATGCATACGATCGTGAGTGCGGGAGGCGGGACTTTCTCCGGTGGACAGCGGCAACGACTGATGATCGCAAGAGCTATCGTCAGAAAGCCCCGCATTCTTCTCTTCGATGAAGCCACGAGTGCATTGGACAATCGAACGCAGAGCATCGTTAGCCATAGCTTGGAAGGTTTGCAAGCGACAAGGATCGTTATCGCACACCGATTGAGCACGATCATTCAAGCAGATCGGATCTATGTCTTGGTCAATGGCCACGTCGAACAACAGGGATCATATCAAGAGTTGCTCGAACAAAGCGGTCCCTTCAAAGAGATGGCGCAACGGCAATTGATTTAGCACAAGCTCGGTTTCGCTTCAGTGGGAGAAAATTTTTTATTCACATCTAAAAACATTTGACTAAACCGAATTAAGGTTGTAATTAGCACTGTAACCCGATTCACGTCGGACATCGTTTTCTCACTCACATAACCGAAGGAGGTTTGTATGGCTGATACTAACCCAACAGGCGGGACCGAACTCCCGATTGAAGACCTTGATAACGTGTCTGGAGGCGGCGCCTCTTTGACTCCTGATCCACCACCAGATCCTGAGACACCTCCGGGATTGGAACCACCCCCGCCCCCGCCGGATTGGGATGGCTCAGTGGATGAAGGTACAGGCAAGGACGGCGGAGTCAGATAATCGTTGGATGGCCGACGTGAGTCGGTCCTTCACGAGCGTTCATTGCTGTATATCCATTTCGAGAACAGGAATGACTTGAAGAACCGGTGCCATGTGCATCGGTTCTTTTTTTACGACCCAAGGGGATATATTCGGCTCATGAAGGATTATCTCCGTTACCTCATTGCAGCGGCACTCAATCAGATCAATATCGTCGCCTTTTCTTTTTTCACGATGATCAGCCTCATTTCCGGCAACTTCATTCCCTTTCTTGTTGCAGCCGGGATGGAAGCCTGCTGGGTCATCGGAGCGCCGCTTGTCCCGGCATTCCGAGCCTCGGTAGATCGCCGTCATGAGCGAAATAAACTACTCAAAGGGCAAGCTGACCGGGAATGGAAGCTCAAGACACTCGGTCATGAAAGTCGAAAGAAATATCAGGAGTTGGAACGCATTGTCGAATCTGTTCGGCAAAGTGGTGCTTCTTCTGTGGGAGCGGGCGCATTCGTAAACACTCAGTTTGCAGCAAGGCTCGATGAAATGCTCGGAAGATATCTCGCCACACTCGCAGCATATGAAGTCTATTCGAAGTCCATCTCCCAAGTCGCAGGGGAAAACATCGAGAGCAAGCTGAAGGCGTTGGATGCAAGCGACTCTTCCGATGAACGCCTTCGTGAGGTGCAATCCCAGCGGCGCGATATCCTCGAAAAGCGTCTCGAACGCTATCGGCAGGCAAGTAAAGATGCAACGCTGCTTCAATCACAACTCGAAACGTTCGAAGACCTCGTGAAGCTCATGAAAGAACAGTCGCAAACGATGCGTGACCCGACTGAACTGACCGGGCACGTGGATTCCATGCTGCATGAAATTGAGATCACGGAACAAACAGTCGCTGAACTGGAATCTTCCTTCGCTGTCATTTTTGACAGGGAGTTGGAGAAGGAAGAGCGGAAACGTTTGACGAAATAACTTCCGGTGGAGTGAAAGGCAATGTCTGATTATAACCGTGAGCTCCTTGCGCGTATGCGCAACCAAGCTCTCTTAGGCGGCGGCGAAAAAAGAATCGAGGCGCAGCATGGGAAAGGGAAACTCATTGCGAGAGAAAGAATCGATATTCTCCTCGATAAAGACAGCTTCGAGGAAATCGATGCGTTCGTCACGCACAGGTCGCATGACTTCGGTCTCGATGCGATGAAAGTACTCGGCGATGGCGTCGTAACCGGTTCCGGTCGCATCGATGGAAGGTTGGTCTTCGTCTTCAGCCAAGACTTCACGGTGTTCGGAGGTTCGCTTTCCGAGGCACACGCAGAAAAGATTTGCAAGATCATGGACATGGCGATGAAGGTCGGCGCACCCGTCATCGGATTGAATGACAGCGGGGGTGCACGCATACAGGAAGGCGTGGTGAGCCTTGGAGGTTATGCGGATATTTTCCTGCGCAACACACTCGCATCAGGAGTGATTCCGCAGATCAGTGCAATCTTAGGCCCCTGTGCAGGCGGGGCGGTGTACTCACCTGCAATCACCGATTTCGTTTTCATGGTCGAAGGGACGAGCTACATGTTCGTCACCGGACCCAACGTGGTGAAGACCGTGACTCATGAGGACGTAAGTTCGGAAGAATTAGGCGGAGCCATGACTCATGCAACGAAGAGCGGTGTCGCGCATTTCGTGTATGACAGCGAAGTAAGACTCCTCCTCGAATTACGCAGGCTCTTCAGTTTCCTGCCTTCCAACAACGTCGATGATCCACCGCGTTTCAAAACCACCGATGACCGGTACAGGCGCGATGGCGACATAGACACAATCATCCCTGATAATCCGAACAAGCCTTACGATATGAAGGATGTTATCCTGCGAATCGTCGATGATGGCGACTTTATGGAAGTTCAGGAACACTATGCCGCGAACATCATCGTTGGATTTGCGCGACTGAATGGACGCCCCGTTGGCATCGTGGCAAATCAACCAGCAGTGCTTGCCGGTGTGCTCGATATCGACGCATCGTTGAAAGGGGCACGGTTCGTCCGGTTTTGTGATTGCTTCAATATTCCTCTCGTCGTGTTCGAAGACGTACCTGGTTTTCTCCCTGGTACCGATCAGGAATGGCGCGGGATCATCAAGCATGGTGCGAAACTGCTCTATGCGTTTGCGGAAGCTACTGTCCCTAAGGTGACGGTTATAACACGCAAGGCATACGGCGGCGCTTATGACGTGATGAACTCTAAGCACATCCGTGGAGACTTCAACTTCGCTTGGCCTTCTGCCGAAATCGCGGTGATGGGTCCGAAAGGTGCGGTCGAGATCATTTTCAAAAAAGAAATCGCCGATGCACGCGATCCGCAGAAAGCGATGGACGAGAAGATCGAAGAGTATCGCTTGAAGTTCGCCAATCCATTCATCGCTGCGGAGCGGGGATATATCGACGACGTGATCGAACCGCATGAAACGCGGCCGAAGCTCATCGGTGCGCTGGAAATACTCGAAACCAAAGTCGATACCAATCCAAAGCGCAAGCATGGGAATATTCCGTTGTAAGGTCGGGCTTCTGCTGATTTGGAAAAGCAGGCGTTGAAAAGCTAACTTTGCCATGCTTCTTTTGAAGCAAATAAAGTTGGAGCCGTAGTTCAGTTGGTTAGAATGCCTGCCTGTCACGCAGGAGGTCGCGAGTTCGAGTCTCGTCGGCTCCGCCCAACAAGACGAAAGCCGTTTTCCACACCGAAAACGGCTTCGCTTTTTTTCGATACTCCGACAAAGGATCGTCTATCGGAGCAATGTGCTGACCGGGCTCACTTCTATTTTGAGGGATACTGAAATGAACTACAAGAGTGAGGCTCCACGCAGGGTTTCGTCATTTGGGACTCGGGGTCGTTACCTCCGTAGGCGCGCTTCAAATGTCGATTCGTGTTTGTTGTTCTGCGTCACGATCTCTCGAATCAGGATCTCCCGATTCGATGCCGCCACGATCATCAATTCCCTGCGGGTTTCCACCAATCCGCCACCACCAACGTGGTACATTTGCAGGGTGTTTTTCTGATCGAGTTTCCAAGAGCCTGTAAAAACGTGAGCCTCTCCTCCGTTTGTCACCGTCAGCATGTTGATGTTACCGGTGCTCGTCTCATATCCGAACAAGGATGCACGGTGAAATTCTTCGCCTGGTCTATTCTGATCTCGGAACTCTGCGAGGAGAGCATCTCCATCAATCAACTTTCGAAGATTCATCGTGATCGGGAACATGGTCGTGTCCTTACCGACAACGAGGATAGCAGTACCTTTCCACTGCCCAGCCAACTTTTGAAGACGAACAAGTTCCATCGGAAGCTCCTTCGGGGGACCGGCCAGTACTACGGCAGCCAGAGAAATGAGCGACAGAGCCGTGATGACATGATTTCGGAATAACATTGCTGAACTCCTTTCTGGATAATAGTTCATGAAAAAGTTTCTTGCGCCGGTGCTATTCCAGCGTGGTTACCGGGATTTCATTGCATCGTTCGAATACTCCTAAGGATCGAGGAGTTGATCGAAGCGATCAGAGAAGTGTTACCAACCCGAGGTTGGTGTTTGCACCCGCAGCGACTGTGACGTTGCTGTGGATATACACGAGCCCCGTGACGTTCACAACCCTTATGGTGTAAGTTCCTGGCGGAAGGAATGCCAGTGTGAAATCTCCCGACAGCGAATGGGCGAATGACGTCGTGACGGTATCCGTGCCTTGAACTGCCATGGCTGTTGTTCGCGAACTGTAATTCAGGATCGTACCGGAAACCGAACCAGTGCTGGAGAATTCGACTGCACGTAAGACGGGTTTGAGTTGAAAGCGCGTCTGCGATGTTCCATCACCTTTCACGACGATGGAGCGTGACGCGTCGAAATCGATGACGAGATCGTAGGCTGCGCCGGCCTCCAGGTTGATAGTATGATGAATCTTTAAGCCGCTTTCGGAGCCGCTGGGAACTTCCATCGGGTAGGTTTTCCCATCGACTCGGACTTCTGCTTTTTCGACGATGAGACGGATCTGTGTATAGATACCGGCCTCCAATTTCGCTTCGCCAAGTAGGACACTGTTCCCGTTAGTCCATTGCAGTAAATCGATCGTGGTTTGTTGTCCGACGACTGTGTGCCACTTCCCGTTGATATGCGCGCTGATTTCGGAGAAGGTGATCAGTACGGCTTCGTAATTCGCTGGAGCGTCAGTCATGTGGACGCGCAGCGTTCCTTGTGGCGAGCTTGGATCGACGGGTTGTGTTGATTCGCTCCCGCATCCGATCCATAGGAGAAAAACAGTGCAGAAGAGTGAAGGCATATGTCGAGTCATAACGCAAGTCCTTTCAATGTGTGAACGAATTCCTTAACAGTAACCGTAGATGTACATAGCATACGTCGTACTCGCGGCGGTATGTGTGTTTCAACAACCATTCCATTGCGATTCCAGATGTTTTTCGAAGAACGAGCGTGGAAGACATTCACAGCGTGTTGACTGATCATCACAGATTCGCCTTCACTGAAGGGTACGTTATCTCTTAAGTTGTCTGTACGTCAACTATAAGCAGTAGCTTCTTCAGAAGAACGCCCACTTCTCATCACGATCACTCTCTCAATCCCAGAATAATCGCGGATAGTCGTCACATCATTGAAGCCTGCACGCGAGAAGATTTCTTCAACGTGTGTTCGTTGACCGAAGCCGATTTCAACTGCGATGATTCCATTTTTGGAATCGAGGAGACTCGATGCAGCGGAGGCAATTCGTCGATAGAAGGTAAAACCATCAGCGGCGTCCGTTGTCGCGATGCGCGGTTCGTAATCCCGCACTTCCGGCTGGCACTCATCAATCTCCGATTTGCTGATGTAGGGTGGATTTGAAACGATGACGTGGAAACGGCGATTGAGAATTTTCATCGCGTCATCGCTGAGAAAATCCATCTTCACGAAGGAGAGTTTGTCGATGACGTGGTTCCGCTCGCCGTTGGTTTTTGCAAGGCGAAGTGCATCATCGCTTACATCGATGCAAGTGATAGTACTAGACGCGAGATGTTTCGCCAGCGTAACAGCAATGCATCCACTGCCGGTACCGATATCAAGTATGGAAACCAGTGAGGGGAAAGTCTTCGCAAAATCAATGACGGCTTCAACCAGATGTTCTGTCTCAGGCCGCGGGATAAGCACGGATGGGTTGACGATGAATTGTAGTCCGTAGAATTCCGTCTGACCGATAATGTACTGGAGCGGTTCGTGTCGCGATCGTCGTCGAACGAGTGCGCGGAATGCTTCGAGTTCAGTTTCGAGCAATGGTTGCTCGAATCTGAGGAAAAGCTGCAAGCGGTCACATTGCAGGACGTGTGCGAGCAATAGCTCAGCCGAGCGGCGCGCCTCCCCAATCCCTTTTTCTTCAAAGAAGGCAGTCGCTTTTTTCAACAGCGCAAGAATAGTCTCCTGCTGCATCAGGATCGTGCGTTACTTCGCAACTCGCTTCTTCTGCTTTGGAAAGACATACCCAACAGCTTCATCGATCGATTTCACCGGAAGGATTGTAAGGCCCCGCTTCACTTCAGATGGGATTTCTACAAGCTCTGGTTCGTTCTCTTTCGGGATGAGGACTTTCTTGATCCCATGCCTCTGCGCTGCGAGAAGCTTTTCGTTCAATCCTCCTATCGGAAGAACTTCTCCATGCAGCGTGATCTCACCGGTCATCGAGACGTCGCCGCGTGGTGCAATACGCTTTATAGCAGAGAGCATTGCAAGCGCCATCGTCAATCCCGCTGAAGGTCCGTCTTTCGGAATCGCACCTTCCGGAAGATGGATATGGAACTCCTTCTTTTCGAAGAAAGTCGTCTCAACGTCGTACTGCGGGGCGTGCGAGCGGAGATAGGATAGCGCGGCTTGTGCCGATTCCTTCATCACGTCTCCGAGTTGACCGGTGAGCGTGAGTTTCTCGGCTCCGTTCATGAGCGTCACATCCACTTGAAGAATGTCCCCGCCGGCGCTTGTCCATGCAAGACCATAAACGGAACCGATACGTCCTGCCTGTTGCACTTTCTTCGTTTTGGTTTTCGGAACGCCGAGCATTTCTTCGACGGTAACCGGTTCGACGATGCGTATGCTTTTTTTCCTGTTCGACTGAAGAACGATGTTCCGTGCAAGCTTCCGGCAAATCGTCGCGATGCTGCGCTCGAGATTTCTCACGCCCGCTTCCATCGTGTATTCACGGATGATCTTGAGCAATGCAGGCTTCGTGAATCGAATGCCTTTCCCGGTCAAGCCGTGCGCTTCGATCTGCTTATCGATGAGGTGGCGCCGCGCGATTTCAACTTTTTCGTGTTCCAGGTATCCGGGCAACTCGATGATTTCCATGCGGTCCTGCAACGGGAGCGGAATGTTGTAACGCACGTTCGCCGTCGTGATGAACATGACTTTAGAGAGATCGAAATCTACTTCGAGGTAATGATCGTTGAATGAGTTGTTCTGTTCGGGATCGAGGACCTCGAGCATCGCCGAAGTCGGGTCACCGTGGAAATCGTTGCTCATCTTGTCGATCTCGTCAAGCAGGATGACCGGGTTTGACGTACCCGCCTTTTTTATCGCCTGAACGATCTTGCCCGGCATCGAACCGATGTAGGTTCTGCGGTGTCCGCGGATTTCCGCTTCGTC
>CAYUWG010000074.1:0-17782 GCA_964448285.1 uncultured Chromatiales bacterium
CCGCGCGGTTCATCATGAATTGCAATCAAAAGAATATCCCGCTTCTCTTCCTCCAAGACGTGACAGGATTCATGGTCGGCTCCCGTGCAGAGCATGGCGGCATCATTAAGGACGGGGCGAAGATGGTCAATGCCGTCGCGAACAGCGTCGTACCGAAAATCACCATCATCACAGGAAATAGCTACGGTGCAGGGAATTACGCTATGTGCGGGAAAGCATACGACCCGCGCTTCATCTTCGCATGGCCGACTGCCAAACTCGCCGTTATGGGAGGCGAACAAGCCAGCAAGACATTACTCGAAATACGCCTCAACCAAATGGAGCGGGACGGAAGGCACATCACCGATGAGGAGAAACAAAACCTGCTTCATACGATCCAGCAACGATATGAAGAACAGATGAGTCCGTACTACGCCGCTGCCCGTTTGTGGGTTGATGCGATCATCGATCCGGCACAAACTCGAAATGTCGTTTCGCACTGCATTGAGATTGCGAACTCGAATCCGGAGATTCCTCCATTTCGAACAGGAGTTTTACAGACGTGAGAAAGGGCATCGCGCGGAAACTGATCACGTTGTTCGTACCGCTCATTTTCACCGCGTCCGTTTATGGAAACGCGCAATGTGCACCGAATGCCTTTTGGTCAAGCATACGTTCAACCGCGCTACCGGACATATTCAGCAGGTATTATGATTTCCGAAACGACATATCGCAAAAGGAACCGCTGCAAGGCAACGAAATCGGGTTGCACGTTGCTCGCGTTGATTCGCTTTATCAACTGGCGATTCGATTGACCGAAGGGAACATCCACGATGCGGTGTTTCTCTGCTCACTTGGAACACTGCCTTATCACTCGTTCCCCGCGTATCTGCCGCTTCTTGGCGTTCAGGTCACAGTTCCGATTTCTACAGAATCCATTGAATGCTTCGAGAGGCGATACAGAAATCTCCCATCGAACATTTTTCGCGACACCCCGCCGGAAGGAGACAGGGATAAGCTCACACATTTTTTTGGCGCAGCATGGCTTCATCTCGTGTTGAAGGCAAAAGGCGCTGTTGCGTTGATCGGCGAATTGATCGAGGTATTTGAAAGCACGTTCAAGCTTGAAGGATTCGACGATCGGAGGGACATCGCGGCGAACGATCTTGGAATTCGATTCGCTCGTGCATTGATGAACGACGAGGATGCTCTCCCCTCAAGCATTCTTGTCAATCGTTCACTTTCAGAAGGAGGCCCATGATAAAGCACACCATCCTCGTCGTGGACGACGAGCGGAGTATTCGTGATATGATGCTCATGACGTTGCAATACGAGCGCTATTCCGTTGCAACAGCCGGTTCAGGGCATGAAGCATTGACATGGTTGGAAGAGCATCCTGTCGATGCCGTTTTGCTCGACATTAAAATGTCCGGAATGGATGGAATGGAAACGCTTGAACGCATCAAGCATATGCGACCGGAGTTGCCGGTAATCATCCTCACCGGACACGGAACGATAGAGACGGCGATCGAAGCGACGCGTAAAGGCGCCTTCGATTTTCTCAGCAAGCCGCCCGACCGTGAGAAGATTCTCATCACGATACGGAACGCGATCACACAGAGACAGCTCATTTCCGAAAACAGGCAGATGCGCGAAACGCTCGAAGGCGGAACGGCAATCATCGGGAAGTCAAGCATGCTCATGGAATTGCTCTCGCAAATCGAGCGCGTCGCACCGACCGAGGCTTTCGTTTTGATCACGGGAGAAAATGGAACAGGCAAGGAACTCGTTGCACGTTCGGTTCATCGTGGAAGCCAGCGCAGCGACAAACCGATGGTCGAAGTGAATTGCGCAGCCATCCCGACGGAACTGATCGAGTCAGAATTATTCGGCCATGAGAAAGGCTCGTTTACCGGAGCGACGACACAGCGCATCGGGAAGTTCGAGCTCGCCCATCTCGGAACGATCTTTCTCGATGAAATCGGCGACATGAGTCTTCAAGCGCAAGCGAAGGTCCTGCGCGTTCTGGAAGAAGGGACATTCGAACGGGTGGGAGGAAGCAAACAGATTACCGTTGACGTGCGCGTCATCGCAGCGACGAACAAGAATCTCCTGACGGAAATAAAGGAAGGCCGCTTTCGCGAAGACTTGTATCATCGCCTGAACGTGATCCCTCTGAACGTTCCTCCTCTCCGCGAGCGCAGCGAAGATATACCCTTGCTCGTCGAATATTTTCTCAAGGAGGCCTGTACGAGAAACAAGCTGCCTCAGAGGACGATCGAGAGAGAGGCCGTGCAGATGATGGAACGAATGCTCTGGCCGGGAAACGTTCGTGAACTTCGCAATGCCGTTGAACGGCTCGCGATTCTCGTTCCTGAGATCATTACGAAGAAAGATGTCGAGCGCTTCGTCGTCGGTTCGGGAGGAGCGATCGAGCGGCTCATCACGATGAACACGAGCTTTCAGGAATTTCGAGACAGGGCGGAGGCGCTATTCATCGAACGACAACTGGAGCGTTTCGACTGGAACGTTTCACGCACAGCGGAAGAGATCGACATACAGCGCAGTCATCTTTATACGAAAATCAAAAAGTACGGACTGGAAAGAGACAGCGATACGAAGTGATTACCGGACAACCGCTGTCGTATCGCTTTTCGCTTGCTCTTCAAGCCGCAACAGAGTCTCCTCATACAGTGATGTAATGCGGTTCGTGTTCTCCGTGTACCACTCCGCTGTTCGAATCATCGATGCTTCATCGACGCCGCTTGCTCTGAGCAATGAATCCAATGAAGTCTTGTATTTCTCCGGCTCGGTGCGATGAAGTTCCGCGAGAACGAGCATCTCGGAATACACATGAACGAATGTTTCGTGTGGAATAACGGGTGAGGATTCCTTGCTGCAACCGGAAGAAAAGCACACGACCATGATGACGGAAAAAAACGAAAGCGTTTTTCCCCGTGCCGACAGGTACTTGCTCTTCATCACGTTGATCTGGGGTTCGACGTTTTCCATCACGAAATTCACGTTGCTTGAAATGGGACCGATGATGCTGCAAGGTTCTCGATTTCTTCTTGCGTCGGTTCTCGTTGGAATCTATACCTGGAAAGACATCCGTGCAAGCTCGCGGCATTCGGTGAAGGCAGGAGTGATCCTGGGTTTCCTGCTCGGAAGCGGATTTGCGCTGCAAACGATTGGCCTTGTCGAAACGACCGCATCGAAGGCGGGATTCCTCACGGGCACGATGGTCATCTTCACACCGATGTTTCAAATGCTCATCGAACGTCGTCTCCCGTCACTCGGGAATACACTCGGCGTCATCATCGTCGGATTCGGATTGTATCTCTTCACCTCACCGGAGGGCGGCGCTTTCAATAAGGGAGATTTGCTCGTGCTTCTGTGCGCGATTGTCTTTGCGCTCTACATCGTCTATCTCGACGTGTTTACGAAAGCGCGATTCGATCGGGAGATCGTCTTCTACCAGTTTGCCGTGACGTCTGCAATGGGATTTCTCCTTGCGCCATTCTTCGATCCGATTCCCGCGTACTTTTCCACTCAGGGATTTCTTGCGATAGCATATCTCGCGGTGTTCGCTTCTTGTCTCGCGATATTCGTTCAATCGAAATACCAGCGTGAAACGACGCCGACGCGAGCGGCGATCATCTTCACAATGGAACCGATCTTCGCAGCAATTCTCGCTGTGATTTGGCTGCATGAGATTCTTTCGGGAACAGCGCTTATCGGAGCAGCTATCATGATCGCAGGATTGCTGGTCTCGGAATTGATTGGGGCAAGGAAGAAAGCGAAAGCTTCGTCAGACTAATCCGGAATGCCGTGTGTACATAACATCGGTAACACGGATCGGGGGAACGAGCATCGGGAAATACGCCGTTCGTGGATGCGTTGCCACGGAGATCCCCACCTGCTCCATGCGTTTGAAGAGATAGACCGGCGTCTCGCGGATGATCAGGTTCTGTACTCCTCGCACGATCTTTCCATCTTCAATCATGAACAGGCCATCTTTCGTTGAGCCGGTGAGAAGGCAGTTTGTCGGATCTTCAAGCGAGAGTGTCGAAAAGCCGGTAATGAGGAGCCCTCGTTTCGTTTGGGCAATCACTTGCTCCAGCGTATCGCTTCCACCCGTGACGAAGAGATTGCTTGGAAATGGAGTCACCGGTCCTTCCGACGCTTGAAAACGGGAGCGTACGAGGGTTTCGATCACGCCATTGCGAACCCAATACGCGAGCTTCAAGGGAAGTCCTTCCATCGTAAAAGGTATGGATGGAAGAACCGGGCTATAGGGATCGGAGGAGATTGAGAAACTTTGGGGAAACATCTCCATGCCAACGCGTGATGTGCCGTCGAGCTTCCGCAAGAAGCTTCGGTTGTCTTTCACAGCTTGCGCATCGAACTGCCGCATGAAGTGGAGAAGGATATCCGCCAATGCTTGAGGTTCGAACACCGTCGTCATGCGCTCCGGTTTGATCGTCACGGGGTATCGCCAGGCGAGACATTTCTCCACTGCCCGGCCTACGAGTCGGTCCGCATGAATCTCGGATGCTGTTCGTGTCCTCTGCTCTTCGAATCCCGTACTCTTTCCATCAGGTGCGCTCACGCGTGTCTGGACATGGACGATCGAAGTCGGTTGGTATAAAAACAAACCAGTCGATGCAGCAACGGCCGTCGTGTTTTCCGAAACGCTCACCTTCCCCGTTGCGAGCAAGTCCTTTGCCTGAACGGCATCCAACAGAATTTTCGCTGTATCAGTCTGCCATAACACGGATGGGGATTCATCAGCGGTAAGTGAAGACTCACGGACTTCGACTTTCGGGGGGAAAGGAACGACTTCGTTGACTTCAGGAAGATGAGGGGCGAGCGCTATCGCTTGCCGGATCAAAGACCGTAACGATGGTTCATCCAAAGCATTGCCCGAAACGCTCGCATAATGCTTGCCGACCCGAACGGTTATGTTCACGACTGCATCGTTCGTTTGCGAGCTTGGTAAAATACGGTTCGCACCGATGTTGATCGACCTGCTCTCTATCCCGTTGAAGGAGACGAAAGTCTCGTCTGCTTTCGAGAGATTCAGAATAGTCGTGAGGAGTCTTTGACAGGAATCGCGATCCATGCTTACCGCTTCGTGCTGATGACGTTGATTTTCGAAAACCGCGCAGGAGGAACGACAACGGTGAAGGGCAGCTCCCAAAGCGGATTTTTATTCTGCGGAAAGAAGTCGCCACCGGAAAACATGCTCTCTTTTCCACCGAGGTCGGAAAGCATCGTGAGGAAGTACTGGAGTGATGTGTCGTATTCGAAGTCCCGAACCATGTGCTTCTTTTGTCCGTTCTCGATAAGCCAGGCGATTTGGCTGTTCGCGCGAAACCATTTTCGATTTGTGCTGAGTGAAACTGTTCCACGTCCATCGAGCAGAATGCCGCGTTCCGTTTTTCCGATAAGGTCGTTGACTGTCGTCGAAGCTTCCGATGGCTTGAGGATGATATTCGGCATCGTGAAGCGTGGCACGGATTGCCAGGTAGAAGCTCGCGTCGAAAAGGCCGTGATGGGAGAATCGGCAAATTCATCGGAAAGGATCAGCGATGCAAGCCGTCCCTGATCGAGCAACGATCCGCTTCCCGCTTCGCGAGCAGAATCATCGACCCGGTACGAACCGAGGCCTTCAGCAAACGTGTTGTCGAACATCAGATTCCACAGCGTCGAGTCGATCACCTTCTTCCCGATATCACTCGTTGAGAAGAGTTTGTATTCAGGATTCTGTCCATCGATTCCGGTGATCGTGTTCGTATCGATATGGGGGAGAAGCGTCTCATACAGGACGCGCCAGAAATGAGAGGGCGTCATGACGAGATCGTATTCACCGGTTGGGAGTGATTCGGCCTTATTGAATTCAAGCAATTGCACGAAGGCTTCTTCCATTTCGGATTCAAATGGATGTCGGGTCGTGATTTCATATCCGACCGCGCTCGGTTCGAGGGAACTGCTGCGCGAATCGATTCTCCCTTTCGTCTGGTCGAAAGCAGTTATGCCGAAGTTCGGATACGTTGCAACGAATGTCTGCTCAACGGAGGTATTCAACGAACTGTAAAACTGTACCGTCCTTTTCGTCGCAAAGAGATTCGCAACCGAATACGCGATTAACGGAACGTTGAGATACTTCGTCGAAAGATGGACGAGGAAGTCGATGCGCTCTTTCAGAGGTACGGTGAATGGGTCGGTCTTGAACTCGGATTGCCACTGGATCTCCTGTCCACGAATCCTTCCTTCCTCGATGAAGGGAATCGTTTGAAGCTGTGCAAGCGCCTTGGCAATTCCGGATGCTTCGCTCGCGAGTGTCTTGGGATTCAAATCTTTAAGATTGCTTGTCGCAGCGAATCCCCAATTACCATCCTGATATATGCGAAGCGCGATACCGGCGATTTCATTGTCGATCGCTTGAGCGAGATGATCTCGGCGCACGCCTAAGGATTGAATTCGCTGGTGGACGAAACGGGCGTCAGCATAGCGCGCCCCATTTGCCATCGCAGCCTCGACTAAGTGCTGGAGTGATTTCTCTACGTCCGAAGGGACTGAATATGTCGTGCTGCGAAGTAAGGAAGTGGGTACGGAAGGGAGGAGACCAAGCGCTGCGAGAGATTGAAGGAAGAGGCGTCTATTCATAAAGTATCGTGTCGTGCTGACGCAAAATACGGCTTCATGCACCACGGGCAAAGGTGGTGTTCCGTAGAATCACAGGCATGATTGTATATTGCCCCGCGCATGAGCGTTTCATCACTTCTTATGATAAAAGCACTTCATATGGTCATCTCCGGGAGAGTTCAGGGAGTAGGATTCCGGTACTTCGTCTATCATCAGGCTCATGAAAATGGGATTACGGGATACGTAAGAAATCTTCCTTCAGGGAATGTCGAAGTGCTCGCGAACGGAGAAAGCGGATCACTCGAAAGATTCAAAGAGATATTGGCGATCGGCCCGCCGTCTGCTCTCGTAAGGGACATCAGCGAAGAGTGGATTCATGTCGATGAACTCCCGATAAACTTTGAAGTCAGGTACTGATGGATCCAAGAATCGGATATGGATACGACGTGCATCGACTCGAAAAGGGAAGGACTCTCGTTTTAGGGGGCGTAATCATTACGGATGAAATCGGTCCGGTAGCGCATTCCGATGGCGATGTATTACTCCATGCGATCTGCGATGCGCTCCTCGGTGCTGCTGCACTCGGTGATATCGGGACACATTTTCCGGATTCCGATCCGCGTTTCAAGGGTATCTCCAGCCTGTCACTTCTCAAGCAAGTGCATGAGCGTATCAGCAAATCGTTTCGTGTGGGCAACGTCGATGCTACCATCATTTTAGAAAGGCCGAAGGTTATGCGCTTTGCCGATGCGATGAGAAAGAACATAGCATCGTGTCTTCAAATCGATCCGACCTGTGTTTCGGTGAAAGCCACAACATCCGAAGGGCTTGGGTTCATAGGCAGTGGTCTCGGAATCGCCGCTCATGCCGTCGCGATCGTTTTTCCGGTGCAGTGAAATGGGAATTGAAGAGATCGTCGTTTCACTTTCGCAAATCGATCTGCTCTATGTCTATGCCGCTGTTTTCTTCATCGCATTCATCGAAAACATCTTCCCGCCATTTCCATCGGATGTCATCGTAGTGTTTGTCGGCTCTCTCATTGCGATTGGGAAAGGAAGCGTTCTCATCACGGTCGCTCTGGCGACACTTGGCAGCACGGTCGGATTCATGACGATGTACAGCATCGGTTACCGGTTTGATCATTCGCTCATCGAAGCAGGGAAAATCCGGTGGATCTCGCGTGATGTCGTTGAGAAAGTCAACGCGTGGTTCGCCAAGTACGGCTATGCAGTGATTATCGTTAACCGGTTTCTCGCAGGGACGCGCGCAATCGTTTCGTTCTGCGCGGGCATGGCAAGCATGAAGTTCGCTCCGACGACCATGCTTTCAGCAGCCAGCGCTCTCGTATGGAACAGTATCCTTGTTTCCTTCGGCATTGCCGTCGGCGAAAACTGGCGTGTCATCGGCGAGTACCTTGCGACGTACAGCACTGTCGTGAGCATCGTGATCGCGGTTTTGATTCTCGCAGGCGTTATCCGCTACTTCATCATGAGAAAGAAATCGAAGGCGTCATAAGGATGAAAGATGCCTGAATGGTTGAACTCGATCGATGTCGCGCTATTTCGATTCGGCAATGAAGCCCTATCGAATCCGTTGTTCGATGTCATCTTCCCCTTTATCACAGAAATCCGTTCCATGGCGATTCCCTATGCGGTGGCGTTGCTTTCTGTGATGATTCTTTTCAAGAAACGCGGCATCGTCGTTGTGGTCCTTGCCGTTATCGCAGTAGGGATTGGCGACCAATTGAACTCCTTCGCTTTGAAACCTCTGTTCGAGCGCATGCGACCATGCGCAACGCTGGAAGGTGTTCGCCTCCTCGTTGATTGCGGTGCCGGGAAGTCGTTCCCATCGTCACATGCGGTGAACAACTTTGCCGCGGCGTGCGTGTTTGCACTTCGCTTTCCACAGTCACGATGGTATGTCTATTCCTTTGCCGCACTCGTTGCCTTTTCGCGCGTCTATGTCGGCGTCCACTATCCGATCGACATTCTTACCGGAGCATTGCTCGGAGTTGCCATTGGCTTTATCGTCGTTCTGAGTGCTGATTATCTGCACACGAGTTTCAGTAGAAAGAAGGCTAAGTCGTCATGACCATGAGGAAGAAAATTCTTTACTCCGTGTTCACCGGATTGCTGCTGGGCTTGTCATTTCCTCCGATCGAGTTTGGTTTTCTGCCGTTCATTGCGTTCATCACTCTCCTCTATGTTGTAGGGCAGTCGGAAAGCAAATGGGAAGTGTTCAAGTACAGCTATTTAGCCTTCCTCGTCATGAATCTCCTGACGATTTACTGGATCAGCGGCTGGTGGGGCGACGATCCATGGTTGAAGGTTGCCGGCGTTGCCGTGAACCTCGTCAATCCACTGCTGTTTACTGTACCGATGATCTTTCTGTATGCGCTGAAGAAACGTGTCGGAATGAAAACGGCATTGCTCAGCTTTCCATTTATCTGGGTTTCTTTCGAATGGATCGCCCATTTGCCTGAGCTTTCCTTTCCATGGCATTTACTCGCGAACACGCAGACCTATCGAATCGAAGCCATTCAGTTCATCGAATACACAGGCGCATTCGGTCTCTCTTTTCACATCGCACTTGTCAATGCATTCATTGCCCGGCACCTGATGGTGAACGGATTGTTTTCACGCCAAAACCTAAAAATGCTTGGCGTCCTTCTCGCGATCGTCTTTATCCCTGTGATCTATGGGGCTGTCATCATCCATTCTGCAGATGAGAATAACAATTCGATGCGAATTGGAATTGCACAGCCCGACATCGATCCCTATGCGAAATGGTCCGAAGGGGAATCACCGTTGGATAAAGTCCGGAATCTCATGAGCCTGTACGATACGATCGTAGAGAAGAGCAAACCCGACCTCGTGCTTTTTCCCGAAACAGCGTTTCCGTTTCTCTTGCTTCAGCCATCATACGCTCAGGAGTATGAGCTTCTCAAGTCGAATGTTGATAGCGCCGGAGTGCCTTTGCTCACAGGCTTTGCTGACATTCGATGGTACGAAGCAGATCCGCCGGCAAGCGCACGCAAAGTGAAGGACGGTGAATTCTGGTACCAAACGTTCAACTCGTCGCTTCTCATAGAGCCGTGGTCATCGGTGCGGCAGGTGTATCATAAGTCGAAGCTCACACCACTCGCAGAGCGCATCCCGTATCTCGATGCGATGCCGTTCCTGCAAGACGTGCTCACATGGGGTGTCGGAATCAGCAACTGGGGTCTTGGTAACGACACAACGGTGTTTCAGCTTGATCGTGGTCCAAGGATTTGGGCGATGATATGCTACGAGACACTCTATCCCGAATTCGTTTCCGAATTTTCTGAGCGAAGTGCGAATGTGTTTGCCGTCATCACGAACGACGGATGGTTCGACAATACGAGCGGTCCATATCAGCTCATGCAATACACCGTGCTCCGCGCGGTTGAGAATCGCAAAGCCGTCGCTCGTTGTACAAACAATGGAATCAGTTGCTTCATCGATAAGCACGGTAGAGTATCGCAGCAAACGAAGTTTGGGACGCGAGCCTGGATTACCGGAACAGTCGAACTGAACGATGAACGAACGTTCTATTCACGCTACGGGGACTGGTTTGCGTCCGGGTGCTTCATATACTCGGTAGTGGTCTTCGTCTATTTTGCCGTTCGAAGGAGAAAGACTGAACATGATTGATTTACGCAGCGACACCGTGACAAAACCGACACAAGCTGTACGCGATGTAATAGCGAATGCATTCGTGGGTGATGACGTGTATGGCGAGGATCCATCTGTAAATGCTCTACAGAGTGAAATGGCATCTCTTTTCGGGAAGGAGGCGGGGCTGTTCGTACCGTCAGGTGTCATGAGTAATCAGCTTGCAATCAAAGCACATACAAGCCCGGGAGATGAAGTGATTGTTGAATACGACGCACATGTTTTTCAATATGAAACTGCTGCGCCATCGATGCTGTCCTCAGTACAAATTCATCCGATACACGGGAGACGCGGCATCCTCGATGTCGATGTCGTGCGCGACGCCATTCGTTCCTCTGAATATTACTATCCAAAAACACGACTGGCATGTATCGAGAACACGCACAACAGAGCGGGTGGCACCGTCTATCCTTTGGAAGCAGCGATGGCGCTTTATGAATTGATGCAGCAACGTGGCGTCAAAGTCCACCTTGATGGAGCGCGTATTTGGAATGCTCATGTCAAAACGAATATCCCTCTTCGCGAGTACGGAAAATATGCCGACTCGGTATCCGTTTGCTTTTCGAAGGGATTAGGTGCTCCGGTTGGCTCGATGCTCCTCGGTACGAATGAGTTGATTGAAAAAGCGAGAAAGTACCGCAAGATTTTCGGAGGAGGAATGAGGCAGGCGGGTATACTTGCCGCGGCTGCGCAATACGTCGTTAGAAATCATCTTCTACTATTGCTATTGGATCACGAACGCGCGGGACGCTTTGCCAAAGAGCTGTCCAGGATTCCCACGATCGCTGTCAGTCCTGATGACGTGGAAACCAACATCGTCATGTTCGCACCATCAAATACGAAAGCCGACCTCGAATACATCATGAAGAAATTCAGTGAGAGGGGATTGCTCTTGGGATTCGGCTCAAGCCGTTCGTTTCGTGCGGTCTTTCATCTCGATATTTCCGATGAAGATACGGATTTCGCTCTTTCAATCATTCATGACACTCTCGGTGAGTTATGAAATTCGACCTGTCCCTGTTCAAGCATCATTACACTTTTCGTGTCCGGTTCCATCACGTGGACCGGCAGGACGTCGTTCATTCCATCCGGTACTTCTACTTCTTTGACGAAGCTCGTCTCGAATATTTACGGACGATTGGCTTTCCCTTGAACAAGAACACATTCATCAACGAGAACAAATTCTACGTCGTGCGGAACATCTGCGATTATTTCGGCGCCGCTGAGTTCGATGACGAACTGGATTTACTCACGCGGATCGCTTTCGTGAAAAACTCCTCCATCGGTTATGAGCATTTAGCGATTAGGAAGCGCGACGGAGCAATCCTCGTTTCATGTACGCACATAGTCGTGTACGTGAATGCGCAGAATGACAAACCTGAACGCGTGCCGGATAACATCCGGGAAATGATTAAAAACTATGAGGGGGATTCAGTCGAATTCCGTGCGTGATAGCGCTTGCAAATCAAAGGCTTAAGGGAGAAGGATTGCACAAGAGACAACCGTCGTCCATAGTCCTTTCTTTCCTTCAGCAGATTGGGTGACGTTGAACGTTCGGAAGATTTTTCCGCTGCTCTTGTACACTTGCTCGCGTTCATCCCAAGCCGTATCCGGAACGAAATCGACACCGAGTGTTGTCGCAAGCATGGTAGCAGCGAGGTCTTCCGCATATTCGCCTGCGACTTTACCCGTTTCTCCGAATGGATGATGTTCCGAGAGATAACCGTACGTCGTACCATCTGTCGGTAACGCGACGCCGATCGAAGCGGCAACGAGTCTGTTGGCTTCATTGGTTGCGGTGCGCGCCATTACGGCAAACGTGATCTGGCCCGGTTCGAGAACCTTTATGCCTTCTTTGGGAGGGATGATCTTGCACTTTGCCGGATAGATGCTGGAGACCGTGACGATATTCTGTTGTTCGATATCGGCTGCTCGCAGAGCAAGCTCGAACGATTGCAGATATTCTTTATGCCGTCCGACACCTTTGGTGAAGAAGATTTTCGTTGGTACAAACACGGTTATGTCTCCATGATTTCGTTTCGTTGAAAGAGTTGTTAATGCCGAACGACCTTCAGGAATCGCCGCTTGCCGACTTTCAATACAAGTTCGTGTTCCTGAGGAAAAATTTCTGTCGGGTCGCTGATCTTCCGCTCGTTCATGCTCACGGCGGATTGTTGCATGAGCCTGCGGCCTTCGCCTTTCGATGATATGAGTCCTGCATCGAGCAGGACATCTAACACCGTGCGCTCCTCGGAAAGCGGGAAGGAATACTCCTCCATTTCCTCCGGTGCGAGTTTCTGCTTGAAGACACGGTCGAAATGCTCTTCTGCAGTTGACGACGCCTGATCATTGTGATAGAATGCAACGATGGTACGCGCAAGAAGACGCTTGTAATCCCGTGGATTCTCACCCTGTTGCATCGACTGTGCGATGCTTGCGATTTCCCTTTGCGGTGTGTCTGTGACAAGTGTGAAATACGGAATGATAAGCGAGTCGGGAATCGAAAGGACTTTGCCGTACATGTCCTCGGGTGAATCGTTGAACGCAATGTAGTTGTCAAGCGATTTGCTCATCTTCTCGACGCCATCCGTTCCTTCAAGCAAGGGCATGGTGAGAATGATCTGAGGCGCTTGCTCGTACTCACGCTGAATCTCTCTGCCGACGAGCAAATTGAATTTCTGATCGGTGCCTCCCAATTCGACATCCGATCTGATCGCGACGGAATCCATCGCTTGCGCGAGAGGATAGAGGAATTCATGCACGGAAATCGGCTCCTGATTTTCGAAGCGCTTTTCGAACTCATCGCGTTCGAGCATGCGTGCGACGGTGTACTTCGAAGCAAGCCGTATCACATCACCAAACGTCATCGGGCCCAGCCATTCGGAATTGTAACGGATCGTCGTGCGCTCCGGATCGAGAATCGCGGAAGCCTGTTGGAAATAGCTTTCGCCGTTCTGTCGTGTCTCGTCCAACGTCAGTTGCGGGCGAGTCTTATTCTTCCCTGATGGATCGCCGATCATCGCCGTGAAGTCGCCCACGATAAGGACGGCCTGATGTCCAAGATCCTGAAAGTGGCGAAGCTTTCTTAAGACGACCGAATGTCCCAAGTGAAGATCAGGACGGCTTGGGTCGCAACCGAGCTTGACGATCAACGGCGTTGACGTTGTGCGTGAACGTTCGAGCTTTTGCACCAATTCCTCTTCAGGAATGATCTCTGAAACGCCACGCCGGATGACGTCCATCTGTTCTGCGACCGGAGGAAAGGTCATGCGACGTGTTTCCTCAGGATATCACGCGTGACTTCACGCTCCTTGATGGAATGACGTTTATCGTGGAGTTTCTTTCCCTTGCAGACGCCGAGAAGGATTTTCAGGTATTGGCGCACGAAATACAGCTCGAGCGGTATCAACGTGAGGCCTTTCTCATTGACGAACTGCGCGAGCTTGCGAATCTCTTTCTTCGATGCGAGAAGTTTTCGGACACGCAACGGGTCGTGGTTGAAGATATTCCCTTTTTCAAACGGACTGATATGCATGTTATGGAGAAACAACTCACCGTTCTCGATAGTCGCATGTGCATCCTGCAGATTGACGTTTCTGTTTCGAACGGATTTCACCTCGGTTCCTTTGAGCACGATGCCCACTTCGAACGTATCGAGAACATGATATTCGTGACGAGCCCTGCGGTTTTGAAGAATAGTAAGTGTATGATCAGTGGCTGACGCTTTGGTCATCGGGCACAAGTATATTCAATGCAGTCTTTTCTTGCAATGCGGGCGTGACATCACGCTCCGTCGGTTTCTGTTTGAAACGCGGTTGCGTACTTTGTCTTCATGTTGATGAGAGAAAAAGGTGAGAGATGAAAGCAGCCCTTGGAATCGTCCTCGCAATCGGTTTGGCTGCCGTCGTGTTCTACTTCCAACAAGGAACGCCATTCGCAAACGACACTGATGTACACGCATCCGGAGCGACGAAATCTCTTCCTGCTGCGTTGAAGGAAATTTCCGGAATTGCACTCACACCGGACGGACGGCTTTTCGGGCACGCTGATGAAAAGGGAATGGTTGCCGAGATCGATACCGCGACCGGCGAGGTAACGAAAACGTTCTATCTCGGTCGCCCTGCGGTGCGTGAAGATTTCGAGGACATCGAAATCGTTGGCGAAGTGTTCTACCTCGTCACAAGCTCAGGCGATCTTTACGAATTCATGGAAGGAAATGATGGCGACGCCGTGAAGTACCGGGAGTACGAGACGCTCCTCCATTCAGGCAATGATGTCGAAGGACTGTGCTACGACGCTACCGTTCATGCGCTGCTTCTCGCATGCAAAGGCGACGGCGGTTCGGATTACAAAAAGCAAAAAGCCATCTATGGATTTCCGCTCGCGACAAAGCAGCTAATCGATAGGCCGAGATTTCTCTTTTCAGCGAAACTGCCCGGATGGAACAAGGACTTCTCGCCTTCTGCTATCGCGCGCAATCCCGTCGATGGGAACTTCTATCTTCTCTCAAGCACGGCGAAAGCAATGCTTGTCATGAACGCCGATGGCTCCATCAAGGACATTCGGAAACTCCCGAAGGACACGCATAATCAACCTGAGGGTCTCGTATTCCTTCCGGATGGTTCCTTCTTCATCAGTGATGAAGGCGGATCGGGGACACGGGCAACGCTGACCCGTTATCCGCCACGGTCATGGGAATCATGGAGCGTGAAATGAAAGTACTAATGCAAACAACGTTGTTTATTGTCATCTTCTCGACGGCCGGCTGTGGAATTCAGTCCTCCTGGATGCGTGAGCCTTTCGAAGCGAAAGTGATGCGAAGCGAGAGTGATGAGGTTACGTATTCGCTTTTTCTCATTGGCGATGCCGGCGACCCGATGAATGAAAGCGAACCAGCGTTGAATGTGCTCCAAATGATGGCGAGCGAAGTGCGTGATCGAGCGATGATCATCTTTCTCGGCGATAACATTTATCCTGATGGACTTCCAACGGATGGTGAAGAGAGACCTTCCGCGCAACGAAAACTCGACGTCCAGCTCGAAGCCGTAAGACGAAGCGGTGCGCCCGGTATTTTTATTCCGGGTAATCACGATTGGGAGAAATCCGGACCGGATGGATGGAATCGCATTCGCGCTCAGCAGCGCTACATCGATGAAGTTGGCAAAGGAGTAATCTCATTTCAACCGAAGGATGGGTGTCCCGGACCTATCGCCGTGGATTTGACGGCCGACCTTCAGCTTGTCATTCTTGACACAGAGTGGTGGCTTCGAACAGAAGACAAACCCCGCAATCCCAGTTCTGCATGCGCTCAGGGAACGACCGAGGAATTCCTCGCGGCACTTCGGAATCTCCTCACCGATCGCACAAAGCGGCACATTGTCGTTGCACATCATCCTCTGAAAACCTGCGGTCCACATGGCGGCTTCTTTTCATGGAAATCACATCTGTTTCCGCTCACGAATATTCATCCCGTGCTGTGGATTCCACTACCCGCGGTCGGTTCCCTTTATCCTCTTGCAAGGAATTTCGGTATTACCCGCCAGGACATGAGCCATCCCAGCTATAGAGCATTGATTGACTCACTCAATCAAGTTTTCGAGAATGACCCGCCAGTACTTTTCGCGGCAGGTCATGAGCATACGCTTCAGGTATTTCGAGCAAAGAGCGGGTTGCATTCCGTCGTCAGCGGGAACGGTATCCTCGGTCACAACTCCGAGTTGACGACTGATGACACGATGCTTTTCGGTTCACCACTCAGCGGATTCATGAAAGTCGATTTCACACGCTCAGGAAAAGTTCGCCTCGGTGTCTGGATCGTTGAAGACGTGCCCGAGGCGACAGAAGTCTTCTCTCTCTGGCTACGCTGAGATAAGGTTTTGGAAGTACGAGTATAAGTCTGTTTGTGCGCGGATACGTTTCTTTTTCCGCGTGCTTTTGTATGCGTTCGTGCATCGCGCGGTCAGAAGACGTGACTTCGTGTTATCGTTCAGTTGGTACTCGATAATCGCGTCGATCTGTCGCTGGAGCGATGGGTCGTAGACGGGGAACTGTACTTCGATGCGCCGCTTCAGATTGCGATGCATCCAGTCCGCAGACCCGGCGAAATATTTCTTCTTTCCTCCGTGGTGAAAGATGAAAAGACGCGCGTGCTCGAGGAAGCGGTCAATGATGCTCAAGGCGCGTAAGTTCTTGTCTTCCTTCAAATCTGGAACGAGACAGCAAATGCCTCGGATAATCATCGTCACCTGAACGCCGGCTCGTACCGCATCTTCCAGTTTCTCCATCATGCCGTCATCTTCAAGGCTGTTCATTTTGACGATGATCCGCGCCTTTCGTCCCCTGCGTGCTTCGCGAATTTCCCTATCGATCAGCGCATTGAAACGATCACGCATGTTGTGATGTGCTACGAGCAGGTGATTTGTCGGCACGGGAAGCTTTGGGTCGAACAGATGATCGAAGACCATTCGCATTTCTCCAGTCAGGCGGGGATCGGCGGTAAATAATCCGATGTCCGTATAGAGTCGCGCGGTCTTCTCATTGAAATTACCGGTGGATAGATAGCCGAGGTACTTCGGTTCGTTCATCCCACGGTACGTAATGAGGCACATCTTTGCGTGTACTTTGAGTCCGGGCAAGCTATACAGAACCCGAACGCCTGCGCGTTGCAACTCCTCTGCATTGCGAAGGTTCGTTTCCTCATCGAAGCGCGCTTTGATTTCCACGAACGCAGTAACGCTCTTGCCGTTCTTTGCAGCAAGCAGAAGAGCACTGATGACTTTGGAATCGGACGCCGTGCGATAGAGGGTAATGAGAATACTCTCGACATTCGGATCATCCGCAGCTTCCTCGATCATCCGTATGACGTGTCTGTATGAGTGGTAAGGATAATAGGCGAGAACGTCGCGCTCAGCGATGACACGAAGGACGGAAGTTGCGCCATGAAACTGCGGAATAGAAAGAGGAGGCATGTCCCGGTCATGCAAATGCTCTGACGGCACTGGAGGGAATGAGAAGAAGTCGTGGAAATTATGATACCGCCCACCGGGGATGAGGTCATCTTTGCTCAGTTTCAAACGACGGCGAAGAACCTTGAGAAGCGATGCGGGCATGGAACGATCGTAGAGGAAACGGGAAGGAACTCCATAAGGCCGTTTCGAAATCCCCTTGCGGATTTTCTCTACGATGTCTCCAGTGAATTCATCCTCGATGTACAACTCCGCGTCGCGTGTCAGTTTTATTTCGAAAAGATCCTTCAGCTTCTGGGTGAGAAACAGTTCATGTACGTGAAGCCGGATAATGTCATCGAGAAATGTTACGCACATGCGTGCATCAGGTCTTGCCAATGGGAGTGTGATGAACCGCCCGAGTGTTTCTGATGGGATATTGATCAGGACATACTTGTATCGAAGCGCGTTCTCATTCCCATCGATGAGTCGCACGCAGAAATACAAAATCCT
>CAYUWG010000075.1:0-17734 GCA_964448285.1 uncultured Chromatiales bacterium
ATCACAAGAAGTCCGGAGCTTTTATTGCCGGTTTCTTTCGTCACAGGTGCGGAGGATGGATACTTCAAATCCCACGTGATACGCTGGACGCCTTTGCTGACCGGCGCGGTGAGCTTTCGGACGAGTTCTCCCTGCTCGTCGGTAATCGTGAAGAGGAGATGCGGCGGAACTTCTTCGTCCTCCGCTTTGAGTTGCTCGTACGTCGGGTAAGGTGCGGTAGTCTTCTTCTTCTCCGCTTCCTTCTCTGCCTCTTTGCGCTTCTCCTTCAGCGACTTGAATCCCTCTTTGATGGAGTAAGTGAAGGTCGCGCCAAACGGCGGATTCTCCGCAGTGAAGAACGTCTCACCCTGCGAATCCTTTCCGCGCGCGCCCGACGGGATGAACATCAACGCATCTTTTACCGGAAACAGCATCGCGTCTTTCTCAAGCGTCTCTTTGCTGACGGACCGAATTGGCGTATAGTCGTCGAGAATGTAAAAACCGCGCCCGAATGTTGCGAGCACGAGATCGTTCTCCCGCTTTTGAATTGCGATATCGCGAACGGCGATCGGCGGGAGTCCGCCTTTCAACTGCGTCCACTTCTTTCCCCCATCGATTGTGAAGAAGACACCGTACTCCGTTCCCGCAAAGAGCAGATTCGGATTGACATGATCCTCCGCGATGTGATAGACAGGCCAATCGGCGGGGAGATTCCCGGCAATCGATGACCAAGTCTTACCGTTGTCGGTACTCTTCAACGCATACGGTTTGAAGTCTGCATTCTTATGATTGTCGAACGCCGCGTAGATCGTGTTCCTGTCTTGCTGCGAGTACGCAAGGTGGCTGACGTACGTGCGATCAGGTACGCCGCTTACGCGCTCGATTTTCGTCCAAGTACCGCCGCCGCTTTCCGTTATCTGAATCAATCCGTCGTCGCAGCCGATTGCGATCACGCCTTCCTTCAACGGCGATTCGGTGAGCGAGACGATGTTTCCATACAGTGAGGTCGAAGCATTCTTCGCAACGGCATCGACGCCCCAGACTTTGCCCATCACGGGTAGTGCGTTGCGATCGATCTCGCGCGTCAGGTCGCCGCTCACGGCCTTCCAGGAATCGCCGCGATCGTCCGAGCGGAAGAGAACGTTCGCCGCGAAGTACAAGCGTGTCGGTGAGTGCGGACTGATGAGCAGCGGTGAGTCCCAATTCCAACGATAGGGTTTTTCGTTCTTGCCCGGCTGCGGTTGGATATACACACGCTCGCCGCTCTTCCGGTCGAAACGCACGAGACCACCGTACTGCCATTGCGCATAGACGATGTCGGGATTCGTCGGGTCGATTTGCGGCTCGAAGCCGTCGCCTCCATTGACGAACAACCAGTCCTCGTTCATGATGCCGTCCTCCTTGATCGTGCGCGAAGGGCCGCCGAGACTGTAGTTGTCCTGCGTGCCGCCATAGACCCAGTAGAACGGCTCCGTGTTATCGACCGAGACGCGATAGAACTGCGTCACCGGGAGGTTCTCTTTGAAGCGCCACGTCTGCCCGCGATCCCACGACTCGTACAGGCCGCCGTCGCCGCCGACCAAGTAGTAGTTCGTGTTGTCCGGATCGATCCACATCGCATGGTCGTCCACGTGGCGATGCTTGTTGCCGAGGCGTTTGAAGTTCTTCCCTCCGTCGTCGGTAATCATGAGATACGTGTCGAGAGAATAGACGCGGTCGGCCTCTTTCGGATCGCAGACGAGTTCCTGATAGTACTGCGGGCTGCCGGAAACGTAGTCGTTGCGCTTCTCCCAGCTTGCGCCGCGATTGGTGGAGCGAAAGAAGCCGCCCTTCCCTTCCGCTGCTTCGATGATCGCATAGAGCACGTCGGGATTGACCGGCGAGATGGCGAGACCGATACGGCCTTTATCCACCGACGGGATACCGGACTTCAGGGTGTCCCACGTCGCGCCTGCATCGGTGGACTTGAAGATCATCGACTCCGGCCCGCCGTTGATGAGCGTCCATACGTGCCGGCGGCGCTGATACGATGCGGCATAGAGCACGTCGGGATTTCGAGGATCGAAGACAAGATCGGTGACGCCGGTGTTTTCAGAAATGGTGAGAATCGGTTTCCAGTTCTTGCCTGAGTCGGTGCTCTTGTAGAGGCCGCGGTCGCCGCCCGGTCCCCAGAGCGGTCCCTGAGCGGCGACATAGACGTGGTTCGAGTTGCGAGGATCGACCACCACCTTCGCGATGTGTTCGGATTTCTTGAGTCCCATGTTCTTCCACGACTTGCCGCCATCATCGGAGCGATAGACGCCGTCGCCCCATGAGACGCTGCGCTGGCTGTTGTTCTCGCCAGTCCCGACCCACACGACGTGAGGATTGTTCGGGTCGATGGTTACGCAACCGATGGAGAATGCCGCCTGCCCGTCGAAGATCGGCTCGAACGTCGTACCGGAGTTCGTCGTTTTCCAAACACCGCCGCATGCGACCGTGACGTACCACTCGCTCTTGTTTTTCAGATTCACCGCGACGTCCGATATGCGCCCCGACGTAAGCGCCGGGCCGATACTGCGAAACTTCAATCCGCTGAACGTCCCGGATGTGAACGGGTCTTTCTCTTTCTTCTGTGTCTCCTCTTCGTTCTGCGCAAAGGCAATTCCCGCGAGCAAAAGAACGAAGAGTGACGTGCTGATAACGTATTTCATTGATGGCCTCGATTGAAATGAACAGGTTCCCCGAAAGGGCTGACGGAAAATACCGGCTGCGGGAGTGGGAGGCAATTTCAAACAGAGGACTTGAAATTATCCCCTGCGATAGACATCTTATTCCGAGATGTTGAACACGATGAGTCCGAAATGGTCACAGCGAAAGAAAGAATGATCCTGTTAATACCGTCTCAACCTGAAGATGCGACATACGAGGGCCTTATGCGAGGTCTCCCGTTCGAGGGCATGAGTGAACGCGGTTCATCTGATTTCAGAAATGGTAGAATCCCTCAGCATGAGAAATGAAACACCGGGTCCAGACATTGGAATCGAGAGATGCAACCGTTTGTTGAACAGATACTGAATTCACTGGTTCGGAATATCACCCAACAGATATGTTAGCGTCCACATACAATCAGACGTTCGATCATTACCAACATGGGAAAACGATTTCTCCACTTTTCCTATTAGGAGATGCCAATGAAGTCCTGGAAGGTTTACCATCCGAATCCATCGACTTCTGCATGACGAGTCCGCCCTATTGGGGTAAACGTGAATACACGAACGGAGGTATTGGACTTGAGACAGACTACCTGGACTTCATTGACAGGCTTGTTACCGTATTTTCACAGGTCAAGCGAGTGCTCAAACCTAAGGGTTCCTTCTGGCTCAATGTTGGCGATACCTACTCAGACAAGCAACTCCTTGGGATCCCGTGGCGATTGACCCTAAGGTTAATCGATGAGCAGGATTGGATTCTCAGGGATAGTGTGATCTGGAACAAGATAAAAGGAGGCCCGGACAACACCTTGGATCGACTTCGTAATGTGCACGAGAACATCTTTCATTTCGTCAAGATTCCTAAAGGATACTACTTCGATGCCGATGCCGTGCGCTCTAATCCGAAGAAAGCGAAGGTCGTTAACGGCTCGATCGTGTCTGCGACTGGTGTGAGCGGTGTTAGATACAAAAGGCAAATCGAACTTTCGACAAGTCTCTCCGATGCGGAAAAGCGCAACGCATTTGCTGCCCTCGAGGAGATGTTGAATCTGATTAGCCAAGGGAAGATTGCAGATTTCCGGATGATCATACGCGGTCAGCAGAGAACGACGCACTCCAACTCGGAAAATGTTTCCGGCCGAGCCAGAGAACTTCAGGAGAAGGGATTCTATTTTCTGAAATATCATCCGAATGGAAGCAAGCCAAGTGATGTCTGGGACATTATTCCCGAGGATACGCAGAATCGCCCTACTCATTTTGCGCCATACCCGGAGGACCTCTGCAAGATCCCTATCCTCGCAACTTGCCCTACCGATGGAATCGTTCTCGATCCATTTTGCGGGACGGGAACTACGATGCTGGTTGCTCTCAAACTTGGCCGCAAGTCGGTCGGCATTGACATTTCAGACGAGTACATCGAAGTGGCGATAGATAGATGCAATCTCCTCCTGTGACGAAGATTATAGAGTTTTTTAGTGTGCCGACCGGCAAGAAGGAGGATGAAGATTGGGCTGGGATTCTTCAACGCCAGTGGTGTCCTTTCCTGGACAAGAAGTGTATCAAGGTCCGTAAGAGTCAGCCAGAAGTCTCTATCGGAACATGTTCCGTTCTCTACGGTGGTGAACATATGCCTGTCATTATCTGTCCGTTTCGCCTTCTGGAGCGTCGCCAGATATTCACTGATTGCCTCCACCTACTATCGCTTCATGAACCCGGTAACGAGCTTCACATCATCCCTGAAATTTCCATTCCGGGGGGCAGCGTCGATTATTTTTTAGCGTCAGTGAAGCGTGACAAGGTGCGTGATTTTGTCGGAATCGAGTTGCAAACACTCGATACAACAGGCACAGTTTGGCCTGAGCGACAGCGATTCGTGAAATCTCTCGATTTGCCTGCCGTCAACGAAGAACCTGCTTCATATAAAACGTTTGGAATGAACTGGAAGATGACAGCTAAGACAATTCTTATACAGCTTCATCACAAGATTCAGACTTTCGAACACATCAACAGGCACCTTGTTCTCGTGATCCAGGATCATCTTCTCAGCTATCTTCAAAAAGAATTTCAATTCTCTCACATGAACGAAGCAAGACCTGGCGATCCGATGCATATACACTCATACTCGATGAACACGACCAAAGGTCGGGCGTATCGGCTCGATCTCAGTTCTCGACTCAGTACTGATACAGAAGGAATCGCATTCTCACTCGGATTACAGGCAGAAGCGAAGATTGAATTAGAGACTATCACCAAACAGTTGGAATCGAAAATCTCACAAAACACTCTCTTCACTGTTGGTTGAAAATTGGTTGTTCGATACACCAAAACACCACCGGTGAACGCATATCGCCACCATGCAAGTGCTTTTTAACCGGGGCCATGTGAAAGAACAACTCGTTCTTTTCGGTGCATCGAAACCGAAAGTCATCAATGTCGCTTCGGTGCCTCAGCGTAGTCCATTCAGGTACCCCGGTGGAAAGACATGGCTCATCCCGTACGTGCGTCAGTGGCTCGCAGCATGTGATTCTTCTCCGAAGGAATTGATCGAGCCATTTGCCGGTGGCGGTATCGTAAGCTTGACCGCGGTGGCTGAAGAACGCGTACGGCATTCGACAATGGTGGAACTCGATGAAGACATCGCAGCTGTCTGGCAAGCAATTCTCGGCGACGATGGCCCGTGGCTGGCAAACAAGATTCTATCGTTTTCGATGACCGAGCGAAATATCCAGACGCTGCTTTCGAAAAATCACACGAGTCTCAAAGAACGAGCGTTTGCCGTGTTACTGAAAAACCGGGTGAGCCACGGCGGGATTCTCGCGAACGGCGCAGGTTTGCTCAAGCATGGTGAAAACGGTAAGGGACTCCTCTCCCGATGGTATCCGGAAACTCTGAGCAGACGCATCCTCGAGATACAACAGTATAAATCGAGACTCGCGATCCACTGTGCTGACGGTCTCAAAGTGCTTGAGGGTAATGCTCGTCGTCGCGATGCAATCTCTTTCATCGATCCGCCATACACTGTCGCAGGAAGAAGGCTTTATCGCTACTCCGAAGTTGACCACGTTGAACTCTTCCGGATCGTAGCGACACTCAAGGGATCTTTCCTGATGACTTACGACAATGCAGATGAAATCAGAACACTGGCAATCGCGAGAGGCTTTCAACTTGCAGAGATTCCGATGAAAGGAACGCATCATTCTCAGAAGACTGAGCTCTTGATCAGTAGAGACCTTTCGTGGCTCAAGATTTTCTGAGATGCTCACCGCTAACCGGAGATGAATCATGAGACAAGCTCTTGTATATCGCGGTGAAGACTCGTACTGGATTGCAGGATGCCCAAATCTTCCAGGCTGTGTCAGCCGGGGAAGGACAAAGGAAGAAGCGATCAGCAACATCCGAGAGGCTATCGAAGGATATGTTGCTGCTCTGGAGAAGGATCATCTTCCAATCCCGCCGGAAAAAGTTCGATGCCCTGATCGCGGTATGAGCACTCTCCCACGGATTTCCGGACGGGAATGCATTAAGACGTTCTCTAAGATCGGATTCGTGTTACGCCGTCAACATGGTCACATGATTCTCAGACGCTTTGAATCCTTTACTCAATTCGTCGTGCCTGACCGCAAGGAACTGGATCGTGGCAACGCTTCGAGCCATCATTCGTCAAGCGAACATTTCAGTTGACGAATTAAGGATTTGATTTAGAATGGCATTGTATCCGATGTAACGCTTCTGTATCGTTGCAATGTCGCTGTTAACGTGAGTGGAGCACTTGACAACGCAAAACACCACCCGCCTGAGAAAACCATGAACGAATCCAAATTGAAATCTTCCATCATCCTCCGAATGTTCATCGTCGCAGTGTTGTCGCTGCTGCTGCTCATTCCGGCAGAGTTCGTCCCGTCGCTCATATCAGAGCGGAGTTCGCGGCAGGATTCTGCGAAGTCGGAGGTCAGCCAGAGTTGGGGCGGCACTCAAACGCTCACCGGCCCGGTGCTTTCCATCCCTTTCAAGGACTTCTCAAAGGACGAAAAAGGCGTCGTGTCACACGCAATCCGTTATGCGCATTTCCTTCCCAACACCTTGCGCATCGAAGGCTCGTTGAAACCGGAGATGCGCTATCGGGGCATCTACAAAGTCCCGCTCTACAGCGCTCAGTTCGTCGTCGAAGGGCAATTCGCACAGCCGGACGTTAGCACGCTGCGCATCGATCCTGAGAATGTTCTTTGGAGCGATGCCTTCGTTACGTTCGGAATCACCGACCTCAAAGGCGTGCGCGACACGATCAACCTCCAGTGGAATACATCACGATTCTCATCGGAACCGGGCGTGCTGTCGGACGACATTCTCGAGGCGGGCGTGACGTTCAAACCGCGATTGGAAGAGACACAAGGCTCGTATGCTTTCTCTTTTCCGCTCTCACTCAACGGCTCCTCCGAGATCCGTTTCATTCCAATGGGTGAAGTAACGGAAGTCGCTCTCGACTCGCCTTGGGGCAATCCGAGTTTCATCGGCAGCTTCCTCCCACATACGCGCAACGTCACTGCTGAAAGCTTTCACGCAGAATGGAGAGTCCTCAATCTGAACAGGAATTTCCCTCAAGCCTGGATTGGCGGACGATACGACGTTGCAGGGTCCTCGTTCGGCGCGAGCCTGTATCTTCCTGTCGATCAATACCAGAAAACCGAGCGCTCGGTCAAGTACGTGCTGCTGTTCATCGCACTGACGTTCGCGTCATTCTTTCTCTCGGAGATCATTGCCAGGGTCGCATTCCATCCGATCCAGTATGCGCTTGTGGGCGTCGCGCTCATTCTTTTCTATGTCCTGCTGCTTTCTCTCTCGGAGCACATAGGATTCGATCTCGCCTACCTCGTCGGGAGTATAGGCATCGTGTTTCTGATAACGCTCTATACTTTTTGGACCTCTGCAAGCAGGAAAATCACGTCGGTTATCTTCCTCGTTCTCGCGGCGCTCTACGGTTTTCTGTTTATAACGCTGCAGCTTCAGGATTATGCGCTTCTTCTTGGGAGCGTCGGATTGTTCGTCGTACTATTCATCGTGATGTATCTCACACGGAAAATCGATTGGTTCTCTATCAGCCGGTCGTAGGTTGTTATATGAACAAAAAACGAAATCGCACTTTCACGTCATCGAATCGACGGCTGGGCGAACGGGCAGAAGGATGTCGTTCGGAGAGTAACATGAAAAAGACACGCACACTTTATTTTGTAGTAATCCTGTGTACTCTCTGCTCATGCGCGGATGAACCGGTAACGGAAGCCACTGTATCGCAGAATTTGATTTCCAACTCTTCTTTCGAAATGAACGGAAATCCTTCGTCCGAAGGTTGGGTCTATTGGAGTAACACGCCTACGACAGTTTCCTTCTCCGACGACACACCGCCTTCAGCAGGAAATTGGTCCGTCGTTCTTGCGGTAGGCGACCGAGTCGGAATGTCACTACATACGACGGTACCCGCTCCGGCCGGTCGAAACCGCGTCAGGCTATCCATGTGGGCAAAAGCATATTGGACTGAACCAAAAGGAAGTCCAGGATCCTTTCAACTTTCATTGAACGGTACGATTCGTAACTCGATGGCTATACAGGATTCCGTCTGGAAGGTATATGCATTCATCGATACGTTCACAGCGGTTGCCGGCGATAGCCTGACCGTTACGCTTCAAGCAGGCGATACCTACCACTATCGACAAACATTTTTCGATAACTGCCGGCTGGAAGTTTTAAGATGATTCACCCGAGCGTAGTGAAGATGGATTTCCTTCGAGCAATCGGCTCATGCGGTTTTTCCTGACATGTGCATGATTGAGCCGCATCGTATCGAGAACCCTGATTCCTTTTCGCAACCGTTCACAAGCCTTGCGGCGGTTGAGGGTTTCACACATTGAAGGTTCGATAAAATCGATAAAGAGGCAGGGCGCTTCTTGATGATCTCGTGCGAAACGCCCAGCGCATCGAGCGGTCTTTGATGGTTTCCTGATAAGACCCTCCCTCCCGTTTTTTTTCTTACAGCAAAGTTCGCCTAGTCTTGCGCAAGATGCGTGGGTTGCGTATTGTAGCGCAGAATTCTTGTCTGATACATACCGCGCCGGCTCATGAGCCGAGCATTCCTCTCAGATGCGAGAGCAATGGTGGTTTGAAAACGGCGCCTTCGAAAAATGAAAACCAACGGATCGTAAACCACAATGAAAAGGAGTTTCCCATGGCAAAGCAGCAAAACAGATCACGAACGTTCGATGCGCGTCCGGATTCCATCGACTTTCGCGACCAGATGTACCAACCGACTCTGGTTGAAGTCCCGATTCGCAGGACTTTGGAAGAGTACAAGGCTTTCGGCGTTCCAATCCTGAATCAGGGGCAGGAAGGAGCCTGCACCGGATTCGGACTCGCAACCGTCATTCATTACCTCTATCGCCGCCGCAAGGTCGTCCGCGATGAGACGCGCATCAGTCCGAGGATGCTGTACGAAACGGCTAAGCGCTACGATGACTGGCGCGGTGAGAACTACGAAGGCTCCAGCGCGCGCGGCGCAATCAAAGGATGGTACAAGCACGGCGTTTGCTCGGAGGCGCTCTGGCCGTATGAAGTTCCGAAGAAAGAAAACCGCCTCACGTTCGAACGCGCATCCGATGCGGCGAAGCGACCGCTGGGTGCGTATCTCCGCGTCAATCACAATGACCTCGTCGCCATGCACTCCGCCATTGCCGAAGTGGGAATCCTCTACTCCACCGCGATGGTGCATTCGGGCTGGGAAGATCCATCCGTTCGAAAAACCGGCCTGATTCCCTACGACGGAAAGATGAAGATGCTCGGCGGCCATGCCTTCGCAATCGTCGGGTATGATGAGGACGGCTTCTGGATTCAAAACTCCTGGGGCGACAAATGGGGAAAGGGCGGGTTCGCCAAAATCTCGTACAACGACTGGCTCGCGAATGGAACCGACGTCTGGGTTGCGCGGCTCGGTGCGCCCGTGCTGACTCTCAACCAGCGAAGCTCCGCGGCGAGCGTGTCCTCGAAGTCGCGCAGCACGGAGGTGATGGCTTCTTACTCCCTTCGCCCACATATCGTGAGCCTCAGCAATGACGGAAGGCTGCGAACCGGCGGACTTTATGGAACGACCGAGGACGACCTCGCTGCGATTTTCGCCGAGGACTTTCCACGCATCACCGCAGGCTGGTCCCGCAAACGCATTCTGCTCTATGCACACGGCGGATTGACCGGCGAACAGACCGCAGTCCAACGACTCGCGGATTATCTGCCCGCACTCCTGCAGGCGAACGTGTATCCCATCTCATTCGTCTGGCATACGGACTACTGGTCAACGATCACCAACATCATCGAGGATGCGACGAAGCGCAGGAGGCCTGAAGGTTTCTTCGGCGATGCATTGGACTTCATGCTCGACCGCCTCGACGATATGCTCGAACCCATTGCGCGCGCGTTCACCGGCAAGGCGGCATGGGATGAGATGAAGGAGAACGGCATGTACGCCACGACTCGCTCGGACGGCGGCGCCCGCCTCATGCTCAACCATCTCAACGACCTCCTGACGACGAATCCGAAAATCGAAATCCATCTTGCCGGGCACAGCGCGGGGAGTATCTTCCTCGCACCTCTCGCAAAACTTCTCGCTACCAAGGGCACGATTCCTTCGAACACGCTTTCCGGCCAACAGGGCTTCGGAAGGACCGTGAGCAGTTGCACGCTCTGGGCGCCGGCCATCACCAACGCACTTTTCCACGACGCCTACCTCCCCCTCATCGAATCGAATGCAATCGAGGCGTTCACGCTCTTCACGCTGAAGGATAAAGAAGAGAGGGACGACAGTTGCGCGGGCATCTACCACAAATCGCTCCTCTATCTCGTTGCGAATGCATTCGAAGCTCTTTCGCCGACGCCGATACTCGGGATGGAAAAATACATCCGTGCGGATAGAGCGGTGATGAAGCACATAGAGCGCGGAAGGATCGATTGGATACTCGCGCCAAATGAGAGTGGCGACCCGCGCAGCCAGAGCTCAGCCCGCCACCACGGCGACTTCGACGACGACCCTGCAACGGTGCGCGCCACGCTCGCCCGCATACTCGGACGCAAGACCGCCGTTGGAGAGTTCAAGTTCACACGCTCAGCCTCAAGGGCGCAAGCGTTGCGCAAGAGAGTGACGGGGTGAGGCACGACACGTATTGAAACGACACGAAGAATCGTGGGTGCAGGCGTATTTTGTGCGGGCGTTTACAACGGGATGATTTTTTTCGTAGAGGCTTGCATTTAAAACTCTTGTTGCGTAACGTTGCGGCAACTGATTGTTGAACCTGCAAAGGGGCCGCACATGGCTGATAAGTTTTTCGAGAAAGTGAGAAAGGAGAAGAGGTTGAGTGACAAAAGCCTAAGGCTGTATGCTTACCTCAACTGGTAGCGTCCATGAACCAAAAGGATAAATAGACTACATATGTCTCTCTTACAACCTCAAATTGGCGGGTTAGACGACGGTTATACCGTAGCCGAAATTGTGTTTCTAATCTTATCATCTAACTGAGATTGATTTGAACGAACCTGAAAAAGTTGACCAAGAACCAGAGAAACCTGAGGCAGCACCCGCGGAGGAGTTTGGCAAGGCTCGGAGGGCTTTTGTAAATGTTCGACGAGAACTGAGCGAAGAAGAGTTATCCACACCGGCCGTTCATAGACTCTTGTTGGATACTCTCGATCTGTTGGAGCAACAGGTTGCGGAATTGTCTTACTTTCGAGATCGTTTTCACACAAGCGATAAAGAGAAAGCCATTCTTGAGGAGCGGGTTAAATCCTATACCGCTGCAGAGGTCCTTTACGGAATCTGTTTAACCATCGGTTCCATTCTGATAGGCTTAATTCCCTACGTGGCTGACAAGGTGGAGCATGGTGATTACATCACTCTCGGAGTTGGGGTGCTTCTAATAGGCGCAGCAGTTATATCGAAACGAATTCGAAAATGAACATTGAAATCTTAGGCATTAGAGATCCTGGCGTCACCAACAGAGAACGACTCGTCCTTAAGGTTCTGAGTGACGTAGATATCGGCTATTACGTAGTGTTCGATACAACATTTACAGAAAGCGGTGGTGTCTCGAACAAGGTACGCCATTCATATTGGTTTCCGGATAAGAAGGTTCAAGCGGGAGATTTGGTCATTCTCTACACGAAAACTGGAGCACAGCGGGAAATCTACAACTCTGACAGCTCTACTTCCCATTTCTTCTATATGGGATTAGACAAAACAATTTGGAACAAGCAGAAAGACTGCGTCGTTCTTCTCGAAGCAAGAAACTGGAATGCGAAAGGTGCTTATTGAAACACGTAACTCCATTTCGGCAATCAATCGTAAACTCGGCTAGTTTTTTGTTGATATAGCTATGTTGAATCATAGAATGTAACGCTAAAGCTGATTTGTAAGATGCAATATTTTAGTGGCAACTCAATTCCGAAACAGACCAATGAGACATTAAATAGTGAGTGCACGATCAGATGAGTACTCTAAGGCTTTCTCGCATTGAAATATCTCATTTTCGGGGGATTCCAAACACTCTCGTAGTTGAACCAGTAGCGGAAGACGCATTCCCTGTTTCAATGTTACTGGTTGGGGATAATGGTACAGGGAAATCCAGCATAGTAGATGCGATTGAGTTCGTTCTTCAGGGAGATGTTACTCAAAAATCGTCTACCACTAGTGGTCGCCCTAGTTTGTTGTCATTCGCAAATAAACTAACTCCATATGTACGCGCAACGCTATCAGACGGTCTAAATATTGAACGACATATTATTGAAGATGAACAAGGTTACTTGTTTACCGAGAGGCTACCTCACCCAGAATTCAGCGTGTCCCCTTTTGTGTTGCGTCGAGGTGACATTCTCAAGTTTCTACAGGCACCAGATGCTGAGAGAGTCTTAGTCTTTTGGAACTATCTCAGGGACCCCAAAAAAGGACGGCAATGGGTAATTGATCCACGAACTGAGCTTGACCAGTTGAAGGAAGCTAGATCAAATGCGAAAGTTAAACGGGATCGACTCCGAACAGAACTTGCAAATACTCTTGAAATAAATGAAGAAGAAATTCCCTTTGACCCTAAATATTTTTCTGAGTTCCTACAGAGAAGAATCTACGGTGGCTTTTCCATTGATGAGCTTTCGAAGCGTGGTGTTAAGATAAAAGTTGATTCTAGAATCGAGGAACTTGCCAATTCCTTCAATGCTGAGGCGATAAGGTACCGCTCTTTAAAATCAAAAATAAACAAGTTTTCAATCAACAATGATGGCAAGACGTTTCCGAAACATCTGTTTCCAGTACTTAGCCAGTTCCTCGATCGTGTAGCACCACGTCTTACTGAGGCATTCAAGGCCGTATCATCTGTTTCCTTTTTGGATCATTTCGAGTTCGACTATGGCGAAGGTGGTCAACTTGCATTGAATATTTCTGCTGTCCTAACAAACGCTCGTAAGTGCGCTCCTAGACAAATTTTTAGTGAAGCAAATCAAGATCTTCTCGCACTTCTATTTTTCGTTGCGGTTGCAGAAGAATCAGCTGATTTAGGTCAGGCTCAATTCATAATTTTCGATGATGTACTCCAGAGCGTTGACAATACTATTCGATTGGAATTTGTGGACTTCGTTCTTGAACGATTGAATAAATGGCAGATTATTTTCACAGCGCACGATAGACTTTGGTACGAGCAGTTACGCACAATTCTGTCCCATCATAAACATAGATTCGTAGAGCGCCATATTGTACGATGGGGATTTGACGATGGTCCTACAATACGCGAGGGTATTTCGACAGAACAGAACCTTAAGGATGCGTTAGAGACTGGGAATTCGGTTCGAATTTGTTCTGATGCTGGCATTTTGTTAGAATTGATTTGCAACGTACTCAGCGTGAATTTACCGATTACGATTATTCGTCGGCGCGGTGATCGCTACAATCTTGGCGACCTATGGCCTGGTCTAAGGAAAGCTCTGCGGAATACAGAAATCGAGACTGAGGCAAGTGCAATCGATAAATTGCTCCATCTCCGAAATTTGTTGGGATCTCACTATAATGATTGGGCACGCTCAGTCTCTTTAAGCGAAGCTGAAAGTTTTGGTCACTCTGTGCTTAGATTACTTGAGAAAGTTCGATGTTCTTACTGTGCTAGATTTGTGGAATCTGTCGGAGTCTCAGAGGGTTGGTGGAAATGTCGATGCGGTGCGATTCAATTTTCAAAGAGACGGATCGCGTAAAACCAACTTAAATGCGAATGATGATAGGAAATGTAGATCACAAGTCACTCGCACTACATCGCACACGCATTTGCTGAGCAAAGGTTGAAACAATATTAAGCTCCAAAAATTGTCCGCTCAACGGCTCGCACATTTACAGAATATCGTGTTGCTCGCTGTTGCATGGTGAGTTGAGACACCTATCGGAATTGCAACCAAAGGAGAACACATAGATGCCAACCTACTTAATGACATGGAATCCAAAGCGGTGGAACTGGACTGACCTCGAAGATCTTGCTGAACAGATTCGCGCAGACAAGCACGTAAAGGAAGTTTGGAGTTCTGGTGTCACCAAGTCTATTGTCGAAGGCGACCGTATATTCTTGATTCGTCTCGGACTCCCACCTAAAGGAATCATTGCTTCTGGCTGGGCGATCTCTGATGTCCGGGAAGGCCCCCATTGGGATCGACGCTTATTCCTTCAGGGTAGGCAAGCCCTTTATGTTGACATCGATTTGGATGTATTGCTTAACCCTGAGACAGAGGACATCCTTCCAAGAGTAGAGTTGAACAAGGGCGTTCTCGCCGATATGCATTGGGATAGCCAATCATCAGGAGTGCGCATTCCTGACCACATTGCACGTGAATTGGAAAAAAAGTGGTCGCAATTCTTGATCACACGAACGAATTCATACTCGATGATTGCGGAGGAGGACTTAGCCAATCCCTCCACCTTCTTTGAAGGATTATCAAGGTCAGTTTCTCTCAACATCTATGAACGCAATCCTGAAGCGCGTGAGGAGTGCTTGCGTCACTACGGATATGATTGCTTTGTATGCGGTTTCAATTTCAAGAAAGCGTTCGGCAAAGCTGGTGATAGGTTCATTCATGTTCATCATCTCAGGCCGTTATCCGACATCGGGAAGAAATACAGGCTGAATCCAATTCAAGACCTTCGTCCGGTTTGCCCCAACTGTCACGCAATGATTCATAGGCGAAAACCGGCTTACACTATCGAAGAATTGCGGAAGTTGTTAAATGAAAAGTAGAGTCGTTACCATTGCTGCAACCGTGCTTAGGAACTCGTGAACTGGTGGTTCACCTGACGGCCGAGGGACAAGAGCAAAGAGCCTTGCTGTCCAAACTCGGCAAGCACAGGAAGACCAAGTCCTGTCTGTACTTCAAACAACTCGCTGATCTCGATATGTCGGCGCTCGAAAAGCTTGTCGTCGCTTCGATCGCGGAGGTAAGGAGGCGCTACGGTTAGGATGTGGCGCCTGTCGATTCTTCAGGCCAACCTTGTCCCGCTTCGAGTCGAAGCTTACCCGCTCGTTTGCTTGCATCTTCCTACAAGGCCGATTACCTTTGCCGCATCGGATCGACCTACAGAAGAAGACCAAATGACCGTCAAATATTTCGAGACAGAAACAGAGAGGATGAGGCAGAGCCCCCACACCTACAAGGTCTCTTCTGGCAGGCTGAGAACTTCCGGGTCTCGGGCTGTAACAATCCGTAGTGGGGGAATCGGAAAAGAAGGCTCTCATGGAATCTGGAACCACTCTGTGGAAGGACTTCTTGAGGAGATGCAACGATCATAGCTTGATGACCTGCTTCCCCGAAAACTGGGCGATAACGAGATCCCAAAACCGACAAACCACCGGTAGAAGTCATCCGAATGCGCGTTGAACTCGTTGGTGAAATTCAGGCTATTGAGACGATCGCGAAAAGACTCTCTATCCGCGAACGTGGTCGGTTGGTAAAACAGTTTGGACGTGGCCGCTGGCGAAAATTGAAAGGTATTGCACGGGTTCGACTCGAGAATGGATTGACTGTACTGGCTGAAGTTCATTGGTACGAAGCTCACGGAATTGGTAGACGAAAAATCAAAATCAAGCGTTTTATGGAGTGAATCATGAAAAATCAAAGTAGAAATTACGTAGTCTGCATTCGTGCAGAGGATTCTTCGGATATTGAAGTTCGGAAGATATATGAGGTTCTCGAAGACGAACGAGCTTCCAACCGAGGATACCTTCGCGTTCTGGATGAATCTGGAGAAGACTATCTCTACCCTCAAGAATGTTTCAGTCCCGTTGAACTCCCCGAAACGAGTGTGCGTGCTCTCAAAGCCGCCGAAAAGCTTGCAAACAAACGCTTGCAGCCGACGCGAAAGAAACACCCAGTGAAACCCAAGGCTCATGCCACGCGGGGCTGACGCGCCAGAGCATCAGCAGGCCAAGAACGAATGAATCGCGAACAAGGCTCAGTAAGCTTTTGATCTGAAAAAGGAGAAATAGTAGACGCCGATCACCCGCAACAACGAACCATCTCAATGGCCGAAAACAAAACCAAACCAACCCACGCCAGTGTCGATGACTACATCGCTTCAAGAGCCAATGCGCAACAACATGCAGATTGCCGCGCGCTGATGGCTCTCTTTAAAAGGATCACCCGGCAACCACCACGAATGTGGGGCCCCAGCATCGTCGGTTATGGCTCCTATCGCTACACCTACGAAAGCGGGCGAACCGGGGAAGCCCCTTTGGCGGCCTTCGCCATCCGCGGTCGGGAACTGTTGGTTTACCTGACGGCCGAAGGACAAGAGCAAAGGACATTGCTGTCCAAGCTTGGTAAGCACAGGATGACCAAGTCCTGTCTGTACTTCAAACAACTCGCTGATCTCGATATGTCTGTGCTCGAAAAGCTTGTCGTCGCTTCGATCGCGGAGGTAAAGAGGCGCTATGGTTAGGATTCTGCGACCGATGATTCGTTCAAACCAACCTTGTCCCGCTTCGATACGAAGCTTTCCCGCTCGTTTGCGTGCATCTTCCTACCCGGCCGATTACCTTGCCGCATCGGATCGAGCACAGCGTCATCAATTATCACGGACAGGCAATCATTTACCATTAACGATAACGATATGGCAGACATAGTTGAAGGTATAAAACTAATTGGAGCACTTGCTGGGCTGATGGCTTTAGGATTTAAGGTTTACGAAGAAATGGTTGGCTATCTTAAAGTCAAAATGCAAGTTGACATCAAGGATAAATTTTATTCTGTGCTCACTGAGATTGAAAACACAAGCAAGTTGAGGAAGGAAATTGACAATGCCTTTCTAATTATTTCACCTGAGAATTATGACCTAATTAAGACAGGTAAAGGCATCGCCAAGAAACTAAAACTTGACGTTAAAATAGATAGTACCAATGACTTTGAAAATCTAATTGGTAAACAATCAGTCTATTTTGACAACCAATTTGCATTTATCCCGCTTGACTTTTATTACAGTGAGAACATTGCAATTGGCGACGAAACATTAACTTACCGTTGTTCGGTGGACAGCACAATGCTGCAGCCAGGCAGTTACTCGGTCCGATTTTACATTTACGGCGAAAACCGTTATCATCGCTCAACACAGGACTTATTGACAATTAGCGGATGATAAGGACTGAAGAACATACCGATACCAAGGGATTTACATTAGCTAGCGTTCCGTGCTTCTCTGGCACATTTTCGCAAATGGATTGCAAATCAACGAAACATTTAGAAGCAATTGCCAGCAAAAAATGTACAGAAAGGAAAAATACCTATGAAAACAACTAGACGACTTTTCTTGGCCGTATTTTGGGCAATCATTAGTATAACCCCATTGCATGCCCAATGGGTGCAAACCAATGGGCCCTATGGCGGTTTTGTTCAATGTTTTACAGTAAGCAGCACGAATCTCTTTGCCGGGACTTCTGGCGGCGTCTTTCTCTCGACCAACAACGGCGCAAGCTGGACAGCAGTCAACACAGGCTTGACGAGCACTAGCGTCCACT
>CAYUWG010000076.1:0-3187 GCA_964448285.1 uncultured Chromatiales bacterium
TTGCAGTCGATTTGACACTCGTCGGTTTCGAAGATGACTACTTCCTACAGCTTCGACCACGAATTGCGGGCGGATTCAGTTACTACAGTGTCGACGTCACTGCAAAGCTGAACGTCCACTTCGCGTATCTTCTCTCCGGTATCAGTTACTTCCGGACCGGAGACATGCTCGGGAAATCGTCATCGTACGGTAGATACTCAGGGAATCACGATTGGGACGAATGGTACGAGAATGACAGCGAACTACAATCGACGTTCTTTACATACGGACTCGGTCTTCGCTTTATGAAATCTTTCGTCGAGTTTCAGTTCAGAACACAGTTGCGGTCATCTATTTCCGGAATGGAGACATACACATACTACTCACCCTCAGATCAACGCTATCTCGAAGTGACGCAAACGATTCCGACGTACAAGTACAACGGCTTTTCTCTGACGATCGGTTGGTGGTTTTAGGGTCTTGTTACTCACCTTCGAACCGCCGAATCACAAACAATGATTTTCGTGCTTGCCTTTGGTGCGATTCGTCTCTATGTTACCGGCAGACCATTCGTGGTCTATGAAGGAGTAAAACGATATGAAGAAAATTTTCCGCTGTGCATGGTGCTTCGAGATCAACGAAATCTTCGTTGATATCTCAGGCGGCAACGATCAGGTGTATGAGGAAGACTGTCAGGTATGCTGCCGACCGAACACCATCCACGTCAACATCGATCAGGACACGCTGCGTGTCGAAGTGGAAGCCGAGTTGGAAGGTTGACCCGTTCCATCGGACGCGTCGATCTTACAAAACGACTTCAACCGCTATGCAACGATCCATGAAAACGTCGAGACCGGCATCGAGTGCGCGCTGAGCCGCCTCCTGATGCACGACGCCTACCTGCATCCAGACCGCTTTCGCTCCAATCTCAATCGCTTCTTCCACGACTTCCGGTACGAATTCCGATCGTCGAAAGACGTTCACGACGTCCACGGGCTTTGGAATGCTTTTCAAATCCGGATATACGGGAAGCCCGCGCCATTGCTTTAGCGATGGATTCACTGGGATGACTTCATAGCCTTCGCGCTGAAGGACGATGCCGACGCCATAGCTCGAACGCATCGGATTATCCGAGAGACCTACCATCGCAATCGTCTTCGAGCGTTGAAGGATTTCCTCGATGCGCGTGTTTATTTTGCTTTCAGAATGCATAGACACCGATCACAAGAAGACAAAACTTTGATAGGATTCAAAATGAAACGCCTCTTTCCCGCGATGTTCTTTCTCTGCGTCCTGCCGTTGCTCGTTCACGCACAGCAGCAATCGCAAAACGCCGGGCCTGAGTATGAAATGCGTACCTATTACATGGGCTTTCTCTATCGCGGTGAGAAGTGGACACCCGAAAAAACTGAAGAGACTGCGCGCATTCAAACCGAACACCTCGCGCATATCGGTGCGATGGCAAAATCCGGAAAGCTCATTCTTGCCGGACCGTTTCTCGACAACACCGACTTGCGAGGGATATTCCTTTTCGACGTTGAAACGATGGAGGAAGCGCAGGCGCTCTGCGATCAGGACCCCGCGGTAAAAGCCGGACGACTGCGCGTCGAGTTAAAGCCCTGGTACAGCGCGAAGGGCATTACGATCGGGAAGAAAGATTGATGTTGAGAAGCTTAGACATCAAACCCTGAGAGTACATTCGATCGGTCTCTCCTTCACGTTGAGCCATAATGCCTTCGTTATCTTTGTCTCACAATGAATGAATTACGCTTTAGCCAATCAGGAGAAGAATGAACACCACAACAGTCACACTTATCAAAGGCGACGGCATCGGGCCGGAAATCTCGGATGCCGTCATTCAGATTTTCAACGCGGCAGAAGTGCCCGTCACATGGGAAGAAGCGGACGCCGGTCTGCTTGCAATGGAGAAGCACGGGACACCGCTTCCACAGGAAACGCTCGACATCATCAGGAAGAACAGGGTTGCGCTCAAAGGTCCTACGACGACGCCCATCGGCGGCGGGCACAAGAGCGTGAACGTGACGATCCGCAAGTCGCTCGACCTCTTCGCAAACATGCGCCCGGCGAAATCGCTTCCCGGCGTCAAGACGCGATTCGACGACGTGGATTTGCTGCTGATCCGTGAGAACATCGAAGACACGTACGGCGGCATCGAGCATTGGGAAACCGAGAACGTGACACAGTGCCTCAAGGTCGTCACGCGCGGAGGGTCGATGGCCGTGAACCGCTTCGCGTTCGAAACGGCGCAGTCGATGGGCCGAGGGCGCATCACGTGCGTGCACAAGGCGAACATCCACAAGATCACCGATGGACTCTTCCTCGATTGCTTCCGCGAAGTCGCAAAGGACTATCCCGACATCGAAGCGGACGATATCCTCATCGACAACGCGTGCATGCAGCTCGTCTCAAAGCCCGAGCAGTTCGACGTGATGGTGCTACCGAATCTTTACGGCGACATCGTCAGCGACCTTGCGGCGGGGCTTGTCGGAGGACTTGGCGTTGCGCCCGGCGGCAACATCGGTCGTGACCGCGCGGTGTTCGAAGCAGTGCACGGCTCCGCACCCGACATCGCAGGGAAAGGCGTGGCGAATCCGACGGCGCTTCTTTCGTCCGCGATACTCATGCTCTACTACCTCGGAATGTATTCGAGCGCGAAGCGCATTGAAGAAGCGATGCGGCTGACGTTTGCCGCAGGAATCAAAACGCGCGACTTAGGCGGCCACTCGACGACGAAGGAGTTCGTCCGCGCCGTCATCGGGGCCCTTCCCCGCGATCCCCATCTCTTCGACGATGACCACATCCACGCGCCAAAGGCTGTACCTGAAGAAGACTTCACACCGCACCATACGTTCGACCGGGATTGGAGCGTCTGGGGCGTGGACGTGTTCGTGCACAGCGACACGCTTCCCGATGTCCCGAAGGCCGTCGGCAATTTCGAACTTTCGATGATCTCCAATCGCGGGACGAAAGTCTATCCCGGACCTACACCGGATATTCACATGGTCGATTGGTTCCGCACCCGCTACCGCGCCTCCGCCCCCGTCACGGACGACGACGTGTACCTCCTGCTTCAGGTAATCGCAAAGTCCTATCCGTGGATGCACGTCGAGAAGCTTCACCAGTCCAACGGCGAAAAAATGTTCAGCGCCGCGCAGGGGGAGTGAATGGCGTATGGCGTATGGCGTAT
>CAYUWG010000076.1:3287-15582 GCA_964448285.1 uncultured Chromatiales bacterium
ATGGCTGATGGCTGATGGCTGATGGCATATGGCATATGGCGTATAGCGTATGGCTGATGGCTGATGGCGTATGGCGTATGGCTGATGGCATATGGCGTATGGCTGATGGCTGATGGCGTATGGCATATGGCTGATGGCGAGACTTTACCTCTTTACCTCTTCACCTCTTCACCTCTTTACCTCTTCACTTCTTCCCCTTCACTTCCTCGCAAACTCTTCGAAGAATTGTGCGACGGTTGCGAGGCCGTTTGAGAACTGCCGGAGGTCGAGTTTTTCGTTCGGTGCGTGGAGGTTATCGTCGGGTAATCCGAAGCCGAGAAGGACTGCATCGACATCGAGGATTTGTTGAAAGTCCGCAACGACGGGGATCGAGCCGCCTTCGCGCGTGTAGTACGGAGCTTTGCCGTAAACTTTTTTAATCGCCGCAGAAGCCGCCTGCATTCCTTTCGAATCGATCGGCGTCAGCGCGGGATGACCGTTGTTGTCGTAAAGCTTCACATCGACTTTCACCGTCTTCGGCGCAACGTTTTTCACGTGAGCCATGAACAGCTTCGCGATCTTCGATGGATTCTGGTTTGCGACAAGGCGCATCGACACCTTCGCATGAGCCTGTGCGGGGAGAACGGTCTTCACTCCCGCGCCGGTGTGTCCACCCCAGATGCCGTTCACTTCGAATGTCGGACGTGAACCCGTGCGCTCGACCGTAGAGTAGCCTTGTTCGCCCCATGCCGCGACGGCGCCGATTTCCTTGAGATACTTCTTGTCGTTATGCGGAACCTTCGCCAACTCCGCCCTGTCCTTCTTCGTGAGTTTCACCACGTCATCATAGAAACCCGGGATAGTCACCTTCCCGGTTTTCGCGTCTTTGCATTTCGTTAGAATCTCTGCGAGGGTCTGGATGGGATTCGCGATCGAGCCTCCGAACGTCCCGCTGTGCAAATCTCCTTTCGCAGATGTTACGGTGATTTCGAGGTAGGTCAGTCCGCGGAGTCCATAGGTGATGCTCGGCTGTTTCACTCCCATCATGTGCGTATCGGAGACCAGCACCGCATCGCACGCGAGCAGCTTCTTGTTTGCCTTCACGAAATCCGCGAGGTGCGTGCTTCCGATTTCCTCTTCGCCTTCGATACACACTTTCACGTTCACGGGCAGCTTGCCGAAGACCTTCATGTACGCTTCGAGGACTTTGAGATGAATGAACACCTGTCCCTTGTCGTCAGCGCTTCCACGCGCGAAGATTTTTCCGCCGCGAATAGTCGGTTCGAACGCTGGAGTCGTCCATAGCTCGAGCGGTTCGGCGGGCTGCACGTCGTAATGACCGTAAAGCAGTATCGTCGGGGCGTCCTTCGCGCCGAGCCATTCTCCGTACACGACGGGATGTCCGTTGGTCGGATATTGCCGGACATTTTGCATCCCGAAGGATTTCAATTGCCCTTCGACGAATCCCGCGGCAGCGAGGATATCCTGTTTATGATCAGGATTCGTGCTCACGCTTGGGATACTGAGAAACGTTTTCAGTTCATCGATAAAGCGGTCGTTGTTGCTCTTCAAATAATTGAGGACTTCATTCATGGTTCTGTTCCTGTGGTGTGAGGATGGACGTGCCTTGGGCACATGGTCGCTCAATTATACGAAAGTCCTCAGAGATGAATCGGACGATGATCGCTCAACGATACCTATGCGATCACGCTCTTGATGATCGCGCCGCCGACAACGTCATCTCCGTCGTACCATACAGTGGATTGCCCCGCTGTGATTGCTCTTCGCGGTTCATCGAAAACGACATGCAGAGAACCGTCGGTTTGCGGGATCAACGTTGCTGGTGCGCCTTCGTCTTTGTAGCGAATACGCGCTGTAATGCGCAGCGGCTCCGACGGCATGTCGCGCTTTTGCATGTTGATGCCGTACACGTCAAAGCGCGAATGCATCAAATCATTCTGTCTGCCAACGGTTATCGTGTTCGTTCCAGCGTCGATCTCCGTTACGAACACCGGCTCCCCCACCGCTACGTTCAATCCCCTTCGCTGCCCTACCGTGTAAAACGGATAGCCATCGTGCCTGCCGATGACCCGGCCTTCAAAAACGACTTCTCCGCCTTCCACCTTTTCCTTCAGGCCCGATACATTCTCCTTCAGGAAACGCGCGTAGTCGTTGTCCGGGATGAAGCATATCTCATAGCTCTCATGCTTCTTCGCCGTGCGTAAACCGAATCGCCCGGCCGTCATGCGAACCTCTTCCTTCGTCATCCCGCCAAGGGGAAAGAGCGTTCGCGCAAGACTCTCCTGCGACACGGCCCAGAGTGCATAGCTCTGATCTTTGGAACGATCCTTCCCGCGTGAAACGAAGAATCGCCCGTTCGCCGGATTCTGCTTCACCTGCGCGTAATGCCCCATCGCAACGAAGTCAGCGCCGATGCTGAGCCCTTTGCGGATCAGTTCTTCCCATTTGATTTTTCGATTACAGATCACACAAGGATTGGGCGTATTCCCCGCGATATACTCATTGACGAACATGTCGATGACGTTGCGCTTGAACGCATCGGAAAAGTCGAGCACGTAATGCGGAATCCCTAAGTCCATGCAGACGATACGCGCGTCGTTGATGCCGTCGAGCGAGCAGCAACTGGACTCGTTCCCCACGTTCCCGCCTACTTCGTCGTAGTTGTAGGTCTTGATCGTAATGCCGACGACGTCGTATCCCTGCTCGACGAGCAACGCCGCGGCTACGCAGGAATCCACGCCGCCCGACATCCCGACGATGACTCGCGTCTTCTTCTTATCACGCATGATTGTGTCGTTTCCTTTCACCCGATCCATCACACAAATAAACGAAAAAGACCGCGCTCGTCACACGTGAACCGGGTTTCTGCCCTCACGTGAAGCCCGTATTCCCAGCCGGTGAACGGCAGCTTTGTACTGCGTCAGTCTTTTTCTATCATTGGCGCGAGGCATGTCTTTACACACGATTACTTCGCTGCACGGATGCTTTCAATGATGCCTCGATTTCGAAGAAAGAGCTTTTATCCTTACACGATTCGGTCGCAAATACTTCAATCCCTTTCATTCACTCATTCGAAAGTTCATTATGGCGAAGACGAAACCTCTCTGGAAAAAGGGCCGCGGAAAACTTGGCGCAATGGCGCCGTTGCTCGGCTCATGGATGGCAAAAACCGATTCACCGATGGGACCGCTCACATGTACGCGAACATTCCAACCGATCTTAGGTGGTTCGTACATCGAATTGATCGCACGCTGGGAGTTTACGAAGTCCGCTTATGAAGAACGCGCGCTCTTCGGAGTCAAAGACGGTACGCTGATGTTCTGGTCGTTCACTTCAGATGGAAAGCAATCGCAAGGCACGCTTGCTAACGGGAGTGACGTGCATCCCGAAGCGCTTTGTTTTGAAGCACAAATGCCCGCCGGACTTGCACGCATGGTCTATTGGCCGGATGAAAAGGGCGGATTCTACTGGGCGGTCGAATCGAAAACGAAAAAAGGATGGAATCGCTTTACCGCACATCAGTATCACGCGGCATGATGAACGTGATGAAATCACCACTCTCAATTGAAGATCACAACCTCGGATGAAGATCGACCGGATTTCTCCCGCGGTTCTCTTCGGTTTCGGTAATGCAGTATTAGGACTGTTGGTCGGCTTGCTTGTGCTGGCTCTGGCGACCGGTGAAGGTTATGGCATGTTTCCACTCAGCACTGCGACGGCAGGGTTCATTACCGGCTGGCTGTTTTGGAAGCTGCTCATCGGCGATCCGAGAAGCGTCACGACGTTGCGCACAGTACTGGCCGGCGTATTCACGGGGAGTTTGTCGCATTACTGTTGCTGGCTGCTTATCAGTATCGGTATGAATCTCTGCTATTCATTGACTGGCTCTTGCACGGACTCACTCGGTCAACCACCTGCACCGTTCACGACAATGTTAACAGGTGCATTCGCATACTCAGCTTTCAGTCTGCTGTTCTTTGGGTGGCTCACAATCCCCGCATCAATAATCGTTGGTATCGTTGTCAAACATCGAATGAACAAGCATGCGTCGGCTGATGAAGGGATCGATTAGCGTGCTTCGGAACTGACCTGTCGATCCAGAAGCGTTACGGAATCAATCTCCTTCAATACTGCTTCGACAACATGCTCGATACTTGCAGCAACGGAATCACTCAGCGTCATAGCGACGGCATTCGTTTCTTTGGGGACAACGCAGAAGACCAGAACTTCCGGTTGATTCGGAAGAGCAGCGATGTGGCGCAGCAACTCGATCGCTGTGCACTGGTGCGGCGAGTATGGCGGCGGGCTGTGATCGGATAGTTCATCTACCGTGAGACGAAAAATAGTCCCGGGGTCGGCATCCGCAAGCAAGCAATCGATGATGATAACCTTCGACATTGTTTGTGCAAACTGAATCAATTCGAAACCCCCGGTGCCACCGTCGATCACTTCAACAAACGACGGAAGATTCAACTGTTGAAGTCTGTGCACGACGTGGACGCCGACCCCTTCATCGGAAAGTAGGATGTTCCCGATACCTAAGATGAGTATGTGTTTCTCGTCCGCGGGCATCTCGTCATACAGGTCTCAATTCTCTGACGGGACGCCCCGGTACGAGAACATGTACGGCACATGCGATACAAGGATCGAACGACCGTACGATGCGTGCGAGAGCAAACGGATTTTCGAGATCGTCTATTTCCGTTCCGATCATGGCGTGTTCGATTGCTCCCGGCCGGCCATCGTCATCCTTCGGTGAGGCGTTCCATGTGGTCGGGACTACTGCCTGATAGCGGGCAATGGCGCCGTTGCGAATCTGTATCCAATGACCGAGTGCTCCTCTGGCAGCACACCACAGCCCCATCCCTTCGGCAGATTTTGGAATCGTATGAGGAGTGCAAACCGGTTCTTCCAACCGCACCGACATGATCATGTCGGAAAGTTCGTCAGCGATCACTTTGCATTCGATTGCGCGTGCAAGGTGCCTGCCCATCACTGAATACAATGCGCTCGGTTCGAGCTGGAGCTTGTCGAATGCTTCGTTCACCAGGTCCAGAATTTTCTTATTTGTCTTCGTCTCATAGGCCATCCCAATTCGGGCGAGCGGGCCTACTTCATAGACTTGCCCGTCATAGCGCGGAGCTTTCAGCCAAGAGTAAGCGCCATTCTTCTTTGGATTTGGAATCGTCTCGCCGCTCGATGGATGTTGATGACTCGGTGATTCATACCATGACCACTTGACGTCTTCCGTAATCTTTGCCGGATCGACGTGAGCGAACGTCCCGTTCACGAACCTTCCCATCGGAAACAACCGCTTTCGCTTCGTGACATCCGGCTCCGCATCGAGATCGAAAAGCCCAAAGCAAAGAAGATTCTTGCATCCGGCGCCGATTTGGAAATAGTCCCGGTAAATCTCGGCGATAGTCATGACGTCGGGGAGATACACGTCATTGATGAAGCTTACGAGTTCTTTCAGCCGCCAGAACGACGTCGTGATGTTATCGAGTCTTGGCGTGATGCTGACGCCACCGGGAACGATCGCCGCGGCGTGCGGCATCTTGCCTGCCCATATCGAACAGAGTTCATGCGCCTTGAGCCTGATTTGATATGCCAAAATGTAGTGGTCCACAAGTGAGTTGTGGACGGACTTCGGTACGCGATAGTCCGCTTCGTACCGTGGGATGAACGGAGGAATATCCGGACCACGGAAATAATCCAGCGAAGCGAGATGATAGAAATGGAGGATGTGGGACTGGATGTAGTTTGCGCCCTGCATGATGTTGCGAATGATGCGCCCGTTGTTCGGCGGCATGATGCCGAAAGCATTCTCCAACGCCTGTGCGGAGGCAATCGCATGGGGAATCGGACAGACACCGCAGAAGCGTTGCGTGATCTGCACGGCATCGAGCGGATTGCGGCCGATGAGGATTTGTTCGAATCCTCGATAGAGCGTTCCGCTGGACTTCGCATCGACGACGCGGTTATTCTCGACTGTCGCTTCGATTTTCAGATGCCCTTCGATGCGCGTCATGGGATCGATAACGATATGTTTCTTCGTTGACTGCATCACTTACCTCCGTTGGTAGATCGGTGAATGGGCGTCGGGAAAGCCCGGTTCAGTGCAGCCGATACATGGAGCGCCGGAATTGATGCACCAGTTCACGCTGCCATTCCAGAGTCGTATCGGACAGTCGGCGTTCGTGAACGGACCTTTGCATCCAAGTTCCAACAGGCAACCCTCTTCGCCAAAGTTCGCTGCGAAAATACCGTCATCGAGATAATCACGTTTGATACAGCGATTGTGTACCGAGCGGCTGAAGAACAACTTGAGCCGGCCGTGTTCATCGAGTTCCGATGGCTTCGGCAATCCGTAGAGAAGCACCTTTGCAACGGTACCTATAAACCAGTCCGGGTGACAGGGACAGCCGGGAATGTTGAGCACAGGCGTTGTGAGATTGAGCGTCTTGAAGACATCGGAAACACCTTTACACCCCGTGGGATTCGGTTCAGCGGCTGGAAGACCGCCATAAGCCGCGCACGTCCCGACGGTCAACACGGCCATTGCATTCCTGCTGAAGAAATTCAACCAATCGAGCATAGTGATCGGTTCGTTTCCATCTTCACCGATCGAACCATAGATGCCGTTCGTTTTCGTTGGGATTGCGCCTTCGACAACGAAGACGAACTTACCCTTGAACTTTTCTGCAGTAGTTTTCGCGGTCTTGATTGAAAGATCGCCCGTTGCTGCCATCAACGTTCCGTGGTATGTCATGATCAGTTGATGCCCGGGCAGCACCTGTTCGAGTATGACGTTCTTGATGCTTGGATGGATCGTGTTGATAACGGAAACAGAACACCCGCTGCACGTTGAAGCTTGCAGCCAGATGATCGGATACTCATTCACTTTTTCCTGGAGAGCCTCCGCAAGCCTCGAAAGGAAATCCTCCATCGTTGAGATTGCGATTGGCGTTGCAGCTGCCCATCGCAGAAAATCTCTGCGAAGTATCGTGTGTTTAGCTGACATATGGTCCCCATAATTGAATCAGAAGAATCAGTGCTGAGAAGATGAACACTGCGTTGATTTTTTCAACTCCGCTCTTGTCGCAGACTTCACCTTCATTGGTGGATAATCCTTGGTTTCAGTACGAACACAACGTTTTCGAAAAATCGCGTGTTCACGTTCTGCTTTACTCGTGCAGTTAATATGCCAGACGGACGATGGTGATAAAATCCCCACCGTTGGTTTCGTCATTATATCCGTTGCTGCCTTCAAGAACATCAACGTGTTGCTTAACTTCGATTCGAATCGCTCGTGGCACGCGCATGGAAAATATCCCGCATCAATTCGGAAGAGCCTCTTGCATCAGGATTGAAGAAGATGATCCGGACACGATGCAACGAGATGTTCTCCTATCTCAATGCAACGATCACCGGCAATCCCAACGCGCTTCACGACATGCGTGTGTCCGCGCGAAGATTGCAGGCAGTGTTGCGTTTGCATCGGGAGTGCTTTCCAGACAAACAGTACCTCAAGGTCTATCTTCCGCTGAGAGCATTGATCCGTTCGCTCGGCATCGTGCGAGAGTTGGATGTCTTGCTTGACTGGCTTGAGCAGAAGTCCCGTTCGCTGCCGGTTGAAGAACGGTTTGCGTTCGACATGCTCATCGCGAGAAACCAGCGTGTGCGCAACAAAGCCTTACGCTCACTCCAAACGAATCTGAAGTCCGCTCGCGAGAGCGGATTGAAGGAACGAATTCTCGATTTTACTTCACGTCATCTCTGAGTAACGATGCGCCTCCGTTGGAAACCCGACCTGAACGAAAGCCTGCCCGCAAACGCTGCGATGCTGATACCGCTCGTATTCGACCGTTTCATGTCCCATCGTGATCGCGTGGTTGGCTTTCCGAACAGGAAGTTCGATTTCCATCGCATGAGGATTGACGGAAAGCCGCTTCGTTATGCACTCGAATCCTACGAAGTATGCTTCGGAAATGGATATTCGTTGTGCTTCAATCAGGTAAAAGAAGTCTTGGAACTTATGGGAGAGATCCACGACCACGACGTTGCGATCATGCGATCGAGGGAGTTCCTTCGTGAGTTGCGTACTCTAAACGAACGCTCAGCCATCAGAGTGAAAACACGCGCCTTACAACGACTGATTGCTGAAACGAGGACGAAACGCGAAGCTTATTATAAAGCATTTTGTGACCGCATCGAGCTTTGGGAGAATGGGAATTTCAGGGGAAGGTTGTTACGGGAGCTTCGTATAAAAGCAGACCGGTCGGAGACATAATCAATATCGAAGGGAGCCTCTCGCCTGAGCATTGAGGGTGATGGGCGTATTTGATACCGATGCAGAGAGACAAACGCTTAATTGATTCGAAAAGAAGTCTGTGACATATCTTTTGCTTCGACTTTGAAACAACGACCACAAACCGGTATTTTCGAAACAGGAAGTAGAGTATGTCAAAAGATTATCTCCAATGGTTAAAACAGTCTGATTACGATCTCAACACCGCAAATGCAATGTTTCAAGCGGAGCGATACTTCTATGCAGTTTTCATGCGTCATCTTTCGATTGTAAAAGCGCAAGGACTTCTCCAATTCAAACATGGAGGGCTACCACCCAAAACACACAATCTCATTCGATTGCTTCATAAAGCGAACGTAACTCCAAACGAGTCTGAATCGAGATTCCATGTGAAATGAGGTGAGCGTTGCTACGAGATACCCCGAAGACATCGAGGTTATATCGAAACAATACGATCGATCTACTCCGTCCGATATCATCAAGAGAACGAAGGAAGCACTGCGATGGATAAAGAATCAGTTTTAGGAATACTCAATGATTTTCGAATTGCCCTTGAACGGGCTGGCGTGTCCGTCGAAAAACTCGTGTTGTTCGGTTCCTATGCAACCGGAAACTATCACGATGACAGCGATGTCGCTGTTGTCTCGCGATATTTCATGGACAAATCATAGTGGAGAGAATCGACATTCTGTCCGATGCGATTTACCAAGGTCTTTCAACCGATCGAATCCCTTGCGTTCACTCCTGATGAATGGGAGTATGGCGATAAGAACGTGTTGGAGTTTGCGAGGCATGGAGAAGTCGTTCCGGTGATGTAACATGTGGCATCTCGTTTATTTGCTACTTGTTGGGCAACCATTCCTGATTGTCATGCTTCGAAGTGACGACAAACATCGGACAAACAGGAGTGCTTGTCCTACCGGGTTCTTAAAAATTTGAGAGTGTTTATTTCGTGAACTGTGGTAATGCATCAGAAACACAAAACTCTTTTTCGGTCCTACCTTGGTCGTAAGTAGGCTTTAATCTCGAGCAATTGCACCTTTAATAACATACCCTTAAGGAGACAAAATGAAACTCATTCATTTACTTTTCATTGCTATTCTTTTTGTCGGCTGTAAGAACAGCGACGAGAATCCAAATACACCCCCGCAGAATACGAACGATGAAAAGGTAACGATCGGCACACAGATATGGATGCTCAAAAACCTTAACGTGACGAGCTACCGCAACGGCGATCCGATACAGCAAGTAACTGACCCAGCACAGTGGTCACAGCTTACGACTGGCGCATGGTGCTATTACAACAACGATCCTGCAACCGGTGTTCTCTATGGCAAGCTCTATAACTGGTATGCGGTGAATGACCCACGCGGATTGGCGCCGACTGGTTGGCATGTACCGACAGACAACGAATGGAAAACACTCGAGATGAATCTCGGTATGTCGCAGACGGATGCTGATGCCATCGGTCTGCGAGGATCGGACGAAGGTGGGAAAATAAAGGAGGTCGGCACAACGCATTGGCTTAGTCCTAATACGGGGGCAACCAATAGCACCGGTTTTACCGCTCTGCCGGGAGGCTACCGGAGTTCCAGTGGACTTTTCTACCACGTAGGCACCAATGGTTATTGGTGGTCAACTACCGAGTACACTGCAACGTCCACATGGTCACGCTATCTATATTACACCAGCGCTCATGCCTACCGCTATAGTGACGATAACAAGACGGGCTTTTCCGTGCGCTGCGTAATGGATTAGACGAGAAGTACTGTTTGTCTCTGCACGCCCATACAGGGTATTTGAAATAGAACACGCATCAGAACTTGCAGGCTGATTGCCGCGAACTGATCGCCATGCTTGTATTCACGGTGAAAACCGCGAAAGCGAAAAACGGGAAACGAAAAGCGATGCCCACATGCCTGTCCTTGATCTGACAACGCACGGATTGGGAATCGACGGTGCTCGACTTGCTGCGATAGATTTGATCCGCGTATGGATTGAGGAGAAGAAAGCTCACGGGGAGCCGGTGAAGCTTGAATCTGAATCATTCCATTCGATCATAGAAATTGACGATGCCGTATTCAGCCCGTGAGGTTCTGCAAAATTGCTTCAGGCAGGCTTCGAAGTGAAAAGACAAGGAAATCTTTCCGGTGATGTAGCAGGTTACTCTCGTATTCTTGAATCAGTATTTGAATTAGATAGATCTGTAGGGCAACCATCGTCGCAACTGCGGGATCGCGCTAAGCGCTGATTCCTGGTTGCCATGCTTCGAAGTGAAAACGAACATCGGCCAAGCAGGAATGCTTATCCTGCTGAATCCTCAGAGGTCTGTCTCTAATCGGTGAGCTTTTATTTCGAGATCGTTGCTTTGATCTTCTTCAGCGCGTCTTTCGAGTAGTAATTGCAGATGCCTTTCTTTGCGGTCGGTTGCAATGCGAGTTGTTGAATGGCCTTCTTCACTTTCGCGTCAGAGACGCCGAGTGTTTTTGCGATGTTGCCGGCAGTCAGAAGATCGGTTGTTTCGGTAGGCATTGTATGTCCTTATTGAAATGATGAGAGAAAGATTTGTTGAGTCGTTGCTATTCGGTTGAAATTGAAACTCAGCTAATAGAATCTCCAATTACCAAAGAGGATTAGAGTTTGCGAGACTCAGCCCTGCATGTGTTTTTCCGCTAATAGCGCAACGAGGAAAGCGTCGGCTTGGGGCGTGGAACGTACGACCCGCCAGTTTTGAAATGCTTGTTCCACGAGATCGAGAAAATCCAGAACCTCCTGCCTGCCGAATACTCGTGCACGATCGTAATCCGCCTCGTGACGAGCTTGTTGCAGGTCAACGAAGGCGCTTGCGACGGAAACGAGTTCGCTTTGAAGCGTGAGTCCTCGCAGGGCCGGCGCGATTTTCATCGATTCGTTTGGGCGTCTCATTGAGAATGCCTGCGCTACCTGTTTCATAGCTGCGTGCTTAAACGCTCGAGCGAGACAGTTTCGCAGCTCAGATCGTTTAGCCCCTCGTATGAGGAAGGTTGAAGCTTCGTCGATCAATAAATGGAATAGTGCGTAGTATCCGGAGGAGACAGCTTTCCGCAAGCTCGCCTGTTTTGGTCGCCTGGGTTCTTTTCTTGCGAGATGTTTCGCTTGAGCAAGGAGATCGGCGTGGAGGCTCAATTCACTTTCAGCTCGGAAGTTCCCCTGAAACGTACATACACCCATGGAGCAATCGCCGGTTCTAAACGGCTCACTCGGTCGCGTACTATTTCTCGAAGCTTGTTTCTGTTCTCGCGATTCAGGTATCTATCATCAACGGTAATCCAAACCCAGAAAGCGAAATCGCCGGTCGCATCATATCCCTCCTCGACCTTCCAGGAGTGAACCTTAACCGGGAGTTTCTTTAAGGATTGAAGCGCTTTTTGTACTCTCGCAGCAGTCATGGTTTGAACATACTCTATTCGATTGTGTGAATCAACCTTCATTATTTGCCGACTGAACTGAAAGCTTTCTCCGCAGTTGCATTTAAACGGAGGTACAATTAGGTTATGCAAGACGGAGCACCTTTATCACCCTCAGCCATTAAACGGAGTCTGTCATGAAAGGAAATCTTACTGCATCGATCATTCTGGTTCTTGCTGTTTCGATCACGTCCTTTTCCCAAACCATCAAGGTCACGTTTTCCGGAAAAGATGCACTGACTGCCGCAGTGGTCCCATTGGATTCTGTGCGGATTGAGAACCTCACGACTCTCAGAGACACAGTGCTGAGATCGAATTTTGTAATTGACCTCGAAGGTGTGACTGGAATCGGTGAGCATCCGACGGCGATTCCGAGGACACTGGAACTAAGCGGGAATTTTGCGAATCCCTTCGTTGACGAAACAAGATTTCAGATTGGGACTTCACAATCCGGCATGGCGGAGATCCTCCTGTACTCTCTCAACGGAGAACTTCTTGCTTCGATCCAGGAAGCACTCGCACCCGGATGGCATGAGTT
>CAYUWG010000077.1:0-15498 GCA_964448285.1 uncultured Chromatiales bacterium
CGGTAAATGAAATCTCCCGAGTTGAATCGAACGTTCGAAGCGCAGCCGGCTATCAACTCCAATTGGTCGGGACTCATATCCTCGAAGAACGGCTGGACTGCGATGATCGGCGCTAAGGTTTCTGTTTCCATTATGATCTCTTGTTTCTCAAACTGTCTGATGCTTTTACGACGTGCGATGGAATTCCCGTAGTGCATCCCACGGTGAAGCTCTCATTGCTTATACAATTCCGGAAAAAGTATCCTCTCTGTTTCTTCGATAACCGCGTGGATAATCTTGATATGAAGCTCCTGAATTCGGTCGCTCGTGTTGCCTGGTACGATGATGGCAATATCAGTCAACTCCTTCAATCGACCACCGCTGCGACCAAGCAGTGCAACGCTGAAAACGCTTTTTTCCCGCGCGACTTCCGCTGCTCTGAGAAGGTTCGGAGAATTGCCGCTCGTGCTCAGCATCAGAAGGAGGTCGTTCGATTGACCGAGCGCCAGCACCTGCCGGGCGAATACTTCCTCGTAACCATAGTCGTTCGCAACGCAGCTCATGTGTCCCGGATCGCTGAGCGCAATGGCGGGTAATGGCGGGCGTTCATCGCGATATCGTCCGCTGAATTCTTCCGCGAAATGCATCGCGTCACTCATCGAACCTCCATTGCCGCAGGAAAGTGCTTTGCCTCCCGATCGAAACGTGTGAGCAAGCTTCTCGGCAAAAAGTTGGACCTGAGCCAGGGCTGCCTCGTCCCGGAGAAACTGCTCAAGGCAGTTGCGCGCGTCATGAAAAGAATCGCGGATACTCATCTCAGGCAAGGACGTTCAGTTCAAGTTTCTTCAGGCGCTCGGCGGAGTCGTTCTCCACTTCAGCATGGAGTGAATTGCCGTTCGCGTCCATCGTGACGATTGCCGGGAAGTTCTCCGCTTCGAGTATCCACATCGCTTCCGGGACTCCCATTTCTTCGAGAAAGTGGACACCCTCAACGCGCTTCAATGCTTTCGCATAATACTGTGCCGCACCTCCGATCGCGTTGAGATACACAGCTCCATGCTCTTTCAACGCGGCAAGCGTTTTCTTTCCCATGCCGCCTTTCCCCATCACTGCTCGCACACCGAACTTTCCGATGATGGTCGCCTGATACGGCTCTTCACGAGAAGACGTTGTTGGCCCGGCAGCTTGAACGTGCCATTGACCCTGTTCATCTTTGAGCATCACGGGGCCGCAATGATAGAGAACTCCGCCTCGCATATCGACCGGTGCATCGTGATCCATCAGATAATTGTGGAGTGCATCGCGACCCGTAAACATACGCCCGGTAATGAGAACGATATCCCCCACCTTCAGCGAGCGAATCGTCTCTTCTGAAATCGGCGGGGTCAGAACAACTTCGCTTCCCGTCAACGGGATTCCTTGCGTACGCGCCATTGCTGCCGGATCCATTTCGCGAAAGAGCCACTCGATGATGCTGCCGTTTTCAGGATTCAGGCGAACGCCGAGACGCCGGAACGCCCAGCAATCGTAAGCAACGGAGACGAAGAAGCTTGCAGGTAATCGGTGATACGCTCCGATCTTGCAGCCGATGAGCGTTGTGTTTCCGCCGAAGCCCATCGTACCGATATTCAATGTGTTCGAATCCTTCATAATGGATTCTTCAAGAGCAGCAAGCTTTGGATCAGGATTGATGTCGTCGAGTTCGCGGAAAAGCTGTTCCTTCGCGAGTGCATAACCGGAAGCGCGATCACTCCCGATTGCAACGCCGATCGCACCGACGGAACATCCCTGGCCTTGTGCTTGCCAGACAGCGTGAAGAATGCATTTTCTTACTCCTTCGAGATCACGTCCGGCTTTACCGAGGTTATCGAGTTCGGTAGGCAGCGAATACTGGATGTTCTTGTTTTCACAACCGCCTCCTTTCAGAAGGAGCTTCACTTCGATATCGTCGCGTTCCCATTGCTCCCAATAAAAAATCGGGACGCCCGGACCGAGATTGTTACCGGAATTCCTTCCCGTGATCGAATCGACTGCGTTCGGTCTGAGCTTCCCTAACCGCGTCGCTTCTTCGATTGCCCAGAGAATAGCCTTCTTCATTTCTATTTGATTGACTCCGATGGGCGTTTTGATCTTGAAAGTCGGCATGCCCGTATCCTGGCAGATGGCGCCTTCGAGTTCGCATGCCATATCGATGTTCGTGGCGATTGCAGCAAGCGCCATTGACGCGCGTGAACCGTCTTGCTCTTTATCGAGGATGTTTCCTATCGCTTTTCTCACATCCCCCGGAAGATTGGTGGAGGTTTGAATGATGAGATCGAGGATGCTTTGACGAAAATTTTCCATGGGTTCCTGGTTTCATATGTCTGATATGCGTCGGTAGAATACAAGGATTTCACCGATGAATCAATGAACAATATCATAGTCCGGAATGAGTCGCGGAAAATGATTGCGCAAGGCATTCGGTGTGTTGATTCATTCTTGCTGAAGCAGTATGTTGTTAGCGGCAACTGATTTTATGAGGTAAACAATGCCCACTCCAAATAAAGCACCACTGGCCGACACCATGGCCGAACTCACGTACACGCTACTGGAAAACTGCCAGGAGAAGCAACAGTACATCGCTGAGAATCTGAAACTCTCCGTGTCCGAATTCAAATGCTTGCGCTCATTTCGCAGCGAGGTAATTCTCTCCGTGAAAGACCTCGCAAAGCGCATGAATCTCACGAGCAGCAGAATGACGCGCATTATCGATGGGTTGGTGGAAAAGGGATACGTCACGAGGGATTTCAATCCGCAAGATCGACGAGTGATCGACGTCGCGCTTACGAAAGAGGGAACGGAAATAACCCGCAAACTCAATATCGACTACGTATCCATCCATGAAGACATACTCAGTCATATGCAGCCTTCATCGAGGCCCGCAGTGATCAAAGCGCTGCGTGAGCTTTCTGATGCAATGAAAGCGTGGATTGGACCGGTGTTGGTTAGAGCTGATTCGTAGCGATCCTCCGATTCTCCGGCACGGCAGGTGGGATTCGTTCCTTCGCGAGATCCCTCTGTTCCGTGCTCAGCATTTCTGCAGAAAATGAGCACACTCACAGATGTGCGCACGACTTCACTTTGCGCTCCAGCGGAGGAAAAATCCTGCACTGTAAATGCAGACTGATACAGTCAAACCTGCGTACATCGGTTCGATATTTCCAATGTAAGGCGGCGTTCCAATCCCCGGATGTCCATCGACAAACCAAACAAGGGAGACGAGAAAGCTGAGAACCATCGAGGTGAAAGTGATCGACGGTGAGAGTTGCATTCGCCTCAAGTACGTCGAGATAAGCGGGAGCAACAAGCCCGGGATAAACAAAGTCCCGATCACATACCATAACTCGATCACTGATGGAAAGAAAAGCACCGACAGTACGGACACGACCGCCGTCACAAGAACGCCGTATTGCACGACAAGCCGCACGCGCATGTCTTCATCGAGATTTCGGAGGCGGGCATAAACGTCACGCCCGAGTGTCATTGCTGAAATGAGTGTGAGACAATCCGTAGTGGACATGATCGTGGCAAGCATTCCAACGAAAAAGAGACCTTTGGCAATGACGGGAAGTGCGGCTTCCGCCAGTGCTGGGTACGCCATTGTCGCATTCGGGATATCGGAGAGGATCGCACGCGCATACAATCCCGAAAGCGTTGTCATCGCATCGAATACCATCCAGCAAGCGATGGAAATCACGATGCCTTTGCGTGCGACGGTAGGCGTTCTCGCGGAAAGGACGAACTGATGAAACTGCGGAGCGACCAACGTCCACAACGCGATGAAGAACCACACAGCGATATACTGCCACGTGTGGCCACCGGTAAGCGTCAGCATCTCGTGCGGAACACGATCATGAATGACGGAAAACCCGTAATCTGAAAACAGGTAGCCGAGCAGCAGAGCGAATCCAAAGAACATGAGAGTGAATTGGATCAAGTCCGTCCGGACAACCGAACGAAATCCTCCGACGAAGACGTACACGATAACCGTCGCTGTTCCGATCAGTAAACTCACGACAAGCGACCAACCGGTTACCACCTGGATCAATACTGCGAACATTAGAAAATAGGGCGCCGGAGAGCTGAGAAAAAAGACGAAGACGGAACTGAGGATTGAGACGGGCTTTCCGTAGCTGTTGAGCATCCGGTCCGGGATGGAGTACACTTCGGATTCTCTGACGCGTCGAGCGAAAAACACTGCGAAGACAGCAGCGAAGACGTAATAGGGAAATCCAAACACGAACCAGTTCGAGAGTCCGTGGAGGTAACTGAATTCTCCGACTCCAAGAATGCCGCCATACCAAGTCGCAACGAGGGAAGCGACGAACGCCGGGAGTGTGAGCATTCTTCCACCGAGGAGAAACTGTTCCGTCGATGAGCGATTGAGCCGCGCTCCTTTCAAACCCATGTAAAAAATCAAAGCGAGATACAGCCCGACGACGATCCAATCTACCGGTGAAAACGTGAGTGTTATCGCTGAACCTTCAGTCATGAAACTCAAGATGACGGGTGACGGCAAAAAAGAAAAACGGGATGACACGTATGGGTGCATCCCGTCTCACTCCCGCGTTGGGAGTCGAATCAGTGCAACATCATGTCGAGCACCTTTTGCGTCGGCGGATTCGCCTGACGATAGAGTCGCTCTGAAAGGCCTCGTGCATGGGTATCGCTATCGACGGTCACATAGACCAGCTTCTCCATACAATTCTTACAGACACGAAGCTTTTGTTCGCCTTCCAGGTCGAGAGGTTTTTTGAAATACAATTCCTCCGGTTGAATATCGTGACCAAACTCGCAGGCGTGCGTCTTCTCGGATACGCCGGTGTGCCAGCTGTGTTTGTGTGAGGAAAGCGCGTTAAACCGTCGAAATGACTGAAGGAATTCCTTCTCGGAACGATAGAGAGCCATAGGATAAGTCCTCCGAAAACAGGTTGGAAAATGCAGGGGAGATAGAGTGACACGACTTTTCGAACAGGTCATGATTCATCAGAGACATTCCGACAAGCCGATGAGCGATCCAAGCCAAATCACACTTTGATTTACAAAAAAGAATCGTGAAACAAAAGTATTCTTCAACGCCCGATATTCACTCCTTGGAAGAGCATTATTCCTCCCTAGACGGCCGGGCAATGGAACACAGGATAATGCGATCGGCTCCGTGCTCTAAGAGCACCGAAGCGCACTCACCGATCGTCGCGCCCGTCGTGATGATATCATCGACAAGCAGGATGGAACGACCGGCAAGGAGTTCCTTTCGTATGGGATTGATCGAAAAGGCATTCAGCACGTTCGAGCGTCTTTCCGTTTGATCGAGTTTCGATGCAGACTGAGAGTCAGTGTATCTCAAACGCAGAAGCATGTCAGGGACACACAGGGATTCCGTTTCGGCGGCAATCCCGTGTGCGATGTGCTCTGCCTGATTGAATCCACGTTCGAGTTTCTTCACGCGATGAAGCGGGACGGGTACGATGACAGGTTCATCCCTGATGACTCCGGTTTCAAGAAGCCGTTCACCTAAGAGCCGTCCGAACCAAAATGCGATTCGCCACAGGCTCCTGTATTTCATCGTGTGAATACAGGATTCGAGAATGCCTTCCTTCTCCAATTCATATCCCACGAACATCGCTGATGCAGGGATGGAGATGGACAGGGATGCGATGTTTTCCCTGGAAGTTTCGTCATCGAACGGCAGTGCAATGATGTCGGCCATACACTGAGGACACAGAACGTCTTGCGCCGATATCGTGACGCCACACCCAAGGCACTCCGGGGGATAAAGAAAATCGAGAAAGGGTTCCGTGAGAATGTGAACGAGTTTTTTCAGAGTCATGGCGTCGTTTGCTCCGGTGATGATAGGAATATGATTCGAATAAACCACAGACTGACTGTGATTATGGACAAGGCATCATTTGCGTTTCTCTTGTCTCTCAATCGCTCAGTCGATCTGTTCTGGTTGGAACGATGTTTGGAGTGTCCACCTGTGAAGTTCCACTGGAGGACACCATGAAAACCCTACTTCTCACACTCACCATCTTCCTTTTCACTCCCGCGGTTCACGCACAGATAAGCGCGGGTTTCTCGTTCGATAGCGATGGACTCAACGAGTTCTACCTCAGCATCGGACGTCACTACCATGTGCCGGTTTATGAAGTGCAGTACGTCCATCATCATTACGGAATCCCTTTCGACGAGGTCCCTGTGGTGTATTTCATCGCGCATCACGCCGGCATATCACCATGGAAAATCGTCAAGCTGCGAAGACGCGGTTACAGTTGGATGCGGATCTGCACTCGCTACCACCTTTCACCAGCGATCTTCTACATGCCAGTGCGCTATTACGGGACCGGATGCGGCGTTGCGTTCGGTCATTTTCACCAACCGAGACATCACTGGCATCATTTGCACTTCAGCGATTACGACGTCATCAACATGGTCAATATCCGGTTCGCCTCGGAGTACTACGGGTATGAACCGGACAACGTCATTCGTGTCCGTGACAATGGATTCCACTATGCGGACATGCATCGCAGTTCGTTCGATTTCGAACGTGCGACAAGAACTCGGGATCGCGACGAAGTTTTTCGAAACAACGGCAGCGCACGCACTCGCGAGTTAGACATTGACGCCACACGCTCACGCGACAGAAGTGAAACAAGCGTTGATCGCTCCAGTACGCGCACGCGCGAAATCGCAGAACCACCAAGAAACGATATGAACCGCACACCTGAATCGAGCATAGGAACAGAGACCTCTACAGACCGAAAGCGTACAGGCGATTTCGGAAGGAGTGATAGAACCATTCGCACACGATCAGAATCGAATTCGTCAGCACCTTCAACACGCACACGTGACAACACCGGAGTTTCGGTTGACCGCAGCACACGCACACGCAACAACGATACTCCTCACTCAACAAGCACCTCACGCACACGAGACGCGGCCGCAGCTGAAAGCGCTGCACCTGCTTCACGCAGTCGATAATAGGCGCGTCTCACCTCCTTCTGCGGAAGACGAAACTTCGGTGTAAACGCAAAACCCCTTCCAAATCCGGAAGGGGTTTTTGCGTTTCACTATCCTGTAATGATAACTCTTGGAAGTATTTGTAAAGAATGAAATATTCTTTTCGTTAGTCGCAACACTTTACTCTTTATTGGATTGATCCACAGTCGATGAAAGTGACGATCATAAACCGTATTGAAAAGATTTTCATACTGTTGACTGATCACGAGTTCGTGATCACGTAAACTGGGCAGCAAGACGGCGATTGCAAATCCACCCCACATTTCATTCATTATTTCGTTCCGCTGATGCAAAACTCCCGGAATAAAGTCAAGTTCAACATGATGCACGTAAGGTGAACCGCTCCAATCGACTTGCATTATTCCGGCTCTACACTTTGGATTGAATGCATCGTGCATCAAAACATAGAGCGGAGTACTCGGGACATATCGGATGACTGACTCGATATCTTTACGCACCGCAAACGTGTCGTGGTCACCGTCAATAAAAACAAATTCGAGATCGTGACCCTTCGCATTTATTTCCTCAATAAGCGACGGTAGTTTTTCCTGTGATCGCCCGTGTACGAATTCGACGTTTGGGAATTGGTCGTGCAATCGAATCTTACATGTTGGGTCCGTGTCAATACTGATGACTCGATTGGAGTATCGCGCGATAACGGATAAACTTCCACCATCTGCAGTTCCGATTTCTATCGCGGTCTTCGGTTTTATTGAAGCTAAGAGGTGATGAAGCATCGAAATTTCAGAAAGCTCCAATTGGAGAATTTCTGTCAAGTGCTGAGTGAACAGGAGTTTTTGGAAATGATCCTTACTCAGCGACATAACGGGATTTCAATGAGTCTTCGAAAGAGCTTCTGCGTCCGGAACGAACTTCATCACTTCTTCCACTACCGTGTCAATGATCTCTTCCTCTTTCAAGCGACGGACAACTTCGCCTTTGCGATAGAGAATCCCGACGCCTTTCCCTGCTGCGATTCCGATATCTGCCTCGCTCGCTTCACCGGGTCCGTTAACCACACATCCGAGCAACGCAATCTTCACGGGTTTCTTGATTCCCTGCAGCCGCTCTTCAAGCTCCGCTGTGATCTTGAAAAGATCCACCTCTAACCGGCCGCACGTCGGGCACGCGATGATTTCGATGTTGCGGCTCGCAAGTCCGAGCGAGCGAAGGATTTCCTTTCCGACCTCGACTTCTTTCCAAGGCTCGTCCGTGAGTGAAACGCGAATCGTATCGCCGATGCCTTCCGCTAGAAGTGTACCGATGCCTACGGAAGATTTTATCGTGCCGACTTTCGTCGTGCCCGCCTCGGTGACGCCGAGATGCAGAGGGTAATCCGTGCGCTCGGCGAGGTAGCGATACGCTTCGATCATGAGCTTGACGTCGGTGGATTTCACGGAGATGATGACATCCGAGAAGCCAAAGTCCTCACATATTCCCGCGTGACGCATCGCACTTTCGTAGAGCGCTTCGGCAGTGGGATAGCCGTGCTTTTCCAAAATATCTTCCTCGAGCGAACCGGAGTTGACGCCGATGCGGATCGGGATCTCTCGTTCTTTCGCCAGTCGTAACACCTCGTGGATGCGCTCGATGGAACCGATGTTCCCCGGATTGATGCGAACTTTCGCGACGCCGGCTTTCATCGATTCCAGTGCGAAAACGTGGTTGAAATGGATATCGGCGACGATGGGAATCGGCGAACCCTTCACGAGGTCGGCCATCGCTGCGGCCGCTTCTTTGTCGTTCACCGTTACGCGAACGATATCACAACCTTCCTCCGCTGCCCGACGAATCTGCTCGAGCGTGCCCTGAACATCATTCGTCTTCGTCTTCGTCATCGTCTGTACGGAGATCGGCGCATCACCGCCAACGGGGACTGAACCTATCCATACTTTGCGTGTTTTCCTTCGAACGGCTTTTATCTGCGGCACCTGCCAAACCGGTTTCGTCGGTTCCTGAATGACGGGAATCTCAATCATACTTCGTCTTTCTTTCTCGTTTACTCACCGTTTCCTTTGTCGGGATGAATCCTCCTGCTCGCATCCAACAGGAGACGCTTCTCATCTTCCGTCAATGCAGAGTAACCGTTCTTGCTGATCTTATCGAGAATTTCGTCGATGACTTTTTGGTACTGGCTCGAGGCAGAGTTTTGTGATGAATCCGGTGACGACGAGTGAATCTCGTAGAACGTCGCATCTTTCACAGCCGGCTCGCCTCGTGAAGAGAAGCGCTTGTCGCGTGATGGAATGTTGGACTGGATGCGCCAGAACAATCTGTCGATAACTCCGCGTGAGTCGAGCAATACCCAGATCGCACCGAGCACGGCACCACCAAGATGTGCCATGTGCGCAACGCCGTCCATCGTTCCGGTGATTCCGTTGAACAACTCGAGCGCGATGAAAAACGTGATCAGGTATTTCGCTTTGATCGGAAGTAGAAAATACAGGTAGATGTATCGATTGGGAAACATCATTGCGAAGGCAACGAGCACGCCGTACACGCTCCCCGACGCTCCGATGGTCGGACCGGTCGAAGTGAAAGCCGGTGCGACGAGGAGATTTGCAAGCCCTGCTGCGAGACCGCATGCAATATAAAAGACGAGGAATTTCTGCGACCCCCACGTGTGCTCGACTTCCATTCCAAACATCCAGAGCATGAGCATGTTGAAGAAGATATGCCATATCCCTCCGTGAAGGAACATGTACGTCACGAGCTGCCAAACTTCGAATCCGCTGCCAACCGGCCATAAATAAAACTGAAGAATGAACCAGTCGCTGAGACTCAATTCGCCGACCGTGAACGGTCCGCCTTCAATCATGATTTGCAGAATGAATGCTACGACGTTCGTGAGAAGCAGCGCTTTGATGACCGGAGGAAAAAAGCTGAAGCCCCCGAATTGCGGACGGTACTCTCCGGGTTCGTATCGACTATAAGACATGCGTATTCATTTTTTCGGGTGAAAAGGGACTGCGCCTTCGGTCACGGGCGCGGGGTGAGTGCGGTTACTCCGGGGAGCTGTTTTCCTTCAAGGAATTCGAGTGATGCGCCGCCACCCGTCGAGACGTGTGAGACGGATGAATCGAGTCCTGCCTGCGTAATCGCTGCTGCCGAATCACCCCCGCCGACGATCGTGACCGCTCCCGCTTTCGTCGCTTCCGCCATCGCATTGGCAATGGCAAGCGTGCCTCCTGCGAAACTCGGCATTTCGAACACACCCATCGGACCGTTCCACACGACGGTCTTCGAAGCCTCGATGATTTCTGCGAAGCGTGCACTCGTCGAAGGGCCGATGTCGAGTCCCATCATGTCGTGCGGGATCGCTTCGACGCCGACGGTCATCGTTTCCGTGTCGTTCTTGAATTCTTTTCCGACGATTGTATCATTCGGAAGAACAAGCCTTCGACCCGATGCTTCCGCTTTCGCGAGGAGTTCGCGAGCAAGTTCACGCTTGTCTTCTTCAAGAAGTGACGTGCCGATTTCTTTTCCCTGGGCTTTGAGAAACGTAAACATCATCCCGCCGCCGATGAGGAGTGTATCGACCCTGTCCATGAGATTCAAGATCACGTCGATTTTCCCGGAGATTTTCGCGCCGCCAAGAACGGCGGTGTATGGACGGGCGGGATTGCCGACGGCGCTTCCGAGATACTCGATTTCTTTCTCCATGAGCAAACCGGCAACGGCGGGGAAAAGAAATCTCGTCACGCCTTCGGTAGAAGCGTGTGCACGGTGCGCTGAACCGAATGCATCGTTGACATAGAAATCGCCAAGCGAGGCAAGACTGCGGGCGAACGCTTCGTCGTTCTTTTCCTCTTCGGGATGGAAGCGAAGGTTTTCGAGTAAGAGCACTTCGCCGGGCTGAAGGTTGCTTGCAAGCTGTTCGACTTCGCTGCCGATGCAGTCTGATGCAAACTTGACCGGCTGCGAGAGCAACGCTGATAGGCGTTCGGCGACCGGTTGAAGGCTGTACTTCGGATTGACGGCACCTTTCGGGCGACCGAGATGACTCATTAAAACGACGGACGCACTGCGTTCTAAAAGCATACGAATCGTTGGCAGCGAAGCGACGATGCGCGTGTCATCGGTGATGGCGCGGCTCTCGTCAAGCGGGACGTTGAAATCGACGCGAACGAGTGCACGCTTGCCCGATGCATCAGTGTCACGAATGGTCATTGCGTTCATAATCGCTTACAATATCCTGATTTCAGGGCAAAGAGACTAACGGATAGGAAAAAGTGACCCGTTGAAGCAGGTCACTTTCCTTTCATACGAACCTCTTGCTTGCGTCAACCGGCGACTTTCTTCACGAGATCGACGACTCGGCAGGAATAGCCGAACTCGTTGTCGTACCACGCGACGACTTTCACGAGATTTCCCATCACCATCGTCGAAAGCGCATCGAAAATGGAGGAGTGCGAATTGCCGATGATGTCCGCTGAGACGATCGGTTCCTCGGTGTATTCGAGGATGCCTTTCATCGGACCATCCGCAGCAGCTTTCATCGCGGCATTCACATCTTCGATCGTGACGTCCCTTTTTACCGTCAGGACGAAATCCGTGATCGAACCATCGGGTGCGGGGACGCGAAGTGCGAAGCCGTCGAGCTTGCCTTTCAATTCCGGAATGACTTTGCCCACGGTTCTCGCGGCGCCCGTCGTCGTCGGAATGATGTTCACGGCTGCGGCACGTGCGCGACGCAAGTCCTTGTGCGGCAAGTCGAGCAACCGCTGGTCGTTCGTGTAGCTGTGCACCGTCGTCATGAAACCGCGTTCAACGCCGAAGGCATCATGGAGAACTTTGACCATCGGCGCCAGGCAGTTGGTCGTACACGAAGCATTCGAAATGATCTTCTCGTTGCCGGTGAGGACGTGGTCGTTGACGCCGAGAACGATGGTCGCGTCGATTTCATCTTTGGCGGGGACGGTGAGCACGACTTTCTTCGCGCCGTTCTTCAGATGGTTTTCCAACTGCTCTCGTTTCGTGAAGACACCCGTCGATTCGATGACCACGTCCACGCCGTCCCACATGAGTTTCGCGGGGTCGCGCTCTGCGGTGATCTTCAGGCGGTCACCGTTGACAATCAGGTCGGTGCCATCGACGGCGACGGTGCCTTTGAATTTCCCATGGACAGAATCGTATTTCAGAAGGTGCGCAAGCGTCGCTGCGTCAGTCAGGTCGTTGATCGAAACGAAATCGAATCCTCCTAATGCGAGGGCGCGGCGAAAGACCAGCCGCCCGATGCGGCCGAATCCGTTGATTCCAATTTTAACAGCCATATGATGTATTCCAGTTGTGTGAGTGATGGATTGAATGATGAAGACACATCAGCGCCAACATAGAACGCGATGCAAGGAAAATCAAGGTGACTCCGGTTTTTGCAAACCCTGAAAGAGCAAATCCTCCGAACGACGGAGATTCACGATCGACTCCGCTTCCGCGACGTTTCCCTTGCGACGATAAGCGCGTTCCAGCGCCATCAAAAGCGTGTCGCGAATGCCGGCGCGGTCTTCCATGTTGCGCACCTGCAGCCAGGCGTGCTGTTCGCTCAAACGACGCAGGCGCGAAATCACGCGGTCGGGGCGCGTGGAATCGGCCAGAGCGAGACGGTTCATCTTTCGCAAGTGATTCGCAACGTCGATCACGCGCATTTCTTCTTCACCGACGATGCGGCGGTTTCTTTCAAGCGTGTTTGCAATCGTCAGCGAGTCAGCGATCATTTCCTTCAGGCGAATTTTGTACATCGGCAACATCCGCAGGCGCACGGCATCCCGGCGGTGATCCGGGAAATTCTTTTGCTCCAACGAATAGATCATGCCCTTGCAAAAATCCTTCGTGAGATTCGTCTTGACGAAATGCAATCCCGCGGTGAGAATCAGTTCGCCGGTCACACCGGTCAGGAGTCCGAATTTGTCGATGAGGTTTTGCCGGAGGAAGTTTCCCTGATTGTATGAGCGCTGCACGTCGCCGCCGGGAAGCGTCTTTCTCGTGCGAAGGAACTTGAGCGTGTTCACGGGATCTTTGTAACCGAGAATTTCCAACACACCCATCGCCTGGCTGAAACCGACCTCCGCATAGTACTTGATCGGACCGCGGTGAGCGAGTTCTGAGACGCGGCGCATGAAGCTTTCATATCCCCCCGCGCGTGCGTTCGCAATGACGTTGAACGAGGTCGTGTCGGGGTAACCGAGATCGACGTACGTGTCCCGCGGGATGGAGAGTATCTCGACGATGGCTGAGTCAGGGTTCACGGTAATGAGGTGTATCGCATCGGCGCGGGAATCGCGGACTCCGAGGCGCGAGTCGATTCCGATGAGGAGAATGTTAATCACGCGCCCCCGAACGATGGGCGTCTTCGAAATCTCCTTCATGGTTTCGCGAAGCGAGCTGTCTTCATGAATCGGGATCGCGGGCAGCTTTTTCCTGCGCTCGCGATGGAGCTTGTCCTCCGTTGCTTCGGCGTCACTGTGCTGATCGACTTCTTCCGCTGCTTCGCGAACGCGCTTCGCGGCTTCTTCCAATCCTTCCCTGTTCGTCGCTTCATAGATGTCGTCTCCGACGGATTTCACGAGTGAGAAGAGAGACTTCGCAGCGTGTATCGGCGTGGGCAATCCGGGAATGAGGATCGCTAAGAACCACCATCCGACTGCGATCAACACAGCCCACGTCATGAATCGCGTGATGCGTGACGGCTCTTTCGGCGTTTGACGCTGTCGTTTGTGCTGTTGTCTTTTTCGCTGAGGCTTCTTCTTCGGCATCGGGTCTTACTTCACGTTAAAATACCGAGCTTCCGGATGATGAACGATAATCGCGCTGGTGCTTTGCTCGGGGACAAGTTGGAATTCCTCCGTGAGCGACACGCCAATACGCTCGGGCTTTAGCAGCTCGAAGATCTGTCGCTGGTCCTCCAAGTTCGGACACGCGGGATAGCCGAACGAATACCGGGAGCCTTGATAGCCTTGGGCGAACAGCTTTTTGATCTCCGACGCATCTTTGCCGGCAATCCCCAATTCTTCGCGAATGGCTTTGTGCCAGTACTCCGCAAGCGCTTCCGCACATTCGACGCTCAATCCGTGAAGGAAGAGGTATTCCCGGTAACGGTTCGCCTGAAAAAGCTCCGCCGTGTGTTTCGAAGCCGCTTCTCCCATCGTGACGACGTGGAACGCGCAGACGTCGATACGACCGCTGCCAACCGGAGCGAAGAAATCCGCGATGCACAAACGGCGATCGGCGCTTTGCCTCGGGAAGCGAAACCGCTGCCATTCGAGAAGTTCGTCCTGCTCGTAATCCGTTCGGGGCCATTGGCTTGAAAGCGCTTCGTCGGATAAATCCTTCGGGCGGTAGATGATGAGGTCGTTCCCCTCGGATTGGCAAGGGAAATACCCATAGACGACAGCCGGTTGCAGTATGCGTTCGCGCTTCGCTTTGAGCTTCAATTCCGTCAGTGCAGGAAGAATCTCGTGTTCCAACATTCTCCTGTAATCAGCTTCGCTCTGGGTTCCTCTTCGAACCTGCCATTGACCGCGGACGAGCGCAACTTCGTTGATGTACTCATACACCTTCTCTATCGGCGTGTTCAGGACAACCTTCGAACCGAAGAAGGGCGTTGACGGAATTGGGACGTCCCGCGCAACAGCGGAGCGAACACCTTCCGATGATTCGGCATCCAGCATTTTCGCCTCCTGCCCGGATGTAACGCGCTCGCGCACGACCGTCGCTTTCTTCGACGTACCCGTCGTGATCTCTTCCATGAACGCAAGCCCGTCGAATGCATCGTTCGCATAGGAGAGCGCTCCCGAATACACACTGCGAAGGTCTTGCTCCACGTACCGGCGCGTGAGCGCTGCGCCGCCAAGGACGACAGGGGTATGAATGCCGCGATGTTCCATGAGTTCGAGATTCTCTTTCATGATCACCGTCGATTTCACGAGCAGGCCGCTCATGCCGATGGCGTCGGCGCGATGCGATTCGGCGGCGTTCAACATCGACTCTATCGGAACCTTGATCCCGAGGTTGATGACGGAATAGCCGTTGTTCGTCAGGATGATATCGACGAGATTTTTTCCGATGTCGTGCACGTCGCCTTTCACCGTTGCGAGAACCATCGTCCCTTTCTTCGTGTCCTGCACTTTATCCATGAACGGTTCGAGATACGACACTGCCGTTTTCATCGTTTCCGCCGATTGCAACACGAACGGAAGCTGCATTTGTCCCGACCCGAAAAGCTCGCCGACCGTTTTCATACCGTCGAGAAGAACGTCGTTGATGATCTGCAGTGGCGTGTATTGCGTCATCGCTTCATCGAGGTCGGCCGAAAGTCCGATCGCGTTTCCGTCGATGATCCGCGCTTTGAGCCGCTCTTCGATGGTGCGGGCTTCCGTTGCACGCGCAGGCACAGTCGATTCCGACGTGGCGTAGTGCGCCATGAACTCCTTCAGCGGGTCGTGGACGCATCTTCGTGTTTTC
>CAYUWG010000078.1:0-15126 GCA_964448285.1 uncultured Chromatiales bacterium
AACTGCCTGTTGAGCGCGCGTGCGATGGATTTGCCGAGCGAAGTTTTCCCGACTCCCGGAGGTCCGACGAAACAGAGAATCTGTCCTTTCATTTCACGCACGAGATTGAGCACCGCGATGTGCTCCAAAATCCTGTCCTTCGGCTTCTTCAATCCGAAGTGATCGGCATCGAGGACTTCATCGGCGTGTTTGACGGAAAGATTATCCTCCGAGCACACTCCCCACGGAAGACCGACAATCCAATCGAGATAATTGCGGGAGACGGTTGCTTCGGGTGATAGCGAAGGCATGCGACGCAGCTTGTCCATCTCCTCCATCGCTTTCGCGCGAACTGGCTCCGGCAGGAGCGACGACTCGATACGCTGCTTGAGTTCTCCGATGTCCGGTGAAAGGTATTCATCTTCCTCACCCAATTCCTGCTGGAGAATCCGGATCTGTTCCTGAATGAAGTACTTCCTCTGCGATTGCTGGATGTTCGAATGTACCTTGTCATCGATTTCCATCTCGATCTTCATGATGTCGATTTCATTTCTCAAAACGCGGATAAGCTCATAGACCTGAGTCTCGAAACGCTCCTGATCGAGAATCGCTTGCTTCACGTTGACCGGGACGAGTAAACTCGAGGCGACGTAGAACAGCTTACGCATCGGATCATCGAGGCCTTCATAGCCGATGAGCGTTTCGTTCGGGATGTTGCGATTGAACTTGACATACGATTCGAAGAGCGTATCCATCTGGCGAACAAGCGCAAGCAGCTTTGTCGAAGTCCGAAGTTTTTCCTGAACCACTTGAATGCGAGCACGAAGGAATGGACCCGGTTGCGGTTCGAATGCCTCAACACGTGCGTGAAACAATCCGTCCACAAGCACCTTCATCAAACCGTTCGGGAGCTTGAGCACCTGGAGCACCTTCGCGACGGTTCCATGATTGTACATCGCTTCCGGCGATGGTTCATCATCTCCAGGCTCCCGTTGGGTGCAAACGAAGAGAAGCTTGTCCGCTTCGATGGAAGTGGTAATAGCCTGAATCGATGAATCCCGACCGACGAGCACCGGGAAAATCATGTAGGGGTAGATGACGACGTCCCTCAACGGAAGGACGGGTAGAGTTGCTGGAACTTGTTCCGGGGAAAGATCTTCTTTGACTTCTGGAGTTTTCGTATTCATGGTTGCTGCTGTCTTTGATCGAGGCGTTCGTTATCCTGACGCGAAGCAAAATACACTCCCACGGCGATACGGCATAGGATAAAACCTATCCGACAGTGCAGAACCGGCGTCGCGCACGAATGAATTCTTTCCGGCTTGAGTATATTTCAGCGGCCTGTAACTCGTTTTCATGAAAATTCAGATATGGTATTTACACAACGAACACATACGTGCGGCGCTCTGAGAGCTTCGCACGTCGGCGAGACCGTCACGTTGAACGGTTGGGTGCACGGTCGCCGCGATCTCGGGGGTATGATCTTCATCGACGTGCGTGACCGCTATGGCATCACGCAAGTCGTCTTTACATCGGATGCGAATGAACAACTTCGCGAAGAAGCGAAAGAACTTCGCTCGGAGTTCGTCATTTCCGTTACCGGCATCGTGCGGAATCGACCTGATGGAATGGTCAACCCGGCAATGCCCACCGGAGAGATTGAAGTAGCTTCGACGAATCTCGAAATCCTCAATCGCGCAGAAGTGCCTCCGTTCGAAGTGCGAGACGAAATCGATGCCTTCGAAGACCTGCGGCTCAAGTATCGCTACCTCGATCTGCGTCGTCCGATCCTTCAACGCAATCTCCTGCTTCGTCACAAGCTCTATCAGATCGTGCATCGATATTTCGACGGCCGCCAGTTCGTCGAAATCGAAACGCCGGTGCTGATGAAGAGCACACCGGAAGGTGCGCGGGACTATCTCGTACCGAGCAGGGTGCATCCCGGAAAGTTTTACGCACTCCCACAATCACCGCAGACATACAAGCAGTTGCTCATGGTTGCCGGTCTGGATCGCTACGTACAGATCGTCAAGTGCTTTCGCGATGAAGATCTCCGAGCAGACCGTCAGCCGGAGTTCACCCAAATCGATCTGGAAATGTCGTTCGTAACGCGCGAAGATGTCTTCAACGTCATCGAAGGGTTCATGCAGTCGGTACTCCAGGAGTTGGAGGGCTTTGCATTGAGAACGCCGCTGCCTCGTATGGATTACTTCGAAGCGCTCGAACGCTATGGAAGCGACAAACCCGACCTGCGGTTTGGAATGGAATTGCATACGCTCAATGTGGCATTCGTCAACGGCGGCTTCAAAGTGTTTGCCGATGTCGCACAACGTGGCGGTGCAATCTCCGGCTTCGTGGTGGAGGGCGGAGCAAGCTTGAGTAGAAAACAATTGGATGAACTTTCCGAGCGTGCGAAGGAGCTTGGTTTAGGCGGCCTTGCCTGGATGAAGTTTTCAGAAGGTGACGTGCAATCTCCCATCGCAAAGTTCCTTTCACCGGAAATTTTCCAACAACTTCGAATGACGACGGGTGCAGGCGACGGCGATGCGATGTTGATCGGCGCAGGAATGGACAAGCGATCCGTGTGGACGGCGATGGGTACGCTTCGCGTCGAAGTTGCGCGAGCGCGGGGTCTCGTCGATCCCGCAAAACACGCGCTTCTGTGGGTTGTCGATTTCCCGCTCTTTCAATACGATGAAAAGGAAGGACGGTACTTCGCGGAACATCATCCTTTCACAGGACCGAAAGCCGAGGATATCCCGAAGCTCGATACGAATCCCTCCGACGTGCGCTCCGATTGCTACGACCTCGTGTGGAACGGCAATGAAATCGGCAGCGGCAGCATTCGCATTCACGACAGCGCATTGCAGTCGAAAATCTTTTCCATCCTCGGACTCAGCGAAGAAGAGATCAAGGAGAAATTCGGATTCCTGATCGATGCATTCCGCTACGGGGCGCCGCCGCATGGAGGGATCGCGCTCGGACTCGACCGCATGGTTGCGATTCTCTGCGGCATCAGTTCGATTCGTGAAGTCATGGCCTTTCCGAAAACGACAAGCGCTTCATCGCTGATGGACAATTCTCCCTCGCCGGTTTCTGATGCACAACTCGATGAACTTCACCTGAAGGTTGTGAAGTAGTGGACGTAGTCGTTTACAACATCGGACAACTCGTCACGGTGAATGCGCATGGCAAACGGTACAAAGCCGGCAGCAACATGCGTGACATCGGAGTAACCGACGATGATGCTATCGGGATAAAGGACGGCAAGATCGTCTTCATCGGGAAAACCGATGACATCATGCTTTCCGAGGCGGAGCAGGTAATTGACGCAACGGGAAAAACGGTATTGCCGGGTTTTATCGATTCGCATACACATCTCGTGTTCGCAGGTGCGAGGGAAGCGGAGTTTGCCCGACGGATTGCCGGCGAAACGTATGCGCAGATCGCGCAGTCGGGCGGAGGGATCATCACCACCGTAAAGGCGACCCGAAGCGCTTCACACGTCGAACTGATCGAGCATGCTCTTCATCGGCTCGACAGCCTTTTGACATTCGGCACGACGACGGTTGAAATCAAGAGCGGGTACGGATTGGATTTCGAAAACGAAATCAAGATGCTCGAGGTCATGCGCGAACTCCAATCGCTTCACGTTGTCGAGATCGTCCCGACATTTCTTGGTGCGCATACCGTTCCTCCGGAATACAGAGAGCGACGGTCGGAATATGTCGATCTCATCGTCAGGCGTATGCTTCCAGAAGTCGCAGAAAGAGAACTCGCAGAATACTGCGATGTCTTTGTCGAAAAGACGGCGTTCACATACGAAGAAGCGGATGAGATATTACGCGCGGCCACAGACTTGGAGTTTGGAGTGCGTGTTCATGCCGACCAGATCACCTCATGCCGGGGTGCGGAGCTTGCAGCGAAGCACGGCGCAATCTCTGCCGATCATCTCGACCAGGTTAGCGAAACAGGTATTCAAAGGCTGAAGGAATCCGGCACGATTGCAACGCTGCTTCCGGGTGTTTCGCTTTTTCTCGGCGAACCGTTTCCTGATGCGCCTCGACTCATCGACGCAGGTCTGCCCGTGGCTATTGCGACGGATATGAACCCCGGTTCATGCATGAGCGAAAATATCCAACTCATGATGAGCCTTGCTGCGATGCGCATGGGAATGACGATCGAAGAAGTGATTACCTCCGTGACGCTCAATGCCGCTGCAGCGATTGAGCGCTCCGACACGATCGGGAGTATCGAAGTCGGAAAGCAGGCGGACTTGCTCATCTTCGATGTACCGAATTACCAGCGTATCCTTTATCACTTCGGTGTGAACCACCTGAGCACCATCGTGAAGCGAGGTCACGTCGTGATGGAGAAACGCTACGCAAATGCATGAGGTAACGCGATATGAGTGAGAGTATCCTTCGAACTGAGGGCTTGACGAAACGATTCGGGAAACGCACTGCCGTCGATGACCTGAACATCGAAGTGCGGCGCGGCGACATCTACGGATTCCTCGGTCCGAATGGGGCAGGAAAGAGCACGACGATTCGCATGGCGCTTTCACTCATTCAGCCGACAGCGGGGCGAGTGACGCTTTTCGAAAAGGACGTGTCGAAAGACAGAAGCGTCCTGCAACACGTCGGCGGACTCGTCGAGCGTCCGGATTTTTACAACTACCTCTCGGGTCAGAAGAATCTTGAAATCATCTCTGCGCTTTATGGAGAAGTGAATCACAAGCGGATCGCTGAAGTGCTTGAAATCGTCGGTTTGAAGGGCAGGGAACGTGATCGTGTCAAAGCATACTCGCATGGGATGAAGCAACGCCTCGGAATCGCGCAAGCGCTGTTAGCTCAACCGAAATTCCTCGTGCTCGACGAACCGACGAACGGACTCGATCCATACGGAATGAAGGAGGTGCGCGACCTGATTCTCACGCTGAATCGAGATCACGATATGACAATCTTCCTTTCCTCACACTTGCTCAACGAAATCGAATTGGTTGCGACGCGCATGTGCATCCTCCATCTGGGGAAATTGATCGTTGAAGGTGAGGTCGCAACGTTGCTCAATCGCGAGACGGTCACGGTGCGAATTCACGCGGAACCGCTCGATACGGCGCTGGAGGTAATCAACGCAATCGATGGTGTATCGGAAGTACGGACGGAACGTGCGGAGATCGTATGCTCGATGCCGGTGAGCGCGCTGGCCGATTGCAACGCTGCGCTCGTGAACAAAGGCATCCGCGTATCCTCGTTTGCCCCGCGCCGCTCTCTTGAAGATTACTTCCTTTCAATCACGATGGGTAACGGGTCATCGCTGTGACAATCGATAAGAAGACGGTGCGGCTCTTAGCGTTGGGATGCGCTGTCGTATCATTCGTCGTGTATCTCGGTTCGATTGCGCCGTCGGTTCAGTTCATCGATTCAGGTGAGCTTTCGGCTGTGGCTTATACTTTCGGCATCGCGCATCCCACGGGTTATCCTCTCTTTACGATGCTGGCCGGTTTGTGGTCTCGTCTTCCGTTGGGAAGCGTGATCTTCAGCCTGAATGTGTTATCCGCATTCCTCTGCGCTCTGGCGGTTGGGATATTCGTGTTCGTTCTTTGGGATTTGCTTGCCCACCATAGCAAGCCCGCGGGACGATCTCAGAAATCGAAACAGAAAGGCACGCAACAGAGCGTTGTCCATGTCATCCCTGACTCAATCCGGTTAACGCTTGCAGCATTCGGTGCGATGTTCATCGGCCTGTCTGAAACGTTCTGGAGTACGGCACTCTCGATTGAAGTCTATTCGCTCCATATCTTCTTCATCGCGCTGCTCCTTTTCACGGCGTTGCGGGCAATGCCTCAACAGAGTGTTGCCGCGTTCAGTGGGCGAAGATGGTTTGCGTTCTGCTTCGTAGCAGGCCTGTCGTTCACGAATCACATGACTACGATTCTGGTCGTGCCGGGCTTTCTGTATTTGTTCTTCCGCACCTTCGGATTCAAATCACAGTCATGGAAGAAACTCCTATCCGGCATTCCACCATTCGCTCTCGGCTTGTTGCCGTATCTCTATCTGCCTCTCAGGGCTTCATCCGAACCGGTGTTGAACTGGGGAAATCCTCAAACCTGGGAGCGGTTCCTCTGGCACGTTTCAGGGAAGCAATACCGAGTCTGGATATTTTCCAGCACGGAAGCCGCGAAACGCCAGTTCGAGTATTTCATCTCAAGTTTTCCGGGTGAATTCGCGTATGTCGGAGTTCTTCTTGTCGTGGTTGGATTGGTGTACGCTTTCATACGCAATAGCAGAACGGGATGGCTTCTCGCCATTCTCTTCATGACATGCGTGGCGTACTCCATCAATTACGATATTCACGATATCGATTCGTATTTCCTTCTCGCCTACATCGTTGCGGGAATTTGGGCAGCGTACGGTCTTTCAGCACTGATAGGCGTGGTGAAAACACTTCGACCAATCCATGTCGTTGCCATTGCCGTCGTGTTCATCGGCGCGTCTGCCGGTGCGACATTCGGCCGGGTATCGGAACGGGATAACTATCTCGTGGAAGATTACACGATGAACATGTTCAACTCGCTGAAGCCTCATGCGATCGTTCTTTCCTATCAGTGGGACTACTGGCTTTCGGCGTCCTACTACTATCAACATGTTGAAGGCGTACGAACGGAAGTCGTCGTCATCGACAAGGAGTTGCTGCGCCGGTCGTGGTATCTTGAACAGATCAGGAATAACTACCCGCAGTTCTATCGACGATCCGAGACGGAGATTCGTCTTTTCCTGCAGGAGTTGGACAAGTTCGAGCACGAACTCCCATATAATCCCGAAGAGATCGAGCTGCGATACAACGACATGATCAATAGCTTCGTCGAAAAGAACTACGCGGACCATCCGGTCTATTTCACGATCGAAATGGAGAAGCATCTTGCACCGGGATATCAGAGAATTCCCGAAGGGCTTGCATTGCGGCTTTACAAGGACACGAACTTGCCTTCATTCGACGAAAAAGTTTGGGATGATTTCGCCTATCGTCCGTTCAACCGCACAGGCCGGTTGATCGATGGCTTGAACACGATGTATGTCAACGCTCTCACGAATCGAGGTATCATCCTTCATCAGGCTGAAAGATATCAGGAAGCCTCGAGGTACTTTGACCGTGCCCTGAAGTTCGACAGCAAGAGTATGCTTACCCGTCAGTGGAAAGAACGCAACGAACAGGCGATGTCCCTGAGCGTCAGGTGATACGTCTTCCCTTGTTTCACCATTACGCTATCGAGATTTCTTTTTACCGTCCGTGCTCTTCACAAAGACGGAACCGTCTTTCGTCTGCGTGCGCACGAGACCATCGATCCACTTGAATTCCTCTACGTGAACGGGAATCGTCCCCTTCGCATCGCTTGCAATACGTGCTTCGATGTGCGTCAGCGTCTTCGAACCGGTAAAGTAACGTCCCCGAATCGTTACGAGTATATCGTCGCCGGTCTCACGAACGATCGCCGTCGAAGTCAGGATTGAGAAGACTTTTTTTTTAATGCGGAGTGTTGCCGTGAAGCTCGTTGCTCCACTGCGCTCGATGTTGGATTCTTTCGTGAGTTTCAATGGAATGAACACCTTGCTGCCGGGTGTGCTCTCGATCTTTCCGATGGAAACGACTGCTTGGCCAAACGTGATTCGCGCACTCTCTGATGTGGAAGGGCAGTCCTCGGTATTCCCGACTCTCACGGAATAAAGCCCGGACTCCGAAGCGATGAGGCGTTGTGCCGTTGCACCGCGAACGGGTTTGCCATCTTTCATCCATTGATAGTCCGAAGCAGGCGATGCAATGAGCGTATCCCGAAGCGCTGTGATGGATGCAATCTGCCTTGGTCGAACGACGATCGTTTCTTCATCGGAACGTGCCGTGCAGCCCGATGCATTTGCAACGGTCACATGATAAGACCCTGACTTTCGTGCACGGATGCTTCGCGTCGTTTCGCCGGTTGACCATTGGTATTGTGAGAAGCCTTTCCCTGCGTCGAGTTCTACTTCGTCACCTTCGCAAATCGTCGTTGCGCCTTTCATCGTGATACGCGCAATGGGACGCGGATTGACTGTGACCGTGATTTCGTTCGACTTGCCGCGACAGCCATGTTCATCTTCTACCACGAGATGATACGTTCCGCTCTTATTGACTTCTATCGTCTGTGAGCGTGAGCCGTTTGACCATTCGTACTTGGAGTGGATACGATCCGACGTGAGCTGCACCGACTCGCCGTCGCAAATGGTGACGGTACCCGATGCACGAATGACCGGGGCAGGCAATGGGTACACGCGAACAAGAACGGTGTCGGATGATACACACCCCGTTGCGTTTCGTGCAGTCACGACGTACGAGGTCGAACGAAGCGGTGTCGCTTTCGGTCTTGCGATCGTGTGTTTATCGAGCGCTGTTTGCGGCCACCATGAAAAAGAAAATGGTCCCTTGCCACCGGAGGCGTCGGCCGTCAGCGTCGCACTGAATCCTTCACAGATTGCAACTTCCTTTGGCAATTGAATGGAAGGCAGCGGATGCACTGTTACGATGACACTTTCTGACCCCGTACATCCATTCGCATCGGTTACGACTACTGTGTAAGTGACTGTCGATTTCGGCGCGGCGAACGGCTGTGCTTTATTTGGGTCGGAAAGCCCTGCCGATGGAGTCCACGAATAGTAATAAGGCGGAACTCCTCCCGAAGCTGGCCTTCCTATTTGAGCGCTCCCGCCTTCGCAGATCGATACCGGCGGCCCTGCATTCGGAGTCGGTCCGGGTGAGACTCGGACGGTCACGGTATCGAAATCTTCGCACCCGAAGGTGTTCGTCACTTTGAGAATATAGGTCGTGGTTTGCTTGGGAGAAGCGATGGGTTTTGCAACGATAGGAGAACTCAACCCTGTCGATGGCGACCAGAAGAATCTCGGTTCGTTTGCAGGAAACGGAAACGCTCCACCGAGTGTGACTTCCGTATCGCGGCACATGTCAACATCAGGGCCTGCATCGGATTTATCGCAAGGTCGCACGGTTATGCGAATCGAATCCGTACTGCGGCAGCCGTTCGCATCGATTACTGTCACGATGTATAGCGTCGTTTGGTCCGGAGAAGCGACCGGTGAAGGAATGTCATATTGATTGAGTCCATTCCTCGGAAGCCACTCGTAACGGAACGGCCCTTTGCCGCCCTTTACGGTCGAGGTGATCTTCCTTCTCGAGCCTCTGCAGATCGAGACATTCGGATCGACAGTGACTCGCGGCACTGAGTGTACGGTTACCGTTGTCGATGCTGTCGCGCTACAGCCATTCGCATCGGTGACAAGCACCGAGTATTTCGTCGTTGCTTTCGGTGATGCAACGGGAGTCGCGACAGTGGGATCGTTCAACCCCGTGGCCGGAGTCCATGCATAGGTGTATGGTGGTACACCGCCGGTTGCCGGATTGCCGATGGGTGAACTTGAATCTTCGCACATGTTGACGTTCGCACCTGCATCGACGAGTGGTTTCGGAACAACCGTTACGGTGATGGTATCGCGACCTCCGCATCCGTTCGCATCGATCACGGAGACGACATATGATGTCGTGATTGTGGGTGATGCGATCGGTGTCGGTACATCCGTGACGTTCAATCCCTTTGCGGGAATCCATGCATAGCGAAACGGTGGTTTCCCCTGCACGGGTCTCCCGCCAAGCCGAATGGATTCACCTTCACAAATCCGAATGTCATCACCGACGTCCACGATCGTTGCCGATGGATTAACCCGGATAAGTACGGTATCGAGCGCCTTACATCCTTTTGAATCCGTTGCTGTAAGGATATACCGTGTCGTTGAGTCCGGTGTGGCGACGGGTCTTTGCGCCTTGATGTCGCTGAGTCCGGAAGCAGGACTCCATAGAAACTGATACGGTGGTTGTCCGCCGGTGACTTCTCCACCAAGTGTCGTTGAAGCGCCCTGGCAGATAACGGCGTCGGCTCCCGCATCGGCAACCACCGACGGCAATACGATGACTGTTATCGTATCCTTGCCGACACATCCGTTTTTATCGCGAACCGTGAGAATGTACTTCGTCGTTTTTTCCGGTGCGGCTATCGGATTCTGTGTGTCCTGAGAATTCAATCCGTCCGGCGGACTCCATGTAAACCAATAGGGGCTTAAACCTCCCCGACCTGTTCCTACAAGTTGTACCTGACCACCCGTGCAGATCGTCACGGGATTTCCTGCATACGCGACGGGCTGCGAGCGCACTTCCACCGTGACGGAGTCAGAAGACGCCGTTCCTTCTGCATCGCGAATGGTCAAGACGTAGGTCGTGGTTTTCTTTGGCGCAGCAACGGGCTGTTCGATGGAAGCTGAACTAAGCGCTGTCGAAGGTTGCCACGAAAAGACGTACGGTTCTCGTCCTCCCTTCGTCGCACGACCGATTGTCGCTGAAGAACCTATGCAGATGACCGTGTCCGGTCCGGCATTCGCGACGACTTCGTCAAAAATGATTCGAAGAAGGAACGCATCGGTGTAACCGGATTTTTCCTTCTGCAATGGGCTTCCGATTGTCGGGAAATTTCTCGAACCCGTCGAGCCGACGACAAAGGCATTTCCGGATTCCGTAACAGCGAGACCATATCCGATGTCTTGGTCGTTACCACCGAAATAGGACGACCATAATCGCCGGCCTTCGCTATTGAACCGAGCGACGTAAGCGTCCTGCAGGCCTGCATGTTTCCCCTGGTGCGCATTGGCAGTCATCTGTAATTCGAGACTCTCGGTATATCCCGTGATTGCAATGTTTCCTTCACCATCGACACCCATTGACGTTGCATAATCGTTGCGTGTCCCGCCGTAATAACGGAACCACGACAATGCGCCTTTCTCGTCGAACTTCGCGATGAACGCATCGAGCAGACCGGCAGCATTTCCTTGCTTCGCCTCTTTGGTGACGGGTAATCCAAGGCTTTCGGTTTGACCACAAACCACATGATTCCCAGAGGGATCCGTAATGACGTGTGTCGCTGCGTCTTCTTTATTTCCTCCGAAGAGCGTACTCCACAGGCGAGTTCCGGACGAGTTGAATTTCACGAGAAACACATCGAATGCGCCGCCGCCGTATTTCTGCTGATAGGCGTCTTTTGAAACCGGGAAGTTCGTGCTCTCCGTCTGACCCGTGATCACGATGTTATCCGAAGCATCGATGGCAAGGCTGTTGGAGTAATCCATACTCCAACCTCCACAGTAGCTTCCCCAGACGAAAGCGCCGTTCGCACTGAGTTTCGCAATGAATGCATCGAAGTCTCCTGCGTTGCTCGTTTGGAATGCGTTCTTCGTGACCGGAAAATTCGTGCTGTACGATCCGCCCGTTACGACGACGTCGCCCTGGCTGTCCACGGCAACACCGTTGCATTCATCCGAAAAACTTCCTCCGAGATAAGTGCACCACACTCGCCGTCCCGAGCCGTCAAGCTTTGCGATGAACACGTCGCTCTTTCCATTGTTAGTCGGTTGTGCGACGCCCGCCGTAACGGAAAGATCCGTGCTCGAACTATTTCCCGCAATGACAATGAATCCGCTGCGATCTATGGTGATGCTGCGCGACTCGTCCTGATCTGAGCCGCCGAAGTACGTCGCCCACTGTAAGGCACGCGCGGGATTCAAGCGCATGACAAACGCATCGAGACTGCCGGCGTTCTTTCCCTGATACGCACCGGGGGACACCGGGAAATTCACACTTGCGGTATAGCCCGTTATGAAAACGCTGCCACTGGCATCGATGGCAACGGCGCGCGCATAATCCGACGTCGAACCACCGAAAAACGACGACCATTGCAGGTACGGGTCGATGATCAGCGGCTGCGTGTTATCGTATAGTTCAAGATCGAAGCTGAGTGTGTACCCATCGCGGATGAAGCGCATTGGAATTACGGTGTTTCCTTGCAATCCGAAAGGATGTTTATCCGTGATCTGTCCGAGTGATGTCCGTGCAAGAATGTCGCCATCGTTCGTAAGGTGAAAATCCGTTGCACCATCATATCGAAGCTTGATACAGGAAGGATCGGCGCCGGGTGAGAGATGAAATTCATACTTCAAACCACCGTCTTCAATGCGAAACAGCAGGTCGATGCCGGGATAGAGTTGTTCATAGAGAAGGGACGTTGACGAGAGACTCATGTATCCATCCGGGTGTGTTGGAGAATAAGCCCGCACTGGAGAGCCTTCATCGAGCGTCAGGATTGTGACATGGGGATTCACACCCTCAAATTCAATGTCCATTCGATGGAGCGATTCGATAGAGGAAGGACTCGCCTGTACCGATGCAGATGTCGCTTCCGCATACGATTGGTTTCCGTTCAGTCGGGCAAAGACCAATGAGATGCCGGATTCACGAAAGAACGATGTGACATTTCCGGAACGCGAGACGAACTTCACATCATGCCGAATTCTCCCGGTAACATCGCGGATAAGCCCATCTACCCGATAGAAACCGTGCGCAACGAGCCTTTGCTCTGATGTAATGATCGGTTCGCTTCCAAGATACTCGGCGAAAATGTTTGCATCTGCCGATTGTGAATGAATCCCAAGCAGGACAAGAAAAAAAATGTGAGAAGCGGTGCTACGAAGCGATATGAAGGGCATTTCTCCTGGACATCTGCTGGCGCAAGGTAACTATTTTCCCAAGAGTGTTCATGATGAATTCAACGGGGATGGATCCGATCTTGTGCAACCGCATGAGTTGCAGTCTGCACATACGCGAGAAGCTTGCGCTCCATACGTCGCGCAACATCAGAACGCTCTTGCATGAGATTCCTCTTATGCAGTGGATCGCTTCTGTACTCGAAGAGCCCGACAATTTTTTCTGTGTCGTGGATAAGGACGAGCGAGTCGCTGAACAGACCGAAGTGGGGGCCGAAACGAACGACTGCAAATCGCTCACTGCTGTCGCTCAGAAGAGATGATCCGAATGATGCATGCGAGACGGGGATTTTCAGGAGGTCGATAAGAGTCGGCATCAAATCGACGTGCGATGCGACACGCTCGAACCGTTGCTTCGCGACGAGGCCGGGCGCATAGATGAGCGTCGGGATGTGGAAAGCAGCGTGCATGTTTCCTCTTGCCGAGTAGAGCGTATGATCAGCCGTGATGATGAAGACGGTGCTATCGAACCATGGCTTCGATTTGGCTTCGCGGATAAGCTGCCCGATGCTGAAGTCTGAATACTGAAGCGAGCGGTTGAAGCCGAAGGGAATTTGTTCAAACTGCTTCTGCCGATAAGATGGGATGTCATACGGATCGTGTGATGAGATGGAAAAGATGACGGAGCAAAACGGCCTCGGCATGCGCTCGATGCGCCGGAGTGCATCGAGAAAGAAAGGCTCATCGTGCACGCCCCAGCTTCCATTCGTCTCGTCTGCCGTGACATTAGGGAAATCCTCCATGCCGAAATACTGGTAGAAGCCCGCGATACGTGCATACGCATCGAAGCCCATAGAGCCAACGGAAGCCCCATGATGAAAGGAGGTAGAGTAACCATGCCTCTGAAGCAGTTCTCCCAAACCGGCCATGCGATTCATTTCCGCCTTCGATCCGATAAGTGAAGAGGGATATAGTCCGGGGATGGACGTGAGAATACTGGGGACTGCTTCGATCGATCGTTGTCCGTTCGCGAGGAAATTCGTGAAGAGCATTCCTTCAGCGGAAAGACTGTCGAAGAACGGAGTGTTGGGTTCCTTTCCTCCAAGGCAACCGACATACCCGGCTGTCCAGTTTTCCATAATGAAGATGACGACGTTCCGAAACTCCGCAGGTTCAGTGTGTGTCAGCTTACGATAAAAAGGGAATTGCGGATCGATGATGGATTCCTTTGCGGTGAACAGAAGGCTTCGTGTGATATTTAATGCCTCGTCTTCCTGCATGAATCGGTATTCTTCCAATGCCGGCTGAAAGTAGCTTCGAATTACCGTGTAGGTAGTGTTCAATGTGAGATAGCCTGATGCGACGTGCGAAGTCGTGAAGGCGTTCGATTGCCGCAGAGGTTTTAGCTGCAATCCTCCGCGGATTCCGATTACCATCAGCATGATGGAAAGAACGAACCAAACTGAATCCTTGAGCCATCTGTGCTGAAACGGAAACCGGCTCTCACTCCAGGTGATCAATTTCTTCGAGCTTAGGTAGAGAAGAATGGTGAGCGCGAGAAAAAGGAGTGTCAGAAGAATATGTCCGGCAATCAATCCAGGGAGTGAGCGAACGAGATCGGGCAACATCGTATAAGGTTCGAACATCAGGCGTCGCTGCACGGTGCTGAAGTATCCATACTCCGCGACGTTGAGCAGCAGGGCGACGAGATTCAGAATGAAAAACATGATGAACACGGCCAAACGAAACCACCGGTATCGAACCTGAGGTCCGGGAAAGAGATAGAGGATTAACACAGGGCTGTTCAGCAGCAGTATCGCTGCGAGATCGAACCGCATCCCGTTCACGAACGATGAAAGAACAGCGTCGGTCTCGACATCCGTATAGAAGTCGATGTTGAAAAAGTAAAATCCCGCTCGAAGGAGTTGATACTTGAGCATCAGAACGACGAGGATGAGGGCGACAAGAAAGATTCTTTGCGAGAAGAGTCGTGATGCGTTCATAAATCGGGCGCAAAATAGGGAAAGCTCTTTCGTGTGAAAAAAGAAACCCGGCTATGTGCCGGGCTTCTATCGAAGGAGGGAATCATGCACCTATCAAGGCTGGTTGAATTCTCATCCGATTCAGTAAGGGCTACCCTTTGTGGTTGCCATTGTTCAGCGGTTGGATATGCGTCATACAAGCAAGAATCCTTGCCCTCATGTTTCTCACGCGATTTCCTTTTGGGAATAGGCGCGCACGGTTTACTTCACGACGGTAAGTAGTCGTGTGCGGGATGCATTTCCTACAGAAAGCCGAAGCATGTACACCCCACTCTCGACACCTTGCGTACCGAACGTTACAGTTTGCCGGCCGGTACCACTGCCTTCGTGGATGCGCATGATGTTACGTCCTGCGAGATCGAGTAAGTCAAGCGTTGTAGGGGCTTCGCGTTCCTGCGACCAGGAGACCGTCGCATAATAGCCAGTCTGTCCCGACACCGGATTTGGGTACGCCGAGACGAATCGGAACGAAC
>CAYUWG010000079.1:0-14854 GCA_964448285.1 uncultured Chromatiales bacterium
GTCGTGAGCAAGCAGCTGCTTCCGATATACGACAAGCCGATGATCTATTATCCGCTGACGACATTGATGCTGTCCGGGATTAGAGATATTCTTATCATCAGTACACCAACCGATCTGCCGCGTTTTCAGCAATTACTTGGGAGCGGCGAGCAGTTCGGTATCAGCTTCAGCTATGCAGAGCAACCTCGACCGGAGGGGCTTGCACAGGCGTTCATCATCGGGGAATCTTTTATAGCGGGGAATCCCTCATGCCTCATTCTTGGCGATAATCTGTTTTATGGTTCGAACTTCGCCGTCACTGTCCAGCAGGCAGCGACTCTGACCGACGGCGGTGTGATCTTCGCATATTATGTCCGCGATCCGGAACGCTATGGTGTCGTGGAGTTCGATGTGAGCGGCAAAGCGTTCTCCATTGAGGAGAAGCCGAAGAACCCACGATCGCACTACGCAGTGCCGGGTTTGTACTTCTACGATGCGGACGCTCCTGCGGTCGCAAGGGATTTGAAGCCTTCGGCACGCGGCGAGTTGGAGATCACCGACCTGAACCGCCGCTATCTCGATGCCGGCAAGTTGAACGTGATTACGATGAGCAGGGGAACGGCATGGTTAGACACGGGAACACACGAATCCCTTCTTCAGGCTTCATCCTTCATAGAAACGATCGAGGAGCGGCAGGGGCTGAAGATCGGCTGCCCGGAAGAAGTCGCGTATCGCATGGGATACATTTCGAAAGAACACCTTGCACAACTCGCCGAGCCGATGAAGAAGAATGGATATGGTGGTTATCTGATGGAGATCGTGCATGAGCGGTGAAATGACGGAACGCGAACGCATACTTCGGTGGATAGAAACCTGGAAAGAGATTGGGCCGATACTGGAGCGTGAGAAATATGAACGTTACGCTCAGCCGGATGAGCTTGGAAGATTTCTTAACGCAGTGGATGGTTTGATAGTACCATTTGATGTTTCTCACTCACGGTGGACGAGCTCCGGTCTCATAGAGCAACAACGACTCTTTCAGAAGTTGACGAAATGAGAGAATTACTCAATGCAGCTTTGGATATTCAGGAATTCTGCCTGAGAAGGAAATGGAAACACTGTTTCATAGGAGGACTTGCGGTGCTTCGTTGGGGTGAACAGCGAACTACTCGTGATGCGGACTTGACGATCTTTACTGGTTTCGGTAATGAAGAGTACTACATAAATGAGCTTCTTCAGTATTATCAACCCCGAATGGAAGGTATGCCCGAATTCGCTATGAAGAATCGTGTCGTATTGTTATCGTCAGCGAGCGGATATACATGCGATGTTGCGCTTGGTGGATTCCCGTTCGAAGAAGAAATCATCGGGCGATCCTCTTTGTATGAGTATGCAAAGGACAAAGTTATCAGAACGTGTTCGGCTGAGGATCTTATCGTACTGAAGGTCTTCGCTGGCCGAGATATCGACTGGGTGGACGTTCGAAGTGTCATTTTTATGCAAAGAAACACTTTGAACTGGGAGCTGATTTATCAGGTTTTGAATCCGCTGTTGGAACTGAAAGGCGATATGGAATCGGAAATGAGACTGGAAGCGCTCAGGAAAGAAGCACAGAAAATGTTCGGTGATTCCTGATTCGTTGAAAAACTTCGCCATCACCGGCGTTGCCGGGTACGTCGCTCCTCGGCATCTCAAAGCGATACAGGATACAGGCAACACGCTTGTCGCCGCCTGCGATCCGCATGATTCCGTCGGCGTACTCGATCACTACTTCCGCGACGTGAGTTTCTTCACGGAATTCGAGCGATTCGACCGCCATCTCGAAAAGCTTCGCCGACGTTCCGAAGAAGATCGGGTGCATTACGTCAGCATCTGTTCTCCGAATCACCTGCACGATGCCCACATCCGTCTGGCGCTTCGAATCGGCGCCGACGCGATCTGTGAAAAGCCCATCGTGATCAATCCCTGGAATCTGGACGCACTGCAGGAGTTGGAAGAGGAAACGGGCTGTCGGGTTTTTACCGTACTTCAACTTCGTGTACATCCGTCACTTATAACATTGAAGAAGAAATTAGATAACTCACTGAACGACGGGAAACATGTGGTTGAGCTTCGCTATGTCACCGGTCGGGGAAAATGGTATCACTATTCGTGGAAGGGCGATGAGGAACGATCCGGTGGTCTTGTCACGAACATCGGTGTACACTTCTTCGATCTCCTGATGTGGCTGTTTGGCACCGTCCAGGAATCGCGGGTGCAAATACGGGATGCTGTACGTGCATCGGGAACGCTGGAACTGGAGCGCGCTCTTGTACGATGGTTTCTCTCCATTGACGGCAACGATCTTCCCCGGAACGGTGACAGGAAATCTTCAACAATATTTCGCTCCATTCTCGTCGATGGAGAGGAGATCGAATTCACCGATGGCTTCGTCGATCTTCACACGAAAATCTATGAAGAAACGCTTGCCGGACGTGGATTCGGCATTGCGGAGGCGAGACCATCCATCGAACTCGTTCATGCGATCAGAACGGATGCTGCTCGCGGTACGCATGACACGTGGTGGCGGGAACATTCCATGATTTCGCGCGACTGACCGCATGCGTCTTACATCATATCAACGGAATGAGATCATCAGTGCTGTGCATGCAATCGATGCAGACGCGACTATTTATTTGTTCGGCTCGCGCGTCAATGATGAGGCACGAGGCGGAGATATCGATCTGCTCATTCATTCGCAAAGCATGAACGCGGAAGATCGTCGAAACCTGCGCATGCGGCTGTGTGATCAACTTGGCGAACAGAAATTCGATATTGTCCTTACACGCGATTTTTCCGAACCATTCGCGCGTATTGCACGGGATGAGGGTGTTGCGCTGTGAAGCAGAGACAATATCGTGAGCTTCTATTGGTTAATCTCAACTCGCTGCTTGCGGCAGAACGGTGGATAAGACGTTCGCACAAACTGTGCATGGAAATCGGCGATAAAAAAGAATACACTGATAGTGAATCAGATTTATTCGAGGCACTGTCAGGACGATTTGCAAGAGCAGCCGACCTTCTCTTTCGGAGAGTATTCCGAAGTATCGACATGTTTGAGTTCGAAGAAACAGGGACGCTCATCGACGTACTCGGTCGCGCAGAAAAACGCGGGCTTCTCTCGTCGATTGAAGAGGCGAGAAAAATCCGCGAGCTTCGAAATGATATCGTGCACGAGTATATGATCGAGGATATTCAGGATATCTATCGATCACTCCTTTATTGTACGCCTCTTCTTCTGATGATAATCGAAAAAACCCGTGACTACGTGCTTTCACGTACCGATACTCAACAAGCTTAAAATGTATTTCAAGCACGACTCTTCCTACATTGACGAACCCTGTTCCATCGGTGATGGGACGAAAATCTGGCACTTTTCGCACGTAATGAAAAATGCGACCATCGGTACGAACTGCGTGCTCGGACAAAACGTCAACATCGCCAATGACGTTGTGATCGGAAACAACGTAAAGATTCAAAACAACGTCTCGGTTTATACCGGAACGGTGATCGAGGATGACGTCTTTCTCGGTCCGTCCTGCGTACTGACGAACGTGAGCAACCCGCGTTCACAGGTCAACAGGCATCATCTCTACGAAAGGACACTGCTGCGGCGAGGCTGTTCCGTCGGTGCGAATGCCACCATCGTATGCGGCGTCACCATCGGGCGTTATGCGTTCATCGGCGCCGGCGCAGTCGTGACGAAGGACGTGCCGGACTATGCTCTCATGCTCGGGACACCGGCGCGATGGGCAGGATGGATGAGCCGTCACGGTCATAAATTGTATAGTCCTGATTCCGAAGGCGTGATGACGTGCCCGGAGAGCGGGCTTCGCTACAGAGAAACGAAGCAGGGCACACTTCGCTGTCTCGATATCGATGAGGATGAGGCATTGCCGGAGGGACTGACCGTTGGAACGGAAGGATACAGAACATTCGATAGTCGCTGATGAAGGAGAGAGAAGAAATCCTGGATTCACTGAAGGAGTGGGCTATGCCGCGCCGCGATCTTCTCGCCATGCTCCTCTATGGATCCTACGGGAAGAACCAACAGACGGAGGAAAGCAACCTCGATCTCTCGTGGCTCTATCGTGCCGGTTCGGAGCCTGCTTTCCGCGACGACTGGGAGATGCAGTTCGCGTTGTCACAGCTCCTCGATACCAGTTTGGATCTCGTGATATTCAACGGGTCGTCTGACGTGCTGATGAACGAGATCCTCGAATACGATAACCGCTTCTATACATCGGACTTCACGCAGACGACGCTCTACGAATGTTATGCAATGTCGCGGTACTGCGATTTCGTCTATTCGAGAGTGGAGAACCCTGCATGATATCAGATACATCCCCTTTCTTCGATGCGCTTCAGTGCACGTTGCTTCGTGAAGCGGGTTTCCAGAAACGCCTCGCGCTCGCGCGTTCTCTCATCACGACTGGGCAGGGGTTCTTCATATCTCGGATCTCCTGGAGAGAGTGTTGAAGGAAGTTGGGATGGATTCGCGTTGAAAATCCACACGACAACCCTATCGGACGTCCTTCTCATTGAGCCAATGGTTCACGGGGACCATCGCGGTTTCTTTCTCGAGACCTATCGCGCCGATCTCTTTGCTGAAGCTGGGATCCCGACGGACTTCGTGCAGGACAACGCTTCACGTTCCGTAAAAAACACACTTCGTGGCTTACATTACCAGGAACCTCATGCGCAGGGAAAACTCGTCCGCGTTACGCTCGGAAGCGTGTTCGACGTTGCCGTGGACCTTCGACGCGGATCGCCAACTTTCGGCCAATGGTATGGTTGTGAACTTTCTGAGGAAAACAAATACATGTTGTGGATCCCACCGAGCTTTGCACATGGCTTCTGTGTCCTCAGCGAGATGGCTGATTTCTCCTACAAATGCACGGAGTACTATCATCCGGAAACAGAAGGAACGATCCTGTGGAACGATCCGGATATTGGAATCGAATGGCCGGTAGGAACACCACTACTATCGGAAAAGGATCGAAAGGGAAAGCGATTGTCACAGGCAGAGACATTGCCGATATATAAAGCATTACAAGTTGTCAACAATGCATATTGATGGTGCTTCCAGTTTGGCTGTCGTTGATACTCGCGATATGACGGCACATTGGGGATTCCTACACTCAGTACGAAAATACGCTCTCCCTTTCGTCATCTTTTTTATCTACTTCGCAAGCATAACGGTCCTCCAAAGGACCCCATGGTTCGATCTCGGAATCGACTATACCATTTGGATGGCGTTCGCCTGGGCAGGATTCGCACTGCTCTGTGGTTTCATTCTCAACCGTCCATCGACGATCTCAATCGGTTTTCTCCTCGGATGCCTTACTCCCTTTCATCGCGTAGCTGTTGTCATGGCATTGATTACGGCCTTCGCGCTTCTCGTTCGTACGCTTATCAAAAACAGAGGGCAGTTCGTATCGTTCTTTCGAAATGCTATACAGCAAAGGGGATTCGGCTGGATACTTCTCATTTCCGGATATGCAATAACAGTCTGGCTAATCCGACTTGGAGACTCCACGGATGTATGGTCGCTTGTTGCACTCGCATCTTCGCTTTTCATGGTTCCGGCGACAGCGTACGCGCTAACGTATTTACCGTGGTCCGATACAGAGCGTAATATTGCGATTCGATGGAGTGGTCTCGCAGTTGCTGCATTAGGCGCGATTGTACTTCTGTATCCGGCCGTGACCGGCCAATGGATACAGTATAGGCAAGTTCTATACGTGGTTCACAAGGCTCTCCAATCTGTAAATATAGAGGTGTTCTCTATCGAGTGGATCAACCCGGATTATAACATAGGAAGTCTTCGCAGTGCGCACTTTATGTCCGTGGTAATGCTGGCGCCTGCATTCAGTCTTAGCGCGTATGCCTTCGTTCGGCGCAAGCTGGTTCTGTTTCTCTATTCAATACCTTTCTGGTATCTCTTCCTCCTCGGTGAGAATGCCCATGCGTTTAGTGGAATCATCATGGCAACAATCGTTGTTTTTCTTTTCCTGAGGCGAGGCGTTGTGAGAAGACCAGCATTTCATGCTATGGGCATTGTTGTAATGGTATTGATTGCAGACGTGTTGTCTATTAACTGGTTTTATGGTGCAATAGGATACTTTCACACATCCCCGAAAGCGAAGACATATGCGTATTCACTGAAGCATGTACAACAGCACCCGGGCCGTTTGATTCTTGGCGAAGGTCCTGCTGCCTTTTCGAGTTATGCTTCTCGAAAGAGACTTCCGGGATATCTTACTGACGATACACCATTTCCATTCATTCCGGGATATGCAAACCCGCATTATGCTGCGGTTCTCGAGCTCGCTCATGAAGAGAACACGTCTTCAACGATAAACAGAGCGTTTTCAGGTTTTCTTGGATTGTTTATGGAATGGGGACTTATCGGTTCGGCATTGCTTATCACGATGTTCAGCATACTCCTTCGGAATGTAATCAAGGCATCGTGCGCTAGTGAATCGCTCAAAGTTCGTGGGCTTGCTATAGGATCAGTTGCAATGTTTATCATTGTTTTCTCTATGCTCCCTTTCCGTCCCTATCTCGAGTACCCGGATACGATGGCAGTTGTGTCGGTGATGTATGCTTTGGTCCTCATGCCGATAAATAGAAATAAACCGAAGACGGTACAGTGAGTTTCTATCTGGTAACGGGTGGCGCAGGATTTATCGGTTCCAATCTTACCGAGGAGTTGCTGAAACGGGGTCATCGCGTCCGTGTCCTCGATAACTTCAGTACCGGTAAACGTGATAATCTCGAACCATTTCGTCGGGATATTGAATTATATGAAGGTGATATTCGATCCTACCACATCGTTCACGAAGCTGTTCGTGGAGTCGAATATATTCTCCATCAGGCGGCTCTTCCTTCAGTTCCACGTTCTATCGTGGATCCCATAACGACGCATGAAGTGAACACGAATGGGACGCTGAATGTGCTGAATGCCGCTCGTGATCTCGGTGTTCAGCGGGTCGTGTATGCATCATCTTCCTCGATCTACGGCAACAGCGAAGAACTCCCGAAACACGAAAGGATGATGCCGAATCCTCTCTCCCCGTATGCCGTCTCGAAGTTGACAGGCGAAAAATATATGCAAGTCTTTCATCAATTATATGGCCTGGAAACCGTCGCGCTGCGCTATTTCAACGTGTTCGGGCCTAAGCAAGACCCGGCCTCTCAATACTCTGCGGTAATTCCGCGTTTTGTTACCGCGATTTTGACGGGTCAACCACCGACGATATTTGGTGACGGTGAGCAGTCCCGCGATTTCACCTTTATTGCCAATGTCGTTGACGCAAACATTCGCGCTTGTGAGTGCTCCGGTATCGGCGGGTCAGTCATGAACATCGCCTGCCACGAAAGGATTACGTTGAATCAATTAGTTTCAGAAATCAATCAAACCGTCGGGAAGGAAATATCTCCACACTATGCTGAACCGAGACTCGGAGATGTGAAGCATTCTTACGCTGCAATTCAGCAGGCCGCAGATATCTTGGCATACAAACCTTTGGTCTCCTTTTCTGAGGGAATTCGCATGACGGTTCAATACTATGATCACCAACTTGGCGAAGCGATAAAGTATCATGAAAAATGATACGCGTTTTGTTTATGCTGATTCGTTTGAGGTGATATGTCCGTAGCTATTGTCGTACCGATTTATCGGGAAATCCTTACGGATGATGAAAAGCTATCGCTGGATCTGTTGAATGAACTCTTGTATCGATATCCAAAGGTTGCTGTCGTTCCTACCGGATTGCATTTTCACGACAGTAGATTCACAAGAATTGAGTTAGAGGAACATCATTTCAGAAACCGCGAAGCATACAGCCATCTTCTCCTTTCTCGCTCATTCTATCAGGCTTTCGAGCAGTATGAGTTTATCCTTATCTATCAACTCGATTGTCTCGTATTCCGCGATGAACTTCAAAGCTGGTGTGATAAAGGATATGATTATATCGGACCGCCGTTATTCAACAATAAGTACGATGCCAAGTCAGGATTATCCCGCGTCGGGAATGGGGGATTCTCTCTGCGTCGGGTGCGCGCATTTCTCGACGTGCTGAATGCTCCCATCCCTCCATGGTCTCGAATATTCATCAATGGACAATCGGCGATAGAGAGTATCTTGAAGAAGGCAAAGGTCGTGAACTCCATGAGGAACGGTGTGGAGTGGTACACAGGACATTATACACTCAATGAGGACCTCTTCTGGACGGATCGGGCCCGGTACTTCAAACCAGACTTTAACATTGCGCCGATTGAAGAAGCCCTGCAATTCGCGTTCGAGGCTCATCCGCGCTGGTGCTTTGAGAGGAATGGCAGAAACCTTCCTTTCGGTGCACATGCGTGGAACCTCTGGGACAGGGCGTTCTGGGAAGAGCGCTTGTTCGAAAAAGACAGAGTACCACAATAATGGAAATTCGTAGTATCGAAGCGATGGTAGAAGCGTTAAACGATGCACAAGTCCGGTAAGGCATGTTCGTTCTGAAGTTATGGAGTGATCTCCACAGACGTACTCCCATAGATGTCTTCGTGTATGAACCGTTCGACTTCGATATCGAGTATGCGAAAGCGAACTGGTTTCAGATCATGGACCATGTTAAGGTTCCGATCGTGAGACTGGAGACCCTGTTGCGTATGAAGGAAGAAGCGGGTCGTAAAAAGGATTTGTTGGATATTGCATCACTGAGACAAGTGATGAGTTACAGATGACACCGGAAGAGCTTTCCAATCATCCCGGCTGGCGATGGTGTACGGCGGAAGGGGCTGAATTACATACTCTGCTTCTCGGCTTGCGGAGTACGTTTCGCGAGAAACTCGAATGGCTCGAGGAAGCGGAGACGCTGACCCTGATGTTTCGCGAAGCCCGGCTCAGAAACGCACAACAAGATATTCCGGATACCAACGAGAGCCGTCTCGAGCGGAAGGAACAATGAAGGCGAACAATCCTGATCTTTCACACCTTCCTTCGATCTTTCGGAAATATCCGGGGATCGATGCCGTTTATCTCTTCGGATCGTATGCGCGGGGTGAGCAGCGCGATGACAGTGATATCGATCTGGGAATCGTTTCCTCTTCGGCGGAGTTACGAAACAGGAAATTGGATATATTGACGGAACTCGCCGCAGCCGGGTACTGTCGCGTCGATCTCGTCTTTCTGCCATCCGGGAAGATTCTCCTGGATCACGAGATCGTTTCGACACATCATCTCGTCTATCATAAGCCGGAGTTCGACCACCCGGCACTGTTCTCGCTCGTGACACGCATGTACCTGGACTTCAAACCCTATCTCCGAGTGCAACGGGAAGCCTTAAAGAAACGCCTGCAGGAATGGTCAGACGAGAGATGATACAACTCCGATTCGAACGCATAGAGGAATACCTGGAAATCCTCGAGCGGTATCATGCATATACTTATGACGAATTCCATAACGACCCCGAGCGATACGGTAGCGCAGAGCGCTTCCTCCAGCTCTGCATAGAGGCATTGAACGATGTCGGAAACCACGTCGTAGCAGATCTAAAACTCGGAAGCGTGGATTGGTATGCGGAGATTCCAGAGCGTCTCGAAGCGCATGGGTATATCGATAAAGAAATTAAGGATGTCTGGACGCGCATGATCGGGTTCAGAAACGCATTGGTTCATGCATACATGGATATTGATCGCAAAATGGTGTATGACATAATCCAGGGGAATCTCGATGACATTCGACGACTGATGAAAACGCTATCACGATTCCTATGATTCGCAGAGATGTTCTGATATGCGCACACGATACGGTTCTTAACTCTATCGAACGGTCTATTATAAACATCGATCGATCCATTCCGGATCCGGAAGCTCAACGCTACGTTTCTCTGATCAACTTCGAGTTGACCCCATGACCATTCTCGTCACCGGCGCTGCAGGCTTTATCGGCTCCCACGTCATGGAGCGGCTCCTTCATGAGGGGTACGACGTTGTAGGGTTGGATAACTTCGATCCTTACTATTCTGATGAATTGAAACGGAGAAACATTGAGAACTCCGCGAATCATCCACACTGTACATTTTATACAATCGATATTCGTGACAGCGATGCGTTGCGAAACATATTTTCCCGGCATCCGATCGAGACCGTGATCCATCTCGCAGCAAAAGCGGGAGTACGTCCGTCCTTCGAGCACCCGAGCGATTATGCGGACGTGAACGTGCGCGGGACGTTGACTCTTTTTGAAGCGATGCGAACCGCTTCGGTGAAGAAGGTGCTTTTCGCGTCCTCATCATCCGTATATGGAAATCAAAGCAAGCTACCGTTTTCAGAGGATGATCCGGTGAGCCATCCCATTTCACCTTATGCGGCAACGAAACGTGCCGGAGAACTCCTCTGTCACACGTATCATTCTGCGTATGCTTGGGACGTCTGGTGTTTGCGGTTTTTTACAGTCTATGGTCCAAGACAAAGACCCGAGATGGCAATCGCAAAGTTTCTCGCTGCTTGCAGGAACGGTCGAATGGTGACGCTCTATGGCGATGGTTCTATGATGAGGGATTTTACCTACATCGAGGATATCGTGGATGGTTTGACCAACGCACTATCTAATTTACGTGGGTACGAGATCGTTAACCTGGGTGGAGCACATGCCTATCGATTGAACGAGCTTGTGGATACGATACGCAATGTTTCTTCAAGGGAATTGGATATCGAATACGCCGATGTTCCTCCTGGTGACGTCCTGCGAACGGTTGCAGATACGAAAAAGGCATCACGGTTAATATCCTATAATCCTCGTTACACGCTTGAGCAGGGTATAAGCTTGCAGTGGAATTGGATGCAAAAGGAAAACGATGTCAAAGGATATGAACAGGGCCAAGGACTGGTTCATCCAGGCAGTGAGGGATTTGGAGCAGGCGAAGGGTTCGATGGAGTCCGGTTTCCATGAGTGGGCTTGCTTTGCCGCTCATCAGGCCGCAGAAAATGCATTGAAGGCATTGCACCTTTCATTGAATCAGGATGCATGGGGGTATGTCCTCGCAAGACTTATCGCGGACCTCCCCGATAGTATCGCGTTTTCCGAAAGCTTGTCGGATAAAGCGAGGGTGATGGATAATTATTATATCCCCTGCCGCTATCCGAATGGACACTCGGAAGGCGCGCCTTTCAAACACTATGGACAATTGCAGAACACGGAGGCGATTCGCATATGCCGGTGAAATCCTTGAATTCGCGCGTTCTCAAATGGCCTGATCGCAAATCAGTGCTCGATTCATTCACGGCGTGGGCATCCTTCCAGTTCCGAATCACCAATGTTATCAATATCGGGACGTTCGGCTCGATCCATACCGATAAGTGGGGGGTAGGAAGCGATCTCGATATCATCGTATTGCTGAATGAAACGAAATTGGATTTCTTTCATCGAGGGGTTGCGTTAGATACCACGTCTATTTCCGTGCCGGTCGATTTGCTTGTTTATACAACCGAGGAATGGGAGAAGGTAGAACGAACCTTTCGCCAGCTGGTACGATGGCACTCTACAACAACGGAACGTACGGTTAACACGTGAGCAATTCTACGTCCGAATGGACACTGATCATTAAACCACATGGCAAGTGGTTCGACCTTAAACTCAAGGAACTTTGGTCATACCGGGATTTGGTACTCCTTTTCGTTCGTCGTGACTTTGTGGCGCAGTACAAACAAACGATCCTCGGTCCGGCCTGGCACGTTGTCCAGCCGTTGTTGACGACCATCACGTTCACCATCGTGTTCGGAAACATCGCCGGCTTACCAACGGACGGCCTTCCGAAGTTCATCTTCTATATGGCGGGAAACGTACTGTGGGGGTATTTCTCGCAGTGTCTTACGAAAACTTCTGAAACGTTTATCGCCAACGCGAACATATTCGGCAAGGTCTATTTCCCACGCCTTGCGGTACCGGTTTCTATCATTATCTCAAACTTGATTTCATTCGGTATTCAATTCGCCTTTTTCCTCTGTTTCCTTCTGTATTTCCTCGTCGTAGGCAGCGATATCCAGGTTAACTCATGGGTTTGGTTTACTCCTGTGCTGCTCCTGATGATGGGTGGCTTGGGTCTCGGTCTTGGGGTGATCATTTCCTCCATGACTACGCGTTACCGCGATTTGCGGTTTTTAGTCACATTTGGCGTTCAGCTTTTGATGTATGCTACTCCGGTCATCTATCCCCTGAATTCCGTTCCGGAAAACTATCGCATTTTTCTCGTTGCCAATCCCATGACACCCATTATCGAAACGTTTCGTTATGCTTTCCTCGGTGCAGGAATGATCGATTCCGGGCATTTGATCTACAGCGGTGTGGCTACCGTCGTCATCCTTCTGTTCGGGATTGCGATGTTCAACCGGGTCGAGCGGACGTTCATGGATACGGTGTAATAGTTCAGATGGATGAAAGTATGAAGGTTCTATGAACCGAGAACCAACTGACAAACGCTATGAGACAGTCGCGGGGAAATTCGCCGTTCCGTTTCTTTTTCTTATCGCTCTTCTGGTACTCTCATCCGTGCTGTCTGTGCGCCCGTTCTGGAGTTTGAGTGTTGCCATGTACCTCACGCCTTCACTGGTTCTTGTCGTAGGGTTGATCGGAAGTACCGTTGCTCTCCCATATGTTGCGAGCCATATCGCTCGGTTTTTAGAGAATATTGGACGCGTGATGTTTCCTGAAAATAATCATCGTTTCTTCCTCACCTTAGGAATAGTTTCCGTGGGGTTTGGAGTAGCGCTGTGGTTTTCGCAGATGCCCTTTCCTTTTCTTGGAGGCGACGGCGTTCATGTCGTCCGCCGATTATTCCGGTATAACGTCGGCCTTATACAAGATTACGGCCAGTTACAAACGGAGTTCCTCACGGTATCCCTTTATGGATTTTTAGGAAAACTCACACATACGCAAAATAGCACTCAGACAAGCCTGGATATCACGGGTTATGCAACGCTGTTTCGCACCGCAGGCGTCCTGTGTGGATTGTTTTTCCTGGCAATAGTAATGTTTTGTGCGAGAAAAATCACGTCGGTTCCGCTGGAGCGCATCGCGTTCACCGTGAGTCTTCTCGCACTTCCCGGCACGTTGTTTTTTATCGGCTATGTGGAGTTCTATCTGTTCGTGTATTTGTTCGGAACACTGTTCGTTCTGGTCGGCGTCATGGATTCCTCAACTGGGCGCTTCCCAGTACTTGCAACAATAGCGGTCTTGTCAGCTATGGCATTTCATGTCTCCGCTGCAGTGTTCATACCGTCCTATGTGTTTCTCGTCCACTCCTGGTTTGCTCGTCGTTCAGGAAAAACGCTGACCGTCCGGACCGTGATTCTTCAGTACGGATTTCTCCTTCCCGTCCTCGGTATCATCGCATATGCCTGGCTGATAAGCGGCAATCGAATTTCGTTCTTCATCCCTTTCACTGAGGATGCATCATTTCTCTCGCTCACGTCTATCCGGCATATCACGGACGTTGCTAACCATCTCGTTTTACTCGCACTCGTACCTATAACAGTTTTTCTGGTTACGGTACTCATCGCGAAACAGAAGATCACGGAATCAGCCGTGTTCTTTCTCCTCATTGCAGCGTTGTGCTGGGTGGGACTTTGTATAACGCAATACTCTTTCGCTCACGACTGGGATATCTTTGCGCTCCTCGGTCCGATACTCAGCGTTGCAGCGATTCTCTTCGCGGCGAGAAACGCACAGGTTTCCCTGCGCCGATACCTGTTGGTGCAATGTACCGTTCTGCCGTTGGTGTTCGTTTTTCCTTGGATGGTCGTCCATCTCAACCGGGAAGCTGCTTTGCAACGTTATGAGGAGTTAAGCGATTCGTACATCGGTTTGCTTCCCGGACCCGGCATCGCGGGGTTCTACGAAACGCTCAGGTCTGCAGCCGTGGAGGAAAGTGATGCGGAGTCTGAAGTCGCCTTCATCCGGAAAGCTATCGGGGTGACTGAAGACCCATATGAGTATATAAAATTGCTCCGCGCAATTGCCGGCTCTGAAAAAATGACCCAAGCCATGGTGAATGACGTCTCTGCATCGCTCGATACGCTCGCCGTCCGTTCGCGTGTCTCGCTCAACGTTCCTATAGGAGAGGATTCGCTTGCCCAACAAACGTCCCTCGAACAGGTCGTTGTCGATCTTCTACGGCTTACGGTGAGGCATCTGGCTTTGGAAAATCGCTTAACCTGGGCGGAATCTTTTGCCGAGCGGTTTCATCAACGAGGCGCAAGCATCTATTCGATGTACGCGTTCTTGGGAAATACGTATTTCGAAACGAGTGATTTTACAAACGCAATACACAACTATCGCGTTGCCTTAAATGACTCGGCCACGTATCGTTTCAAGGGAGCTATGGCGCTTCCTATGATACTGAACCGGCTTGCCATAGCACATTTTCAGTCAGGTGACAGACCAGCATCTCTCAAAGCTTTTCGTGAGGCGGTCTCGCTACCAGATGCGACGGCAGTCACGTGGTCAGATTACGGCTTCGCATGTTACCAATATATGGAATTCCGTGAAGCGACTGTAGCATTCACAAAGGCCTTGGAACTAGACCCGAACATCCCAACTGCCCTGTATTGCCTCGGGAAAATTCTTTTCCTCGAACCCAGTCGGAAAACGGAAGCGCGTGATCTCTTGAACCGCTTCACCGCACTGGAAGGCGGGACAGAGCGAGCGCGAGATGCAACAACTTTGCTTCATATGGTTGATGGTTTATAGCGCGTAGCGTATAGCGTATAGCTGATAGCGTATGGCTTACCATCAGCCATCAGCTACCAGCCACCAGCCACCAGCCATCAGCCACCAGCCATCAGC
>CAYUWG010000080.1:0-14546 GCA_964448285.1 uncultured Chromatiales bacterium
TTTGATTTGGATCGAGTGGCCTGATTACTAATGACAAGTTCAATGATTGGGCACTAAAGGGCTTGCTGTTCAAAAAAAAAGCAGGCAGGCTCTGCAATAAGTGCCCGTTCTGGTTCGAATTCATCAATGGCACAGTCTTGTTGCCCGGTTGCAGTGCGATTGAGTTTCTCTAATACCGTAGCACCTATGAAGCACCTCTTTACTCATTTCCTTATCCTCTCACTTTCATTGACAGCGTACTCGGCCACGAAAACATGGACGCAAAACGGTTCTGCGAAGTCGTGGAATACGGCAAACGCTTGGTCACCGAGCGGCGTACCCGCGGCAGGCGATAACGTCATCATCGATGGAAGCGGTTCAGCGCCGATTCTGCTTGATGCAAACACGGCAAACCTCGGCTCGTTCACGATGACCGGAGGGAGCGTGCAGTTCTCCGCCGATATCTCTTTGAACGTTGCCGGCTCCGTGTCAATAACCGGCGGATCACTGACGGGGAACGGGATCGTTCACCTCAACGGAAGCAATGCACAGACACTCGAAGCCGTGACTCTCAATTCGCTTACAATCGATAATGCAGCAGGCGTCTCTCTGTCGAGCAATGTTACGGTGACAGGGACGTTATCGCTTACGAACGGGCGTCTGCGTCTCGGCGATTATCATGTGAAACTCAGTTCATCGGCTGCGATAAGCGGGTCGTTCTCGTCATCGAACATGATCGTGACGAACGGAACGGGAGAGTTGAGAAAGGAATTTTCCTCAACCGGGTCGTTTCTTTTTCCGATAGGGGATATCAGCGGAACGACCGAGTACTCGCCTGTCACGTTGGATTTCACGTCCGGGACTTTCGCTGCTGGTGCGTTTGCGGGAGTACGCGTTGTCGATGACGCGCATCCGGACCAAAGCGGTATGAATGCTTACCTCTCGCGTCAATGGTTCGCGACGGCTTCGGGAATTACGACCTACACCTGCAACCCCGCGCTCACGTACGTCGATGCGGACATCAACGGGAATGAAGCCTTTTTGCAACTCGGGCAATTGGAGAATGCGAACTGGAGTATCGTCGGGGACTGCGATCCGTTCTCCAACACACTCAACGGCGTCATGATGAACTCGCTCGCGTTGACCACCGGTATCGAGAGCGTACCGTTGCCGGTTGAACTCGTCTCATTCTCAGCGTCGTTTCTAAACGGCAATGTGAAGCTCATCTGGAAAACAGAGTCGGAGAGCAACAACTATGGATTCGAGATACAGAAATCGCTCGATGGAAAGACGTGGCAAACGACCGGTTTCGTTGAAGGCGCAGGGACGAGCAACACATCCCGCAGCTACAGCTATGTCGATGCGACCGGTGACACGTTCGGCGCTCCCGTAATGCACTATCGCCTGCGGCAAATAGACCGGGATGGAACGCAATCCTATTCAGGCGTGGCTACAGTGAAGCTTGCAGGCAGAACCGAATCGCTTGCCTTGAACCAGAACTATCCGAACCCCTTCAACCCCGCAACGACGATTTCCTTTACGTTAGCCCGGCAAGAAAGCATCACCTTGGTAATCACCGACGCGTCAGGCCGCCACGTTGCAACACTGATCGATAACGAAGCATTGTCAGCCGGTAACCATCTCGTGAGTTTCACGGCATTCGAACTTCCGAGCGGGACGTATTTCTCCACCCTCATCACACCGGATGCGACGATCACCCGGTCGATGCGACTGATGAAATAAAGGCCATGAACTTGATCACACAGATCAACCTATGGAGTTTTCGCACACAAGGCGCAGCCCACAGCGCCCCAAGCGAAATACAAACACACCATCACCTTTTCGAAAGGAGCTGTACAGACAGCATTTCTTCACTATTTCAACGAGGTAGATTATGAAACAGAGTGAAAGGCTTTTCGCAGCAACTCAACCTGCATTTGGCAGCATTGGAAAAATGCTCGTTGCTATAGCAGCAATGCAGGCTATTCTGACAATTACTAGCTTTGGGCAGACCGCTGGTGATTATAGATCTGCCGGAACAGGGAATTGGAGTACGCTTGGCACCTGGGAACGCTATAGTGGTTCAGTCTGGGCTACCCCAACTTCGTCAGAAGGTTATCCTGGAGAAAACTCAGGGACAGGAAACGTATCTATTTTAGCAAGCCACACAGTCACAATGGACGTTTCACCAGCAAATGCAATTGGTACATTAGATCTTTCTGCGAGTGGGACATCTTCTCTGCTTTCCATCGGATCATATGTAGTAAATGTTTCTGGAGGAGCGACCATTAATGGCACATCGAAAAGTAATGGCCATTCAAATAAGATTACTGTAGGCAGCGGGCAATTGAATATTCTGGGTAACCTGTCAGTATCTGGTAATTGCCCAGGAGGCAATCAAAGGAAAGGAATTCTGGAAATAGGGGCCGGTACAGTAAATGTGTCGAGTGATTTATCTGCAACTAGCAGCGCCTGTACTGAAATAATTTTTTCTGGATCCGGTGAATTACAAGTCGGTGGAGCATTTATTAAAGGAGCTTCATCTACATTTACTACGTCCTCTGGTTGCACTGTTACTTACGACGGTCCAGGTAATCAATCTATCGTAGCCTTAACATACGAGAATCTAAAAACCGCTGGGGGTGGGATAAAATCGCTAACCGCAGGAGGAACTGCAATAAATAGTACATTTACTGTCGGTTCAAGTACAACGGTTGATGTTGGCGGTATTCTGCCTAATATGCCTGGAGGTTCCACTCTCATTATTAATGGAACTCTGGATTTTACCTCATCTTTCGGCAAAATACAGAGTGGAACCTCAGGTACAACAACTTTGACTATGGGTTCAAGCGGTACAATTCGAACGATGGATGAATCAGGCCTTGGACCGATAACCAATGGATCGTTAGAAACTCAGAGCGGCGGCTCCTGGGATGTTAGCAGCATAAGTACAAACGGCACTGTAGAATATTACCGCAGTACTACAAACGTTCAAACGATTACCGATCGTGACTACAATAACCTCACTATAACGGGATCAACTCAGACAAAGACATGGACACTTGTTGCTGATAGAACGGTCAACGGTAATCTTACTGTAAATACTGGAGCGCCATTTACCGTGTCAGGCACGCAGACGATCAACCTTAAAGGCAATTGGTCCAACAACGGTGCATTCACCGCCGGTACGAGCACATTCAACATGAACGGCACTTCTGCTCAAACCATGTCTGGCTCAACCTTCAACAACCTCACAATCGATAACAGTGCCGGTGTGACGCTCTTAACGGATGAAATAGTAAACGGCACACTGACACTCACAAACGGCCGACTCACGCTTGGGGCGTATAACCTCACGCTCGGTACATCGGCTTCGATCAGCGGGAGTCCTTCTTCCTCAAAAATGATCGTGACGAACGGCGCCGGCAAGCTGATAAAAGAATACTCAGGGACAGGGTCGTTTACATTTCCTGTTGGTGATAACACCGGTCCAAATTATTCACCCGCAACGATCAACGTTACGTCAGGTTCTTTCAGTAGTGCGCATATCGGCGTTCGAGTCACAGACGCGGCACATCCGAACATTGGCAGCCCGACGAGCTATATTACACGTTACTGGACAGTCACCTCAAGCGGCATTTCATCCTTTTCAGCTTCATGCGGTTTTGTCTATGTCGATGGAGACATCGTCAATTCTGAAGGTATTGACCTCGGCCGCTATACCAGCTCGTGGACTCTCGTCGGTGATGTCGACGCAGGTACTAATACACTTTCCACAGTTGGAGACATTTCCACATTCGGCGACTTCACAGGCGCAGAACCTTCCGCCGTTCCCGTCGAGCTGACCTCTTTTTCCGGTCTCTATCGCAATGGCCGCGTGACGCTCTCTTGGAAGACGGCAACAGAGGTGAATAACTATGGCTTTGAGGTTCAGGTGTCGCACGAGGGCGAGTACTGGACGACGATCGGTTTTGTCGAAGGACATGGGACGGTAAATACGCCGCAGAGCTATTCCTTCGAGGATCGCATCACGGATCACGAGCGGAGTCACGGAACGCTTTCCTATCGACTGCGACAGGTAGATCGAGACGGTTCATACACGTTCTCACCCGTTATCATGATCAACGTCGGGACATCGCCTCTGCAAGTATCACTCTTCCAGAATTATCCTAATCCGTTCAACCCCGAAACGAACATCGCTTTCATCCTCCCCGAATCGCAGGTTGTAAGCCTTGTTGTGTTCAATGCCTATGGGCGCGAAGTGCGGAAACTTTTAGACGAGCAGGAGATGGGTGCCGGTCAACACGTGGTTCCGTTTCAAACGCAATCGCTTCCAAGCGGGGCGTACGTCTATAAGCTCATCACACCGGAAGGCACGATGCACCGCGTGATGACGATATCGAAGTAGAAGTCGAACTCAGGATAAAACAGAAGGCCCCTCGAACGAGAGGCCTTTTCTTTTTTCATGCGTGCGCGTGCTGTTTCTTCGATCAACCTGCAAAGGAACGCGTGAACAATTCTTCGATTGCGCGGCGTCCGTTGTCTTCAAGGTGTCGCGTGCCTGTCCCTGTGAAGTGGACGTGTTGGATGACGGGTAAACCTGCATCTTCCCAGTGATCTTTCGCCCATTGGAACCAGGCATCCTTCGTCTGGTCGAATACGAAGAGCGGTTTGTTGCAGATCTTCCCGAACTCAGCTCCCCAGCCGGTACCGCCGCGCACGGTGTTGTCGTCGAGAATTTTTCCGATGACATAGATTTCCTGTCCGCTGTTGATTTGATACCAGATCGTCTGGAGGATTTTTCGGAAGGTCGGCGTGCGCGGATACTCGCGATGCATGAGGCCGGAGACGTAGGTAAGGCTCACGTCTCCATTGAGCAACTCTTCGTGCGTCAGCGACCGGACGCCGCGCTCGCGATGGATCTTGTGTCCATCGAACGTGAAATTGACTTCATCGATTCCGAATCGTTCGGCGGCTGCACCGAACGCCGCTTCCGATCCCGACGCTCCGCCACTGAATAGAATGCAGTCTTCAGCTTTTAACATGATTCTCCTGTTGTGTTTTCAAAATGATGTTCCATGAAATACTGACGGCAAAGATACGGCAGAGAGTCCGTGATTTCATCGCTGATGTGCGAACCATGTTTCGAAACACACACGCTCTCCCTTATCCCCATTGCGTTCGTTCACTCCTTGAGGCTCTTCTGGTATTCCTCGGCGAATTTCTCAATAGCATTGTAAATGAGTTTCGCCATGTAGTTCTGTCCATCCTGTGATGCGAGGAACGCGTCGTCCTTCGCGTTCGAAAGGAAGCCCGTTTCAATCAGGACGCCGGGCATGGATGCGCCAACGAGGACGTAAAAGCCGGCTTGCTTTACACCGAGACTCTTCATGTTTCTGCTGGCTTTCACTTCCGTGTGCAGCATCTCGGCGAAGCGCTCGCTGTACTTTACATACGCGCTGTGCGCCATGCTCGCGATGATGAAGTTCTCGTTCGAAAGATTCTTGTAACGCTCTTCGTAGTCCTGCTCGAACTTGATCACGGAGTTTTCGAACTCGGCAATGCGAATCGCTTCCTCGGTTCTTCCCGGTCGAAGGAGATAAACTTCGAAACCGTTCGCGCTCGTCGGTTTTTTCTCCGTCGAATTGCAGTGGATGGAGATGAAGAGCTTGCCTCCGGCTTCGTTCGCAATCTTTCCACGGCGATAGAGTTCGATGAACGTATCGTCCTTGCGCGTGTAAACTACTTTAACGCCTTTCATTTTCTTTTCGATCATCTCTCCGACTTTGAGGGAGATTCCGAGCGTGATGTTCTTCTCCTTCACGCCCGAAAGGCTGATCGCACCGGGATCCTTACCGCCGTGCCCCGCATCGATTACGATGACATCGAGCGCCCACTTCTTCGATTTATCCGTCTTCTTCGATTTGCCTTGCTGCTCTTCGCTGAAAATCTTCTGCACCTCCGCTTTCCGGTAGAGGAGCAAGAGGAGATCGTTGTTCGCTGCATCGCGCGTGAGATCTTCTGCTTGCACGGCGTTGTGCATTCGAAACTCGATCACGGCGTTTTTTCCCTCTTGTCTTGCCGTCACTGAGACTAAGTCTTCGCCCGAGATCGGCGTTTGGCGAAGTTCGTTCTCATCCACGCTCACATTCGGGATTTCGACGGCAAGCACGCTGCCGCTCAAAGGTTTGCTATGGAAACGTGTGAGATGTTTGTTGGAATGAATCCGCACGAGTGTTCCGTTTTTCCGTGCATCGACGGTGAGACGCGGAATATCGACCACGGTGCGAACCTCTTCCGTGACTTCTTTCGGCGCAAGGTCTCCCTCTCCGGATTTCACGGGGTCTTGTGCTTGAGCGGGAGTCGTTTCTTTCTGTTTGGTTTTGCTTGTTGAAGGTTCGAAGGAGAGTGTGCGGTCATCCTGATTCCATGCGATGTCAGGTTTCCACGTGCGCGCCAGAAGCGGAAGCGAGTACTCTATCGGGATGTAAAATGCTTTCCCGCTCGAGATCACTTCAAATGGTAACTGAAAAACCTCATCGATAGCGTTCGTCTTGTGTGAGATCACGACGATGAAGGGATTGTTTTCCGTCAGCTTCAAACGTTTCTCGCCGATGACGAATTCGACTTTACTTTTTTCGGTATCGGCATACGATCGAAGCGCAAACGACTGCGCGACGTGGGTGAGCGAAACATACGTTTGCCTGTTGTGCTCGAAGGCAGGAATCGTCAGCGTCTTTTCACCGGCAATCAATTGCACGGTCTTCGAATCCCGCTGTGCTGCAGCGTGAGGAATGGAAAGAATGAATGCCGTGAACGGAATTGCGAGGAGTCGGAGGGAAAGAGTGCGGTTCTTCGTGGTCATCTCGTGATTTGATGGTGACACACAACTGTCGGGTTGAAAAGTACGAAAAGATGACGAGAGAGGAAGTGTTCTTATGATCCATGATCATGAACCGTCGTTGGCTGACGCTTGCACGGCAAGTATATTCGAAGTTCTTAGCAGGGAAGATTGAGGTTCATTGACAGTCACTGCTTTCTGAACGCTTCAATCAACCCGACAACGAACCGCAAACAATCTCATCATTCAATAGCAAGGAGAACCATTGGAACGCACACTCGCAATTTTGAAACCGGACTGTGTTCGAAAAAACCTTATCGGCGAAGTGATCACGCACATCACGAAGGCAGGCTTCCGCATCGTCGCAATGCGCATGGTGCAACTGTCCGAAGCGACTGCCGGAGGCTTCTATGAGGTGCATCGAGAGAGGCCGTTTTTCGCCGACCTCGTGAAGTTCATGTCGTCAGGACCATGCGTCCCGATCGCGCTCGAAAAAGGAAACGCCGTCGCTGATTTCCGCACAGTCATCGGGGCGACGGATCCTGCGGAAGCCGCTGAAGGAACCGTGCGCAAACTTTACGCCGATAGCAAAGGAGAGAATATCGTCCATGGTTCGGACAGCGTTGAAAATGCCCGCATCGAGATTTCGTATTTCTTCACCGGCAGCGAGCTGATCTGATCATGGCACTTTCGCACTGGCGAAAGAGAGCAGAGAAAGCGCGTCTCGACAATCCCTGGTGGTCGTATCGTTGCGATGAAGTGGAACTCCCATCCGGCCGGCACGGGGAATATCACTATGTCCACACGCATGGCTCGGTGATGATCATTCCACTCGATGGATATGGGCGAGTGCTGCTCACGGAGCAATACCGCTATCTCAATGACCGCACGAGTCTCGAATTCCCCGGCGGCGGCATGGAGGAGAACGTCGCACCATACGACATGGCATTGAAGGAGCTTGCCGAAGAATCCGGCTACACGACCGCCGAGTTGATCCCCATCGGATCGTTCAATCCTTACAATGGCGTGACCGATGAGATGTGCCACGTCTTCGTTGCAATGGGACTTTCGCCCGTCGAATCGAAACCGGATGAGACCGAGGAATTCCGCGTGCATTGGCTGGTCGAAAACGAGATGCCGTCGCTCATTCGCAACGGCGACATCTGGGATGGGATGTCGCTTGCTTCATGGAATCTCTATCAGCATTGGATTACGAGAGAGTGAACGGACATCTCATCCGGTTCTGGTTTGTCGTTATCGGTACGCTGTTCTTTTGCAACGCCGCCGTCACTCAACATCCCGTTCTTCCAGGCGTCGATGTCCTTCTCCGAGACTCTATTGACGTTGTAAAAGGGAAGCGCTTAGGAGTGGTATGCAACCGCGCATCCACTTTGCGCGATGGACGACATCTGCTTGAAGCATTTCAAGAACAGGGACTGAATGTTGTCACGGTACTCACGCCTGAGCATGGATTCGATGCCGCACTCTCGGCAGGCCAACATGTGCGCTCAGGTATGAGAAAGGGTGTACCCTTTTATTCCCTGTATGGAAACGTCCGCAAGCCAACGACAGAGATGCTAAAAGATGTTGACGCGCTCGTCTTCGATCTCCAGGACGTCGGCTCGCGTTTTTACACCTACATTTCCACGATGGGACTTTGTATGCAGGCCGCCGCAGAGAATGATATCCCATTCATCGTACTCGACCGTCCGAATCCTATCACGGGAAGAATGGAAGGACCGATTCTGGACACAAGCGTTTCGAGTTTCGTTGGAATGCATCCGATCCCGCTTCGTCACGGACTGACGCCGGGTGAGTTGGCGGACATGATTTGCAGGGAGCGATGGATAGAGCTTCCGGAAGCGTTTCGACCGCGCGTAATTCCGCTTCGGCATTGGCGAAGGTCGATGTGGTATGACTCCGCGGGACTTGATTGGCTCCCTCCTTCGCCGAACATCCCTGATGTTACGACGGCCTTGCTGTACTCTGCGCTGTGTTTACTTGAAGGGACGTCGCTTTCAGAAGGACGTGGGACCGAAATGCCATTTCAGGTTTTCGGTTCGCCGACATTTCAGTCAAAGCGGTTTGTCGATGTGATGCGAAAAAAGAAACTCCCGGGAGTGCGCTTTGTCGAGACGACGTTCACTCCTCGCTCATCCACGGCAGCGACAAATCCGAAGTATGTGGGACAAAAATGTTTTGGCGTTCGAGTGATCGTTACGGATAGGGATGCATTCGAAACCATGCGCTTGATCGCTTCAGTGATTCCGAATCTATCGCATTTCGACTCGACGTTCAGGTTCACATCGTACTTCGATAAACTCGTTGGCATCAGAAACAGCGCGGATGTTTTTCGGAGCGAGGATCGAGTTCGTACATTGCTTGCACGTTGGAGACACGCCAACGAAAACTTCCAAAGACGACACAGACAATTCTTCTTTTATCAAGACTGATCGAATGCATCACACCGTTCTCCTCCTGTCTCTCCTCATGATCTCTTTCATTTGCTCATGTGGCGGTGAGGCGAAAAATAATGCGAAAGGCGATTCCACTTCCGTTGATGGCAGCGATGGCGTTGAGTTGCCGGCAAATCTGGAGCGAACGGACGAACCGCTTACCTTTTCTTATGCTCTCGAAAAGGGCGAAGCGTTCGGATACTCCATCACGACAACAGAAAGAGTGACGATCACACGGGATTCATTGGAGGAAAACAGCACGCAAATCGTGACGTACCGCTACAAGTTCGAGGTCCTCGACGTTGCTTCGGATGGGGAAGCCGTGTTACAAGCGACGTGCCTCGGCGTCGAGTTTGACGGGCAGTACAAAGACGTTCGCGGCTCACGTAAGATGGAGTACGACTCCGATAAACCGAACGACGCATCGAAGGAGAAGATGTACGCGCGGTACAATGCGATGGTGAATATCCCTTTCGAAATCACCCTCGCTTCGACCGGGAAAATCACCTCAGTGAACAAGCTTGACGCCGTGATGAAAAAGTTGTTGGGCGAAGATTATGCGACGATAGCGCACGAAGCGAAGACGAAGCTAACGAGTGACTTCGGGAATCAGGTTCTGAAGAGCACGATCCAATGGGCATTTCAAAATTTCGAACCGCGTCCGATCTCAGTGGATTCTTCATGGACGATGAAATGGACAGGCGAGCTTGGATACCTGAAGCTCGAGCATATCGCCACATACACGCTCAAAGGGATTTCCAAGACTCCGATGGAGGAAAACGCCCACATCGTCATTTCGATGACGTCGAAATATATCGGTGAAAAAAGGATGGATACCGGGCAAGGCATGGCGACCGTGAATGCCTTTGACGTGAAAGGGAGTGGGACCACGACCTTCGACATGAGGCGCAGGCGGTCAAAAGCAAGAAAGCTCAAGCAACAAATCTACGTGAAGTTTTTTGTCGAAATGCCTGAAGAGGTAAAGCAACTCGCGCCCGACCAGGCAAAGGACTTTTGGCTGGTTCAGAAAGCTTCGATTGAAAACGTCATTGCCCCATTGTCTTTGAATGGAAAGTGATTTCTTGAATCGATGCTGATCATCCCCGTCATTCATATCGCAGGGAACCGGTGTACCGACAGGATTGTCGGGCACGAGGATATCGCAGCGCATCAAGCGGATAGTCCCATTGTGCATGCGAGGCAGTGGCGGTCAGAGAATTTCAAAGCACTGCAGTTGAATGATGAATCAACACCGGAACGTATCGATCTTACCTGCCTTCGCGATATAGTCTGCTCAGTGGATATTCCCATCCAGTATCGTGGGCGGATTACGACTGTGGAAGATGCCGAGCGTTGCTTTGCAACAGGGATTACGCGGGTGGTAATTCCAAGCGCCCTGTTTGATTGGAATGAGATGCTCCACGAGTTGCTGAGGAGGTTTGGAGCGCGAAAGACCGTCCTTGAATTCACCATTGATCAAGACGAAGGGCTGCATTCACATCGGGCAAGTATCCGAAAAGTTGAAGCAATCGGTTTAGGGAGAATCGTTCTCCGGTATCCCGAAGAATCACGGATTTCATTCGGTGATATTTCCGAAGTACTTCGCGCTTGTTCAATGAAGATCACGGTACACGGTGGAGTCTTCGATTACCATAGTCTTCTGCAATTGGAGGAATTCAATCTGGCCAGGATCGATTCCTTGATTCTCGATTCCGCACTGTATCGAAACGTGTTTCCGTGTCAGCAAATATGGAGGTCGGTTGAAAGAAAAATGTCTTTTGCTTCACGAAAAGTGTAACGCGATGCATGAACGCTTTGTCATCCCCGTGCGTCACATTTCGAGTGGCGCATTTCTCCCCAAAAACGTATTGACATTCCCATGATTTTTGCTATATTCTCTCGTGAAAATTTTTCACACGGCGTTTCCTTCAGAGATGCCTTCAGTATAAAGCACATCACGCCCTCCCACAGGGCATCCGTAATCCTCAAACACGTAGTAACTAAAGCAATTAAGGTTCTTCCAGTCATTTGTTTTCAGGTGGTTTTATGCCAATAACTTTTTCGCGAACAGCCCTCGCGATCAGCGGGTTGCTTGTTCTCACGAATCTTTCAACAGCCCAATGGAGAAGTGAAGCAAGCGCTTCGACGATCGCTCCATCTCTACCAGCCGCATCGCCGGGTTTGGAAAACGTATTCAGCCCTGACCGTGCCTCGGTATTTGTGAGCGCATTTGTCGGACTGAATCAGAACACAAACCTTGGCGCATTTCAGACGGATTGTGATTGCAACTTCGACGGATCGTTCGGTTTGTCAAACGTTGGTGCGATGGTTGGCTTGGATGTGACGTATCAGTTCTCAAGCAATTGGGCGGTTATTGCGAAAGCCTACTATGATAACAAGCATACGAAGGAAGCTTACAGGCGCAACATCCCTACTCCGATATCGACACAGCAACAGGTGATCATACGCGACATCGAGTATGAGGAAGCCGGTTCGGTAAGCCTCGCCTATGGTTCATTCGGTCTTTTCGGAAGGTGGCAGCCGAGATTGGAGCGATGGTATGTGTTCGTCGGGCCTGCAGTTGGCGTACCGATCTCAACTTCCGTTGACCATAACCAGGAGATTATCACCCCCGAGCTTACCTTCAAAGAAGGCGGGACAACCGACACCCAGAGAAAAGTATCAACCGGGACGTTCGATGGTGTTCTCAGACTGGAAGGTATCCTCGGATTCGGATATGATTACATCGTTCGTCCACGATGGTTTATCACACCGGAGATTCGTTTCAGTTATCCTTTGACGAAGGTGACCGATAGCATCGACGATCGCAATCGCACCATCCCGATCCCTGATTGGAAAGTCATGTCGATGCAAGTATCCATCGGCTTAAAGTATGAAGCGTTCTAAGAGATCGAGTCCTATGAAAATCACATTACCCTCTTCGCATATGAATCGTTTACTCGTCCTTTCTATATCTCTCGTCTCTGCCTTCGTCTTCTTTGCCTGCAGTTCGCAAGGTCCGGCGGATATCGCACGCGTCACCGGTGGCACCGTCGAAAACCTCGGTGAGAATGTCAACTCACCGTGGGATGACTACGCTCCGGCAGTTACTGCGAGCGGAACGCTTTTCTTCACTTCACGACGCCCGACTCCCAAAGGATTGAACTTTGGCGATGACGTCTATCGCGTCAACCATATCGGTCGTGACTGGGAGAAACCGGTATATCTATCGGAAATGATCAACACGCAAGAGTCGCAAGGCGCGATATCGGTCTCACCGGATGGGCGGACAATCTACTTGGCATTATGTTCTGAACCTGATGGCTTCGGACGTTGTGATATTTACGTTGCCGAATGGAATGAGAAAGGAACAGAGTGGTCGAAGGTTCGAAACGTCAACAATCCGGAAGGGAAAGATCTTCGAATGACAAAGATCGTTGACGATTTTACTCAGATCAACACATCGTACTGGGAATCACAGCCCTCCATTTCACCAGATGGAAGGACCCTGTACTTCGTTTCTGATCGTCCGGGTGGTTATGGTGGAACGGATGTTTGGCTGACTCGCAAACGCGATGATGGCTCGTGGGGGCCACCGGTGAATCTCGGTCCCGACGTCAATACCAAAGGTGATGAACGCACGCCATCCATCGCATTCGACAACAGGACCTTGTACTACGCATCAGATGGATTCCCTGACGGCGAGCGTTCCAAAGCAGCCGGAGGATTCGACCTTTATGTGACTCGATTCCAGGGTAGCCGGTGGTCAAGACCGATGAACTTAGGCTATCCGATCAACTCCAAAGACGACGACGTGTTCGTTACCTCCACGTTATCGGGCGACACACTCTACTTCGCATCGAACCGACCGGGAGGCTACGGAGGATTCGACGTGTACATGCTTCTTGAACCTCCTTTCCCGCCTGATGCAGTAATCCTCATTACCGGCGTTATAACTGATGTTGAAACAGGTCAGCCGCTTGCTTCAACCCCTATCACCATCGAAGATTTCGGCACCGGCGAGATTATCAACAAGTTTCAGAGTCTTGAAAGCGGACAGTACCAGTTCATCATTCCAGCGGGTAAAGTGTATCGGATATCTGGAGAACAGAAAGGATACATTTTCAAATCGGAGGTTTTCGAAGTTCCCGAATTGACAACGTACCGTCGACTTACCAAGAACATCGCGCTTGAACCGATTCCACCCGTCATCAGCGTACCGCCAAAAACGAACCTCACGGTGCTGTTCGATTTCGATAAAGCAGAACTGCGTCCGGAATCGAAACCCGAATTGGATCGGGCAATGCGATTCATCCTGCAGAACCCCGGACGAAAATTTGAAATATCGGCTCATACTGATGCCCTCGGAACGGACGAATACAATCTCGACCTTTCTGAGCGTCGTGCATCGACCGTGCGCAAATACCTCGTCGATCAGGGCGTTCCACCGGAAATCATCATCGCAAAGGGATACGGTGAGATGCAGCCGATCGATGATAATAGTACCCCGCAAGGAAGACAGCGTAACCGAAGAGTCGAATTGACTGTCATTGAATAAGAGTATTCGAATGAATCAGTTTTTACATCATATCCTCGAGGAGAAACCCGAATGAAACTGGATGCAACATTGAACCGCTGGTTATCCATTGGCGCATTGACAATTGTCTTTGCCCTTTCGGCAATGACGCCAGAAGCGAGCGCACAACCGCAGCTCAACTTCAAGCGCATCGTCAACAACTGGCCGACGATCGAGCTGTATTTTTCTGTCGCTTGTAACGGTCAACCGGCCTACTTCACTGACAAGACGAAATTCCGCGTTGTGGAAAACGGCATTGAGATCGGAGAGTTCGAGCTTTGGTGCCCGGATCCCACGGCACGCTGTGCCATTTCGGTAGCATTGGTCTTCGACGTCAGCGGAAGTATGTCCGGCTCCGGGATTGCCGGGGCGAAGGCTGCGGGGACTGCGTTCGTCGATGAGATGGACGGCGTTATCGATGAGGCAGCTATCATTGCATTTCACAGTTCTGCGTGGGTCGTTCAGAGTATGACGACGATAAAACCACTTCTCTATAATGCAATCAATGGATTGTCGGCAGGTGGTGCCACGGCGGTTTGGGATGGCATTTACACCGGACTGACAGAGTTGATTGCCAACGGCGTCAACCCCTGCCGCGCAGTGATCGCCATGACCGATGGATACAATAACAGCGGCTCACGTACTCCCGCCGACATTATCTCACTCGCAAACCGGAACCGTATCCGTGTATTCA
>CAYUWG010000081.1:0-13750 GCA_964448285.1 uncultured Chromatiales bacterium
GTCGGGAGTTTCTTCCCGACGGAGAGTAAGATTCCTGTCGGGAGGAAACTCCCGACAGCACGTTTTGATTATTCATCTTCCTCCTTCCACTACCGCAATCTCTTCCTCGGTGAGTTCATACAGTTCATACACCAGCGTATCGATCTGTTTGTCGGTGGAGTCGATGAGGCGCGCGAGCGTTCTTGCGAAGCGGCATCGGCGGCGGTTGTGCGCTTATGGAGATCGAGCATTTGCTCGACGAGCGAGACCATCTTGTCGTAACGCGCTTTGTCGGCAGCGCTGGAGAATTTATCGTGCCGTCGGGAGTTTCTTCCCGACGGAGAGTAAGATTCCTGTCGGGAGGAAACTCCCGACAGCACGTAATGAATCTCATCGCGCAACTGTGCTGCGCGTTCGAACTCGAGGTTCTTTGCGGCTTGGTGCATCTCCGGTTCGCCGTGGTTCAACGAGAAATTCACATGATCCACAGCATTCTGTCCTTCACGACTTCCCAACCAAACTGTCGTCTTTCAATCCGCAATCTATAGCCGGCGGCACTCATATTCGCTTCATAATATCCGCCGTCAACATCCACTTCGTTTCCATTAATCCAATTCATCCTTCCAAGGCGAAAGATTAGACCACGCTCTTTCGTGACTTTATCTCGGACACGGTCAGTTAATTCACAATCAGAAAGTCTCTTCACAACCGGTGTGAATCCGGAGAAAGAAGACATCAGTTCAGGAGAAGGATCGTTCAAGGGTGTATAGTTCGCCTTTGCGCTGTCATCGTACAAATTGACCCCTAAATAATATCCGAATGCCGCTTTTTGTAGCGCTGAATGATTATGATCGAAGAGAAAAGGAAAGGCACTTTCACGAACTTGATCTTCAATACTCACATGCGATGTACGTTCATCATCTGAGCATCCGAGTACGATGATTGATAATCCAACGAATAATCTGAAATAGTTATGTCTCATTGAACCTCCATCGTGTAGTTCGATCAATTCCTAACTCACTTCCCCTCCAGCCTCCCAATCTCATCGCGCAATTGTGCTGCGCGTTCGAACTCGAGGTTCTTTGCGGCTTGCATCATTTCGGCGCGGAGTTGCTCGATCAGCTCCTGCCTCTGCTCGCCGGTCATGTAGCGGAGGATCGGTTCGGCGACAAGGCGGACTTTCTCTTTCGCAGCCTGCTTCTCATCTCGGTTCGCTTTGATGTCGGCAATGGCGGTCGCGTGCATGATCTCATCGATGGACTTGCGAATCGTTTCCGGCGTGATGCCATGTTCCTCGTTGTAATCGATCTGTAGTTCACGACGTCGGGTGGTCTCTTCGATGACACGCTTCATCGAATCAGTCACCTTATCCGCGTACATGATGACGAGACCGTCGGCGTTGCGGGCAGTGCGGCCGGCAACCTGCATGAGGGAACGGTCGCTTCGGAGAAAGCCCTCCTTGTCCGCATCGAGAATTGCTACGAGCGAGACCTCCGGCAGATCGAGTCCTTCGCGCAGCAGGTTCACGCCGACGAGCACGTCGAAGTCACCGAGACGAAGAGCGCGGAGGATTTCTACGCGTTCGAGTGACTGTACTTCAGAGTGGATGTATCGCACGCGGATGCCGATGTTATCCAGATACTCCGTGAGGTCTTCGCTCATGCGCTTCGTGAGCGTGGTCACGAGTACGCGTTCCTTGCGTGCAGCCCGCTCGCGTATCTCCGCGATGAGGTCGTCGATCTGGTTGCGCACGGGTCGCACCTCCATCGGCGGATCGAGCAGTCCCGTCGGTCGGATGATTTGTTCGACGACGACGCCTCTGCACCTCTCGAGTTCGTACGGGCCGGGCGTCGCGCTCACGAAGATGCACTGCTTCATGCGCTCTTCGAACTCGTCGAACTTCAGCGGACGGTTATCCAACGCAGAGGGGAGACGAAAGCCGTGTTCGACGAGCGTCTCCTTTCTCATGCGATCGCCGTTGTACATCGCGCGTACCTGCGGAATCGTTTGGTGGGACTCGTCGATGACCATGAGGTAGTCGTCCGGGAAATACTCCAACAGACATTCGGGTGTATCGCCTGCTTTCCGTCCGGCAAGGTGGCGCGAGTAGTTTTCGATGCCGGAGCAATAGCCGATCTCGCGCATCATCTCGAGATCGTAGCGCGTGCGCTGTTCGAGACGCTGCGCTTCGAGGAGTTTTCCGCTGTTGCGAAAGTAATTCAACCGGTCTTCGAGTTCTTCCTCGATATCTTTCATCGCGCGCTGGAGTTCTTCTTCCGACGTGAGAAAGTGTTTCGCAGGATAGATCGTGATGTCGTCGATACGCTCGGCGACTTTTCCCGACATGCGATCCACGAGGGCGATGGAATCGATCTCATCACCGAAGAACTCCACGCGAATCACTTCCTCGTCTTCGTATGCCTGTATGATTTCGATAACGTCGCCGCGCACGCGGAAAGTCCCGCGCGTGAAGTCGTAATCGTTTCGCACGTAGTGGATATCCGTGAGCTTGCGTAGAAAGGCGTTGCGCTCGATCACGTCGCCGCGATGCATGATGAGGATCTGGTTCGCGTACATCTCATTCGAGCCGATGCCGTAGATGCACGACACAGACGCCACGACAATCACGTCGCGTCTGCCATCGACAAGCGAACTCGTTGCCTTGAGACGCAGTCTATCGATCTCCTCGTTGATGGACATGTCCTTCTCAATGTACGTGTCCGTGCTGGGGAGATAGGCCTCCGGTTGGTAATAGTCGTAATAGGAGATGAAGAACTCGACGGCATTACGCGGGAAGAAGCTCTTGAACTCGCCGTAGAGTTGCGCCGCGAGTGTCTTGTTGTGCGAAATGACGAGCGTGGGCTTGTTCACCGCCTGGATGACGTTCGAGATGGAGAACGTCTTCCCGCTGCCCGTCACACCGAGCAGCGTTTGATACTTATCTCCCCGCTCGACACCATCGATGAGTTGACGGATCGCGTCCGGCTGGTCGCCGGTTGGTTGATAGTCCGATACGAGGTGGAAGCGATTCGCCATAGTTCGTCACTCAATGTGCGAAAAAAGAAAGAAGGACTACAATCGTTCGAGTCAAGAATCCCGTGCAACAGACGGGGAATACAATCCACCGTGAGTTGGATTCTGAAGCAGAAGCGCAAGGGCGAGAAAAGGATTTTTGCCATACTTGTTGTAACATTAATAGCAATGTCAGAGGTTCGACTCAATAGAAATGTCAGTAGAGTGAGTCGTGACAAACAGTACCACAATTGAAACACACACCGCTGAATAAACCCGCAGTGTGTCTCATGGGATGGGGAGTTCAACATACCAGCCTTCAGGGTTTTCGACAAAGTTCAGCGATAGTATGTCGTTTGGCTTTTCCGATCGGGCGAGCGTGTCTCCACGGATGCGAATCGCTCGGAGTTGTGTCGGATTTCGGGCTCGTGTTTTTTTAGTAATCATCGTCCAAGCCAGTTCTTCTTTGCCCCAGAAGATGTGCACGGAACCGTCGAGGTAGGTACATACGGTGACGGTTTGTTTTGGCGGTGGGAGTGGATGGCGTCCTGCGTCGATGAGAACGTTTTTTTCTGTTGGATCGCCACACCACCACGAGCGTTCAACCAACGGCGAACTGTCTCATGATCGACGACGAAGTCATGCCGCTGCGGTCACCATCGGTGCGGTATCGGTGCAACAGACGATAGGTCTGACGCACACTGAGGGCCATCATCTCTTCGGCTTCGCCAACAGTAAGGTTGCCATCACTGAGACAGGATAGGATTTTGAGTCGGGATGCTTCTTTGGTGCTCATGGTCAGTAGGGGTTTCATGGGGGAGCTCGTCGATGGTGAGATAAAAGCTCCAATCTTGCATTTCTATCGAGTCCTACACTGACATTTCTTGCGAGTCATTACAGTGTCAGAAAATGTGAATATTTAGCTCTTGCGTTGGCTTTTGTTCTTTTTTACATTGTGTTATGATTCAATTGAAGTCATTCACAACTTGCTTCTTTATCCTCTTCGCTTTCTCTTCTTTGGCCACGTCAAAGGGTATTTGCACGAAATCCACAGGAGATTGTACGACGGTTATCCTGCAAGAGGCTGATAACTATCGTATTATCATTGGTTGCAAGAACGGAACAGGTGGACACTGGAACTATAGCGGCCAGTACCCCGGTGATTGTCCAACAGGGTGGATGATCGTAGGAAGTCCGAAAACAAGAATTAAATCAATCTGATAAAGGGAAAATTGAGATGAAACGAAAGTTAGTTGGAACACTACTGATTATCGGATTAATCTCTACGCTGTATGCTCATGCAAAGCAGGTGTGCCACTGGGGAAGAAACGGTTGCTATACTTATATTGAGCAAGACGAGTCAGGTTGGAAAATGATAATTGGATGCAAGGATGGAGTGGGAGGTGTTTGGACTGGACGAGGTGAATGGGGAGGTGTTTGCCGAACCGGCTGGAAGGAAGTACAACCCAATCATTTTTAACAACATAACAAGGACGAAGCTCATGAAAGCACTATTGTATTTACCTGCCGTCATCGTTATTGCACTGGCAATGTTGTCTTGTGACCAGAAGGGTAATTCATCAGCAACAGGTCCACGGTACGCATTCATGCAACCTCCTGACTCATTCGATGTGGGTTTTATTCCACTTTTTGCCTCCGCTGAAAAGAACCTCTTTCATCCCGAGATGACAGACTCTATGATGCAGTTATTAGGTCCGACATTTGCAGAAGGATCTGAGATTGCAAGCGAAATCGATGATTTTATCCAAGACACAATTAATTGGATTGAAACGGATCGGCAGGTACGAATCGTCCTACAAGATCATCAAAATCATCCGACGGCATACAACATCAATCAGATCACCGCAAGTTCGATGCTTTGGAAAAAGCTACTCTTGGGGGATACAACCGAGCAGCGGCAGGAAACAGTTTCTTATTATGTCAACCTCCTCGTTGAGAGTAGCCATCCGGATGCAGACCTCATTGCACGTGCGCTCAAGTTTCTTTCGGTCAATTCATTTTGGAGTCCGTCACAAATAGCAGCAACAGCCAATCAAGCAAAAGGATTTGCAGAAGAGTACCTTCAAAAAGAAAATTTTGAAACCTGCAACTGCGTTGTTGACCCGTCCGATCAGACGTTCGATCAACTCATGGGCGCGAAAACCGTGAAACTTGAGAGAGTGTATCAAGCCATTTCTCAACTGGATTCATTGCGACAGTTGTAGAAATCAACTCGAAGCTTTTCACGCTTTTTTCATTCGACCTCTTCGATACGCTGCCGGATCGCGTCCGGCTGGTCGCCGGTTGGTTGATAGTCCGATACGAGTTGAAAGTGATTCGCCATAGTTCGTCAGGCAATGTGCGAAAAAAGTGCGAAGGAAAAAGCTCAAATCGCAGTAGGAATCTCTTACGAAGTCTGAGATGACCCTTCCGTCACTTCATCGAGCAGCGAAGCCAGTTGTCTCGTTATTTCTTTTCTCTCATAACGCTTGATTGCATCACGATCCTGCTGAATAGCCGGCCGCTTTTCTTTCCATGCATTATAGAAGTTCAAAACGATGTCCGCGATTCGATCAACGTCGCGAGCGCTTGCGACAAGCCCGGAACCTGTCTCACGGATAACCTCTGCAACAGCGCCTTCCGGAGCGATAGTGATGATCGGTTTCCCTGAGCCGATATACTCGAAAACCTTACCCGGAACGATTTCATCGTTCCCAATGAAATCATCGACAATCATGAGGAGCGCATCGGACTGGAAGAGATGCCGCACGCTTTCGGAATGCGGGAGATATTCCCTGACCGTGATGTTTCGCTGAAGGATTGGGTGCTCGAACATCGCGCGGACTTCTGCGCCGAAACGTCCGATGAACTGAAGAGTGAACGCGTCTCGCGGAAGGTCGCCGCGGTGAACGAGTGATGCAACTGCTTCCAGAAATTGCTCGGGATTCCTTTTCCCATACATCGACCCGGTGTAAGTGATCGTGAACGTATTGTGATCGACGACTTCCACGGAAGGAAAGTCCGCACTGTCGAAGCCGTTCGGCAGGTAATGCACCTTGCTCGCATCCACGTCCGGATACTTCGATGCGAAGTCTTTGAGAATACCACGCCAAGCGACTTCCATCCGGTCGCACTCGACGTAGGTCGAACGCTCGTATGAACGATCGATTCCATCGGGCAACCACCAACGCTTTGGCGTTGAAAGGAAACCACGCCAGGGGTCCCGGAACCCTGCAATCCACGGCACACCGGTTTTTCGCTTCAACGCACGCGCAATGAGCGAACACGTGTAAGGAGGCGATGAAGAGTAAATCGCAGCGACGTGATGCTTACGAATGATTTCCAGACCGTCGCGCACAGCGTATCGATACCAGCCTCGCCGGGCATCGGGAATGAAGAACGTCCCGCGAATCGTTTCTGCAACACGCTCACTGAGCGAACGCTTCTCTCCCGGTTTCGGGATCGTATTGACATCGACGGGAGTGCCGGGCGGTTTTCCCGTCAGCCGGCGATAGAAAGAATACGGCTCGAAGATGCGCGTGCGATAGACCGGAACGCTGTCAGGGATTTTCGCAAGCAAGGACTCGTCTCTCGCGGGATAGTCCGCATCTTTCACTGTGAGTACGACCGGCTGCCATCCAAACTCGCGAAGATATTGCGTGAACTTGAGTACTCGCTGAACCCCGGGTCCTCCTGATGGAGGGAAATAATAGGAAACTATAAGAACTGTTTTCATACCGAAGCCCGGCTAAGTTAGACCCCGAAGGATGAAGTTCAAACCACTGTCTCAAGTCAAAGGATGTAGATGAGAATAAAATGATTTTGACGAAAACTTGACGAAGGTCATTCATTCATTAAATTATTCCACGTAAAGTGCATATGGATGATAATGACTTCAACCCATCATACGGAGGTTCACATTATGAAAACACTGAGAACGTTTGGAGTACTGGTAATCGGTTGCCTGCTTTTTACGATAGAAGCGACAAGTCAGGGTACCATCACTCCCCCCTGGGTGAAAGCCCGCGTGTTTGGTGTTTCACCGAACATGATTTCTGAAAATGTGCCGGGCATCGACAAGCCATCCAATGGTTTGCCGAACGTGGCAAAAAACTCGAAGGTGTACCTGTACACAGGCGGTAAACCTTCATCAAGTACGCAGTCTTCCGAATCCGCTACGAAATTCGTTTCGGGGACATTTACTCTTTTAGCAAGACCGACTGGTTCGAACGCAACCATACAAGTGATCGATCCACTTCGCGTATCCATCGTCCCGGACCTCGAAGGAACGTACCGCATCGAGCTTATTGGTACCGACGACAAGGGCAGAACCGGTGGAGATACGATCTCGATCAACGTCGCACAGTATGTCGGTGTCGGCGGCATCGTCGGGATAGCTACTCCACCGGAGTGTGGTAGCTGCCATGCGGATAAAGCGACCGGCTGGGCAAAAACAAAACATGCGACCGCACTTGAACGCAAGCTCGTCAGTTCGGTCATCACACGCGACTATTGTCTCCCATGCCATACCACTGGCTCTACGGATCCGCTTGCAGAAGGCGAAGGCTTCCTGCATGTCGCAAAGAATTTAGGCTGGAAAATCAACGGAGTGCCGGGTGCAGGTTCATGGGATTCGCTGAAGGCCGTTTCGCCTTCACTTGCGAAAGTGTCCAACATCCAATGTGAAAGTTGTCACGGCCCCGGCAGCGACCACCTTGGCAACAAGACCGACAACAAAATCGCGCTGACAGTTTCCAGCGAACAATGCCGACAGTGTCATGATGCACCGCCGTACCATCGGAAGGTTGACGAGTGGGAAAACTCGAACCACATCAACTCATACAACGAACCGGATCGGCCTGAATACATGAATCGAGGCAGTAAAACGAGCAAGGACAGTGATTGTGCGCGTTGCCATACTTCAAACGGGTACATCGATTACTTCGTGAAGAATAAACCCTATACGAGTGCACCGTATAAAGACGTCGGCCCCATCGGCTGTGTCACCTGCCACGATCCTCACAATGGAGATAATGTCGCACAGTTGAGGAAAGACATCGATTTGATTTGTGCGGATTGCCATTCGGTTCGCGTGAGTGGCTATAGTGGACTTCATAACTCGCACCAGGGACCGATGCTCGAAGGTACCGGAGGCAAGGAATTCCCCGGTTATACCTATCGCACATCCGCACATACGAACGTTGCCGATAAGTGTGCAAACTGTCACATGGCAGCGCCACCTGACCCGATCTATCAGAACAAGATCGGCGGTCATACTTTCCGCGTCCTGTATAACAATGACACGCCAGCGGATCCGACCGATGACGTCTTGAACTCTACAGGGTGCGTTACCTGCCATGCATCCGGCATCACATTGAACGACGTCGAAGAAACGCAGAATGAAATAAAAGTCCTGCTCGAAGAATTGCGCCAGCTTCTTCCGCAGCGGTCTGCGACCGATACACGGCCGAAATTCCCCACCGATACTTCGATGACGCAAACGCTACGCGACGCTTCATGGAACTGGTACTACGTCAATAACGACCTGAGCTTCGGTGTTCATAACAGAAAATACGCGGAGGACTTGCTGAAAGCGTCCATCGCGGTGATCAAAGCTTTGTCTGTCGAACCGATAGATCAAACAATCCCAAGCTCCTTCGCTTTGGAACAGAACTACCCGAATCCATTCAATCCTTCGACGGACATCCAATTCAGCGTCGCAAAGGCCGGCCCGGTAAGACTTTCCGTTTATGACCTTTCCGGAAAGGAGATTGCGACACTCGTCAACGGTTACTACCAGCCGGGTGTTTATCGGGCGCGATGGTTTGGCTTCATCAACGACGGCACGACCGCCGCGAGCGGAGTCTATCTCTACCGATTGACGGCAGGTACGTTTACTGCTTCGAAAAAAATGATGCTGATGAAATAATCACAGCATACAAGTATGTGAATGCAAAGCGGGTTATTACGACCCGCTTTTTTTATTAAAAAAAATTAAAACGTCATCGCAAATTCTGAGAAAGGTCATTGATAGTAGCGACAGAAGCCAGTAAGATGCGAGTGGGGAGTACAGAGTTTGCGATGCGATGCTTCAGACAGACCTGCGATTCCCCAACTGAAAATAACGTGGCTCAACACGTGCAGAATTACGGAAATCTCTCTCAACCACACAGGTCTCAAATCACCACAGGAGTTCTTATGGGAAAGTTGAAACTTCTCCTCCTCACGTTTCTCGGTGGATGCGTTCTCTTGCTTCCACTTAGCGAAACATTTTCTCAAACCGTTAAAATCAAACGCGAAGCCATGTCACCCGGGAAGCTTGGGACTTATACCGGATTTCCCATATCGACCGGACTTCGCACCGTCCCGATAGGGATGAAAGTCTATCTCAACGCCGATACGACCGGCGCAGTCACGACATTCTCGTGGTCGTTCGTCTCAACACCGGGTGGCAGTGCTGCCTTCTCGGATCCTGCCGCAAAGAATCCAACCTTCGTACCCGACCTTGCCGGTCAATACATCGTTCGTGTTGAGATTGACGGCGGAAAGGAAGCATTCGATACATTGTTTGCAAGCACCTATGCCGGACTTGCACAAACAGGATTGAGTTGCGGAACATGCCATTCAGCCTTTAAGACAAACTGGGAAAAAACCAATCACGCGACGATGTATCAACGCGGGATTACCGGTCAGTTGGAAGCGGAAGAACACAACGGGAAATACGTGGGTCAGTACGGCTCATCGTGTATCAAGTGCCACACGACCGGCTGGGAGCCGAACGTCGATAACGGCAACTTCGGATTCGAATCGAAGAAAGTCGGATTCGACACAACCTGGTACACGGGTTTGGACGTTATCAGCGCCGGAAGATTCTATGTTCCGTTCAAGGATATGACGAGATGGAATCAACTCACAACCTCGCATACCGATGCCGCAAAGACTGCCATGATCGGCTGTGAAAGCTGTCACGGTCCGGGAAAAGATCACATGACGACCGTTGACAAAACGAAGATCAGCAAGAGCCTCGACGCCGGCGTTTGCAATCAGTGCCATGACGCACCGAACAAGCATCGCTTAGGCAGTTACTGGCAAGCGTCGAACCATGCAACGATGCCGCTCAGCGGTTCGCGTGCCGGCAACACCGGATGCTGGCCGTGTCACAACGGCGATGCATTCGCCGCGTTCACGAACAACCAAACCACGCCGGATTATTCGAAGGTGCAAGTGTTCGCCTCGATCTCTTGCGCGACATGCCACGATCCTCATGGCGGCGACAATCCGAATCAACTGCGAACGGTGACATCGAATCCGTTAATCAACGGTTATTCCGAACCGGGCGTCGGCGGTAAGGGCAATCTCTGTATGAACTGCCATCGCTCACGCTACGATGGACCGGCGAAGGTTGCGGCTCAGGCAAGAGTCTTTGCCGACAGGTTCTACGCGCACTACAGCCCCCAAGCGGACATGTACTTGGGGACGAACGCATATGACTACGGTTTGCCGATCAATGGTATTGGAACGCACAAAGGTCTCAAAGACGGATGTGTCACCTGCCACATGGCCGAGCGCGTTAACGGTTCCAGCGTGCACTCGAACCACGAAATGTTCATGAAGGATGAAACCGGAAAAGACATCGTCACTGCATGCAAGGAATGCCACGGTGAATCCGTCGAAGAATTCAGCGACATCAAGGCGTTTGAAGATTACGACGGTGACGGCACCATTGAAGGAGTGCAGTATGAAGTGAAAGGATTGCTCGAGAAACTCAAAGCGATCCTACCGAAGAATGCAAGCGGTGAACCCGTGAACATGCGCGTCGATTCGATGCTCGTGAAGAACGACCCGAATTGGCCGCGTAATCTTGCTGCAATCTGGAACTACTACTTCGTGAAGTACGACTTCAGCTATGGTATTCATAACACGAAGTACACGATCGCGCTGCTGAAAGCCTCCATCGGCAGTCTCACAGGAATCGAACCGATTGCGAACGAGCTACCAAGCACCTTCACACTATCACAAAACTACCCGAACCCATTCAATCCTTCTACACAGATTACGCTTGGGATTCCGGAAGGGAAAAACATACACCTGGGAGTTTACGACGAAACCGGTAAGGAGATCGCCGTTCTCGTAAGCGGCTATTATCCTCCCGGAACGTATCGAGTCACTTGGGATGCGACCGGTACGCCATCAGGAGTTTACTTCTACCGACTCACCTCTGGGAGTTATAGTACTACCCGTAAGATGATGCTGGTGAAGTAAACCATCAACCAACCTCCGATGGGAACGCGGGCCGCAAGGCCCGCTTCTATTTTCGAAAGGTTAATAATTCATCCGGCGGAAAAGCATCATACATGAGCGGATCCTCTACTCCCGCTTGCCTGAAACCGCGCAAGCGCAACACACAGGACTCACATAATCCACACGCGCTTTCCTCATGGCGATAGCAGCTCCACGTCAGGTGAAATGGCGCTGCGAGTTCGGCGCCTTTCCGAACGATGTCCGCTTTACTCATGTGAATCAACGGGGTGACGATGCGCAGCGGTCGTTCGTACTTCGTGCCCGTTTCGATGACACGTTGGTAGGCATCGTAGAATTCTTTCCTGCAATCCGGGTAGCCGGAGGAATCCTCTTCGACTGCGCCGATGAAGAGAGACTCAGCAGCGAGGACTTCGGCCCAACTGACGGCGATCGCGAGCATGTTGGCGTTGCGAAAGGGAACATAGGTATTCGGAATGCCGGTCGTTTCACCGCTTGCGTTTCGAATCTCAAGATGTGCATCCGTTAGGCTCGAACCGCCGATGCGTGCAAGATGCTCAATGGAAACGACGAGCCTGCGCTCGTGCGGAATACCGTAGTGCGACGCAATGAGCGAGAATGCGCTCAGTTCTTTCGCTTGCGTTCGTTGCCCGTAATTCACGTGCAGCAACGCGAGTTCATGGTGCTGTGCCGCAATGGCAATCGTCACGCAGGAATCCATTCCACCTGATGCGAGAACGACTGCAAGAGACATGATTACCGATGAAACGCGTGGTATCGGGTCACGGATTTGACGTCCGTTTATAGGATGCAGTCACAACCGAATGAATGCCGCCGCGAGTGTTGAATTCTCCCTTCACGGTCATCGTTCGCGGCAGGCACACATCGACAAGATCGTCGAGGATTTCGTTGATGCACGTTTCGAAAAAGATTCCGCGGCTCCGAAATGAGAGGTAGTAGTATTTCAACGATTTCAATTCGACGCAGAGTTTATCCGGGACATAATGAACCGTGATCGTTGCAAAGTCAGGCAAGCCTGTTTTTGGGCAAACGGACGTGAACTCCGGATTGACATGGGTGATCTCATAATCACGATCCGGATACAGGTTCTCGAATACTTCAATGTCCGGCTTCGATGCGCGTCGTTTCTTCGCCATGGAGTTTGCCTTATGCTTCATCCATCATCATGACAAGAGGTTGTTCGAGCGTTTCGCAAACGAAACGCAGGAATCGCGCGGCATCGGCTCCGTCAATGATGCGATGATCGTAGGTGAGGGAAAGCGGCATCATCATTCGTGGTTGAAATTGCCCGTTGAGAAAGACAGGCTCGATAACACCTCGTGATACACCGAGAATTGCGACTTCAGGTGCATTGATGATCGGGGAGAAAGACGTTCCTCCTATGCCGCCTAAGTTGGTAATCGTGAACGTTCCACCCATCATTTCATCAGGGGTGATCTTCTTCTCGCGTGCCTTGCCGCTCATGACCGTCAGATCCACCGCTAATTGGGTCAGAGTCTTTTTATCGACGTCGCGAATGACCGGCACGAGCAGTCCGCGGTTCGTATCGACTGCGACGCCGACGTGGCAGTACTGCTTGAAGATGATCTCCTGTCGGGCCATGTCGATGCTCGCGTTGAATTGCGGGAATTTTTTCAGCGCAGCGCTCGCAATCTTCAGGAGAATCGCCGTCACCGTCAGCTTTCCTCCGGCAGCTTCGACGTCCCTTCCATAGCGCTTGCGGAATTCTTCGATTGCCGTGATGTCCGCTTTATCATTTTGCGTGACCGAAGGGATGCGCCATGCGGTCTCCATGTTCTCCGCTGTCTTTCGGCGCACGTTCCTCATAGGCTGTCGTTCGACCGGGCCCCATTTCGAAAAATCAGGGAGAGCCGGGCGAGCGATCTCGATTCCAACCGAAGCCTTGCCGGTGATGATGCTCTTCGCATGGCGCTTTACATCGTCCATGGTAATGCGACCACGCGGCCCACTGCCGACAACTTCGTTGATGTTGACTCCGATCTCGCGAGCGATACGTCGAACGGAAGGAGCGGCATGAACGAGCTTTCCCTCCGAATCGACGACCATCGATGGTGGGGCATCGTGAGGGAGTTTCGGTGGAACGGATTCATCCGATGGTGCCGGTGTCGCTGATACCGGAGTTTCCTCCTTCCTCGCGATATCCGAAGGTGAAGCTTCCTCTTTTTCGATGACCGGTTCCTGTTTCGGCTCTTCCTTTTCTTTCACACTTCGCTTGCCGTTACTCTCCTCAACGAGTGCGATAACCTCGCCGACTTTCGCGATGCCGCCCTGCCGGATCTTCAATTCTGTGATTTTCCCCGCAACTGGAGATGGGACATCGAACGATGCTTTATCCGTTTCCAATTCGAGCAACGGCTGTTCGACTTCAACATGATCGCCGACGGCGACGAGGACTTTCACCACGTCGCCTTGCGTAATGTTTTCACCGAGTTCCGGAAGTGTTATTTCAGTTGCCATC
>CAYUWG010000082.1:0-13569 GCA_964448285.1 uncultured Chromatiales bacterium
ATCGCGCACATCATCCCGGCGGCACCGGCACCGACAATGACGACATCGACTCGTGATTTCGCAGTCATGCACAAAGATACCGGCGCTCCGTTGCATTTCGTTTTTCGTCGTCATAGGTTTTCGTCCATGAACGCTGCACCGACCCGGACATTGCATATCAAGAACATGGTTTGTGACCGGTGTATTCGCGTGGTCAGGGAGGAATTGCAGAAGTTAGGGTACGCGGTAAAGAGCATCACGCTTGGCGAAGCGATAATCGAATCGGATGCGATAGACCGCGAAGTCATTCGACGCATGCTCGATGAAAACGGCTTCGAGCTCCTCGATGACCGGCGACAGAAACTCGTCGAAAAGATCAAGAACGCGATAGTCAAACTCGTTCACTATACCGACCTCGAACGCTTCCACGGAAAGATCTCCGACTTCATCAGCAGCGAAGTCGATGCGGATTACCACATGCTCTCATCACTCTTCTCATCGACCGAGGGCGTGACGATCGAACGCTACGTCATCCTGCAAAAGATCGAGCGCGTGAAGGAGTTGATGAAATACGACGAACTCACGCTCAGCGAGATCGCATACAAGCTCGGTTACAGCAGCGTCGCGCATCTTTCGAATCAATTCCGGCAAGTCACCGGCATGTCCCCATCGCAATACAAGAAGACCGGCGTCACACGCAAGCCTCTGGATAAAGTGTAGTGCCATTGGGATTACGGATTACAGATTCCTGATTTCGGATTACGGATTACGGATTTCGGATTCCGTAGGGATTTTTTTCGTGCCTGAGATAAGTCATTTTTTTTTTGCACCTATGCTCTGAGATTGCCTGCGAGCGAACCAAGCACTGTTGGGGCTTCGTACGATAAAGGGCAAAGGAGACAGAGCACGTGCAGCATCACACATGCATAGTGACTACAGCGGACGAATAACTCATAAGGAAAAACACCCATGAAACGACTCGCCATACACGTTTGCTTTCTCGCGGGGATATCGCTTGCGCTGTTTGCGCTCCACTCCTGCACGGATGACAACCCGGTGAAATCCCCTCCCTCCGCACCCGACACCACTAACCACAGCTTCGTCTGGCACACCGACACGCTCGGCGACTGGCTCTCGCGGGTGAACGACGTGTTCTGCCTCTCCGAGACGGACGCCTGGGCCGTGGGATGGTTTTACAAGCGGGACGATGCCGGTAAAGTGATCGACAGCTTGTCCACCAACGCAGCCCACTGGGATGGAGAGAAGTGGACGTTGATGAGGATAAAAGTAAAATTCAGAGAATACCCTGTGCTTTGGGAGCCGCGATCGGTTTTCGCTCTCTCAAACGAAGATCTGTGGTTCGACCAGGCACATTGGAACGGTCATGAGTGGAAGGGCTACGATTTGAATACGATTGCCAGGGGAGCAGCAAACAAGATTTGGGGAAAAGCACCGAATGACATGTATTTCGTCGGTCTAAACGGCTCCCTTCTCCGTTGGGACGGCATCCGCTTTTACGAGATGGGCTACGCGACGACCGCCGCGAACTTGGACGTGTGGGGATGGGAAGACACGTTGTACGTGGCGGTGACGGATTACGATCTGGATAGCAGGTATCCGGGGTACATGATCAAGCTCGTAAACGGACGCGTGCAAGGCAAGGAGACGTTTACGTATGGAGTACAAATCGCCGTATGGGGCATGGAAGGCATCTGGTATGCCGGAGGAGGTTCCGGCCTCCTGAGAAAGAGCGGAGCGATGTGGAAATTGATCCGGGGTTATGAGACGCCAATCAAAGGAATCCGAGGAACGGCGCTGAACGATGTATATGTCGTCATGGAGGAAGGAAAGATTCTCCATTACAACGGCAGCTCGTGGGCAGTAGTGAAACCCTTCGAGCGAAGTGGAATCTTCTTCCCGCATGGCTTATCCGTGACGGGGAGTATGGTTCTTGCCGCCGGGAATTTGAATCAACGCGCGATCGTCTATCGCGGCTACAGGCAAGAATGAAATTATCAGACAGGCTCATCACCATGAACCGAACCCACTTCCTGCGATTCTTCGCACTTGCCCTCAATGGTTTGAGATTACATCCATGAAACAACCGACCCCCGCGTTCTGACACTATTCGCTGAATTGTCATTTCTGAAAAAGCGGGAATCCATTTCACGCGCTCGTGGCAATGAGACATGAAAGCGATACCGCTTTCACCCTCCGACAACGCTCAGGATGACGAGGGATGACTTCCTATAAAGCCTCCAATGAGACGATGAGAGAGACGTTCATTCATCCTTCGACTTCGCTCAGGACGACGAGGGGGGACTTCACATCATGCAAAACATCCCGCCGATTCTGTAACGCAACGCCATCGTGATTTTCGTTGATTGCAATTGGAAATTGATTCACATGGAGCAACATCATGAAAGCAGAACTCACGATTAACGGAATGACATGCAACCACTGCGTGATGGCAGTGCGAAAGGCGCTTGCGCAGATTGAAGGACTCGACGTGGAGGACGTTCAGATCGGAAAGGCCGCCGTGTCTTATGACGACGATCGCGTCACATCATCTCAGATCGAGGACGCAATCGCGCAAGCGGGATACTCCGTGAACCGGACTCACGCAATCACACTGCCGATGCGAGATGAACACTGAAGCGACTTCTCCTTCTGAGCAAACGCTCTCCCTTCCCATCGAGGGAATGACGTGCGCAAGCTGCGTGGTCCGCGTTGAAAAAGCGCTCATGAAAGTCGATGGAGTGAAGGATGCAAGCGTGAACCTTGCGACGAACAAAGCAACCGTCACCTTCGATGCCGGACACGTTCCCATGGACTCACTGCGTAACGCCGTTCAGGACTCGGGTTATACGCTCGTCGTTCCAAAGCATGGGCAGGAACATGACTCCATGGACATGATGGATCACATGCATCACGATGATGGTTCGCTCGCGTCGCTCAGGCGCGAGTTTTTCTTTGCACTCATCCTGACGATCCCGATCAGCGCCATCAGCATGCTGGTCATGGCCGAATGGTTCATGCGACTATGGCCTCTCACGATGGAAGACACGAACAAAGTGCTTCTCGTCTTGACGACGCCGGTGATGTTTCTCTCCGGCAAGAGGTTCTTTCACGGCCTCCTGATGACAGCGAAGCATTTCACGGCGGATATGAATACGCTCGTGGCCGTCGGAACCGGTGCGGCATTTTCCTATAGCGCTCTCGCGGTTCTCTTTCCGCATTGGTTCGGTCTTCACTCGGGACATGCAGACGTGTACTTCGACACGTCCGCCGTCATCATTACACTGATACTTCTTGGTCGTGTTCTGGAATCCGGAGCGAAGCACAGCGCATCGAGCGCTATTCAGAAGCTGATCGGATTGCAACCAAAAACTGCGCGGGTTCGGCGGAACGGTTCGGAATCCGACGTCCCGATTTCCGAAGTGGTCACAGACGACATCGTACTCGTTCGACCCGGTGAGAAAATTCCCGTTGACGGAGTGGTCACCCAAGGCACGACTTCAGTGGATGAATCGCTGGTCACCGGCGAAAGCATGCCCGTCGAAAAACGGATCGGTGACCGCCTGATCGGTGGTTCGATCAACGCACAGGGAAGCATTGAATTTCGCGCGACAGCCGTCGGTAAACAGACGGTGCTCGCGAACATCATCCGGCTCGTTGAGCAGGCACAGGGTTCCAAAGCTCCGGTACAGAAACTTGTCGATCGCATCGCTTCCGTGTTCGTGCCTGTTGTTATCGGTCTCGCGATCATCACGTTTGGACTTTGGTTCTTTGTTGACGATGCGGGATTCACAACCGCGCTTGTTCACTTCATCGCTGTTCTCATCATCGCGTGCCCGTGTGCTTTGGGTCTCGCGACACCGACGGCAATCATGGTCGGCGTCGGCGTCGGAGCGGATCATGGCATCCTCATCAAGAATGCGGAATCGCTCGAACGTGCTCACACGATCGATACGATCGTGCTCGACAAAACGGGAACCATCACCGAAGGCCGCCCGGCAGTAACCGACCTGTTGCCGCTCGATGGACTTACGAAAGATGAGATTCTCCCTCTCATCGCATCGGCGGAGAAGGCTTCCGAGCATCCGCTTGGACGAGCGATCGTTGATTACGCGAATGAGAAACGCGTCACACTCAGCAAGGTCGAGTCATTCCAGTACCTGCCCGGGGCAGGGATCAACGTCATCATCGAAGGGGACTTCATCACCGTCGGCAACGAACGCATGATGCGTGAGTACGCAATCGAGATCAGTGGGCACGACCAGACGGTAAGCGCGCTTTCGCATGAAGGTAAAACCGCAGTCTTTGCCGCTCGGAATGGAAGTCTCATCGGAATCATCGCCATCGCGGACAGAATCCGACCGTCCTCGCGAGAAGCGATTCGGTACTTGCGTCAACGCGGCATTCGAACAGTGATGCTAACGGGCGATGCAGAAGCGACGGCGCGTGCAATCGCCGCACAGGCCGGTGTCGATGAAGTGATTGCGCAAGTTCTGCCCGACGACAAAGCGGGGCGGATAAAGGCGCTGCAGGACGGGAAGCATACTGTCGCGATGGTCGGCGATGGCGTGAACGATGCGCCCGCTCTCGCCCAGGCGGACGTAAGTATTGCGATGGGAAGCGGCACCGACGTCGCGATGGAAACAGCGGACATCACGCTTATGCGCAGCGACCTCCTGAGCGTCGTCGATGCGATAAGGCTTTCCGAACGAACACTTCGAAAGATCAAGCAGAATCTTTTCTGGGCGTTCATCTACAACGTCGTCGGCATCCCGCTTGCAGCCGTCGGATTACTCACGCCGGTCATTGCCGCAGGCGCAATGGCGTTCAGCTCGGTAAGCGTCGTGACGAATGCTCTGCTGTTGAGAAAGGGATTGGTAAAAAGGGAGCGTAGCCGTAGTGGGATTTCATTGTTGCTGTGAAGCGAATATATTCGATCAGCGATCAAGACAGCCGCAAGTGTGCGACTGGCGAGAATAACCTCTCCTTGGCCGCTTTTTTTTATGGCAATTTTTTGATTCCTACACCAACGATTCGGTTATTCTCCTTGAAGAATCTTGGATGAAGGTTTTTCCACTCCATGCTATTGTTTTACATCGTCATCTCACGATAGAACACGTTCGCGCAATATGTCTGCTGCTTGTATGAGGTTGGACTTTGGTATCACGGTTGTTCGCATTGAATCATCAGCAATGGAAATCAATCCTGTAGTTGTCGAAATCCAGACACCTCCTGTAACAGGATTCGAAATCATCGTTAAAATGTAATCTTGCATCGACGATTGCGGAATATATCCGAATGGATCCAAGGTGAATGATGAATTGGTCTGTATGTTATAGCATAATATCTTCCTGCGATTCGCACAGGTCCAGATTTCATCTCTCGTTCGATAGTAAGACATACTGCGTGCATTGATGACTATATAACCCGTCCGTCCTGTCACCCGTCGCCCTCGGACGGATGGATACTGTAGCATCCTTCACTGGTTCCAATCCACAACCTCTTCCGTGCACGAGGAGTATTGAGGATGTTCCGATGAGAGAACGCAGTTTCCCATCACTTAGCTGAAGGAGTTCCGTCACTTTGCCATCCTGAGCCACCTGGAACACCCCTTCATCTTCGGCAATCCAAAGTCCCCGGTTAGTGCTGTCAAGGCACATACTGAGGACGACACTGTTGGAGAATTTCTTGTTCGGAGATTCGAACCTGGAGAAGCTATATCCATCGAAGCGGCATACTCCGAGGTTTGTACCAATCCAAATGAAACCAGAACTGTCTTGCACAATCGTATTGACGTGATTTGCAGGCAATCCTTCAGTAGCACGATACCACTTGATTTGATTCGTCTGAGCGGACAAACTGGTCATAAGACAAGGCCATAGAAGCATCGAAGCGATCATAACACGAAACGCAGTCATAGAATGAAAATAAACATTTCTACAGTGTCGAGGAAGAAGACCTTGATTCGAAGATAACGAGGAGTTTTCCGTTGTTTCGTAATGGCGCCAACCTACAGAAGTTCACTTTTACCATTGCTCATGACTTCTCGCTTCATAGCAGTGTATCTCGTCGAATTCCGTAAGGATGGCCCCAGAACGATATCACCGCATAGTTTCCACGTCGAAGTAGATTTAGAAAGCCGATGTGTGCGAAAAAAAGCATGATGATGTAATCCGACCAATTCTTTAAGGACGAAGAACCAGAAGATCGATACTCGATTCCAAAGGTTTATTATGCCAAGCAACTATGGAACTCGATGACAGCGCTCTCGCAACCAATGTGTATTCACGGAGGAATTCAGTAAAATTATTCTCAATGTATGAGCCTGAAAATGACTTTCATCCGATTCTTCTTCGCACTTCTCTTTTTCCCAATCGTATTTGCTCCCACGATTTACGCACAATCCGGCTTTACCATCGAACAGACAGTGAAGCTTGCAACTCGGAACAACGAGCGCGCGCTTGCGGCGCGTGAACGCATTCAGGCGTCCGAGGCACGTATCGCCCGCGCCCGCGCTTTCTTCTTCCCGACGTTGACGGTTACCGGCGTCTATACACGCAGGGACCGAGGAACTGAACGCATCGTTGGCGGCGAGAACATCACGATCCAAAGTCTGAACGCACTCTCGGCTACGGCTACGGCAAACCTGACGCTGTTCGATGCACGGCTTTTTCCGCTCTATGCGCAAGTGCGACGCACAGCGCAAGCGGATTCGCTCGATGCAATGAACGACGTACGCATGGTTTCCTTCGACGCGGCGACGGCGTTTCTGCTGACGCTCACGGCAAAACACATGATGGAAGCGGCGGAGCGGAGGCTTGAATTCGCGCGACGGAATCTCGATGCCGCCAAAGCCCGCTTCGACGCACAGCTCGTAAGCGTCAACGACGTCACGCGCGCAGACCTCGAACGCGCAACGGCAGAGCGCGAACAGACAAACGCGAAAAATCAATTTGACCTCGCGCGTTTGAACCTCGGGTTCCTTCTCAACATCACCTTCGATCACGAACTGGCTCGACCCGATCAGCTTTTGGAAACAGCAGCAACCGTCGCGATGGAGTACACGCAGGGAGTTGCAGAAGCACGGGAGCGCAGTCCCGAACTGCAAGCCGCGTATGCACGCTTCGATGCGCAGCAAGCTTTCGCCACCGAAGCGTTGATGCGCATTTTTCCCAGTATTTCCGCGACCGCTCAGTACCGCGTCACGAATGAAGCGGGCTTCACCGGACGTTCTTCGACGTGGTTTACCGGAGCGACGTTGACGTGGAATCTCTTCGATGGCGGCGCATGGATAGGCGACCGCGAGGAACGCGTCGCGCTGACGCAGGCTGCTGAGCATAATGTTCGGCAGTTGGAACGACGTATCGAAGTGGACGTGCAATCGGGAATCGTCGCATTGCAGAATGCGCGTGCCGCGGTACAGCAATCACGGGTCGCGTTGGAAGCGGCGCGGAAGAACGCCGGGGAAACGTCGGAACTGTACCGGCAAGGCCTTGCGAGCGCGCTCGAAGCTGCTGATGCGAACGTGCGGTTGTTCGAAGCGGAAGTGAATCACGCGCGCGAAGAAAATGCGGTTGCGATCGCATACCTGAGCTTCCGCGCAACCATCGGCTTGTATCCATTTGACAAGGACGAAACACGATGAACGTTCGATCACGAATTCCGTTTTACCCGGCGCAAACACGATCGTCGCTACGAATCGTTCTATCGCTGCTCATCACCGCTTCATTGCTCTCATCGTGTGGCGACGGTTCCGGACAGGGAGGGAAAGCGGGCGGAAGAAGCGCAATGAAATTTCCGGTGGAAGTGCAAACGGTCGCTGCCCGGTCGGTGGTGTATCACATCACCGCAGTCGGCTCCGTGGAAGCGTTCGAGATCGTGCAAGTGACTTCGCGCGTTTCCGGAGTGATCGAAAAAGTGAACTTCACGGAGGGCCGGACAGTCCGCGCAGGAGACGTGCTTGTTGAGATAGAACCTGAGCGATACAAACTCGCTGTGCAATCCGCGCGGGCTTCCTATGAAAAGGCTCTTGCATCGAAAGCTGAAGCGGAAGCAGGCCTCGCACGCCGCAAGTCGGTCGTCGAGAAGAATCCCGGCCTCATTCCGGGCGAAGAGATTGAAGCATGGCGCACACGCGTGAACATTGCCACAGCCGACGTTGCACAGACGAAAGCTGCCCTCGATCAGGCGGAGTTGAATTTGCGCGATGCGTTCGTGCGCGCACCGGTTGGAGGCGTCATTCAAACCCGTACGACACAGACGGGACAGTATGTGCAGCCCGGAGCCGTCCTTGCGACGCTCGTTCGTCGTGATCCCTTGCTGCTGCGTTTCAAAGTCACCGAATCCGATGCTGCGCGGATTGCGAAGGGGATGAAGGTATCGTTCAAGCTTCGCGACGAAGCGGTAACGTACTCCGCGGTAATCACGCTTGTGTCTTCTGCTGCGGACGAGGTGACACGTATGGTAAGTGCGACGGCGGAAATCACCGATCCGAATAAGGAGCGTTTGCGTCCGGGGTCATTTGCGGAAGTGAAAGTGCCGGTCGGTACACCGAAAGACATGCCGGTGATTCCGCAAACTGCGATCAGGCCGAGCGAGCGCGGATTTCTCGTCTTTACCGTGGAAGATGAGATTGCGAAGGAGCGCATTGTGACGTTAGGCTTGCGGACAGAAGACGGCTCGGTTGAAGTGACATCAGGTTTGCAATCCGGTGAACAACTCGTCGTGCGCGGAGCGGAAGCGCTGAGAGATGGAGTACCTGTGCGTATGGGAGATGGAAAGAAACCGCAGGATTGAATGAAGCAGGAGATCATTTCATGAGCATCACTTCACTCGCCGTCAAAAAACCTGTCTTCGCCTGGATGCTTATGGCGGCGACAGTCGTATTCGGCATCGTGGCGATTTCGCGAATCGGCATCAGCCAGTTCCCCGACGTGGATCATCCGACGATCTCCGTCAGCGTAACGTGGGAAGGCGCTGCGCCGGAAGTGATGGAGAACGACGTCGTTGTTCCGCTCGAAGAGGCGGTCATTCAGGTCGAAGGCGTCAAGTCCATCATGTCGTCCTCGCGGCAGGGCAGCGCTTCCATCACGCTTGAACTTGACCTTGCGCGCAACGTCGATCTCGCACTGCAGGACGTTCAAACGAAAGTCTCTCAGGCGCGGCGACGTTTGCCCAACGATCTCGATCAACCGACGATTTCGAAATCGAATCCCGAAGACAATCCGATCATGTGGGTCGGTCTCTCAGGTCCGTTTCCGCGGCGCGTGCTTGCGGACTACGCGCGCTATCGTCTTCAGGAGCGCTTGCAGACGATTCCCGGCGTCGGTGAAATCATGATGGGCGGCTACCTCGAACGCAACGTTCGAATCTGGTTAGACGCCGCGAAGCTCGACGCGCACAGCCTGACCGTGACCGATGTGATGGCCGCGTTGCGTCGCGAGCATATCGAACTTCCCGCCGGCCGCCTCGAAACGGAAGGACGTGAAGTGAACGTCCGCGTTCTCGGTGAAGCGCTCGATCTCGAAGCGATGCGCAACATCGTCGTGCGCAATACCGGCGGCAGCCCCATCTACCTGACCGATGTCGCACTGGTCGAAGACGGATTCGAAGATATCCGTCGCATTGCACGAAGGGATGGTGTTCCTGCGCAGGGTATCGGCATCAAGAAGCAACGTGGAGCGAACGCCGTCGCCGTTGCGCGAGCCATCCGCACTGAGTTGGACGAGATAAGGAAGACGCTGCCGGAGGGAATGGACCTCGGCATCAATTTCGACGGGACGAAATTCATCGAGGAATCCGTCGCGGAAATCCAGTTCGAGCTGATTCTCTCAGTCATTCTCACGGCGCTCATCTGCTGGGTCTTTCTCGGCTCGTGGTCCAGCACGATCAACGTCGTGCTCGCGATACCCATGTCGTTGCTCGGCACCATCGCGACGGTCTATTTCCTCGGTTTCACGCTGAACACCTTCACGCTCTTAGCTCTCGCCCTTGCCGTTGGGATCGTCGTCGATGACGCGATCATGATTTTAGAGAACATCTTTCGCCATGCGGAGGACGGGAAGGATCGCGTCCGCGCATCGCTTGAAGGGACGAACGAAATCAAGTTCGCGGCGTTCGCTGCAACGCTCGCTGTCGTTGCGATCTTCATTCCCGTCGTATTCATGAAAGGTGTGATCGGGAAGTTCTTCCTTCAGTTCGGCGTGACGCTCTGCGTCGCGGTGATGCTTTCATATTTGGAGGCGATCACGCTTGCCCCGGCGCGCACGTCGCAGCTTCTGAAGACTTCGCGTGAAGGCCGCAGCAGACTCGGCGCAGCAGTGGACGTGTTGTTCACTCGCCTTTCGAATTTCTACGCTCGCCTCCTGACGCGCGGATTGCATCGGGCGCATCTCGTGCTCGCATCCGCGACGGTGGTCTTTCTCGTCTCGATGGTCGTGTTCTATTTCTTGCCGAGCGAGTTCGTCCCGTCGCAGGATCAAAGCCGTCTCATGCTGCGATTGCAAACAGCGGTCGGTTCGGACATTACGGAAACGGACAAGCTTTTTCAGAAGGCTGAGGCGTACGTCAACAACAGTCCGTTTGTCGAACGCGCGTTTGCCGTCGTCGGCGGATTCGGCGGAGGTGCGGTCAACACCGGCGTCATGTTCATCACGATGGTACCACCGGATAAGCGTCCCATCACGCAAGCTGAGTTCGCCGGGATGCTTCGCAAAGAACTGAACGCTATCCCCGGTCTCCGCGCTATCGTGCAGGATCTTTCGCAATCCGGTTTCACGGCACAGCGTGGTTTCCCCGTCGAGTTTTCCGTTCGAGGTTCGGAATGGGAAACGCTCGTGCTGTTGAGCCAGGACATGATGAAGAGGTTGAACGAAAGCGGAACCGTTGTCGATCTCGATACGGATTACCAACTCGGCATGCCCGAACTGAAGGTTGTCCCTGACCGTGCACGCGCAGCGGATATCGCCGTATCGATCGAAGACGTTGCGACTGCATTGAACGCGCAGGTCGGTGGGATTCGCGTCGGCAAGTTCAGCGATGGCGGACGACGGCTCGACGTACGCATGAGGCTGCTCGCATCGCAGCGTTCGCGTCCCGAAGACGTATCGCGACTTCGCGTGCGCTCCCGCTCCGGCGAACTTGTTCCGCTCTCATCCCTCGTCACGACGGAAGAACATCCTGCGCTTCAAGCAATCACGAGACGCGATCGCGAACGTGCAATCACGGTCTTCGCAAACATTGCGCCGGGGCATTCTCAGGATGAAGCACTGAAGGTCGTCGAGCAAATTTCCCAGGGTATGCCCGTCGGTTACCGCACGGTGTTGGGCGGTGCGAGCGTGGCGTTCCGCGAGTCGATGGACAGCCTTCTCTTCGCGCTCTTCCTCGGGATCATCGTCGCGTACATGGTGCTAGCATCGCAGTTCAACTCCTATCTCCACCCGGCAACGGTCCTCACGATTCTTCCGCTCTCCGTCGCGGGCGCTGCGTTCGCGTTGCTTCTCGCGGGGAAGAGCCTCAATATCTTCAGTATGATCGGGTTGCTTTTGCTCATGGGTATCGTGAAGAAGAACTCCATCATACTCGTGGACTACGCGAACCAGATGCGCGAGCAAGGAATGAACGCACTTGACGCGATGCTGCGCGCCGGACCGATTCGTCTGCGCCCGATTCTCATGACGGCGAGTGCGACGCTCATGGCAGCGATCCCGCCTGCGCTCGGGCTCGGCTCCGGCTCGGAGATTCGCACACCGATGGCCATCGCCATCATCGGCGGCCTCGTCGTCTCGACAATGTTGAGCCTGCTGGTTGTCCCGGCATTCTACGTCGTCGCAGATGGTTGGGCAGTGAAACTGAAAGCAAGAATAGGAAAGAGAAAGGCACATGTGGAAGAAATGACCGTAGCTCGGGGAAGCGAGGGTTGAGTGAGGTGATCAGAACTTGCTGCGCTGGTCAATAGATACTTTGATACACGCGCGCCAACTTTATTCGGAGAAACTGATGTGAATCATTGAGACTCGTGCGCGAACTCACGAAAGTGCGTCGGGAGAGTTTGTCGTGCCATTATTCAATCTTCATAAGGAGTATTCCATGAAACGCGCAACAGTCACGGCAGGGATGACCGTGCTGGCGCTGATGCTGTTTGCGAACGCAGCATCGGCACAAGCCTGTGTCTCTTGCCATAAGTTGAAAACACCGAACATCGTCGCAGACTGGCAGCTCAGCAAGCACGCCGCGAACGAAGTGACGTGTGACTTCTGCCACGGGAAAGAGCATACCGGACCGGGCAACGTGGAGAAAGCGAAAATCCCCACACCCGAGACGTGCAAGGGTTGTCATGAAGACAAAGTAGAGCAATTCAAAAAAGGGAAACACGCCGCAGCCTGGGCGGCAATGAAGGCGATGCCGACCGCGCACATGCAGCCGATGGCGTTGATGGAAGGCCAGAAAGGGTGCGGAGGCTGTCACAAGATCGGCCTCAAGTCCGAGGAGGAAATAAAGCAATTGAAGAAAGACGGATATGGCTATGGTCTCGCATCGTGCGACGCTTGCCACACGCGACATACATTCTCGAAGGTTGAAGCGCAACAACCGCAGGCATGCCAGACGTGCCATATGGGATTCGACCATCCGCAATGGGAGATGTACTCGTCGTCGAAGCATGGAGTGCGCGCGCTGCTGAAGCAGTCCGGCGTTCTTCATAAAGACACACCCGCGCCGACCTGCCAGACCTGTCACTTCAACGAAGGCAATCACGAGGTCGGCACGGCATGGGGATTCCTTGCGGTGCGTCTCCCAATGCCGGAGGACAAGCAATGGGCTTCCGATCGCGCGACGATCCTGCAGGCGCTCGGCGTGCTTGACCCTGAAGGAAAGCCAACCGGTCGTCTCGACGTAGTGAAGGCAGCGAACGTCGCAAGGCTCACGCAGGAGGACTGGCAGAAACAGCGCGACGCGATGATCAAGACGTGTTCAAAGTGCCACTCATCGAAGTATGCAAAGGCTGAACTGGAGAAGGGCGACGAGATGATCAGGAACACGGACAAGCTCATGGCCGAAGCGATCCGTATCGTTGCCGAGCTTTACAAGGAGAATATCCTCCCGAAACCAAAGAACTACGCTTACCCATTCCCCGATCTTCTGACGTTCCATGATGCACCGACTGCGATAGAGCAACAGTTGTTCGTCATGTTTTTGAAGCATCGCATGAGAGCCTTTCAAGGGACGTTCCATATGAATCCCGACTATGCACTGTGGTACGGATGGAGCGAGATGGTTCGTGATCTTACGGAGATCAAAGAGCGTGCAACAGAGATGCGCGAGAAGAAAATGAAGTGAACGCACGCGCCCGAATCCGCGCGAAGCACGTTTTTCCCAACCGTGAAATTCTAAAGTGAGACTTTTGATTTTCACGGTTGGTGTTTTATCATCGCTCCATGATTCGCCGGTTGCTCGAAGCAGACATACGAAAGAAATTGAAGCAATTCCCCGCTGTCGTCATTCTCGGTCCGCGTCAGGTGGGGAAGACGACGCTTGCGAAGCAATTAGCTTCTGCATCGAAAAAGGCCTCGCTCT
>CAYUWG010000083.1:0-13465 GCA_964448285.1 uncultured Chromatiales bacterium
TGGAGAAAGTACACCATCGACAGTCGGAGAAGAGACAGATTTAGGAATCGAGAGTCGATGTCCCCCCGCGCGAGGCGTCGCTTCCCGAATAGTGGAGATACGCATTTCGATACCATCCTCAACGGCTACGATCAAATAGTAATACTTGGTACCGTTCGTCACCGTTGTATCCGGAAAGAATGTCGCGTTTATCTCACCGATGACCGTCGTAAGGAGTTCGAAATTTCCGTTTTCACCCTCGCGTCTATAGAAACGATATAATTTTCCCTTCATGGATTTCCACATGAGCAAGACGAGTTTATCCTGACCATCGGAAACCGTGAAGAACATACCTTCGGGATTGTACCCTCGCCGTTGTAGGGTGAGCGAATACGCGCCACTCGTTGCAATGCTTTGTGCTTGATCTTCCGTTGATCGTATGCCGGGAAACGAGCCGGAGTTGTTTTTCTCCGCATACCGGATGTAATACCAACCTGCCGCCTGGATACGATACTCGATGCGGGACGAAGCGCTCGACTGATCGTCATCGTTCATTGCCAGCTGCGTTCCGCTTTCATCAAAAAGCCAGAGCTTCCCATCGAGCAATGAACCTTGTGCGTTCGTGGTGCCGATGGATATCGTGTCGGATTTTGCCGCGAGGAATTTGAAGTAATCCACGTCGGTATCCGTCTCGATGGAAGCTTTCACGGTGTCGCCGTATTGAATGATCGATGCGACAGGTGCGGTGTTATCCGGCTCGAAGGGATTCGTTATTGTCCCAATGACGTTTGCGTAGATATCGAAGCCATGATTCGGCGTGCGATTATCCATCCAGACTGTGAGAATCTTTCCATTACGAATGCGCGTGTCGGGAGCGATTTGCCACACATCTTCACCTGCATTTGAAACACGATATGCACCGCTGAGCGCATCCCCTGTCGATGAGAATTGCTTCGCATAAATTTTCGGAATGATCCAGCCATAATCCACCCACGCAACGACGAAGCGACCGCTTTCATCCATCGCCACGCTGAACAGGCGAGTATTTGACGCCCAACTACCGTTCGTCTCAGCAAACGGAGTTCCGATATCTGCGATGCGCAATTTTCCGGACCTCGGATTTCCCGTCGCATCGAAAAGGCGAGCCATGAGAATGCAATTGGATTGTGGTCGTTCAATCCAAACGATTACGAAGTTTCCATTTCCGGTCATTGCCATCCGGAAGAGGTTTCCGATCCCACAGGTATCCGAGCCAAGACGGAAATTATTTCCCTCAGGATTTCCGCTGCTGTTGCGCCGTTGCGCCATGAAGATCGTTTTGCCGTTGAGTGTATCAGCCCACACGATCATCGCATTACCGTTCGCATCCATGGCACAACGCACCTGAGCGATACGATAGAATTTGTTGCTGATGTTGAAATCATTTCCGGCAGGCTGGCTGTTCGCGGTGAAGTACCGTCCCCATATCTGCGTTGCTTGAAAACCACCTCGCGAGTCGGTAAATGCGACAATCGATTTTCCGCTCTGGTCCATTGCAATCCCATGATCGAAAGAGTTCGACATTCCCGAACCGGGATCAGCGGTTGGCGCGACGGTTTCTGGTCCTGCCGATTGACCAGAAGCACTGTAGGCACGCATGTATGTATCGATCGATTGTCTGCGGGAATCACTCCATGAAATTGCAAACTGTTTGGACGTATTCGATGCAATCTCAGAATGTCGTTGTGCCCATTGACCGGCGGCAGTGTTTACTTTCTCATTCGTCCCAACTTTTAATCCTGAAGGATCGAACCGTTGAAGAAATATATCCACACCCATCTTATCAGGTCCTTGGTTCCCTGATGAGATGCCGTCGCGCCCATCTGTCCACGCAACCACGAAGGAACCATCATCGAACAGAGCGCAGGACGGTTGGATTTCGGAACCGTTCCCAGTGTTCGTATCAATGCGCTGTGCGGTATTCGTGAGAGTTCCTCCACTGCTGAGTGTTGCATGATAAATTTGTGAGAATCCGAAATTGCGTTCATCATAAATCATGACAGCAGTCCCGGAATTCCCAATCGTTATTGCAGGCATGCTACCACCGTTCAGTTGATGCCTGACACTATCGACAAGTATGGCAGAACCTTGAGGCGTACCGTTCCCTGCGAGACGTTGTGCACGAAGGATCAAGTTCTCTTTCCATGCGATTGCACATGAACCTGTTTCATCCATTGCCAACGGCACTTCGAAGATATCCGGGACACTTCCATTCGCTTCCCATATCGTTGTTGCAAATTGAAGGATAGCGCCGCTCGATGATATTCTGGTGAGACGAACTCCATACTTCGATGCTACAGTATTCCCCATCCAGGTAAAAGCCAATTCACCACTCGAATTACATGCGATCCCGATCCCTTTGACACTCGATGTTGTATCTGTCATGAGCATGGTGGTGAGGTTCACTGGCTGAAGTGTCGACGCATCGAAACGGCGATAGAACTTGAAGTATTTCGATGCATTATATTCCGTCCACACAGCCACAAGATGCGCACCTCGGATTGCTAGCGAAGTTGCTGTCGTAGAGAAAGTAACAAGGTCAGTTTTGTTTGTAACCGGCGTACCATCCCATTGGAAAATCCGTGCGCTTATACGGCTCCAATCCCAAGCCAGAACGATATGATTGCTTTGATTGAATCCAACGAACACTCTCGTAGGAGCAGAATATCCCGGATCACCGACGTTTCTCACCGGACCGGTTGCCACACCGTTCGCATCGAAAGTGCGGAAGAACACACCGTGGAACTTATCGACCTTCGCAGCCCACGCGACGACGAATTCTCCCGAGTTCCTGACTGCGACGGCGATTGATGGAATCGTTGGCTCAGGATTCGTCGGGATGTGCGTCTTGTAATACTCCGCGTCGATCACGGAGATGATGTTTCCTTCGGCGATCCCATTCACATTATGGAATCGTGCAAATATCTCCCGAGGTCCATTCCGCGTCGAAGACCAGATGCTCACCGTTTTCGTGCCGTTCGAAGCAATCGCAGTATGATCAGCATCCGTTACCGGCCCATCCGGGAAGCCGACGTTCTCGCTGATTTGAAAGTCGGGAAGGAGCGTAGATAGTTTCGCTGATTGTGTTGCCGCATGTTCAGGCGTACTTACACCTGTCACTTGTGCAAACGATTGTAATTGTGTCGTGAATATCACAACGGTGAAGTTCAGTAAGAGAACGTGAGCTTGATCGAGAACGAATCTTTTCATACTAGAGATATTCCTTGATGAAAACATGGTGAAAAACTGATTGTGTAGTATCGGATTTGTGCTAGACTTTTTTTGATTGCGGTGATCGTTTCTCTGATCGTCCATTGAAAACCTGGGAACGATCCCTTCTTTGCTCATCTTATCACCATAAACTTACTCATCTTCATCTCCTGACCAGTGGATACGCGAATGAAAAACACCCCGCAATGTGGAAACGTATTGTTAAAGGAATAACCCGTTGAGTAGCCTCGTTCAGGAATCTCGCCCTCGTATATTCTGGTAAGCATCCTACCGAGCGGATCGAGAATTTCAATCCTGATATGTATTCGTTTCAACGTTGAAATGTTGATGATGATCTTATCCTGCGTAGGATTTGGGGAAATGGACAGACTCAATCCTGAATGGGGCAGTAGCTGTTCATCGACAAAGACAGGACGACGTACCGGGGAGATGAATTTATAGATGCTCGAATAGGAGGCAAAGATCGTCGTGTTTTGCGAACCGACAAAGTGATCGGCGGCAATGCGCGGATTGAACGTCGGCAGCGTTGGCTCCATCGACCAACTCGTTCCAAGGTCAGTCGAAACGTACGCCGTGTCCATCGTCAACACCCAAAGGCGAACACCTCCTTTCTCCATGAGTACTCGCGGTGCGAGTGGAGCGACAAATGACGTATTACGTTCCCATGTCTCTCCTCCGTCCGTTGTCACGGCAAGTTGCCCGGATTCACTCTTACTCGGCTGATATTCAAATCGTAGAACACCTGTTTGTGAATCACGGAAGGAGATATCGCTTACCCATGTGCCGGGCACGACAATCGATCTCCAGCTTCGTCCCCGGTCTGTGGATTTAAAAATTTTGTTTGAAGTAGTGGCAAACCAAACGATGTCTCCAATTTGACTGTATGCATTCGCAACACACAGTGCGCCTGAATCGGCTGGGATAGGAGTTGACAATGGTTGCCATGAGACACCTCCATTCGAGGTTGTGGCAATTCCCCAGACGTTATTTACCGGATTTCCTCCAAGGACGCCATTGTTCGCGTCCCACATGCATATCCAATTGACAGATTTAGTAACGTTACCGATATCCGTTTTTTGCCATGAAGCTCCACTGTTTGTCGTTCGATAAACGGCTCCATTACCGCTGATAAATCCAGCTCCGATGAAGGCTGTCTGTGAATTGACCCCGGTGATACATCGTCCATCATTTGCCGGGGGGTACCCTGATCCCATAATAGCTGACCATGTGGTGCCGGCATTTCCTGTTTTCAATCCGAATGGATAGTATGTTCGTGTCGTTATATCCCATTCAAATCCGAGCGCCCAGACATCGACATCGCTCACAACATCGAGTGACCAGACAAACTGGCCGCCAGTCGTCAAATCGATGGTCGAATGCCAGCCATCCTTGAGCTTTGCCCGAATGCGTCCCAGTATATAATCGTTATAGGCACCATCGGTAATCCGTATCCGCACAAGAAGAAGTCCTTCAGAAATACTTGGGGTTTGTGAGAAGGTAACATCAAACTCAAATGAAAATGTCCCATTCGTAACAACGACACCGAGTGGAAAAACTGATTGTGAAGCAGTGAGATTGCTTCCATCGAATTCGACTTGTGCAGAAGTTGATGGAGAAGATGGAGCGAGAATATTTTGGAGAGTGATACGCACGTGCGCTTGTTGTCCCGGTTCCGTCAACATTCCTCCATTCAAACCTGTCACGGTAAAATCGGAGAGTATGAAGCCGGGAATATCAGACAATGTGTTGTTCACTGTCACAGCTCTATGCGCATTGACTCTTCCGTAATGCTTTGAATCGGGCTGTACCCCAAACTGATCGCACGTCACACGGATTTGCTTTGCCACTTGATCGGGAGACCAATTTGGATGGATTGAAAAAACCAACGCTGCTATTCCTGCGGTTAATGGAGAGGCGAGCGACGTTCCCAAATCGTTTCCATAACCACCACCCAGCGTTGTACTTAAAACTGTGTTTCCGAGGCCATACACATGTACCGAAGTACCATAATTACCCCAATCTGAAGCCGTGCCATTTGTTTCTACCGCTCCAACTCCAAGGACATGATCGAAACTCGCCGGATATTGTGGTATTAAATCCAGATTCAGTCCGAGGTTTCCGGCTGAAGAGACTATGAGCGTCCCTTGCGAGTTTGCATAGTTTATAACATCCCGATATGTGCGCATATAATCGGCTGAACCTCCCGCGCCGCCAAAACTGCAGTTGATCACCTTGCACTTCATTTGCACTGCGTATGTAATCGCTTCGATGTCATACGCCATCAATCCGCCATTGTCACTTGACAACTTTATTGGAAGAATCTTCGATCGATAGGATGTCCCTGCGATGCCAATTCCATTATTCGCTTGAGCTGCCACACAGCCGGATACCATCGTACCGTGACCTGCATAGTCAGTTGGATTGTTATCGGGAAACGGAAATTGAATACTCCCGGCGCCAACGAAATCCCATCCTCTATAGTCATCTACTTTCCCATTCCCGTCGTCGTCGCGACCGTTGTTCTTCAACTCGCCGTTGTTTCCCCACTCGCCGGGATTGATCCAGATGGCGCCTTGTAAATCTTCATGAGCGAAATCTATTCCCGTGTCGAGTATGCCGATGACGATTGTCGAATCTCCTGTTGTGAGGTCCCATGCTTGCTCCAGCTTGTGTAAAGCAATTGCGTATTGCTGTGCGAGCCGAGGATCGTTCGGCGTATGATGCGCTGGAAACATGAACAGAGGTTCTGCATACTCGACTGCTGGAGTCGATTCGAACAAGCGAACTGCTTCGCGAGGTTTTATTTCCGCGGAGTAGTACACCTTAATAATCCGGGCAATTTCATCTTCCTCGCGAGTGAGACGACCTTTTAATAGATTCTTCGGTGTGAGCAATGGGGTTATCCGATATACACCGATACAATCAAGAATTGCGTCAATGCTCGCAATATTTACCCGCGTTGACGTGAAGTTATATCCGTAACCGGATTTCAATTTCACAATAAGCTGACGTGGGATTACTTGAGTTGCGTTCAATTCTTGGGATCGAATTCTTGTTTGTTGTTGATCGTCCGGGCTAAACAGTCGCTTAGGATGTATTATCAGGGGAAACGTTACGACAAGGATTGAAAAGGCGATCGAGATCGATTTATTACTTCTCATGACTGACTCCTGATTAGTGGTGTGAAAGTTGGAATCATCGTTTCACCGGTTGAACTACCGCAAGATTCCATCGCTGGTTTTTGAATGAGATTCTATCTTCATTTGCAAGTGCGTTTTAAAAATATTGAAATCGAAGAATATCATCGATGTGTTTTCTTTGCATTCAAATACTCGACCCGCCATTTCTCAGCAAGTCGGCTCATGAGACTACCAGTTCTTTCGTTATACAGAAACTTCCCTGATGAGCCCCAAATAATCGCATGCGCAGCGGAATCTGTTCGCTTCAACCATGAGGAGAACGTAATCACCCGCTCCACGAACAGCTGCATCTCCTTCGGCGGTCGTCTTGCGCCTATATAGATGATCAATCCGTCACGACATACCAAGCGGATAAATTGATGAAGTTGCGGAATGCCGAGCGCCGTCAGAACCTGGTTAGTTTCCGTAAGATCAAAGTCGATGGTGTCACCGCTGACGTGGACGTTGCTATAAGCGAGCCGAGTTCGGGCGCCAACATCGAACCGAATCGGGGACAACACTTCTTCCACGCCTCGGAGAGTATCTGATCCTAAATGCCAGACGACATCATACGCGAGGACCCTTTTCACCGCTGGAATATCATGCGCATTCGCATGCTGGATATAGTCATCGAGCAACGATCCTATATCCCTCTTTTCAGAACCACAGCTGAGCAAGAGGAGAGACGCAACGAGTAATTGAACGTGCGTGCATCGCGATGATATTCGGAAGATCGATTTCATAGTGTATTGGTATCCTCAGCGCTTGATGCTTTCACCTTCAATCCATTGGAGAACGGTTTCGGCAAGCTTGTCCCGCACATGGCGGAAACTGTGGTCGGTTTCATAAACGATAAGTCGGACATCATTGGAGGTGTTTTTTTTGAGCGTGCGATAGAATGGTAAAACCTGATACTCAAGTTCGACCATCTCGTCGTCCGTACCGGAAAAGAGGAGTAGGTTTTTCTCCGCGAGTTTCGGCGCAATGGTCACGAGGTCGAAGACATCCTGCCCGGTCCGTAATTCATTCAGGCAATGATCGAGATCGAAGCGTACCGGACCAGGTGGAGCACGTGTCGCTTCAAGTCCTTTACGAATTTCGGAAGCATAAGCGGTGTCCTGATCGCATCGACGGATAAACGCGCCGTTCTCCGTTCCTGCAAATGAGATGACATGCGTAACGGAAGACTGCAATGCTGAAAACGATAATGCAATCGAACCGCCCCAGCTATAGCCGGCGAGTACTCTCTTCTGCGGATCGATGCCGTGCTTTCCTCCGCCGTTTCGCTCGGCAAGCCATTCCCAAAGTGCGCCGACGTCCTCGAGCGCGCCAGCGAAAGTTGCCTCGCCGCCGCTTCTTCCATGCCCCCGTGGATGAAGCACGAATGCATGAATGCCGTTGGCGCTCAATGCAGTGCCGAGACCTAATACATCTCTGCCCACTGCGGGCCATCCGGGGATCAGCAGAATCGACGATCCGCTCTGCGCGTTAAGAGGAGCGTAATGGATTACCCAAATCGTATCGCCTTTGCTCATCAAAGGAAATGTCAACGGTTCGGGTTGCTTCGTCTGCGCGGATAACGCAGACGCGATCATCAAAGCAGTCCAACTACAAACGATGAGATGTTTCATCACTCGGGTCTCCAGCATGAATAGGATACACTCATGGAAGTCATTGATCGGAGTAGTTCAATGGAAGACACCATTACTCAATCCTTTACACAACGCACGGAAAGGCCGGCGCTTTTGGTTGCCCATTCGCGTCGTATTTCTGACTGATTGTAGCGGATTTCCCGGCTCCATGCTCGTGATGCGTCATCCTCAGTTGCAGTCCACCAAACCCCTTGTCGTCGAAGATCATAGAAGTTCATATCGGCGTTGAGGTAGCCCCCGGGGAGTGCTGTAAAGCCACTACTGTTCGTCGCTGCTGTATTTGGAGGATCCCAATGCGATCCGCCTGCCTCTTTCAATTTTCCTCCTGCATCGTTTTCTCCACCAAGATATGTTGTGAGAGTCGTCCATTCCGCATCAGTAGCGACATGCCAACCCTCGGGCGCTAATCCTCGCGGATCGTTTACAGCGTACCAGTTGTAAAGCTTTCCATAGACCGCGCCTGTCGTGGCATTATTTCGATAATAACACCACGCTCCCGTTGTAAGATTCTCCCATTGTGAGGTATCCGGTACATGGGTTATTGGATCCCCGTTGCGATACGTTGACACGTTCAGATTACTACGCATCCACACCTGACTGCCGATCAGTACAGTATCATAAAACACTGCTTGTTGTGTAGTGAACGTTCGTTCGTTTCCATAAGACGTTCCCGCACTATTGGTGGCATACGCACGAACATAATACTTCGTATTCGCAGACAATCCGGTAATATTGCTCATGAAACTTCCCGTACCCGAACCACTCGATGTTTTGTTGGCAGAAATTGATGGCGCGGGGTTGGTACTCCAACACACTCCACGTTCCGTAACGGGCAAACCGCCATCTGAGGTTATCGTGCCACCGCTCGTTGCTGTCGTTTGTGTAATGCTCGTCACAGAATCCGTAGTTAGTGACGGTTTATCTCCCCGAATGCAGCGCACGGAGATTCCACTTATATCCGATTCGTCATAACGAAGAGCGCTTGCATCGTAGTTCACCATTACGCGAGACCATACGAAAAAGGAATCGCTCATTGTAGAGGACCACCAATAACCCTCTTTGTTCAGATTATGGTAACTTCCATTTCCATTACGAGAACCGCCCGGTAGTGCTGTAAATCCACTACTATTCGTTGCACCGAGATTTCCGGGTTTCCAATGAACGGTACCTGTTTCTTTCATATTACCGCCGGCGACTGCTTCCCCTCCTAAAAAGGTTATCAACGTCGCCCACTCCGCTTCCGTCGGAATATGCCAACCAGCAGGCGCTAAACCTCGTGGATCATTTACCGCAAACCAGTTATAGAGTTTTCCATAAGCAGTGTCCAGCGATGGATCATTAAAGTAGTAGCACCGAGCCCCCGTACCTGTATTTTTCAGTCGTTTCCATTCTGTTGGGTCGGTAACTTCAGGTATCGTATCTCCATTCCGATACGTTGCGACATTCAGATTTTTGAGCATCCATACCTGATTCCCGATCTTCACGGTATCGTAAGATGCACTTGGTAGGGTATTGAATGATAATTCATTTCCATACGCTGTTCCAACGCCATTTGCCGCGTATGCACGTATGTAATAGAGCGAGTCTGGCAGGATACCTGTAATATTACTTACAAAACTTCCTGTACCGGAACTGTCGGTTGTTTTGCTATTGAGTATGGTTGGTGACGGCGAAGTACTCCAGCATACACCTCGCGCTGTAATTGCCGATCCTCCATCAGAGGTAATCGTGCCGCCGCTTGTCGCGGAAGTTTTAGTGATGTTCGTCACGATTGCCGTCGTCAGTGCTGGCATTTGACCTTGCGTCGTAAAAGATACTTCATTCCCATAGTTCGTGCCTGCGCTATTCATTGCATAAGCCCGGACATAGTATTTCGTGTTAGGCGTTAATCCAGAAAGACTACTGCTGAATGAACCTGTGCCGGTCCCATCATTTGTCTTCGCATCATTGATCGTTGGATTATTTCCAGTACTCCAGCATATGCCTCGCGCGGTAATTGCTGATCCTCCATCAGAGGTTATCGTTCCACCGCTCGTCGCAGTGGTTGTACTAATATTCGTCACGCTTGATGTGGAGAGCTGTGGCATTTGTCCTTGTGTAGTGAAAGATACCTCGTTTCCATAGTTCGTGCCTGCGCTATTCGTCGCATAAGCCCGCACGTAGTATTTCGTGTTGGGCGATAAGCCTGTAAGATTACTGCTGAATGAACCTGTACCGGTCCCATCACTTGTCTTCGCATCATTGATCGTTGGATTGTTCGCAGTACTCCAGCATACACCTCTTACTGATATCGGTGAACCGCCATCCGACGAAATCATCCCGCCGCTTGTCGCCGTCGTTGTCGTTATGTTGCTGACAGAAGTTGTCGTGAGAGCAGGTGCACTTCCCTGAACGATCACAGCTTGCGGGAGCGTGCCTTTCGTTGAATTTCCTTTCTCATCCAAAGCCCTGATCTCCGCGCGATATGAGCCTGCTTGTTGAAATGACTTTGTGAATGTTTTCGTTGCTGTACTGCCAACGACTGCGCTCGAATCATCGGATGTTCCATCACCCTCATAATCAATTGCAACGCTTTTCAAATCTCCGTCGCTATCGCGCACTTGCACGTCATACGTGACTGGATCGCCAGTACCCACACTGTAGGTACGAGCAACGAACTGATCAATCACCGGCGCAGTGGATGATTTCCTAAAACTGAATTGAATCGTCGTATCTGACAGCGGTGCGGCGAAGATAGAATCCGGGAGAAATGTTTTGGCGAAACCGATGAACCGGAAGGTGACTGCGGCAGATTTAATCATTCGTGCAGTATTCATTCGTGTGCCGGTATGCGTGATCACAGGCTCACCGAATCCCGTCGAACCTGTTTTAACAACGCGCACCGATCTCATCCCATCCTTCATCTGCGCAGTGATGACATACACACCCGGTGCGAGCGATCCGCTTCTCAAAGCAAAACTGTTCTCTCCCGGCGCGACAGTCGTTCGGAATGATACTTCACGTTTTCCTGTGAGTGTGAAGACACCTATATCCAACGTGCCGCCATGGATCGTGCTTACGCGAAAGCTCGTTTCATCCTGAAAAGGATTTGCAAAGTTTCCGGTTAGCTCCATGGTGCCCGGTAGTCCCACCACAGGATCACCGATACCGGTAGCAATGGAAAGATCAATGATAAAACTATTTCGCAGTACGGTGTCTCTCCCGAGTGTCATGTTGGTGATGCGGATCGAATCCATCGTAACGACGCCGCCACTCTGTGCATCTTTGCCGGTAAATGAAATACGCACAATCTGCGAGAAAGCAATGCTCGTTAGCGTAAGCAGGTAGAGAAGAAGGTGAGTCGTGATCTGTTTCATTTCAGTTTCCTGTTGTTTGTGATAGTTGTGATTTTATTCGTTGCCGTAGTGTTGGATGAAATATTCACGCTTGGTGCATTGTGATTTTCTATTTGACAATGAGCGCGCCGATTGAATTGGGAGCTTGTGATGGTGAATGTCTTTCTGCCGTAAATGAATCCGACGATTCGATTTTCTTCAATAACACACCGATGAGTTTTTGTTGCTCCTCGATCATGGCGCCGTGATCAACCAATTGTTTTTCGTTTCGCCTGATGATTTCCATCTGTTCCCTGACCATTGTTTCAAGTGCTCGAATCGTTTTCTTCTGCTCGCTCGTCCTTTTTTCCAACGCTTGTATTGCGATACACAGCACGCCATCGACATCCGCTGTTGCAAGGGTCGTATCATTGCCGATCGTCCCGATGCCATCATGACCGAATGCAGAGAACCACTCCTGCGCCATGGGACCGTAGTGGCGATACACCAATGGATCCTGATTCTTATAATTCCATGAGCCGAGTCTGAGTGAACGAAACTTCAATAACATTTCATCTGCATCAGCAAGAATGAAATGCTCCTTCCACGCAGAGTCAGAGAGCGAAGACCAAGACGTTGCGCCGCCCTGGAGCCTTGCTCCGACACCCGACTCACCGCTCGATTCCGTATATAGGTAGTAACCATTTGCAAAGCGCGCCGCGAATCGATTCGTCGTACCGATACTCAGATTGACAGAGTTGGTACTCTTATCTCCAATCGCAAATGAACCATTCGTTGCTGCAACAACATGGCTTCCCATCGCAGTGGAATAGTCCCCGCTTGCAGTCGTAAGATATCCCATCGAGGTAGATGTGTTTCCGCTTGCGAATGTATAATTGCCAATGGCTGTTGAGAAACCACCACTGGCAGTCGTATTGTTTCCTATTGAAATTGATGTGCCACTACTTGCAACAGCACTTCTCCCCATCGCGGTTGAATAAGTCCCACTGGCGATGTTGCTATGCCCCAGTGCGATGGAGTAATCGCCAATATTTCCATCATCCCACTGAGTCCCCGTAGCGATCCCGGCACGAAATGCCGCCTTTTTCGGATAGAAGAACATCCGAGTCCCCGCGCCACTCACAGAAATATTCGCGCCACTTCCATACGTGCCGGTTGAAATGAAACCATCCTCACCGGCAATCATGACAGCGCCTGCGTTTGCAACGATCGTCCGACCATTACCCGCGCCACCGAAATCATACGCCTGATCTAACGTCCCACCACCAGCAGGTACGCCGGACCATGCGACATTCGTACCGTTGAACGTGAGCACCTGTCCATTCACCGCTCCCGTTGAATTGATCTTTCCGGTTGTAACGGAAGCATCCGCAATCTTCGCGCTTGTGACGGCGTTGTCCGCAACGTGTGCTGTTGTGATCGCATTCGCCCCGACGTTCACTGTTGTGACTGGACCGTTCGCATTGAGTATGTCGAGAGTCGAATTCGTGCTTTGCAGGGTTTGAATTCCACCTGCTCCTCCTGTTGAGGCAATCGTGATCGTATTTCCCGAAGGGTTCAGCGTGACATTAGCCCCGGCAGAAAGCGTTACAGCATCGGTCAGCCCATTGATACTCTTCACGACGTGACCGGATGCGATCTTTGTCGCGGTGACGGCGTTGTCGCCGAGTTTATTTGTAGTGATTGCTCCATTCATCACTTGCGGATTTGGATATGATCCCGTGAGGTCTCCACCGGCAGTAGAGCCATTCGCGATGAAGTTCGTTGCGTTGGGAATGACTCCCGACGCAATATCCGATGCCGTTATCGCTCCATCAGCGATCTTATCGCTTGTGATCGAGTTCGCCGCGATACCAAGATTCGCAATAGGACCGTTCGGATTCTGAATCGCAATTGTACCGTCTGTCGATTGCACTCCTTGGATACCTGTACCTCCGCCACCGACGGATGAAATCGTAAACGCATCCCCAACGTTCGTCACAGTCGTTCCACCATCGCCTTGCATTGTCAATGCACCGGATTGATTGTTGATGCTCGTCACTACACCTGT
>CAYUWG010000084.1:0-13182 GCA_964448285.1 uncultured Chromatiales bacterium
GCTTCTCGCTCTCGTTTTCTGGATTACCATCGAAGGAGCCAACGTGCCATCTGCGTTCCTTGCGTCATTGCTCGTCGATACACTGCATCCGACGTTGAAGCATTTCGGAATGACGATCGGTCTTCCTCTCTGGTTGAATGGTTTTCTTTTCGATGGAATGTATCTCGCGTGTGCGTGGGTTATCAGCGTCATGCTTCCGCCGATGGCGATCTTCTTTCCGCTCTTCACATTGCTGGAAGACTTCGGCTACCTGCCGCGTGTAGCGTTCAATCTCGATCGACTTTTCCGGAGAGTCGGAGCGCACGGGAAGCAAGCGCTGACGATGGCAATGGGGTATGGCTGCAATGCTGCCGGCGTCATCGCGACGCGCATCATCGATAGTCCGAGAGAACGATTGATCGCAATCATCACGAACAACTTCTCGCTTTGCAACGGGCGCTGGCCAACGCAGATTCTCATTGCGACCATTTTCATCGGCAGTGTGGTGCCGGTACATCTTGCGAGTGTCGTCTCGGCAGCCGCTGTCGTGGGCGTAGCGCTTCTCGGTATTTGCTTCGTCTTTCTCGTGTCATGGGGTCTCTCGCGAACGATGTTGAAGGGCGAAGCATCATCGTTCAGCCTAGAACTTCCACCGTACAGGCCGCCGAGAATTCTCCAGACCCTCTACACGTCCCTGATAGATCGAACGATCATCGTGCTGTGGCGTGCGGTTGTGTTTGCCCTTCCCGCCGGCGCAGTCATCTGGCTGACTTCCAACGTCACGATACATGACCTGAGCATTGCAGAACACTTCATTCGATTTACGGATCCGTTCGGATTGCTGATCGGTTTGAACGGCGTCATCCTTCTTGCCTATATCATCGCGATCCCTGCAAACGAGATCGTCATCCCGACCGTCCTGATGCTGACGGTGCTCTCTCTCGGTTTGCATGACGTCGGCAGCGGAACCGGCGTGATGTTCGAACTGGAATCCTTGCGGGATACTTCATCGCTCTTACATGCCGCAGGTTGGACGACATTGACCGGCATCAACCTGATGCTCTTTAGTTTATTGCATAATCCATGCTCGACGACGATCTATACGATTTACAAAGAGACACAGAGCATAAAGTGGACGGCAGTCGCCTCCATACTGCCAATCCTGTTAGGTCTCCTCGTATGTTTTTTCGTTGCACAGGCTTGGGGACTCAGTCTGTGAAGACGACTATTTCCTTGGTGCTTGTTTTTTCTTTTGTGAAGGCTGTACGGTGTACTTCCGTTCCTCGAACGCAGGAAACATCAGGTTCCATTTTTCCACGATCGCTTTCGCAAAGCCTTCAGCCGATTCGGCGTTCTGTGCCGTAATCACTCTGTCGTCAGCCACGACGTTTTTTTTAAAAGGCCCTAAATCGAAAATCACGCCGCCGCTATACCGGATCGACTGTTCGAGTTTTATCGGGACCTCCCACTGTGTATCGAGCGTCTTTTCTTCCGCTTCCGTAGCACAGGTGACCCTTCGGAAATCGAGGAAATTCGTTCCGTCCGGTTTCTTCATTTGCAGGAAGACAGCGGTACCGTGTGAAATCGCCGCGACGATCCCGCCGACTTCATGAAGCGCAGATGCAGCGGTCGCAATGGATGGAATTTCCACGAAGTCCCAAAGCGCACCGTGCCCACCGATGAAAACGATCACACCGATTCGTGTAACATCGACTTCGGTAACAGCCTTGGTATTCTGCAGCGCTTCCTGAAGCGTGGCGTTCGTAAGAAATTTCTGAATCAGCGTGTCCTTTGGATCGAATGACGCGGAATCAGGTGTCGTCATTCCACCCATCGGACTTGCGAACACAAGGCCGAATCCGCCTTTGCCCAATCCCTCGACAACATGCACGAGCTGCGTAAGGTTATAGCCTGTCTTTTTCTCCTTGCTCGTCATTGTAGAGCGATTCGTGAGAACGATGAGAGCATTCTTCTCAAAACGGGATTGACCTGATCCGGGAAACGCAATTGTACTCAGCGCTATGACGATGATGACGAGTTTCATTTGGACATCTTTCCTTTCACTACGAGGGAGTCATTACAGAGTAAGTACATAGTCAACGAGAGTATGAAGCTCTGCTTCTTCGAGATACCCATAACGGGGCATCATCGCGGGGTATGAGCGGGAAAGCTTGGGGAAGCGATTCTTCTCACGAAATGCATCCGGATCTTTCAGGTACTCGACAAGCTGTTCCCTTGAATAGCGTTTCTCGAGATTGCGGAGCTTCGGCCCTTGCGGTGTTCCGTCGGCGTTTTCGCCATGGCAGAGGATGCAGCTCTTAGAGTGGAACAAGGTCTTTCCTTTGTCGGAAATTTCGGGCGCATCGTTCCCACACGCAGCGATCGAGATTGCCACGCAGAGAAGGAGTATTGTCACGTTGGTCATTTGCTCTTCCTTACCGCGATGCAACTGATTTCGACGAGCGCATTCATCGGCAGACGCGAAACCTCGACTGTTGCCCGTGCAGGTGGATTGGCTGGAAAGACTTTCGCGTACTCATCATTCATTGCCGTGAAGTCGTCGATATTCTTCAGGTAAACCGTGCATGAGACTACGTCGCTCATCGTACAACCGGATGCTTCAAGTACAGCGGTGACGTTCGCAAGAGCTTGCCGCGTTTGCTCGCGAATACCGCCTTCCACCAGTTTCCGGGTTTGCGGCTCGAGACCGATTTGCCCGGAGGCGAATACGAACCCGGCAACTTCGACGGCCTGGCTGTACGGCCCGATGGCTTTCGGCGCTTTTTCGGAAGTGATGATCGTCTTCTGCGCGGACGCTGAGAACTGTAGTGCAAGAACACCGACGAGGAGAACGAATGAACGCATGGTCAGTCCGTTACAGCAATGCAACTGATTTCAACCAATCCATCTTTGGGAAGACGGGCGACTTCAATTGCCGCGCGGCTTGGAGGAGTCTCTGGGAAGAAGGTCGCATAGACTTCGTTCATCGCGGTGAAGTCATTCATGTCTTTCAGATAGACGGTGCAAGCCGTGACGTTCGCTAGCGATGCGCCTCCTGCTTCGAGGATGTTCCTGATATTTTCGAGCGCGCGTCTTGTCTGCTCTCTGACGCCTCCCTCGACGAAGTTCATCGTCATCGGATCTAAGCCGAGTTGTCCTGAAACGAAAATGAGGTTGCCTGCCTGTACGGCTTGATTGTAAGGGCCTATGGCTTTGGGCGCGTTGTCTGTTGAGATGGTCGTGGGCATGAGTTTCTCCTCGCTTATTTTTCTTGATAGGCTTTCAGGAAATCGCCTCGAGAGATACCACACTGGTTGAGTATTGCTCTCAACGTTCCGATTCTGATAGTCTTGTGATAAGGCATAACGAGTGGCGTAATTGAACCGTCGATGTTCGTTCGTTCCATGATGATATGATTACCCCGACGTACTTCTTCGAATCCCAATCTTTCTAATGCCCTCATTACTTTGGTGAGAGGTGCATCAGCCGGAAACATCACGTCGATAAACCTGCATCAGCGATGAACGCTTCGATTATCCGAGCATCGTCTTCGAAATGTGATTCGAAAGTTTTCTTTCCATAGTGTTCGATGAAAAGTGCAATTGCGCTCTCAGTGTCCTTCAATGCTTCCTCGTACGTATCGCCTTGTCCGACGATTGCGCCGCGCGTAAAACCTAAAGGGTAGCCAACGAATCCATCAGGATGTTTTTCAATTACGATTTTCACGGTTTCCATTTCGGCTCCTCGTTTGTCATCACTGAGAAAATAAAGACTTCAAACGAATCTCGCTACCTTTCAGATGATTAGGCTCCCTATGACGTTGGTGATTTCAATCACTAGACGTATCATTCAGAAAAAGGAGCGCATAATGTCCGATACCATCTTCACCAAAATCATCAACTGCGAAATCCCGGCGACCATCGTGTTTGAGGATGAGCACGTAGTTGCTTTTCGCGACGTGAATCCGAAAGCGCCGACACACATCCTTATCGTGCCTCGCAAACCGATCCCTACACTGAACGATGCGACCGAAGAAGACAAGACGCTACTCGGTCACATGATGTTGACCGCGAAAAAAATCGCCGCGGATGAAGGTCTCGAAAAAGGCTACCGCCTCGTGATGAACTGCCGCGAACAGGCGGGGCAAACCGTCTTCCACATCCACCTGCACCTGATGGGCGGACGTGCGATGCATTGGCCTCCGGGATGAAATGCTTGTAAAGGTTATCAACGACTGGAAATCGTGTCACCTTTTCCTTCCTGCCGTGTCTTCACTTTAAGGCCTTTGCGCCGGATTGATTGACCGGAGAAGGAGGTTCGTTGAGAAAATTTTTGCTGATGTGTTTCTTGCTTTCACTTGGAAGCGTCACCCATGCCCAACCTGTGTACAACCCGTTGGATACGATGTACTTTGCGCCGCAAAACATGGGGGTGTGGTTCTCACGTCAAGGATGGATAGCTTACAACCCGCATGCGATGGGTAACGGATGTCAGTGGCCGTCCAGCGGACGTCGCTCTCTGGTATTTCTCTCGACCTTCGTTTTCGGCGGGAAGGTTGCTGATACGATTCGCGCTTCCGGCAATAACTATTGGCAATGCTATCGACCCGGACCGATTATGGATGGGAAACTTACTGCAGATACGCTGAATGAGCGGTATCGCATCCATCGCATTCGAAAGGGTGACGTTACGAGTAGAGACTATCTTGAATGGCCGGGCGAACTTGGCGCGCCTGTGGATGCATCTAGTAGGCCATTGCTCTATGGTGTTGACCAGATCTTCTTTATTATGAATGATCTTGACACCACTCGAATTCGCAAGAACTTCTTCAGCACCCCGCTCGGCTTGGAAGTGCACTGTCTCGTGTGGGCGCACGATGTTCCTTTTCTGAGGGATGTGTTATTCATCAAATACACGTACATCCACAAAGGTGTGGACTCTGTTCGGAATGCTTACATCCTTCATTTTGTAGATCACGATTTGGGGCACCCGGGCGATGACCTGGTCGGAAGCGATACGCTCCGCCGGATGGTGTATGGCTACAATGCACCCGACGTTGATGCAGGGTATGGTCTTCCTCCCGCGCTCGGTGTGGTAGCAATTCAGACTCCAATAGTGAAAGCTGCTCCTGAATCGATTGCTCGTTGGAAGAATGGTTTTGTTCGAGGATACAGAAACGTGAATGTCTCTTCGACAGTCGCGCCTCTAAAGAACTATGGGAATTCATTTCGGGACGTGTGGCCTTCTCCAACCGCACCACAGCGCTGGTACAGCTTTATGAAGGGTGAAGGATTCAACGAGCAAATGATCAATCCGAAAACAGGTGTACCATCATCGTTCTGGTTCTCTGGAGATCCGATCTCACAAACCGGTTGGATCATGAGCGATGGATTCACGGATAGGAATGGAACCTTTTATCCCGAGCAACCGGCTGATAAGCGCATGGCGATCTCGACCGGTCCGTTCGACTTCGCTCCGGGGGATACACAGGAGGTTGTCATCGCGTACGTAGCCGCACGCGCGTCGCGGAATACGAGCGCCATACAAGGTCTGCGGGACCTCGCGGAGGCAGCGCGAGCCGTGCACGACTTCACGCTCACGATGTCTTCGACCAAGGTAGAAATCATCTCGACCTCGGCTGATGAAACGGATCTGGAACTCATCGCTGAGGGGCAACCGGGGGAGTCAGTCGCGGCACAGGTTCTCTCCATGAGCGGAGATACGCTCGCCACGGTACCGTTGCACGACGACGGGCTGCATGGGGATGACGCAGCGAACGACGGCGTGTATCGCGCGACACAAACATTCAAGGCACAACTCGATGGTGTGAATGTTTCATTCCTCGTTTCTCATCCTGGAAGTCAACAATACCATCTCCCGGGGAAACTCTCTATTCCTCTCGTCGGGTCTGTGGCGATCAATTCCATAAAGATCGTGGATGAGTATAATGACGACGGGCGTGCAAATCCGGGTGAAGAGCTTCGTTTGAATAATGTCATACAGAACGACACGAACTGGGAACTGGAAGGGATGTTTGTTGACAGACCGGTCGAATTTGTAAACCTCTACGGGTACGAAAGAATCCCATACCCCGTCATTCCAAGTCATGGCATAAAACCGGACAATGATTCCACTGATGTGCATCGTTCCTATTCGTTCAGCGTGCCCGTCGATGCTCCTCTGAGTACGTCCTACACATGGAACTTCGACCTCTTTCAACCTCAAGAAAATAATTATTGGTTCGACACCGCATCGGTGTTTGTGGAACCACCGTTGCGCGAAGCATACGATGCACTCATGATCCATCTGAAGGGACCTTCCACACAACGGTTGGGTGTGCGCATTCTTGATCCGTCACAACTTCAGGACAGGACATATGTTGCAACGATCGAAGGAGGTTACCCGCGATGGGGAGGCACTCGCAGTGCAAGTCTTCACGATTCACTCACAGGTCTCGTACTCACGAAGTCATTCGCCCTCGATGGATTTGAAGGTCGCGCGCCAGTTCAGGACGGTTTCAGGATTGTAAACGGGACCATTACTAATCTGATTCCATTGTATAAGGTTGAACATACAACTCCAACCATTGACAGTTTGTTTTATAAACCGAATCTCAATCTTTCGAATGAGTTACAATACTCTGACTACAAACCCGTCATCATTCGATTCGGGCCCCCGGGACAATCTGTCCATCGATTTTTCAATAAGATCTATCGCGGATATTTAAACCAGTCGATTCAAGCCTACACTCTGGAATCTGATGGAACACGACGGCAGATAAACGTGGCAATCCATTCGGACAGTCTGTACTGGTTCGTTATCTACCTTTTTCATTCGACGTACACTAATGAGACGATCGACCGATATACACATTGGCCGATCAGTAGCGAGTCCCATGATGTCATCTCTTCTCTCATGTCGAGGATTCATCCGTTTCTTGAACTTCCTGAGATCACCGGAGAAATAGTCGCTCGGCCATCGATCCCTGCCACGGCGGAGGATGTCTATATCTTTCAACCACGCCATTTCCTCATCGCCCGCAGACTCGGTTCGCCATCCGGTTTCCAATTTGGAACGAGCTACCCGAATCCGTTCCATACCTCGATCGCCATTCCCTTTGAAATCGAAGAAGACGCTCATGTAAGGATCGATATTTACAATGGAATCGGTCAACACGTCCACTCGATCTATGATGCATTTACGACAAAAGGAAAATCCATCCTCTTTTGGGATGGCCGCTGGGACGACAACCGGCGAGCTGTGTCAGGGATTTACTTTGTTCGCATGACTGCAAATGGGAAAACACAATCCCAGCCATTGATGTTGATCAAATGAGGTGTACATGAAAACTCGATTCCTGCTCTTTATCATTTTCACATCTGCTTGCTTCGCGCAAATCCCATATCGATATGATTTGTTGGCGCCAAATAGAAACGCTATGTGGTTTGTGAACATCGCGGAGCATGCTTCACCTCCGAATCAACCACCATGGCGCGCTGGATGGGAGTGGCCGGCAGGATCAGGGAAAACCCTTTGTTGGTATTCAAGCCTCCTGTATGGAGGATATTTCAAAAACAAGATCCAAACAGGAGGAACCGCATTTGATAGAGGTCTTCAAGGTGGAGCCATCTTCGACAGTCTGGTTGCACCGGATTCAAACCATGTTACAACTCGCATATGGCACATCAAACGGGGTGATGAGTTAACAGGAAGCAATCCTGACTATAACAATTGGCCGGGACAATTTGGGGCACCAACCGATGCGAATGGAAAACCACTTTTTCTTGGTGATGAGCAGCTCTGGTTCGTGAGCAATGATCTTGACTCACTCAGGATGCAGCGGCTCTTTGGAAGTAATCCCATCGGAATAGAAACACATACTACTGCATGGGGATTGCATGAAGCGTCATTCCTTGGAGATGTGATCTATGTAAAGAACATACTTATTAACAAAAGTAGCGATTCTCTTCAGGATGCATATATCGGATTGTGGCAGGATTTAGGAATTGGTGACGAGAGTGACGATTTCGGCGGTGTAGATACAATACTGAATCTTACTTATCAATTTAATGGGGAGGAAAGTGATGATATTTATTTCATACCACCGGCAGCTGGTACCGTCATGCTTCAAACACCGCTTGTTCCATCCATGGATGATTCTGCATTCGCACTTGGTCGGACAAGGACTGGATATCGCCAGTCATCGATATCTGGATTTCAAATGATTCTCAACAATGGAGCAGACCCGATTTATGGCGATCCGTATCTCGGTAACTACACCGGCTCGATAGAATTGTATAGACTCTTTCAGGGTAATATGACAAATGGTTTACCTCATATTGATCCAACAACAAATCAGACGGTACAAATATCATTTGCAGGTGATCCGATTCGTGAAAAGGGTTGGATTGATGGTATCTTACATATTCCAGATGAACGTAGGTATCTCACGTCCTACGGTCCGTATCAAATAGCTCCAGGCGACACACAGGAAGTCGTCTATGCCTATATCGCTCATCAAGGTCGGGACCGCATACACAGTCTCGACAAGCTCAAGGAATACGCCGGAATCATCCGTAATTTCTATCATCACCAAAAATATCTTCATACAACTCCTTCAAGCTATGTCACAATCAGCTATCCCGAACAGGGCAAGTTCACACTCCACATGGACGTCATCGATACGAACGCCGTCGCGGGAAAGGCTGTCATCGTGAATATCAATGACAGTCTTATCGCTGAAGTGCCGTTGTTCGATGACGGATCGCATGAGGATGGTAATGCGAGCGATCACCACTGGGCTGCACAATGGACTGCGAATACGATCCGGAATGGTGTTGACGTGTTCTTCGACGTGACGGACCCGGATGGATTCACATACCGCCTGCACGGAGGAAGGAGAATTCCTGTTGCCGGAGAAGTTCGAACGACGGATTATGCAATCGTGAGCGACCACCTGAACATGGACGGCAAGGTCAGTGCGGGTGAGAATGTTCGCATCACACTTGACGTGCGGAATAACACGCTCTTCCCCATCGGGGATCTTTCATGCAACCGGCTGGATGGGTCGATTCCGACGAATGATATCTACGATGTCACGGATACGATTCACCCAAGCGGACTGGGACGACGGGAGTATCGCAGCGGCGACGAGCGAACATATATCACAGTGCAGATCCCGGACAGCGCATCGGTCGGTAGCCGCTACTGGGTTCGATTTCGCATACAGGATCGGCTCTATAACCGGTGGGAGGATTCCGTGGGGATTCTCATCGAAGAATACACGAACCACTCTACTGACTCCTTAATCGCGCACGTTGCCGGACTGGCGACGGGAACGTTAGGGATAAGGATACTTCGATCCAATGAGTGGAAAGATCGCAGGTATCGCGTGACGATAAAGGATAGTATATATCACGATTCCTTCAGGAGCCGATATATTCTTGTGCATGATCTCTTTGATAAAACCACGATCCGCGCACCACTTCCGGACTGGTATGCCCATGACATGCCGGTGATCGATGGATTCCGGTTGACCTTGGGAACAGCGAACAACACCTTGACGCACCAGGAGTTTGACGATTGGTACGATGTGATACTTCCTGAGAATTTCTACATACCCAAGCATCATGCGTGGTTCGAATCTACGATTGTCTGGGTGCCCGGTATAGAATTCTTCGGCTCGGCGTTGAATCCATTCGATCTTCTCCCAATCCGTATCGAATTCAGTAGTGCGAATCAGCAGTCTGCTTATGTCTATGAACGGGGAGGCAATCCAAATTATCGTTATGCGGGATTTGGAACCGTGCCATTTCGAGTTTTCGATATCAGAGACTCACTCAACCCACGTCAACTCAATGTCGCGTTCATCGAACAGAGCGGCAGTCCGCGACAGAACCTACGATGGGATCCGAAAACCTCGAGTGACCGGGAATACCTCTTCATCTTCGCGAGTATATACTCAGATACGGAGGATCCACGATACTCAACGAAACGCTTCATAGCTGATGCGGGTGATATGGATATCCTCTATGCAAGCTGGTACTTTGCAAGGGACTCCGTTTCCGCTTTCACGGAAGGTGACCAGTGGTTCATCATTCCAACGGTGCCGATAAGCGAAAGGGATACGTTCATCGTCAATCTCAAAGGGAAACTGACGGCGGTTCGGAACGCGCAGGTCGCGAAAGAACTCTCCTTAGGTCAGAATTATCCGAATCCTTTCAATCCCTCCACGACAATCCCTTATTCGATACCGCGTTATGGTCATGTGCGCTTGTCGATCAAGGATGTACTCGGTCGTACCGTAGCGACGCTGATAGATGAAACGCAAGCGGCTGGTTATTACGAAATGCAATGGGACGCTCGCGATGTCGTCTCTGGAGTGTATATGGTTGATATGGAGATGGAAGGTGTAATAGTGAAACGACCTTTGATGCTCATAAAGTGAGGAATCGATGAACGCAAGAATTCATATCTACTTTCTGTTATCGACAGTCTGTTTCTCTCAAAGCCCTGATGAATATATTCGTTTTGCGCCCAACAGAAGTGCGGCCTGGTTTTCGAACAACCTGATATTCAATTCCAACGTCAATCCTCCGTATGAGTCCTGGGAATGGCCGATTGGGAGTAAGAAATATCTCACCTATGGGAATTACTTTTCCTTCGGAGGTATGGTGAACGATGCTGTCCGGATCGGTGGATCGAACATGTTTGGATTAACGGGACTTCAGGGTGGCGGCTTGGACTCTATCGGAAACCCATATGGAGCTAATCATCCAACGACAAAGATATGGTATATCAAAACGGAGGATACGGTCAGTGGCACGAATCCAGATTATTCTAACTGGCCATCACAACACGGTGCTCCCACCGATTCTCATGGGAAACCGATGTTCTTAGGTGATGAACAGATATGGTTCGTCTCAAACGATATGGATACGGCGCGAACAAAGAAACTCTTTTCATGCAATCCTATTGGCGTCGAAATTCAAACTACGATTTGGGCAATGAGAAACGATCCTCTCGTAAATTCGTTCTTCGTAAGGCACATCATTATTAACAAAGGGCATAACGACCTTAAAGATGCGTACGCCGGTATTTGGACGAGTGGAATGATAGGAGATTATGAGGTCTTCGCAGGGATTGATACAACACTTGAACTCGGATTTTTATACGGTAGCCCAACGAGCCGCGTCTATAGACCACCGCCAGCGTGTGGATTTCAGTGGTTGAGAACACCCATTGTCGTTTCAGGAAATGATACTGCGGTGTTCCTTGGAGAGATGCGAATCGGATTCAAGCACTCCAAGCTCTCAGCGTTCATGATATTTCCAAACGGTGGCGCTGATGCCATGTATGGGCTTGCGGACGGTGCAACCTACCGGGGAGCCCTGTCCCTCTATAATATTTATCGAGGATATCTTAATGATGGTTCTTATATAGTTGATCCTACGACGAGAGAAACAGTTAAGTACGTTATACCCGGAGATCCCATTCGTGAGAAGGGATGGACGGATGGTTTGCTCCACTATCAATCTTCTCGTCCGATGTTATGTGCTGTAGGTCCATTCCAGTTTATGCGAGGTGATACTCAAGAGGTCGTTTATGCATATGTGGTGAGGCAGGGGAATGACCGCATTCACAGTCTTGATAGACTCAAAGAATACGCTGGCATCATCAGCACGTTCTACCGTCATCAGAAGTACCTCCACACCACTCCGGCCAGCAGCGTGCGTATCAGCTATCCCGAACAGGGCAAGTTCACACTCCACATGGACGTCATCGATACGAACGCCGTCGCGGGAAAGGCTGTCATCGTGAATATCAATGACAGTCTTATCGCTGAAGTGCCGTTGTTCGATGACGGATCGCATGAGGATGGTAATGCGAGCGATCACCACTGGGCTGCACAATGGACTGCGAATACGATCCGGAATGGTGTTGACGTGTTCTTCGACGTGACGGACCCGGATGGATTCACATACCGCCTGCACGGAGGAAGGAGAATTCCTGTTGCCGGAGAAGTTCGAACGACGGATTATGCAATCGTGAGCGACCACCTGAACATGGACGGCAAGGTCAGTGCGGGTGAGAATGTTCGCATCACACTTGACGTGCGGAATAACACGCTCTTCCCCATCGGGGATCTTTCATGCAACCGGCTGGATGGGTCGATTCCGACGAATGATATCTACGATGTCACGGATACGATTCACCCAAGCGGACTGGGACGACGGGAGTATCGCAGCGGCGACGAGCGAACATATATCACAGTGCAGATCCCGGACAGCGCATCGGTCGGTAGCCGCTACTGGGTTCGATTTCGCATACAGGATCGGCTCTATAACCGGTGGGAGGATTCCGTGGGAATCCTGATAGAAGAATACACGAATCGCTCAACTGATTCATTGATTGCACATGTAGCAGGACCTGCTACGGGAACGCTGGGTTTACGCATTCTTCGTCCGAACGACTGGAAAGACCGCATGTATCGGGTGTCAGTAAGGGACTTGATGTATGACGGATGGCTGTTGAAACGGCGACTTGTCGTTGAAGACTTGTTCGATAAAGCAATCATCCAGCATACCACTCCCGATTTGTATGCACATGACTTTCCTATAATAGACGGCTTTCGATTGACGCTCGGGACTGCAAACATGACCCTCACATTTTACGACATTGATGATAATAGATGGGAGAACATGATTGACCTATTGAATCGTTATAATCCTTCGCAGAATCATTGGATGACCGAACGGCGAGAGTGGGTGCAGGGAATACAATTCTTAGGTTCTGCGCTCACCCCCTTCGATCTCTTACCCGTACGGATAGAGTTTAGCTCATCGAAACAGCAATATGCATATGTTTATGAGCGTGGCGGAAATCCAAGTTATCGCTATGCAGGTATGGGAACCGTACCATTTCGCGTCTATGACATCAGTGATTCACTCAATCCACGTCAACTCAATGTCGCTTTCGTAGAGACATACAACACTTCAAGACAGAATATGAAATGGGACCCACAAACCTGGTATGACTGGGAGTATCTCTGCATCTTTAAAAGCACATATTCCGGTGTCGAAGATTCGATTTACACTACAAAAAGAATCTCATTTGATGCTCCTTCAATGGATATTCTCTATTCCGGTTGGTACTTTGCAAGGGACTCCGTTTCCGCTTTCACGGAAGGTGACCAGTGGTTCA
>CAYUWG010000085.1:0-13105 GCA_964448285.1 uncultured Chromatiales bacterium
CCTCGCCGACAACTGCGTCGTTGCCTAACGAGTCGCGATGGTGCACCGACCCGCTATAGACGAATGTCACCGGTGAGAAACCGCGATGCGGGTGAATCCCCACGCCGACGTCCTGCTGTCGCTGACCGCCGGGAAGCACGTCCTTCCAATGATGGATCAGCAGAAACGGGTCGATCGAATCGACTTCGCGCGCCGGCAATGGCTGATCGATCAGGTTGCCACCCATGTTGACGCGCTCTGCCGGAATGATTGCCCGTACGGTTCGTTGTTGTATGCTCACTGTCGTTCCTTTCATATTCATCGAGAGTGTTGTTCACGATTATCCCCTGCAGTATGCCTGTTCATGAGCGGTTTCAAAATTCCGCACTCACGCCGATCGTCGGGAGAATGCCGATAGCCCCACTGTTCGATTCGACTTCATTGTTTCTGTAATCCCACCGATAACCTTGGATGTTCTTTCGATTGTAAACGTTCTGAATATCGATATACGTTATCAGTGACCATCCGCTGAATTCCCATCGTTTATCTGCACGAATATCGAGTGCATGAAAGAAGGGAAGACGCTCGCTGTTATATCGGGTGAAGTCCGGTTGTCCGTCCGCGCGAAATGGTGTATAAGGCAAACCTGTCCCAAAACGGAGTTTCAGACTCAAGTCCCAGTCTTCAGAAGGTTTGTATCCGCCGCTGAGATTGAGAATGATGCGTTGATCGAATGTGCCGTTTCGTTCAATGCCATCCAGAGCGGTGAATTCCGTTTGCGCATAGGTGAAACTGAATATTCCATAGCAAGGGATATCGGAGAGCTTCTTTTGAACGAGTACCTCTATGCCGCGTGAAAGACCTTCTCCTTCGCTTATGAGCGGATCGAACCCGAATGATGCGAAACCCTCTTCGCCTCCGCCAAAGCCAGCGCCGGTGTTGGCCATGACGAGATAAGGCCGCTCGACGTTTGCCGGGTAGTCATGATACGACTTCCAGAATGCTTCAAGCCGAAGTCTTGTATCCGGACGTACGAGGAATTCTACGCCGGAAATGATTTGATCGACAGCGATGTTGTTCAATCGTTTGTTGATGGGATTCGATACGAGCCAGATAGTCGATGGCGCCTGATGATATTGCCCTCCGCTGAGCGTCAGCGACAGCACGGGCGAGAGATAGTAAGTGGCCGTTGCGCGAGGGCTGATTGTCATACTGTTTTCGATCATGTTGAAATAGTCTATGCGTGCACCACCTAAAAGCGAGAGAGAGCCAAAGCGCATAGCAGCCTGAGCATATGCGGACGCTTTGAACGCCGTAGTTTCCCAAGCAGAGGCCGGGATTGGCGACTGCGGGAAATATGGATTGACGCTTCCACCAAGCGAGCCTTCTATGCGAAGCATCTTCCCGCTAACGCCGGCGCTCAATTCCATCCCGCGGGTTGGTACGAATACTCCATCGACATGCAGGATCGTTTCACCTTCGCGTGAAGAGCTTTCAAAGATCGGATTGAGCAGAGAGTCCGACTGGAGGAAGTCATACGCGACATACGTGCGACCGAGCGTTACCGTCAGGAATCCCTTTGGCAGAAGGTGTCGCCAGGAAAATGCGGACACGTACTGATTCTGCGAATTCCCAAGAATGCGTGAATTACTATAGCGCTTGTCTTCCGTGTCGTTGAAGAAACGGACGTTATCCAATGCGCCGATCGTAAAGAAGTTGAGTTCGTTCTGTGTGTCCAACTGCATCACTGCCTTTCCGAAGAAATCCCAGTATTCGGGGACGAAGCCGAATCCCGCTGCTTTGAAAATAAAATCGAGATAACTTCGGCGAGCCGAAAAGAGAAATGTACCGCGTTCTGAAAACGGACCCTTAGCGTTCAAGCCGAACTGTGTCGCCGATATCGTTGCTTTTCCGCCAATGCGGTCTGTGCGTCCATCCATAAGCTGAATGTTCATCACTGATGAAAGCTTGTCGCCGTATTTCGCTCCGAAGCCACCGGTTGAGAATGTCACATCACGCACGAAGTCAAGATCGATGTAACTCAATGGACCACCGGTTGCGCCCTGGGTTCCGAAGTGATTGATGTTTGGGATTTCAAGCCCATCGACGATATAGAGATTTTCGGAAGGCGCACCGCCACGAACGATAAGGTCGTTTCTTCCCGCGCTGACCTGAACGACACCGGGCAATACGGAGATTGCGCGAATAACATCTTCCTGTCCACCGGGAGACCGACGGATTTCTTCATAGGAGAGCGATTGAGCACTGACCGGTAAGTCTGTAGAAGAACGGAAATACTCCGCTTGAATGTCAACTCCCTCGATATCGATGACCGTTGGTTCCAATTGCGCCATCACTTCGGTCATTCGTCCCGCCGCGACTACGACATCGGTAACGACCTGCGTTGTATAACCGATCGAAGAAATCCGTAATCGATACGTACCGACGTCCAGACCGTTGATAATGAACTCGCCGTTGATGTTTGTCGCAGCACCGATCGTTGTGCCAACGACGAGTACGTTCGCACCGATGAGTGGCTCGCGTGTCGAAGCGTCAACGACTTTCCCACGTATGGAGCGACCGTCAATACTTTCGCTAAGTACCGATTTATTGAAGCACAAGAGCGTTAAAATGACAATGAGTATGCGATTGGATATTCTCATTACTTATTATGGTTATGGGGAGTGAGTGTTATCCCCACCGATTGTTCAAGGGATGACGTTGCATAACCAAAAGCCCTCCGACGAGAGTTCCACATTCGTAATAACGACAAAACGCGCATGAGCGCGTTCTATCATGAGCGAATAGTCATTGCATCTATCTACGACCGAGAACGACCGGCCTTCCGATCGAGAAATAATCGAAGCCATACTCGCGCATCTCATCCGGGTCGTAGATGTTGCGCCCATCGAACACGACCGGTTCCGCGAGCGCTCTCTTCACGGCGTTCCAATCGGGCTTTCGGAATTCGTTCCACTCTGTGATCAACAATAGCGCGTCAGCATTCGGGAGAGCGTCCATCGCCGTGTCCGTAAACCGGATGCGATCGCCATAGCGCACTTTCGTGTTTTGCATCCCTTCCGGATCGAAGGCCGCCACCGAAGCGCCGGCGGCGAGCAGCGCATCGATCACGATGAACGCCGGCGCTTCGCGCACGTCGTCGGTGTTTGGCTTGAAGGACAAACCCCACACGGCAAACGTCTTTCCTCTCACGTCGTCGTCGTCGAAATAGCCGGTGATCTTCTTCACGAAGCGAAGCGGCTGGTTTGCGTTCACATCTTCGACAGCCTGAACGATCCTCAGCAAATGGTTGGCATCCTTAGACGATTTCAGAAGAGCCTTGACGTCTTTCGGGAAACACGATCCGCCGTAACCCACGCCGGAGAAGAGAAACTTCTTCCCGATGCGCGAATCGGAGCCGATGCCCTTGCGCACGTTATCCACGTTGGCGCCCATCAACTCACAGAGATTGGCCAAGTCGTTCATGAACGAGATGCGCATCGCGAGAAAGCTGTTCGCAGCGTACTTCGTGATCTCCGCGCTCCGCTCATCCATCACGATGATGGGATTGCCGGAAAGCACGAAGGGTTCGTAGAGATCGACGAGCACTTCGCGCGCGCGCTCGTTGGAAGTTCCGATCACGACGCGGTCGGGACGAAGGCTGTCTTCGACCGCGAAGCCTTCACGAAGAAATTCGGGATTCGATGCTACGGTGAACTCCCCATCGTAGTGCTTGCGGATTTCTTCCGTCACGCGTTCAGCCGTTCCAATGGGGACGGTGCTTTTATCGACGATGATCTTGAACGGCAGCGGTGCGTTTCGCTTGAGGATTTTGCCGATCTCGTCGGAGACATTCAACACGTATTTGAGATCGGCGGAACCGTCTTCATTCGGCGGAGTCGGCAGGCATAAGAAGATGATTTCGGAATCGATGACGGCCCGAGCGAGATCGTTCGTGAAGAAGAGGCGCTTCTCCTTGACGTTGCGTTCATACAGGGCATGCAATCCCGGTTCATAGATTGGAATCTGATTGTTGTTGAGTTTCGCAAGTTTCTCCTGCGCGTTGTCCACGCAGATAACCTTGTTCCCGTTCTCCGCGAAGCACGTTCCCGAGACGAGTCCCACGTATCCCGTCCCGATGACAGCGATGTTATATGGCATATATCACAAGATGATGAATGAAACGTGTTGCGCCAATGGTACTCCCGATTGGACGCGTGCACGAAAATACACAGTGCGCTGGAAGATTATAGCGCGACCTTCTTCTGGCTTGCAACGGTTCTGTGGACAGGCGTGATGGAAGCGGTTTGCCGAACATCCTTTTTGCGGACAAACACCGGCGGATGCGCTAGCACGCCTTTCCGGTTCTTGTACAACTCCGTGTATCCGAGCAGATGGAGAAATCCGATCTGGGCGACTGCGAGAACGCCGAGCATGATCCAACCAACGAGTTCCGGTACGACGGCGAGACTTAGCCCGAATAGGCAATACACGAGATTCACTCCCCAAAGAATATGCACCGTCCGCTTCGACGAAAGCTGGAACCGGTGCTTGAGCATGTGATGAATGTGGAACGTATCCGCGTTGAAGGGATTGTGACCGGTGATGACCCGGCGGAAAAAGGAAAGCAGCGTGTCCGAAACGGGGAGGCCGAGAAGCAGAACGGGAATGAACACGTGTATCAAGGTACCCGGGACGGAATCGACCAACAGCCACCCGCCTACGGCGAGAATGAATCCGAGGAAGAGACTGCCGGTGTCGCCCATGAACACCTTTGCCGGCGGGATGTTGAAGAGAAGGAATCCGAGCATTGCGCCGGCGATGATGAGCAGGACATAGCCGAAAAAGTCGTTGCCCCAGTACAGATGCAGAATCGCCATTGAAAGCGAAGAGAGAAACGCCGCGCCACCCGCAAGCCCGTCCATCCCATCGATCATGTTGATGGCGTTCGTCACGCCGACAAGCCAGAGCAACGAGACGATCGATCCGAGGCTGTTGATGAGGATGCCGGATTCCTGAATGTTGAAGACACGCGGAAAAATGTCCGAGCGGATCGCGCCGAGGATGATGAACGTCGCGGCGAAAAATTCGAAGATGAACTTCTTTGCAAAGCTCAATTCCATGAAGTCGTCGATGATCCCCAGAACGATGATGACGACCGCAGCTTCCATGATGTAGAGATACATGGTCAGGTGCGAAGAGGACTGCGAACGAAACACTTCCGAGTCGCCGAAGGACCAGAGGGCGGCTATGCTGATGAGAATCGCCGCGTTGATGCCAAAGCCGCCGGTGAACGGAATCGACCCGACGTGCTGCTTCCGTCTTGCGTCCGGTATGTCGTGTAATCCGAAACGATGAGCCACTTTGATGGAAAGAGGCATCAGTAAAATTGTTATCGTGAATGCGACTGCTACGAAAATCAAAGTTCACTCCGTTCTACGAAACTGTCCTCAAGGTGACCTGACAGTTCGGTGTTAAAAATGTCCAGAGAAACATTGGAATTCAAGCGTGAGCGAAAAAGCGATCTTCCCCGGCGACACGTGGGACTGCCTTGCGATTTCATGCAGCCCTCGCATGACTGATCTTGAAAGCTGTCTCCATCACGCTATATGCCCATCGTCTTGCCCACGGCGTTCCCTCGCGCTGAAGCGAAGGGATCCCTCGCCACGCATCGACGGACGAGTTCTGTTCGAGCCACGAATGAACCGGAACCTGAAAGCCCGTCTTCGCTCGTGTTCGGATATGCTCTGGCAGCGGTCGCGTCGGGCTTGATGCAAGGAGCTGCTTTCGGTGCTTCGACGCATAGCGGAGAAGAGCCGGTGCGAGCGTACGAAGCAAATCAACATCGACGAGCGGAACGCGCAGTTCGATCGAGTGCGCCATACCCGCCCAGTCCGTGTCGCGCAAGAGCTGGTTGCGCATGTAGAGCGAGGCTTCCAATGCGGCAACACGAGCGAACGGCGAACGCGGGTCAGGATAAAGCGCCTTTTGAAGATGCCCGATCAGTTGAAGGCTTTCGAGTCCGTGCCTTACCAAATCGCGGTCGAGAAATTCGTCTAACTCCCACGGCATGAACAAACCCCGGCGCAGATACCAGGCACCGGGAAACGTCCCGCCGTATTTCAGGATACCGGCAGCCTTCGCACTGCGACTCGTCTTTCCATCGAGAATCGTAGAGTATGCAACACGAAAGAGATCGCCGAGAAAAGGAATGCGTGATGGAACGGAAAAACGGCGCACCCACTGCGGGATATCGTCGAAAGAGTTGTACCCACCGAACAACTCATCGCCGCCAAGACCGGAGAGCGCTACCTTCAATCCTGCTTCGGCGGCCACAAGGCTGACGAAGTACGTGTTCACGCCATCGATGCTCGGCTGGTCCATTGCATCGAAAATGCGCCCAAGATGGTGATTGAATTCCTCGATGCCGAGTCTTCGTGTGTGATGCCGCGTTCGATAGTATGCCGCGACTTCCTCCGCGAGAGGCGCTTCGTCATCATGCTTTCCACGATACTCATCGAATGCAAGCGTCATCGTCTGAAGGTCTTCGATGCCGGCGTCGCGGATTAAACCGCAGAGTGTACCCGAATCGATTCCCGCTGAAAGAAACGCACCGACGGGAACGTCGGCAATCATGTGATGAGCGACGGAATCCTTCAGCGCTTCCCGAATGAAATCCATCGCGTGGGATTCGTTCATGGCGAACGCTTGCTCGCTTGCGCGCGCGAACACTTCTGCAATGTTGAAATAGCGCACCGGTTCTTGCACACCTGACCTGTCGATACGCACCCAGCTTCCGGCAGGGACTGCACGCACGGCACTGTAAATCGTGAATGGCTCAGGAACGCTTCCAAGAAGATAGAATCCAACAAGCCCGGCAGGGTCGTGAGCATGCGATACTTTCCCGCCAGCAAGAATGGCCTTCACCTGAGAAGCTGCGCGGACGTAAACTCCGTCGTCGGAATAGTAGAGCGGTTTGATGCCGTATGGATCACGCGCAAGAAACAACTCGGCGCTGACGTTATCCCAGAGCGCGAACGCAAACATGCCGCGCAAGTCGTGAACGCATTCGATGCCCTTCCGTGCAAAGAGCTGGAGAATGACTTCCGTGTCGGAGTCCGACTGAAGCTGCTGACCTTCATCTTGGAGTCTTCGCCGGAGTTCTTTGTAGTTATAAATCTCGCCGTTGAACGTGATGGTGTAGCGACCATCGGGTGTGGACATCGGCTGTGCCGCACGGTCGGAAAGGTCGATGATAGAAAGACGACGATGGCCGAAACCGATTGAGCCTTCCTCTGAAAACCACTCACCGAATCCATCGGGACCTCGAGCGGACATGTGATCACGCATCGTGCGAAGTTCTTCACGGTCAACTTCTGACGGACCGTTGTATGAGAAGATCGCCGCTATGCCGCACATATCAGTTCAGTGAATGAAAGAAAAGGGGAGCAGGCAGTCAACGGTGGGTAACGCTATCGCTTGCATGGGGGATACTGGAGAATGACGAGCCTGAAAAATGAAAGAGTATTATCGCCGACTCCCTTTGAGAACGGGATAAACATACGAATCGAATCCAGCACACGCATGGTAAAAATGAGTCGCACTATCCGTGTCGATCAATACAGGTCCGTTCGTATCTGTTGAATGACGTGCTCTAAGCGTGCGACACGATCTTTCAACTCTTTGTTTTCCATTTCGAGTTGCCGGACTTTTTCCTGAATCGCCTGAAGCTCTTCACGCACGGAACCAGCCGCCGCGCCGAATACCGCTCCCGTCGCGACTTGCGCTTCCTCCTGATACTCGATGAAGCGGTGACGGTAGCGATCTTCCTTCTGACCCGGACGACGAGGAATACACTCGACGAACGCTTTCTCTTCCGCCATCATACCGTTGATGGCTGTTTCAACCGATTCGATATCCGGAAAATTGAATTGCCGTCCGCTGCGCGCTTTGAGTTCACCGGTCGTTTGAGGACCGCGCAAGATCAGAAGACTTATTATCGCAGCCTGCGCAGGCGTAAGCCCCAAGCCGTTCTGCCCCGCCCGATGGATGTACTTCAACGTGCGGCCGAGTCCGCTTGCATACGCGACAAGTCCCTTCTCACGCAATCCATCGAGCGCTTCCTCGACGATATCCTCGTCGAACTCCACGACTGGGTCGCGGCTCGTCTTTTGATTGCATGCATTGGTCAAGGCATTGAGTGTCATCGGGTAGTACTCCGGCGTTGCCTGGCTTTTTTCTATCAGGCATCCGAATACGCGTGCTTCTTCAAATGTGAGTTGTGGAACCGCCATGTTTCATCCTTATTCAGGCGCCTCAATATAGAAATTCACGCGCGCCCAATCACAGCACCAACCGTAAAAGCGAGAGCTCCTGAATCACAGCGCAAATCGTAGGGGCGAGGTCCCCTCGCCCTAACAAATTCAATCATTGACCTTCGCAAACGTCTTTTCGTATGTTGAACACATGATTGACGAGCGACCCACATCCGAAAGTATCGAGAGCCGCATAGAGCATGTTCTCAAAAGGGAAATCCGTCCATACATCGAGATGGAAGGCGGAAAAATCGAATGCGTAGAGTATGCGGACGGAATCGCGTACGTGGAAATGCAAGGCGCATGCAGCGCATGTCCATCATCGATCGTCACGCTGAAGATGACGGTAGAAAAAATCCTGCGAAAGCGTATTCCGGAAATACAGCAGGTCATTCCCGCAGGACTCGATGCAGCATTCGTGAAACGATATTTCCCCGGTTTGAAATGAGACTCGCCACGTCGCTCATCCTTTTCATGCTTGCTCTGAACACCAACAGTCAGACGCAATTGTCGTTTGGCGTAAAACCACAGTGGTTCGATGAACCGCAAGCAATGAACGACCGCGCACCCACGTTGAAGGAGCCTTTGGAACTGCATTATCCCGCCGGGATGAAGAAACTACGGCGTGAAGGAACGTGCATCGTCGCAGTGGCGGTGAGCGAGCGCGGTATCGTGCTCTATGCGGAGGTTCTCCACTCGAGCGGTTACGGCGCATTCGACAGCCTTGCGATTGAAGCCGTCGCTGATGCCGACTTCAGACCCGCGCTCAGACACGGCAAGCCCGTCTCAACGCGGATAACGCTTCCCGTTCAGTTCAAGCTGAATGAAGAAGACAGCGATGAAGGCAAGACCGTTGAGGAACTCGAAAGGGAGAAGCGCGAGATGGAAGAACGAAAGCGTATGCTGCAGGAAGAACAACGCAAGCTCGAAGAAGAAATCCGCAAGCTCAAAGAGAAGAAAGAAAAAGCGCAATGAGCGCGTTCTTGGAATCGACGGAAGCATCATGCTCGTGCTGAACACCGACGCGGGCGTTCGCCTTCGTGACGTGACTGAAAATGACTTGCCGATTTTTTACGAGCATCAGCGGGACGACGAAGCGTATCACATGGCAGCGTTCACGCCTCGCGAGTGGGATGCGTTCATGAGTCATTGGAAAGCAATTATCGCCTCGGATAACTTGGTGAAGAAGACGATTCTCTTCAACGAGGAAGTCGCGGGGAACATCGTCGCGTTTGGCAGTGAGAACGAAAGGGAAGTCGGTTACTGGATCGGGAAAGAATTTTGGGGAAAAGGAATCGCTTCGGCGGCGCTTGCGCAATTCCTTGAATGCGTACCCGAGCGCCCGCTCCATGCGCACGTAGCTGTGACCAACGTCCGTTCGATCCGCGTGCTCGAAAAATCCGGCTTCATCATTACCGCACAACAGAAAGCCCCACTCCGCGACAGCGAAGAAATGGTCGATGAGTACGTGATGAGGCTGGGTGAGGAGTTAACGATCTTTGTTCAATGAACCTCCCACACTTCAACCCGGACTGGTGCGAGACCACTTGGGACCAATCGCTCAATGCACGTCTCGATGCATTGGAGTTCGATCTCCTCATCACTACACCGATGACGGCACACGCGAACTTAGCGTTCGATGAAGTGCTGCTCTATCGCGTCGCCGATGCTCGACGCAAACCCGTGTTTCGCCTCTGGGATTGGACCGAGAAGGCGGTGATCCTCGGTTCCTATCAATCGGTGCAGAACGAGATCGATGCGGAGACGGCATCCAAGCATGTATTCACCTTTGCCCGGCGCATCAGCGGTGGCGGAGCAATGATCGTCGAGCCCCGGAAGACAATCACGTACTCGCTCATCGTCCCGGAACACGTCGTCGAAGGATTGTCCTTCCGCCAGTCATTTGCATTCTTGGACAGGTGGTGCATACAGGCGCTTCGTTCATTGGGTATCCCGGCGAGCTATCGCCCGATCAACGATATCATTTCACCCGAAGGGAAAATCGCCGGCGCGGCGCAGTGCCGAAGGAAGAAAACCGTGCTGCATCACACGACGATGGCGTTTGAACTCGACAACACGCTTATGGAACGATTGCTTCGCCACAAAAAGAATCGCACCGGTCGCGGTATCGTAAGCGCGGAGAAAGTTGTCTCGCCGCTGTCGCGTTATACTTCGGCATCGATCGATGAACTTCGCATGCATCTCGTAGAATCGTTCTCGTCTCTCTTCCGCACGCGCGTTTCACGACCGACTGAGGAAGAGATACAAGAGACGGAGAAACTCGTGCACGAGAAATACTCCTTGCACGATTGGCTCTACAGGGTTGAGTGAAAGAGACTCATCGGAAAACGACAAACGACCGCAGCACGAATCCGGACGATGCTTTGAACTGAAGGTGATAGATGCCTGGCACGAATTCCGCCGTTTGAATGCGGACCATCTTCTCATTCGAATCCAGCAGTCGCATCATCCTGCACCTTCCGAGATTATCGAATACGCGCAGTTCAGCTTTCTCAGGGTGTTGACCCACTTCGACAAGCAACTCCTGGCCTCGTGCAAGCGGTTGCGGATAGCAGTGAAGGGCAAGTGTTTCCGGATTCGAAAGTCCCGCCGACGATGAAACCGGAGAGGCTTCGAGAAAAAGCAACTCCACGCGCGTGGCGTTCTCCCCGCCGTACTGTATCGCGTTGATCGAGTTTGCATTGGGACCTTGCATCACATTACCGAAGTGCACATTCAGGTCGGGCACGAGCGGCGCACCGCAATGAATTTGCGCTTCAAGGATATGCCCCGCAGCGAGGGTGTGCATCGAAGGATTCAGTTCGAACTCGATCACCTGTTGCGAACCTCCGGTAAAACCGCTTCGCGTGAGTTGTCCTCGCGTGATGGGCTTTGCAATTCCGGTCGCAGTGTCCCGATCGAATAAGAGAAGGTTTGCCTGAATGACCGGTCCACCTGCAAGAAAGCGAAGTGTCGCCTTCCCGCCGAGGAACGTGCGTTCTTTCGGCAAAGCAGGCGAGCGATAATGGAGAATGTTCGATCCAAGAGCGTTCAGATATGTGACCAGCTCCTGGCCTGTCGGTATGTTTCGACTATCGAAAAGCTGCCCCTGCCGGAAGTACATCGTGTCAGAAGAAACCTTTGCATGTGAACCGCCCGTGTGTGCGTTCCAAAGAAGCGAATCGTTCCTTGTGAAAACTCGCAGCACTTTGTTTCCACCATCGAATATCATCACAGCGCTGTCTGCCGATGTGATGGAGCGTTCTTGTTCCTTGTCCTTCAACCAGTATTCAAACCATCGAAGGATGGAGCGCTCGAGAAACGCGCGATGCGTGGAGTCCTTCGGGAGTTCATGCGCATCGGGATATGCGATCAGCTTACTCGTACCTGGGATGTGAGTGAAGCGTTTGAATGCGTATCGCGGATTGAAAAGCTGATCGAAGTATCCAATGCAAAGCATGAGGGGTGCGGTCATCGAGTCGATGCGATTGTCGAGTGAATAGCTTTTGAGATACTGTTGCAATGCCGTGCGATCGCCTCCTTGCGATGCTTGCGTCACGAGGTTCTTGAACACGCCGTCCATGCGGGTGGTCGTGTTGAACGTGATGAGAAGAACCATCGCGAGATCGAGCGAGTTGTTCTCCAGCCACGTCTCATCGAAGAACGGCGATGCAATACGCGCAACGACAGCGCGCGCACCCATACCGTACATCGAAGCCATCCATGCATGAATGCCGCCTTGTGAATCCCCAAGTACCCCGACTCGCTCGCTGTTGATGTTCGGTAGATTACGCACGAAGTGTATCACGCTTCGCAGGTCATCCTGCAATAGGCTCGATGTGAAGAAATCGAACAATCCTTCCGACGCACCTTGCCCACGGACGCTGTAGGAAACCGCGACATATCCGTTGAGGGCATACAGGGGCAAGAGGGGCGCATACGCTTGCTTGCTTCCGCCAAATCCATGAACGAAAACGATGGCAGGATAACCACCAGGCGGCGCCGGTGCAGGCGGATAGATGAACGATGCATCGAGCTTCGCACCATCCGGTGCAACGACCGCAGTATCACGAATCGAGAACTGGCTCTGGCAGGTATGAAGAGAGAAAAGGGTGAGGAGTAGTTTAAAGAGATGTTTCATCATGATTCTTTACCACAAAGAACTCAAAGATCGCAAAGAATTTCTATGTGCTCTTTGCGTCTCTTTGCGGTTGTATTCCAATGTATGAACGATGCATCGAACTGGCTGGCAAGCGTGAAGGGTGAGAAGGGTGAGGTGTATTTTGAAGAGATGTTTCATCATGATTCTTTACCACAAAGAACTCAAAGATCGCAAAGAATTTCTATGTGCTCTTTGCGTCTCTTTGCGGTTGTATTCCAATGTATGAACGATGCATCGAACTGGCTGGCAAGCGTGAAGGGTGAGAAGGGTGAGGTGTATTTTAAAGAGATGTTTCATCATGATTCTTTACCACAAGGAACTCAAAGATCGCAAAGAATTTCTATGTGCTCTTTGCGTCTCTTTGCGGTTGTATTCCAATGTATGGACGATGCATCGAACTGGCTGGCAAGCGTAAAGGGTGAGAAGGGTTAGGTGTATTTTAAAGAGATGTTTCATCATGATTCTTTACCACAAAGAACTCAAAGATCGCAAAGAATTTCTATGTGCTCTTTGCGTCTCTTTGTGGCCTTATTCCATATGTATGAACGATGCATCGAACTGGTTGGCAAGCGTGAAGGGTGAGAAAGGTGAGGAGTATTTTGAAGAGATGTTTCATCATGATTCTTTACCACAAGGAACTCAAAGATCG
>CAYUWG010000086.1:0-13054 GCA_964448285.1 uncultured Chromatiales bacterium
AAGCCCGTTCCTTCGCCCGACGCTTTCGTCGTAAAGAACGGATCGAAGATTTTCGCCACGATGTCCTGTGGGATTCCATCACCATTGTCACGAATGCGCACTTCGATACACTCATCGTCTTGAGCACTGATTACGAACACCGTCGGCGTGAAGCTCCGACCATCTCCCGATTGCACCACACGATGCATCCTGGCGGTTGCTGCGTCGATCGCATTGTCGAGGATGTTTACGAAAACGCGCATCAGGTCGTTTGGCGCAGCGTGAATATCGGTAATGGAATAATCCGATTTCTTTGGCGACGCAAATAAAAGCTGCTGCAGTTACCGCACCAACGTCATCGTTCGCGTGAGATGAACGGACCCAGCCTGCAACCGGTAAAGATAGGTCCCGGACGGCAAGTCACCGGAATGAAACTGAATGCTATGGAAACCTTCATTGCGTACATCATCCAACAGCACTGTCAATTCTCTTCCGAGAAGATCGTGAACCGAGAGACGAACCGGTTGTGCTTCGTTCAACGAGAAAGAAATCGTCGTTGCCGGATTGAAGGGATTCGGGATGTTTGGATACAGGACAACACCATTCGGTAAAGCCTCAACAATACTGCCCCGTTTTGGCGTCGATGGTAAGAACGACCCAATTGGGGCGCTGACAATCGTTTCCCAATTTCTGCAAGGGAAGACATCGATATCTGCTTCTACTGTCAGCGCGACGTACACCGGTTGACGAGCGAATGATGCGAACGCTGAATCAATGCCCACATAAGAACTATCCTTTTCCAGTCCACCCAATTTGAGCGATGCAACGAGAGTGTCGTTCATGGCATTGCGTATTTCCGCGTGCCACGTCACCGATTCGGTGTCGAAAATTCCAAAGGGTGCTCCATCCTGGAAGCCATGAACGTAACGCCGAATATCGAAACGGAGGTGTGATGCTTCGATTTCTTGCGTGCGAACGACCTGTGGTAAATCGGAAGGCGCGTAGAGCTTTACGGTGTCCTCGACGGAGATGAACGGGATGTACGTACTCGCGGCGCTGTCATCATAGACGCTCAAGGCAAGACCGATCGTGAAGTGCTCATTGCGCACAGACCCACCACGTAATTCCTCAGGGTTGATACCCGGAAGCACGGCAAAGTCGAACCGACCGGTATCCTGTGACGAGAAAAACTTCTTGAAGCTCACTCCCTGTATTTCTGTCGGTTGAGTGAACAGGCCTAAGTTTCCGCCATTCGTATTCAACGATATCACCGGTGTTGCACCCGTGTCGGGAAGTGTTTTCGTTCGCCAGCCCTGTATCGTTGGCGGGATCGAATGCCGCGTGTTTCCTACGGCAACATGAATTTGCCCACCGGCTTCGTTGGTCTGCCATACGATTCGAAGCTTGTCGCCGCTCGCTTTGTCGTTCCCGATGACGGGATTGAGGCTGTACTTGTTCTTAATTTCGAAAAGGTGTTCCACGGACCATGACGCAGCGGATGCGGGATTGCTGAACGGTTTCATTTTCGTGCGATAAGCGATCAGCCTGCCGGAAAGCGATGCATAAGGCTCCGGCCATGCATCGGAAAAGAAAGCTCGCCTCGGTGTTTCCCATACGATGTGAGGTCGATTGTCTTTATCAACCGTTATGCTTGGCAGCTCGCCACGAAGTATGCCTGCACAATTCGATACCTGATCCGGTGCAAGGTCGAGACTGTCGATTTGCCCATTACCATCGACGAGGAAGCGGCGGTACCAAATCCACTCGCCTTCCTGCCATGCAAGATGAAACGCTCCGGAGTTGTCGCACACGATCGTAGGATGCACGGGTGTGCCGACGTTCGCGGTGAGGGATGCGGAGTCTTGTGGCGTGTAAGCTCCACCTGTGCCGACGACGAAAATCTTCAACTCCGAACCTCCACCCGCTAACCCTTTCGATGCTGCTACGACCACTTTATTCGCATTCTTCTGTTTCGCTACGACGGCGTGGCGAACGGAATCTCCCTGTGCCACGAACAGCGCTATGGAGTCCGCCGTGAGGAGCGTGGAAGGATCGATACTACGCAGTTCCCAGTACCAACCGACTGCGGAGGTTGCAAAAAGATGCCCGTCGTTCGCGTCTATCGAAAGGGGTGCGTCTTTCGTGAAGGGGATACGCCTTTCGACGGCCCAAGGGTCGCTCGCGTCCGGGCCTTTGCGTGTGAGCCACGACGACCCGCCGCTGTTGTAGCCGAAGAAGTACGCATCGTTGTCGAAGCAGAGCTTTCGCTGGCTGTTGCTGAATAGGTCTCCATCGGCGACGAGGTGGCCTTTGAATGATAGTGTGATGACGCTGCTGTCTTCACGGAAATACAACCCCTTCGTACTGTAAAGAGGATGGTGATGTGTCGAATCAGGATCCGTTGTAATGGCAAGTTTTGTCGGGGTCAGATTAAATATATCGACCAAGATCATATCTCCCGTAGAAACATCCTGAAGGGAAAGAGCCTCCCAAGCATTCGAACGGAGGCCAAGGTGAAGAGGGATTCTTCCGGAGTAGTACGGTTGTCCTGAGACAACGTCTTTCTCTTTATGCACGCCTCCGAAAAGTTGGAAATCCCCAATGTCCAGGGGAGTATTCCACTCTACAAATCCCGTGTCGGGAATCGCAAGGTTGTTTTCGTATTTCACAGCCCACGGATCTTTGAGGAATGTGACCATCGGGATGTCGATTCCATCGACCTTCGTTTGGATGCTGGCTGATAAACCTAACCGAAAGTTGCTGTGTATTAACGTTGGTTCTAAAGCGATATGGTTGTAATTGAATAAAATGTTATCAGATACTTCAAGCCAGTTGTGAAAGCGATGTGTTTTCGGTGGCTCGATGTCACGGTACCGGTTTGAGTCCGGTCTGAGAGTATGTTCGCTTTGGTAGCTCCAAGTGGATATCGTATCGCCGGACGCAATCGGGTTTTGCACGTCATTGTCCACAATGAGAAACTTGCCCGATGCCGTATTCTGGGTGGAAAGGTGGAACACGTTCTTCACTACCGTCGGCACGATGAAACACGATCTTTCCGAATAGGCATATTCCAAATCCTTCCGTCCATATTGCCAAACGCCTACGGTAGCGGAATTCTGTAATTGTATAAGATTTCCGGTCCCATATTCTCGAACGTAGAATTTTTTAAGGCTATTCGAATAACGGATTTCCGTATCTGCCGTATTGTAGTATTGACCGAATGATGCACTATCAGCATAATGACAGTCGCGAAAATCGATGAAGATATGCCATTCGGGACCGTCTTCCTGGATATACATCTTATATAAGCCGTGTGCAATTGCCGGAGGGTCCAAAGGAGGAGATGACCCTCGTCCATAGCGGTCAATGTATAGGAACGCAGCGGTCAAAGAAGTACCGGAGATGAGCGTGTCATAGGCTGTCGTGATAGGATAACCATAATACCCAGACCCCCACACCGTGCCTTGGGCTTCGAGAACGACAGTTTTACCAGAATCCGTGTTATCGATATGAACAAGAAATTCGCCGAGAATAGGTGGTTGTTCCTGACCCCACCCCTCATCGACAGAGGTGAGTAGAGAAAGAACGCACGCAATAAGTAGCATTGAGGTTTTCATGAGACACCTGCAAGTTGTTTGATGTATTCGTTATTTCTTACGCCTCCCATGAATGATTCTCCCCTTTCCGTCCGGATACGCACCGCAAATGAACACATCATTGCGAATAATCGCGATCGAAGTGAGTATTCCTCCACCTGGATACTTGAACAGCTCCGTATAATGCTTCCATGTCCGACCGTTGAAGTGAGTGACGATATCGAAATGTCCTGCGGCAAAGACATCATTCCTTCCTCTCCCTCGAACAGTGTTGAAGTACAAATCTCCTAGACCGAGATTCCCACCCGTCACATCCTTAGGTGGCCTCTTCCATGTGGTATCCCGATACCAAATCCCCCTTCCTGCCAGGATGACGAATCCTCCATTCTCATACGACCGGTCGTCGCACCAGACGGAATTCACCGACCTCGTCCCGCCATCGGAGAGAGAATCGACCACACCCCAAGATCCTGAACGGGATTTGTGGAGAACTCCCCCTTTGTAATTGCTTGGAGTGCCGGCGACAACCCAAAGATCATGTTCGTTTCCGTAGATGTCTCGCGTCTCCCATCGCGTGCCGGTTTCCTCACGGATAAACCCTACACCATTCCAGTGAATGACAGTGCTGTTCCCACCGACGATGTAGTAATCGTCCTCCGAATACGCGAAAACGTTCTGTATCGAGCCATAGAGCTTGAACTGGAGTTCGCAGTCGGTGACATAACCAGTATCTATTCTCTGGATTGACTTTGCTGCTGTGAAGAAATGAAGCTTTTGCTCATCGTATCCGAATCCAGTCCTGAGTTCGATCGGATCCGAAATATCTGTCCCGCAAATCAACACCGGTATCTGAAGCAACGACCAGGTATCTCCTCCGTCCCAGCGTGCCGCGTTGTAAGACACCAGTTTTCCTACCGAGTCCCGGACACGGATTCTACCTACCACGTAAACGATGGAGTCACCGACGGCGAAAAGCTTGGAGAGAACCGTCTCGGCGTCGCCAAGGTAGCTCACGCTCCACGATATCTCGTGCGAGGTCGTATCCGGTGGCTTCTCGGTGGGCGGCGCAGGCGGCGGGTCGTCCGTGCAGGCTGTGAAGAGGAGAAGCGGTAAGAGTAACGGAATGAGCCGGGTCACGTGTGCCTCGATGCTATGTGAAAAACTCTACCGCTACTGTAGGGAAAAAGTGGGAATGATGCAAGGAGAATTCGTCAGCAATTTCGGTTCCGGCGCCTGCGATCACGAGCATCGGTCCTTCGGTTTTCGCGACGGCTTGATACTGTGCGTCGTTCAGTTCGCGCTTGTAATCGATCTTGAAACGCGCTTCATCCGACGTGATCAGCGTGAGCGGTGTTTTCTTCAGCGTGATTTTTTTCATGCCGGAATATAATCGGAAGAACCGTGCCCTGTGAAGATCAGATTGGAAGTCGGATGATGAACTCCGCACCTTCGTTAGACGATTCAACCGTCAGCGTTCCATCGTGTTGATGAGCGATGATCTCGTAGCTGATGGAAAGCCCTAAGCCCGTTCCTTCGCCCGACGCTTTCGTCGTAAAGAACGGATCGAAGATTTTCGGCACGATGTCCTGTGGGATTCCATCACCATTGTCACGAATGCGTACTTCGATACACTCACCGTCTTGAGCACTGATTACGAACACCGTCGGCATGAAACTCCGACCATCTCCCGATTGCACCACACGATGCATCCTGGCGGTTGACGCGTCGATCGCATTGTCGAGGATATTTACGAAAACGCGCATCAGGTCGTTTGGCGCAGCGTGAATCTCCGGTATGGATTCATCCAATTCCTTCTCGATGTTCAACGGAATGTCGGGATTGCTCACACGATGTGTATGGTAAATCCTTCGCACGGCGGAATCGACCAACGCATTGATGCTCACCGCCTCTTTCGATCCCGTCTTATGCGTAGCGTGTTCCATCATATTGCGAACGATCCCGTCAGCGCGCTTGCCGTGCTCGGCAATTTTCCCAAGATTCTCTTTGAGCAACTGAATCGATAGCGCAGCCGTGTCATTCCCCGCTAACTCTTCTTCCAGTTCCGTCACGATGTCCTTACTTACGTCGGCAAAGTTGTTGACGAAGTTGAGCGGATTCTTTATCTCATGCGCAACCCCTGCGGTCAACTGTCCGAGTGACGCCATCTTCTCAGAATGGATAAGCTGCTGTTGCGTCGTCTTCAATGTGCGTATCGTCTCTTGCAATTCACGCGTGCGATCATCGACCCTCTTCTCGAGAAGAACGTTTTGCTCTTGAATCAGGCGCTGGTTCTCCGTTGCATACTCTAAGGATTTCTGTTGCGCTTCTGCACGCTCTTCCTTCATCGTATTCAGCTTGTCGGCCAAAGCGAGTGAAAGGAAAATCAACTCCCACATCGCACCGAGAATGAATGCATTGCTGGAAAAGAAGGAATAGGGCATGATTCCTCGCAGGAACAACGCATACACGATGATCGAGCCGAGCGAAAAGGCGAGTGAAATGAGGAAGAACCGCGCCGGACGATAGCCTCTGCGATATGCCTTCCACGCATACCCGATCTGAATGGAAGAGAACACGACGGCAACGAATTGCAATGTCGTGGATGCAGTGACACGGAATCCAAGGATGTACCCGATCGTTACCATCAAAGTGAGTACGATCCCAATTCCGTTGATCTGATATAAACGCGGAAGCTGTTGCTTCGCTTTCAGAAAGCTGTTCGAAAAAAGCAGAACGAAGGTACTACCCAGGGAGAGGGCAGGGGTACCGTAATCCATCAGCCAGGCAAGATCGTCAGGAAGCAAAAGCGCGAGGACGCCTTTATTGATTGCGATGTACAGCGAAAGGCCAAGTATCCATCCGCAGTAGTAAAGGAAATCACTCTCCTTCAGATAGAGGAAGATGAACAAATTCACGAGAAACGTGATGACGAATATCCCAAAATAAACGCCGAGAAAAGTGCTGTTACGTCCTTGCTCTTCGAGAATCGATTGGACCGTACCGATCGTGAAAGGCGAGTAATTGATAAAACTCTTTACGCGGACATACACAGTCGCCGTTGAATCGCGCTGCAGTGCGAGACGCACAAGGAAATCAAGACCCTCGATGTCGCGTTTTCGCATGGGGATCGTTCGTCCCGTTTCTTTGCGGACGATTCGATCTCCATGCTGAAGAAAGACGTGCACACTATCGAGGTAGGGATTTCCGACAGCTAACACCCATTCCGTAAGGCTTCGGTCCATCATAACAAATTTGTACCACACCGTCGCATTGGACGTCCCAAAGTTTGGAACCTCTGCTTGCATCGGTTGAAACTGCGCTTGAACGCTTGCATCGAGTATTTGCTCGAATGTCAATTCCCCCGTTGGGTCAACGAAGAAAGAACCCATTCCTCCGATGTTCATCCTTTCAGAACCGCTATCGAGGATAACGAGTTGTTGAGCCGTCACATGACAGCCGGCAAGAAGAAAAAGGGTCAGCGCGAGCATCATGGCTTTTGGCTTCCCAACGCGAGAAGTCATCACCTCGTGTGTCAATCCTATAAGCGATCGTGAAGAAATCACTGCATCGAACATATCGGGCTGGGCATTCATTTCCAATTCGATTCCTCTCTTCATCACAGTTGAAAAATTCGATTGCTCGAATCTTTTACTTGGTTTCCAACTGGTTAAGCGCCATCTTGAAACACCACGCGAGGTTTTTGTCGCCACTCTCTGTGTGAAGCCCAAATTTCGGTGTCAGACTCTCGGGTTCCCCGGTTTCCCAAACTCATAAAAGGATCTCAGTATGCGTAAACGCAGAATAGGTATCATCGACCTTGTGGCGAAAGCCCCGACACGGGCGCTCTTCGCGCGCGTCATGAATGCGAATCTTGCGAGCATCATGCCGCAAGTCGTTGGAGTTTGGTGCGAAGAAGCGGGACACGAGGTGCATCTCGTCTGCTACACGGGTTTCGAAGATCTGACGACGGCGCTGCCTGATGATATCGATGTGCTGTTCATCAGTGCGTTCTCCGAGGCAGCACAATTGGCCTATGCGGTGAGCAATCGTTTTCGAAGCAAAGGAGTGGTCACGGTACTCGGCGGCCCTCACGCGCGATGCTATCCTCAGGATGCGCAGAAGTATTTCGATTACGTCTTTGGATTCACCGATAAAGCGTTGTTGCGCGACATGCTTCACGAATGCGCGCCACACCGTCCCTTAGGTGTTCGGATGGAAGCGCGTCAGCAACCTGAATCCCTTCCCGGCGTGCAGGAGCGATGGAAGTATATCGACGCGACACTGAAGAAAGCGCCGATGATCAAGATGATACCGATGATCGGAAGTCTCGGCTGTCCCTACACGTGCAGCTTCTGTATCGATGCGACCATCCCTTATCAACCGCTGAACTTCGACCTTATGCGCGACGATCTGCGCTTTCTTCTTACGAAAATGAAACGGCCGCTCGTCGGATGGCATGATCCGAATTTCGGTGTGCGCTTTGACGATTTCATGGACACGATCGAAGAGGCAATCCCTCATGATCGCATCGATTTCATAGCCGAAAGCAGTCTTTCCCTTCTTGGAGAAAACAATCTGAAGCGACTTCATCGCAATGGATTCAAGGGCGTTCTTCCCGGCATCGAGTCCTGGTTCCAGACGGGCAACAAATCCATGACCGGCAAGAGGCAAGGAATGGATAAAGTTCAACAGGTCGCAGAGCACGTCAATACGATTCTCCGCTACATCCCTTATGTGCAATGCAACTTCGTGCTGGGGCTGGATGAGGAAATGGGCGCTGAACCATTCGAGTTGACGAAGCGCTTCATGGACCTGACGCCCGGAGCATTCCCGGGATACTCTCTGCTGACTTCATTCGGGCAGGCAGCACATATCAATCTCGAGTACCAGAAGGAGAACCGCATCATCCCATTCCCCTTCCATTTTCTGAATAACAACCAGGCGATGAACATCAGACCGAAGCAGTACTTGTGGAAGGACTTCTACGATCATGTCGTCGATCTCACGAAATACAGTTTCTCCTGGCGCTCGATCGGGAAGCGTCTGTTGGCGAACAGCGAGATGACGACGAAATGGATGAACGTCGTTCGCGCGGTTTCTTCCGAAGGCTTCGGTCGAATTCGCTATCACAAGGAAATGCGTGAACGCCTCGATACCGATGTGCACTTCAAGCGTTTCTTAGAACAAGACTCCACCGAACTCCCTCCATTCATGATCGACCACGTCCGCCGCCAACTCGGATCGTTCTGGCATTGGCTCCCTGATGGTGCAATGCAGCACGATCCGAATGCATACCTATCTGAATCAATGCCTCTCACTCATATCCATTTGAACGGAAACGGACGACGAAACGGCGTCGCTGTGAACGGTCAACCAACGGGTGTGACGGAAGTAAAGGAACTTGACGCGAAGTTGTGATCGGGGGGACAGAGTTGTAGTCTAATCTCGTATTGTCAATGCACGTCCGAGATTAGAGCATCCCATTCTCCGATTTCCTTTTGCTTCGTAAGTTGCCGCATGATTTCAATTCGCGGTCTCAGAAAAAGTTTTGGTAATGGGAAGCAAGTACTCAACGGCGTCAATCTCGACATTCCGACCGGAGAGACGATTGCGATTATCGGGCAGAGTGGTTGTGGAAAGAGTGTGCTGCTCAAACATATCGTCGGCTTGCTCGAACCGGATGACGGGAGCGTAACCGTCGATGGGAAAGTCGTTCATGATCTCGCGGAGGATGAACTCTATGAGTTGCGTAAGCGCTTCGGATTTCTCTTCCAGGGCGCTGCGCTCTTCGACTCGATGACCATCCTGGAAAACGTCGGTCTGGGTCTCGCAGAAAACGGCAACCTGAGCGATCAGGAGATTCGCAGCATCGTTGCGGAGAAACTTGCGCTCGTCGGCCTGCCGGGCATCGAACATCTCAAGCCGGCGGAACTGTCCGGTGGCATGAAGAAACGCGCAGGGCTTGCGCGTGCACTTGCGACGAATCCGGATTATCTCTTTTACGATGAACCGACCACCGGTCTCGATCCCGTCATGTCGGAGCAAATCGATACACTCATCGCCGACCTCACCGAGCGCCTCAGCGTCACATCCATCGTCGTGACGCACGACCTCTTCAGCGTTTACACCATTGCACACCGCGTTGCGATGATGCACGACGGCGTCATCTATTTCGAAGGAACGCCCTCAGAACTCCGGGCTTCATCCGATCCCATCGTCATCCGTTTCCTCGAGCGTTACAAAGACGGACGTTTGCAGCGCTGAGCATTCACGCTCAACGCTCGGACCCGCCTTCCGATAGGTCGAATCCGAAGAGCACACCGAAATACCAACGCCATTCCTTCCCATAGTGGACGACTTCTCTGCGCAGTACATCGCTGCTGAAGTCGCTTGCGAACTCCGTCAATCCGTACGCACCGCTGAAGAAGATGCGCGTCGGGTACATCGCAAAGGAGAACGATTCGAGACGAAGCTCGAAGCCCACGTCCTCCTTTCGGTTGTCGATTCTCAAGTAATCCGGTCGCGCGGCAGCATCTCCTGCGTCGTAGAAGATGCTGGCGTAGAGTTTATCGAAAAGGAGATGACCGATACGGAGATCCATGCTCGGCACGATCGGAAAGCGATACGTCAAATTGAAGTGATAGAGTTCGTTTCCGCCAAGTGCATAGTAGGTGTAGCCTTGCATGCCTGCGATGCCGCCGGCGTAGAAGTTGAAAAAGTCCTCGACAGTCGGGCCGAGAACCGACGCTGCTCTCGCACGCAATGAGAGCGTGTGGAGCCAACCCGGAAGACGGAACGAAACGAACGCATTTCCTTCAAGCCTGTGGAAGTTGAAATCCTGATACTTGGGTACGAGCAATCCACTGCTGAAATCGATTTCGAAATCACCGTTCGGATTGAAGCGGTTGAACTCGTAGTTGTAATGCAGGTTCATTCGCCAGCCGACAGGATTGATTTCCGCATCACGCGCAGGCATGACGTCATGATGGTGAATCCAAAGACCGAGATCGTTTCCAATCAGGTAGAGATTGTCGAAAGCCGGATTGAGTTGGAAGGTCTCCGGGTTCGTGAAGCTGCCGATCGTGCTCGTGTAGCGGCTGTGGCGGTACGACAACTCCATTCTCGTGTGCGAACTGAAGAGGTTGTGCTTCAGCCGGACGGCGAACTCGAGCAAATTGAAATCCACATCAACGTCAACCGTATCGAGCGGAAAGTCGATGCTCGATGATGTTCCCCGCGTGACGTTGAACACTTCGAGCGAGAGATCGGGAAAGATGCCGAGCGTCCCAAGCAAAGGAAGTTTGTCGCGATACGTGACGTTGAGGTACAGGTCACGCTCCAAATCGATATTGATCGAACCGCTCGCGAGCATCTCAAGACGATTCAGTATGTCGCTGGAGTACATCATCAATCCCGGCTTGAGCAGCGAAAGACCTTTATTGTCGGGATTGTACCCATCGATGCGCAGAACGGGAAAGAACATCATGCTTTGGAAGATGGTCTTGTACGAGCGTGTGCCGTACTCGGGGACGATTGTGTCATCGAACGACCGCAGAGATTCCCAATCGAAGTCCTGTTGCGATGCTGACGCAATCTGCGGCGCGTATTGTTTTACAGGAAGGTAGTGATGTCCATCGACATCGAGAGGTTGTGCGTCCTTCAGCAAAGCGATCTTATATCCCGTCGCAGTGTATTCACTGTACACGACGGTGCCGCTATCATCAACCGACGGCATGAACGCACCTCCGATAACGTTTGTCAACTGCTCTTCCTCTCCACGCTCGACGTCGAGTCGATAGATGTTGAAGATGCCATTGCGGTTGCTCGAGAAGTATAACCACTTCCCATCGGAGGAATAGCGGGGATCACGTGCATCGTGCTCCGGCGAACTCACGAGGAGCTTCATCTCACCGCCTGCCGGTGCGATGCGCGCAATCGAGCGCTGCACTTTCGACGAATAGCCAAAGACAATGTGTGAACCATCCGGAAACCATTGCGGACTGAATGCCTGCTCGCCGTTGACGAAGTTCGTCACCTGTCGAAAATCTTTTCCATCAACGGACACGACTCCAATGTTGACATTCCCATCCTTGGCAAAGAGAAAGACAATCTTCATCCCGTCCGGGGAAAGCGCCGGATTGTATGCACGCTGTCCATGTGTCAGGCGAGTTTCATCTTTCGTTTCGATATCCATTGCGTAGAGATCGTAATACAGATGACCGTAAACGCTGGGTGGATTGTACTTCGAATAGATAACGCGCTTTCCGTCCTTCGTCCATGCATGCTGAGAGCGCACTCCGCCCGCAATCATTTCTTCCGTCCCAGACTTTCGATCATAGAGAAACAAAGCCGACTGTCCGAGAAAGTCGGAGGTCTTGTTCGATATGTAGGAAATCTTCGATCTATCGGGAGTGAATACGGGATGAAAGTTTCCAAAGCCGACGCTCGCGACGCGCTCGCCGAATACGTTCTTCGCTTTCACCGGAGCGATGCGCGTCCGGTATTCGTCCTTCAATGCGGACGCCCACTCATCGTAAAGCTGCTTGCCGGCAATGCCAAGAACGTCTTTTATCGCAGCATCGATCGTGAAGATGAACGGCTTGCTCATCGCTTTCGTGATATCGACAACGGCCTGCTCGCCATATGTTTTTGCGATGTAGCGCGTGAGGTTGTAACCGGCGTTATAGACGCTCTCGTTGCCAAGGCTCGTTTTCCCGAATGCGCCCATCTCCGCCCATGTCAACATGGAATCCGACAGCGCATAGCAGCGAAGAATCATGTCGCGATGTGCGTCCCAGTTCTCGTAGCCGAATTCGTTGCGCATGTACTGTGCGGTTCCCTCAGCCATCCAGGGCGGGACGATGACGCCGGGCAACGGATAAGAGACGAGCGTGTTAGGAAAGCCGTAGAGCACGTCCGTCCTGCGCTCGCGTTCATAGCCGAACCATTGAAGCGTGAACGCCGGTACGCTCCTTCCCCATTTCATAGCGGCTTGTATCTGAATGATGTGAGTGTACTCATGCGCGATGACGTTACGCAGCCAGTTGTGCGTTCCGCGCAAGTCGAAGTCCAAGGGTGATGCCCAGATCTCGATCTTGTTGTTGAAGAAGTACGCCGCGCCGTTCGAGTAATCCGAAATATCCTTGATGACGAAATGGACTTTCGTATCCGGGATATGATTGTACAAGGCGGTGATCGGTCCGTGAATCTCTTCAGCGATCTTCGCAACGACGCGCGCGGTACGTTCCGAGCCTTCGTGGTAGCTCACCGTGAAGTGCTTCGTTTCGATGGTACGCCACTCTAAATCGGGCGCGGAATAGTCCGCCTGTGCGAAAAGGTAAACCGGCAGAAAGAACGACAGCGCGAAGACGGCGGATAAGCTTCGCATCATACTCACTTCACCACGGCGATCTTGATGATCTTTTCACCTGAGAGTGAACCGGCGGTTGCTTTTACATGCGCGAGATATACGCCGCTTT
>CAYUWG010000087.1:0-12775 GCA_964448285.1 uncultured Chromatiales bacterium
CCAGGATGTTTTGCAGTGTGAGTGAGGCCGTGAAGGGATTGGGTGAGTACGTATCGCTCAACAGGTCATAGAAGATCGTGTCCGGTGCCGTGATGGAACATTGGAGTGATGGAGTAATGGATGGGAGGAAGATGGTTTCCTCACAACGCGTGAGTTCGTTGCCATCAATATCACGAACAACGACCGTCGCACTGACGTTTCGCTCGTAGCGCGATGTGTTGACCAGCGCAGTCCATACGATAGTATCCGATTGACCAGAGCCGAGCACTGATAAATTGCGAGTACTCGGTTCCTGTAGCGCAAGCACTCCCATTGGCATCAGTTGAATTTCCGCTTCCTTCAGGTTCAATGGCACTCCACCGGCGTTGCGAACGACAAGCTCGAGCGGGAGCGGTGTGGGATTGTAGCTGCTTCCTGATACCGTTACGTCAGGAGTTCGTAGTTCACAGATGACATTCGCGTCCGGTGGAATCAGCAGGATCGTTTTCTCGCACGTGGTCCACTCTGCGTTGCCGCTTGCTCGAAATCGAATGACGATGCGCTGCGTCTCCTGCTTCGTGACTATGCCGATTGCTCGGAGCTTCCATTCAAGCACAACGTTCTTTCCCGTCAGGATGAGAGGAAGTTGTTTGCTTGTCGTCTCACCCACGTCGAGTTGGATGTTCGGTGCGAGCATCAAATCGATTTGCGCTTCGACGGCGCTCTGCAACGTGTCGAGGAGGTTCACCAGTGTGAGGGTTGTGGTAAACACTTCCGGCTCGAAGCGGCCAAGTTCAGTGTCATACACGAGAGATGCAGGCGCATCAACGGAACAGGACAGGCCGACAAGCGATGGCACGTGGAGATCTTTCTCACAGTAGCCGGCTTCCAAGCCAAAGGTATCGATTACGGCTATGAGCAGCCGTGCCGTACGTACACGAGAGAGATACGATGCCTGAACACTCCATGTGTATTGCTTGGTCTCGTTCGGTGCGAGGACTCCTATCGTTCTCGTGCTGTCATTGGCTGGAGAAAATCGTAAACCCATGCCCTTCGGGAGACGAAGCGCGACGTGACTCAATGCTGTCGGTCTCGAACTTGTGTTAGTGATTGCCGCAGTGACGGTGATCGGATTTTCCGTGAAACCGTTTCTGTCCTGTTGAACGGTGAGTGAATCCTGCGCGATGACAGAACACGCAATCTCTGCGAGAGGAATATCGTCGTAGGTAATCGGGAAGACCTCATAGTTCTTCGATATCGGAGGCGGGCATTGATGGCGAGCCTCAGGATTCGTCCAGATTGCGATTGCGTGCACGTCCGTTTCCGTTTTCCCGAAAAGCGATGTATCGATGCGAACGGTCCATGTGAGGTCTTCACTCATTCCCGGAGGGAGAAACGATTGCGTGAGTGAGCGAAGCGTATCCTGATTTGGAGGATCGAGCACGACTCCGGATGGAAGCATCAACTCCACCTTCGTATCCAAGGCAGGCTTCGTCATGCTGGTGTTTCTTACGTTGACCTTCAAGGTGTGCTTTTCCGGATTAGCCAGCCGTCTGTTTCTCTCAAACCGGATATTCTCCAAACCGGAGATGGCACATTTGACGTAATCCTGATTGCAGAAGGGGAGGTGCAAGCGTGTGAGGAAACCGTCGGAATACCCACGCACGGTATCGGCTCCATGACCATTGAATGTCAATATATTTGAAAGCGTATAGCTCCCTATGTACAGATATCCGTTATCATCCAAAGCAATCTGTCTTCTCTGTCTGCCAGAAATAGCTTCTTCCAGCTCTCTGGAACCCCAATAAGTTGAGAACAATATTGAATCACCCGTGCTATTTATCACTGCTATATACCAAGGGCGATTGAAGGCGATCACCTTGTTCGTATCTAGTGGTTTAATCAGAGGTGCATCGACAAAACCCCGACCGATGATGTAACGATTCCCGCATTCATCTACCGTCAATCCTTGAATCTCATCATAACCTCTTCCTCCGAAATAGGTACTATAGAGGATTCTTTGACCATCAGCAGAGACAGTTGTAATAAATCCATCGTTACCTTCATTTATAGCTCTCATAGGGTTTTTCAACGGCAGGTCCGGAGAGTTCGTCATGCCAGCAAGATGCATGTTTCCTTCCTTATCGAAAGCTATATCGTGATACGCGTATATTTCCCCTCCAGTACCGCCGACCTTAGTTGAGTACACATATTGCGTTGCATTTTGATTTAGTTTTATTATCGTTCTGGAACTCTTTGGAAGCATTCCCTCGGTGAGAGGGTTCACTAAAGGAAAAGTTGGTGACGCTGGGTATCCAAGTACAACGAGAGAACCAGTCGGATCTACCGTCAGAACCGGTAGAACAGTATGGTTGACATACGTTCCATAAATGAGCGTATCACCCGTTGGATTCAGTTTCAAAACGCCTGCGAGGTTTGAGGAATCATTGACAACACCTGGAGTAATATATTTTCGTGCGATGCCGCTGGTGCCGCCAGCACCAACATAGATATAACCATTCGTATCCGTTGCAAGAGCACGACCCCAAAGTGACCCTATATCTAAAGTAGTCGTGTATGTCAGGTATCCGTCCTTCGTAAAAATCGATAAGTACGATCCCTTTGCAGTGGTATCGATGGCATTATTTGACACGGGAAAATCGATAGACCCGGAAAATTTAATGATTAAAGACGAATACTTTCCGCGAGCCATCGATTCAGGGTCGGCCCCGCCTCCACCAAAATACGTGCTAAATACGAGTTCGCCCATACAATCATATTTAGCTAAAAAACAATCAGCAGATAAGAGATAATCTCTGTATGTCGAATTCTTTATTGGGAAATCCTCAGATTCTGTTCCGCCAAATACGTAAATATTACCATTGTTATCAAGGATAAACGATTGAACTCTATCACGATCACTACCACCGACATAAAAGCTGTATTCCGTTTTTCCGAAGATGTGCTTGCTTTCCGGTGACTGAGCGAAGCTAATGCAAGTCGTTGTGGTAAGAATAAGGACAATTATGTAGGTCATAGATATCGGTCTCCGTTCTGGTTTACGCATCCTGAGAGTAACGCGATGTTCGGCTCTCAGAATCACTGTTGCGCGAATGACAGTTCGATTCTGGGTTCGGTTACAGGGTGCCAAGTAAGGATTCATCTTTTCAGTTCGTTTGTTTTTTCGGTTTGTAACTCGCGGCAGGAGCCGCTTCGCGGAATCAGTTGCCGTCAACATAGCCCACGGGGTAATGAGACGCAAGAGCAGTGGGACGGTGGGACGGCGTATCGGTGGATCGATGGAACGGCGTATCGGTGGAACGGTGGATCGGTGGAACGGTGGGTCGGTGGGACGGAGGAACGGTGGGACGGAGGCGCTTAGCTAATAGCGCCTGCTGGATGTCTGATTAGTCACGCCATCATCAACCTGAGCGCAGTCGAATCCTGAGCGAAGACGAAGGATGAGCGCAGATGAAGGATGACGACGCTGTTATTACTAAAACATTCTCACATCAGACAGCTTCCAGCCACGGGCTTTGAACCATCAGCTTCCAGGCACGCGCTATCCGCTATCAGCGACGAGCCAACTCACATACGTCTTCGGTAGGCGCTCCACGCAAGCTAACGCAGTCTCGCGGTTTGAGAACAATCCGAAAACACAGGAACCGCTCCCGCTCATCAGCGCGAATGCGGCGCCGTTGCTGTACAACATCTCTTTCGCTTCTCCGATGACGGGGAATGATGGAAAGATCGTCGGCTCGAAATCATTGCGGACATGATTTCTGATGAGGTCGATGCTGCCTTCAAGCCAGATTTCCTTCAACGACGGTGCGCGTTCGTTCTCTCTCTGATAAGAGGAAGGTTGAAGATTCTGGTAAGCCCATTTCGTGGAGACGTGGACATCGGGATACACGACGAGGATGGTGTATGGCAGTTCCAGCGCGAGGTTCTCCAGTTTCTCCCCGCGTCCCGTGGCGAGAGCGGTCTTCGCACCGAGGAAGAACGGTATGTCCGATCCGAGATGTCCGGCTATGTTGAACAGCACGTCATCGGGTGCGTGAAATTCGTAAAGGTCGTTCACGCCTTTCAGTACCGTCGCGGCGTCCGAACTCCCTCCGCCAAGTCCGGCGCCAACCGGGACGTGCTTCTCCAAATCGATATGCAGCCCTCCGTCATAACGGGTGAGCGCGAATAACTGCTTCACGGCGCGGACGCAGAGATTGCGGTCGTCCGTTGGGATGTACGGGAGATTACACGAGAGGCTGATGCCGCGCTTGCGGGGCCTGAGCGTGATGCGGTCGTACCAGTCGATGCGATGGAACACCGTTTCGATTTCATGATACCCGTCCGGTCGTTTGAACAGGATATGAAGTCCGAGGTTGATCTTGGCGGGCGCTTCGAGCGTCATGATCGTCAATGCGCTACGCGGGTTCGATCATCGAAACGATTCGCTCTGCGACTTCAAGCGCACGTTGTCCGGCAATCCCATCGACGATCGGCTTTTTCCCGGCATGGATGCAATCGATGAAGAGCTGCAGTTCGTACTGAAGCGGATTGAGATCCTTCGGAACGGAAGGCTGTTCATACACGATGCTTCGATTCGATTTCCCTTGCTCGATCTGTCCGAGCATGATCGTCGGATTGACCTGTTCATCGGCGTCTTCCACAAGGCGGAAGACTTCGCACGATCCGTCAAGGAAGTCGATGGAGATGTATGCGTTGCGCTGGAAGAGGCGCATCTTGCGCATCCGTTTTTGTGAGATGCGGCTTGCGGTGATGTTCGCCACGCAGCCGTTTGCGAACCGGATGCGCGCGTTCGCGATGTCGGCGGAATCCGTGACGACGACAACTCCGCTTGCATCGATGGAAGTCACGTCGCTGTTCACGAGCGAAAGGATGATGTCGATATCGTGAATCATCAGGTCGAGCACGACTGCGACGTCCGTTCCGCGCGGATTGAATTGAGCGAGCCGGTGCGACTCGATGAAGACGGGAGCGAGCGCGTATGAATCCAGTGCGACGATTGCCGGATTGAATCGCTCAATGTGTCCTACCTGCACGAGGACGCTCTTCTCTGCAGCACGCGCGTTGAGCTCTCGCGCCTGCTCGACCGTTTGCGTGATCGGTTTCTCGATGAACAGATGCTTCGATCGTGCGATTGCTTTGCATGCCACGTCGAAGTGCGTCGAAGTCGGCGTCGCGATCGAGACGGCATCGACCATAGCGAACACTTCTTCGAGAGACGAGGCCGCATGAACGGAATACCGTGCGGCCATCTTCCGGCAGACTTCCGCATCGATGTCATAGACTGCGACAAGCGAAGCGTTCTGCGCCGTTGAAAGCATCTTCACGTGAAGCGATCCCAGATGCCCGAGACCGATGACGCCTAACCGCAATGGGTTCATCGCACCGCTCGTACGATGCCGCGCGAACTGTTCTCGATGAACGAAAGAATCGTTTCAACCTCCGGCGTGATTTCGGGTGATTTGCGCAGGTGCAGGAGGGCTTGCGAGACGTTCATACCGGAGTAATAGATCGTGTCGTATGCCTGATCGATTCGCGCAATGGCGTTGGCGGAAAAACCCCTGCGCTTCAAACCGACCCTGTTCAAACCGATGAACTTTACCGGTTCTTCGCCCACGAGTGCATAAGGCGGGATGTCCTTCACGATGCGCGATTGCGACCCGATCATCACGTGCGCGCCGATGTGGCTGAACTGATGCACGCCTACCAGGCCGCCGAGGATCGCGTAATCGCCGATGACCGTGTGGCCGCCGAGCTGCACGCTATTCGCGAGAATGATGTTGTCCCCGAGCACGCAGTCATGCGCGACGTGCGAGTACGCCATGAGAAGGCAATTGCTTCCGACGGTCACTTTGCGCGTCGCCGTCGTTCCGCGATTGATCGTGACGAACTCGCGGATCTCGGTGTTATCGCCGATGAACGTTTCCGTCGGTTCGCCTGCGTACTTCAAGTCCTGCGGCGGCGTGGCGACGACGCTGCCGTGATGAACGCGGACGTTCTTTCCGATACGCGCGCCGTCGTCGATCAGACAGTGCGAGCCGATGCTCGTTCCTTCATCGATGCGCACGTCGGCGTGAATGATTGCATAAGGACCGACGGTGACGGAGTCAGCCAGTCGTGCATGCGCATCGACAATGGCTGTTGGATGAATCTGAGGCATAAGGTTGATACGTTGTTTCCCGTGTTGTCTTGTGGTTAAGAATTTTCGCCGTCGTTCTTCGCGCTTTCGAGCCTGTCAACGATTGCGGCCATCATGTCGGCCTGCGCAACGAGCTGTCCATCGACGAAGGCTTTCCCGCTGAGCGAAATGATGTTGCGGCGCTTCCCCGTCATCTCGACTTCGAGAATGAGTTGGTCGCCGGGCACGACGGGTTTTCGGAATCGAGCGTTATCGATCGAGGTGAAATAGGCGAGGACTTCCTTCATGTTCTCGACGCTGTTGATCATGAGGATGCCGCCGCATTGCGCCATCGCTTCGATGATGAGCACGCCGGGCATGACGGGCCGGCCGGGGAAATGTCCCTGAAAGAACTGTTCGTTCACGCTGACGTTCTTGATGCCGACGATCTTCTTATCGAGTTCGAGTTGGATGATGCGATCGACGAGAAGGAAGGGATAGCGGTGGGGAAGGATTTCCTTGATTGCGTTGATGTCGAAAACGATGCCGGAAGATTTTTCGTGCTGGTACTTTTTGACGAGCCGCTTTTCGAGATAGAGCTTGCGGATCATCTTCGCGAACTCGACGTTGCTCGCGTGTCCCGGACGGGCGGCAAGGATTTGCGCTTTGAGCGGAACGCCGACGAGCGTCAGGTCGCCGAGGAGGTCGAGCAGTTTATGGCGCGCGGGTTCGTTGCGGTAGCGCAGCGTGATCTCGTTGAGGTAACCGTGGTCGTTCAGGCGCACGGATTCATCGAGGCCGAGCTTCGTTTCGAGGCTGCGCAGCTCCGGTTCGCTGATGTCGCGATCGACGATGACGACCGCGTTGTCGAGCGTTCCGCCTTTGATGAGGCCCGCGTCATAGAGTTGCTCCACTTCCGTGAGAAAGCAGAACGTGCGACTCGATGCGAACTCCGGAATGAACTCATCGATGTTGAACATTCCCGTGTGCTGGCTGCCGAGCGCGGGATTCTTGTAGTCCACCATGACGGTGATGCGAAAGTCGTCGAGCGGCAGCGCGACGATATCGACTTCCTTCTCCGGGTTCTGGTACTGGATCGTGCGGTCGATGATGAGGTAGTCTTTCAGCGCTTCCTGCTTCATGACGCCTGCGTTCTGAAGCGCTTCGATGAACGGCATTGCGCTTCCGTCGCCGACGGGCGGTTCCACGCCGTCAAGCTCCATGATGAGGTTGTCGATCTGCAGGCCGGCGACCGCCGCAAGAACGTGCTCAACCGTATAGACTTTGATGTCGCCATGGCCGAGCGTCGTGCCGCGCGAGACGTCCACGACATAATCCACAAGCGCAGGGATTTCGGGATTGCCGCCAAGGTCGGTGCGGACGAAGCGCAGACCGTAGTTCTCAGGCGCGGGCTTGAACGTGATGGTGCACGTCGTTCCCGTATGAAGGCCGGTGCCGGAAAACGAGGCGGGTTCTTTGATTGTTTGTTGATGGACGAGCATAGGTCAGGGAGCTTTCGAAGCGAGAAACAAGGCTCACAAAGCTACCCATGCACGCAGGAAAAACCAATCAGAAGCGGGATTACCAAACCGAAAGAAGCGCTGTAATAAGAAGAGAATTACTCGTTGAAGCGAAAGGTTATTGCGTCTGATTCTAACACAACCTATGTTCATCTTTACCCTTTGGAGAAGGATTGAGGCGCGGTAACCCAAACGCAGAAAACATTGTCATTTGAGTAAGGAAAGAAAGCCACCATGAGATACAACCTGATACTCGTTTCGATCTTCACTCTCCTTACAGCACAGGTAGCAACCAGCCAGCCTTTCCTCAAGACGCTGTTGGAAGTTACCGGAGAACGTTACGACGATGCACTTGGCACGAGTGTACTCGCACTTGGGGATATTAACGGTGACGGATGGCCGGACTTTGGAGTGAGTGTGGGTGGACGCAGGCAGTTCTGGATTTACTATGGAGGGCCGGGGATACTGGATGACAAGGTGGATGCTATCTTGGTTGGAGGACGTAATGCAGCCATTGGAGATTTCAATGGGGATGGTTATCCAGACTTGATTTCGGTGAAACCCATCCTTTCAGATGTCGCTAACTTTGACACGGCGTATGTCTATCTGGGAAAGTCAGGCCCTGGCTTGATGCTCGATACGATTCCCGCCTTCAAGATTCCGAGTGCAAGCCGTTCCGGTAACCTCGGTCGTTACATGGCAATTGGCGACCTCAATGGAGATGGGATACAGGACCTTGCTGTGCATGAAGATTACCTGCGCGGGAGAGTGTATGTCTTCATGGGGAAACCGGACTTTAATGGAGTTCCGGATTTTACGGGAACGATTGATTCGGCGTACACACAGTATGGCTCTGAGATACAGATAGCCGATGTAAATGGAGATGGATTTGATGATTTAGTTTTTGGAATGTTGCATGACAATCGTGGTCAAATCTGGCAACGCTGTCATATTCATCATGGCCATGACGGATGGTGGTTCGATTACAGAAATGCTTCTCAGTTTTTGGACTCAAGGAACGTGGAAATACCGGACAGTTCGAAGACATGGTTTTTGGTGCCTCGTGTTTTGGATATCAATGGCGATGGTATTTCTGATGTCACCGTTGCTGGAAAAATTCAGGACCAATTGTATGTCTTCTATGGTCTAAGAGGAATGATATCATCAAAACCTGATTTCATTATCCATAATCCCGTTCCCGGCAGGTATGAGTATTTTTTTGCATATAGGCCAATCCAAACTGCAGGTGACATTAATAAGGATTCATACCGTGACTTCGCTCTTCGTCTTGGCGTATTTACACAACCTTATCTCGTTTATTCCCCCGGTTCAAAAACTGGAATACAGGATTACTCATTTGCACGAAGCGCTCGATTCAATGAGTTTGGAGTGTACGGCGAATCGTTTGCGAACGTGGGAGATGTGAATGGCGATTCGGTCGATGATCTTTGTTCATCATCACAAGCCGAATCAGCGAATATACACTTCGGGTATTTCCATGTACTCGCCGGTGACACGAAACTTGTAAACGTTGAACCATTCAAAGAACAACACCCATCGGGCTTTGCAGTCAGTCCGAACTGGCCTAATCCATTTTCATCCGTGACAACGATAGAGGTATCGGTGGAGCAGCCGGAACGCGTTACTGTGACCGTGTTCGATCTCTTAGGACGAGAGATCGCTATGCTAAACGATAGCCGCGTGGAGATGGGGATACACCGGTTCGTATGGAACGGTAAAAAGAAAGATGGTATCGAAGCTCCAAATGGCATATATATCTGTCTCGTAAAAACGAAGAATGCGGTTCGCTCGATGATGATGAACCTCATACACAATCACTGATTCATTCACAATTAAAGGAAGGAAAGGAAAATGAAACGCTCCGTACTACTTTTTTCGATAATCTGCGCGTGTTTACAACATGCACCAATGCTTCAAACCGCCTGGAGTCAGCAAACTGAGTTCGTCATCGGCGCCGACTGGCTCAGACAGCCACCCATCCCGTATTACGAGGGTCAAACTCTTATTACAGAGGTCCCATTGGATTGGTGGGAAAGAGTATCGGCGGCAGGGATCAGATGGGTAAGCATCTATACCGATACACTCTATCGGAATCTCATGGTACAGGAACTCGGGCACGCGAATACAGCGGGTATGCTCACAGTACCCGGCCACTCGGAAGGTATGAACGCATACTTCACACGCGGGAACAGATGGCGCTATCACCCGGAGTACAATGGTCATTTCACGTATGATACGCTTCGAAAAGGTGAACTTTGGTCGGAAGTCGGTGCAGAGAAGGATGCTGACGCATTTTCGCAACCTCTTAACTCCGTTCGTGCACGAGTCAACATCGACACCGTCGGCTATCTCTGTCATGGGTTGATCCCGCAGGATCTCAACAATGCAGGCCATCTGCATGTGCGGCTGAGGTTAAGACTACCTGATGCACCATTAGATACAAGTATTCAGGTTCTTCGTGTCTTTGTCGATACCGGTGGTGTGACGATGATTGATGCCGTTATCACTGGAGGACATTTGAAACGAACGCCGACAACGGCACAATCAGAGTGGCGGGGAGTACCGCTTGCAAGTAATGATGCTTACGGTGAAGTGCTTGTTGGAGATTTTGTCAGAGATGGAATAGGAAGCGTTGATATACGCGTGCAATGGCTTGGGAACGTGAGTGTGATACTGGACTATGTAGCGTTCGATGATGATGCGGCAGACGAGTTATTCGGAGGAACTTGGGATCATATTATCGACCATGAAATCGATACGTTGATGTCAACACAATGGTCCTTTCCGAACCGTATCGCGCGCTTCAAATCTGCTGATGAACCCACTCGTTATAAATGGCCGTTGGTCGGATATCACGAAGAGAGAGTCGCACAGAGAACGGGAAATCAGAAGCACACCCTCGGGATATGTTCTTCAATCGCAAGCAAAACTGAATCAACCAGTTCTCATCGAGTCCTTATGCACGCGAAGCCCTTCCACTCATGCAATTGATTGCGATGGCAAAGCGAGACACGCTCGGCATGGAAAACGCAGTCGCAGAGATGGCGCAAGCGGGTTTTAACGAAACACAGATTCAGCAAGCATACAACATGCGTCGAGGCTATTATCGAGTGCTCCCGCGTTCATTCTTTCAGAAAGCATCAGATGAAGCTGAGCGCATGGTTCCTGAGCTTGAATCGAACGGTCAGCTTGTTGCGAGAGCATACCCAAATCCGTTCAATCCTTCGACGACAATCGAGTATGCAATCCCTGAAACCATGCCTGTCAAACTTCGCGTCTTCGATCTTCTCGGTCGTGGAGTCGCGCGACTTGTCGATGGCTGGCAGCAAGAAGGAACGTACGCTGAAGTGTTCGATGCATCGCGTCTGCCTTCAGGCGTCTATGTCTATGTGCTATCGACGCCATACTCGCATGTAAGCGGGCGGTTGTTGCTTATGAAATGAATAGAAAAGCTCTACGTGAGTTTAACTAATGTCACCGCCCTAACATCGCGGCGCCGAACATACCGGCGTCGTTTCCCAATGCAGCGGGTACGATCTCCATCGAATCTCGATGAACCCTGAGCACACGGGTTCTCGCGGATGAAAGCACGCCATCGAAGAGCGGTTTGCCCGCAGCGGCAACCCCGCCTCCGATGATCGTCGTTGTGATGTCGAGAAGGTTCGTCGTGCTCGCTATCGCAACGCCAAGCAAGGCACCGGTTTCATAGAGAAACGCTCTCGCCGTTTTATCTCCTGCTTCAGCGGCGTTCGAGATATCGCGCGGCGAAAGAGTATCAGCGGCTCCGGCGGCTCTTTCATAGTGGAATGCGTCGGGAGAGTGCCGGATTGTTTCGAGGTATCGTCTCATGAGATAACCGCTCCCGATGTATGCTTCGATGCACCCGGTATTTCCGCAATTGCACGCGGGGCCGTTGTAATCGATCGTCATATGGCCGAACTCTCCGCCGAAGCCTTTTTCGCCGTGATGGATTTTCCGGTCGATGATGATTCCGGAGCCGACGCCGGTCCCGAGCGTCAACGCGACGAACGTGTTCCGCTCTTTCCCAGCGCCAAAGTATGCCTCACCAAGCGCCGCACAGTTCGCGTCGTTCTCCAATCCGACCGGGATACTCCACCGGTCTTCGATAAGTGAAACGAGCGGGACTTCATCCCATCCCGGGAAGTTCGGAGGGTGAAGGAGAAGTCCACGCGCGAAGTCCACCGAACCGGGCGCACCGATGCCGATGCATTGAACCGTTGGTTCGCTCTTATGAATGAGCGATTCAATCACGCGATGGACTTGCTCGATGACCGCGGAGGGTCCGTCGGAAGCGAGTGAGGGAAGAGTCGTGCGAGAGAGGAGATTCAGGCGATCATCGACGAGAACGGCTTTGATGTTCGTTCCACCGATGTCGATCCCGATGCGGGTCATTCGGACTTGGCGCCGGCGGGATGAACGCGATAGACTATTTCGCCCGGCTTGATCATCCCATGCACTTCACGGGCGACGCGTTCGATCGTGGCTTTATCGTAGAGGAGTTTGTTACGGACGCGCTTCAGAGAGTCGATTTCCGTCGTGAGCTGGCCGATGTGTTCTTCACGATCGGACAATTCGGACTCCAACATCACGCGGCGCAGCAGGCCTTTATTGCTGAACGTGATCAGCAGAACTGCGACAATCACAGATCCGATCATCAGCGCGAGTTTCTTATTCCAGAGGAACCGGAAAAACTTTGGAGGGTCGCTGTGTTCACGGTAGCCGTAGGTTGGCATGGGGCAAACCTACGAAACAACGAAGGAAGAAGAAAGGAGACGGCGGGTCGGTGGGACGGTGGGTCGGTGGGACGGTGTCACTTAGCTCATAGCTGATAGCGCCCGCAGATGGTCTGATCAGTCCTGCCGACATCATCCTGAGCGCAAGGCGAACGATGAGCGCAAGGCGAACGATGAGCGCAAGTCGAACGATGAGCGCAAGTGACGCGGAGCGTCAAACGCTTCATTCCCACGCGGAGCGATGGGAACGAGTATGCCGCGCACGTGCGAATCCGTAATCCCGACGTTCGACAATTGAGTAAACGACGCGGAGCGTCAAACGCTTCATTCCCACGCGGAGCGATGGGAACGAGTATGCG
>CAYUWG010000088.1:0-12584 GCA_964448285.1 uncultured Chromatiales bacterium
TTGGCCACAAATTCGGGCAGGTCGGCCCCATAGCACCAATGCTAAATGATCGATTGATGGCGTTCGATCTTGGCAATGAGAAAATAAAGATATTCAATGTGTCGGAATCAGCGCAGACTGGCCTGAGCCTGATTTCGGAAAGTCAACAGATGCCTGATGCAATCAATTTTGAAGGCGAAATGTCGTTCGATCCAGGCTCAAATTCGTATGGCGAGCGTGTTTTTATCGGCAGATTGACTCCAAGCGGCGTGTTCCTTTCATCCTATGATCCACTGAATGTCGAATGGAACAATCCATTCAGTAATTTTTCTGGTATCAGTTATCCATGCTCAGATGGTAATTGGCAGACGTACACTTTCATGAACGTGCACCTTTCCGCCATTCATACCGACGTAAGGGATTATCACTCGAGATGGGGTAAGATGGCTATGTCTGTTGGATCGAATCTCTTTATGACATGCGATCCTTTTCGGGACGGCGCTGGATCGTATTTGAAGCAGGCAAAAATAACAGAATTCATTTCACACAGCGGGCGTCGACCTTCACACTGGTACATAGATCGAACGGGCGATGGAACATATTTGATTACCGATAATGGATTGAAATCTGTGCATTTGATGGATTTCTTCGAGGGCGAGTATCTTTGCACTGCGGTAGATCCACTGATAGGAGAACCTTTCAGAAACCTTATTTCCGCAAGAGAGCCTTCAGAAAAGGGTTACTCACCGAATAAATTCAGCGACATTTACGTTTTGGAAGGTTGGACGAACGATCTTGGTTACCGAAGATTTTATGCAGGCGCAGATGCGGTTGATATTCGAAGATCTGAGGAGGTAGAGGAATGGCCTTATTCGTCGAAGCCTCCTTCAACTATTCGATGGACAGCTCCAATGCCAACCGTTGTACGATTCGCCAAGCGAAAGCCTTACGGGATAAGCTCTTGGAAAGAAATAGGAAGACCAGCCGGGAAATATGTCGATCTTATAAGTGATGCCAAAGGTGATACGATCCTTTTAAGTGTCGAGCCGTATCGAAATTATTCATACGGCGCATGGGCCGTTCAACCGAAGATCTATGAAATACTCCCTGACGGTACGGTACAGAAAATAAATCAATCGAACTCTGTATATCGGACATTATTGGGTCTCGCGGACTTTACTGTGTCGGTATTTCCGAATCCTGCTGGCTCCGATATCAATGTCGAAATACACTCCAATCATGAGTCTTATGTAGATATTCACATCTACGATATGCTGGGGAAGCGTCTTATCAGCGACGCAGTTCGCATTAACATTGGATATCAGTCACTTCGATACACTCTGGGTTCCCTACCTAAATCAGTATATCTTGTTTCTGTGATTGAATTAGGTAATCCTAAATCTAGTAAGTCGAAATTATTCATGAAGACTAGATAATCTGGATCAAGATAAACAGCACTCAACAAACCTCCAGAAATGTAGCGAAGAGCAACGCCGAGTGGACTACGAACGACGATAAAACGCTCGGTGTCTATGGCTACGGGATCGACGTCGAGCAGGGAATGATACGGTTTGAGATGTGGTGAGAGAACGGATGTTCGATTACTCTAATGCCTACAGAACCGTATCCGCTGAGATATAACCGTTGATCGTGGCATAGACCGTCAGTCCGGGGACGGTCTTGATGCCGAGTTTTTCGGAGATGTTGTTGCGATGGGAGATGACCGTATGGACGCTGATGGAAAGCCTGTCTGCGATCTCTTTGTTGATGTAACCCTGGGCCAGGAGCTTGAGAACTTCGATCTCACGCGGCGAAAGAGCGGTGTTCGTTTTTTCATGACGGGGTTTCGGAAGGATGTCGGCAACCGCCTGGTGGAGTTCGTCGAACGGCTCATCGATGCAGAGGCAGGGTTCGAAAGGAGCGGAATCCCCTCGTCGCATAAAGACGACGACCCTTCCACTCCACGACTCAAGAGCATGTGTCGGTAAGGTGTCTCTTGCGCCTTTGTCACAGAGGACGAGTTGGAATTGCCTTCCCCTCAATTCCTCAAGCGAGATTTCATCCCACGACGAGACGTAAGAAGCAGGTGTGCTGAAGTGCTCGATGAGAAATGTTTTGAGACCGAGACCGGCGATCGTGTCGGCGGTGACAATCAAGACGGCGTTCGACTGCCTCATTCCTCTCCACGCCTTTCGCGAATGGTGCGATCACTCTCGGATCGTTTCTTCAGAGCTTTTTCCATGTGCTCGATTGCGGCGAAAAGAATGCGGTCTTCGATGCGCGCATGGTCGAGTACGTCGCGTTCGAGCCGGTCAAGTTCGAATATGATCGTATTGCGGAGGTGAACGTTGTACGGCGGCTCGATGTACTTGATGAGAATGTTCTTCAGGTCGAAAAGCTTCTCATCCATCGCCTCATGTTCATCCTCGAAATGACGAATGGATTGCGCGCTCCACGTATCGTTCTGCTGGAGTGATTCGCTCTTGTTGTAAAGAGCGCTGATGCGCAATGCGTGCGGGAAGACGTTGATCTCTTCCGACTCGATGTGCTTGAGGAATTCCGCTTTGTAATCGTTGTACAACTGTGCGACGGGCGTGAGCGTCTTGTCATTCGCGCCTCCGGACTTGACGAACCGCGCAACCATCTCTTCGATGGACGGCAGGAGGTAATCGACGTAGTACTGGTGTGTTTTCGTCAGGTAATTCACCACGAGTTGGATGTCGAGTTTCCTCAGGGTCTTTTCAGGGAAGTAGTATTCATCGTGATAGACATTGAGGATCTCGACGAAGAAATCCGTGTCGATATCGTTCCGCGCACAGACTTCACCGATCGTCATGTCGCCAATCCCGAAGCGGATATCGAATCGATGGATGATCGGAAGGAGATAGTAATTCGTATGAAGAACGTCACTGAGCTTGAGATTGCTGGTAAAGCGCTTGTATGTCATGAGAGATCTGATTCCATTTGCTGAATAAACTCCGAAAGAAAATAGAACTCTTCGTTGATAGTTGCATCCTCATAAATTGTGAATGAGCGTTGACAGACGAGGGTATCGTATCCCGACGTATTTTTGTCTCTGATGAACCGACTCCCGATCACTGATGCAATGCGCATTGCCGATATTTCCTTTCGAAAGCAGAGCCGAGCTTGCATGAACAGGCGGGACCGAGCCTGATGGATCGGCGATCGTTTTTCCGCTTTGGTTTCTCCGGTTTGAAGGATGCCGTGAAGAAAGGCTCACCTGAAATCATTCGGGAGAAGTTCGGGACGACCTTACTCGACCTGAGCATCCTTACCGAGGACCCAATCAGGGCAGACCGATTATTCGATGAGCTTTTATCCGAGTACTTCGAAGCGGGACTGATGCGCTTGAGGCGGAGTACGCTTTCCGGAAATTTCCCGGGCGGTATCGTGTTGTTCGAAGATAATCGCCTCAGGAATTATCACGATGGGATTTCCCTTTTTCACACCGCGCTGATCGACGTCGAAAACGAGCTGGACCTCAGGAGTGACCAAATCAATCCCACGCTTCTTCGGTTTGTGAACAAGACGCCACCGCTGAGTCGCAGCGTCGAGATCTTTCATAGCGGGCTCCTCGTCATGGCTCTCCCTCTGTCCGAGGATTTGACCACCGACTTTGAGGGCAGCTTTGGAAAAATGCGATTCGAAACCTCGAACGGGCACTTCCGAATCGCGGCCTCGACATGCAAGCATCAAATCTGCGTTGCACATCCGCCGATTATCGCCCCCGGACAACGGATAACGTGCGTACCGAATCGCGTTACAGCTATTATCGGTGCGCAATTGTAGTGTTCATTTTTTGAAATGAGGCCATGTGGCTTGTTTCATCACAAGACAAATCGAAGGGATCGCATGGGAAACAGGCTCCTTTTCGCCTGTCAATACGACTTGAGTGGAAATTGGCAGCATTGTTGAGATTTCCAAGACCGCTGGAGAGACTCTCCAGAAAAGAAACCCAAGATGTCACATCTCATGAAACGCTTCCTCATACCACTCTTTCTTCTCTCACTGACGGCAGCCCTCGCTGCTGAACCACCGGCAAGATCGACCATGCAGAGGACAAGCGATAGCCTCACCGTTCGCAGTGACACGACAATAACTTCCGGAAAGAGCGGAACGGAAGAGGCGGCAACTCCAAAACGACTCCCCAGCATCCATTTCAAGAAAGTGTGCTGGCTTCCATTCAAACGCGCACAGTATTCCTGAGGCTCGAATGTCCCACCACATGTTTCTCCTGATCGACTTTTCACGAATCTCTCCGAACTTGGAATCACATCCGTTCCCATTCGGACTGTACCTTATTGAAATGGATAGCGCTCTCTCAACCCTGTTGACCATGCTGCAACTGCTGCAACTGAATCATCAGGTCGAGGGATAATCCCCCACGAAGTTTCACTCGTTTTTTCTTCTCGAGACTGGATGCAAATGAACATGCATTCAGTATATTTACGCCGGAAGTCGCTTACACTCATTCGGGAAAGGTATCATGTTCCGCCAACTCACATACTTGTTTCTGATGACTCTCCTATCGTGGAACTCCGTTCATGCACAGGAGGACAAAGTAGATCAGTACTTAGAAGTCGCATGGCGCAATCCGGATAGAATCGGTTTGGGCGCACGAATCGGCGCCGTCCGATTTGATGGTGACGTGCGTGACAACATCAATTTCCATGGCGTTGACCTGCCGATGCGTGAGGCCGCCGATATGTTCGTGCAGTACCAGTTCATCCAGTATCGCTCGGCGATTCGTCTCGGCATCGATTTCACGGCGAGCTATCGTGTGCTGAAAGGCATTCACACGTCGTATGAGTTCTCGAATAAGTCCCTTCCACTGAGTGCCAGTTTGGAAGCCGAGATATTTCCGCTCGAAGCCTTCAAGCCTTTTTTCTCGGTTGGTTTCGGCGTGATTCCCTATTCTCTGAGCATTCAACGCGATGAACTGCAGAACAAATTTCAGGAACTGACTGGACGCGAGAACGGCGTCGGATACTGGTTTCCCATTCGCTTTGGTACGCACATCGAAATAGCAAAGGGAGTGAATCTCCAGCTTGTTCTTGAACGCTCGGTGACGCTGACCGACAGGCTCGATGGAGTCGTTTCGAAAGCGCTCGACTGGCTGAACGATAACTTCAACAGCGTTCTCATCGGCGTCGCATTCCACTTCGAGGATGAAGTGCTTGGAGGCGATGCAGACGGTGATGGACTGACTGATCGTGAAGAAGCCATTTACGGGACGAATCCCCTGCGTCGTGATACCGATGGCGACGGCTTGGGCGATGGCACCGAAGTCCGCAAACATAAAACGAATCCGCTCAATCCCGACAGCGACAGCGACGGATTATCCGATGGCGACGAAGTGCAAACGTATCGAACCGACCCGCTCGACCCGGACACCGATCGTGATGAATTGAACGACGGCGCGGAAATCAAAATGAAAACAGACCCGCTGAATCCCGACACCGACGGTGACGGCGTGATCGATGGACGCGATCAATGTCCGCATTCACCGGAGACGTACAACAACTTTAAGGATCACGACGGATGTCCGGACGAAGTGGAGAAAGCGGAAGAGTTCTTCGATCGATTGCAGCAACTGCTCGTGCTGGAGAACATCGAATTCGAAATCGATAAAGCGATCATTCGTTCGGAGTCATTTCCAACGCTGGATAAAATCGTCGCGGGATTGAAAGAGAATCCGAACGTCTATTTCGAGATTGCCGGACACACGGATAGCACCGGAACGGTTGCGCACAACATGGATCTTTCCAAACGCCGGGCAGATGCCGTAATGCGTTACTTAGTGGAAAAGGGAATTCCGTCAGATAACATAAAGACCCGCGGCTACGGTCCTCATCAACCGGCCATGTCGAACGAGACGGAAGAAGGCCGGGCGCGCAACAGGCGCATCGAATTCCGCATTCTCAAGGTTGTCTTGAAATAGACGTCTTCCGCGTTCGAAGGTCGAAAGCTCCTGTCGTTCGCAGATGTCGTTCGTTCAGAGAATTTCCTTCAGCTTCTTTTCATCGAAGCCAACGACGGTCCCTTTTGCGCTGCGCACTATCGGCCGTTTGATCAGCATCGGATCCTGAAGAAGCGCAGCGATGACCTCATCACGTGTCATCGAGTCTGCACGTTCTTTCCAACCGCCTTCACGATACGAACCGCCGGACGTGTTGAATAGCTTTTTCGGATGATCCACGACGGATGCGGCTTCTCTCAAAAGTGTTTTGGTCGGCGCCGTTTCACGAGAGTTTTTGAATACATACGGGACTGCATTATCGCTAAGATACTTCAGCGCTTTTCTCGTTGTCCCACAAGTCGGGATGCCCCAGACTTCGACTTGATCGTGTTTCATGATTCCTCCATGTGACTGGTTGCTTTCGTCGGGAACTCGCCCGTTAACGCTTTGCGCGCGATGTCCCGTGTGTCGGGTGGAAAGTTTCCCTCGGAAATCCATAACAGGTACGATGGCTCTTCCTGAACGGCGTGTTGCAAAGGCTTTCCGCGATACTTCCCGAAGTTGAATACCGCTGAGTCCCCATCCCAAACGAACTTTCCCTCGTCATCCACCCAGTTGGGATTACGCGGGTGGAGCATCGATTCAAGCTCTTCGATGTCCGTCGGGAGCTCGTCATAACGCTCATACTGCGCGGCGAAAATTTCTGCGGTGGCTTCTGCGTCGGCAAGTGCGGAATGCGCCGCCACGAGCGGCTTGTCGCAATAGAAACGATACGCTGCGCTCAAATCGCGCGGCTCCTTCATGTGATAAATTCTCTGCACATCCACGACCCGGACATTCGAAGTATCGAACGGATGTCCTGCGCGCTCGAACTCGGCTTTCAACATCGGCAGGTCGAAGCGGCGCACGTTGTATCCCGAAATGTCGCAGTCGCGGAGAAAGTCGATGAGCCGAAGGGCAAGGTGTTTGAAGGTCGGTTCGAGCGCCACGTCCGCATCGGTGATACCGTGGATTGCTGTCGCTTCAGGGGGGATGCGCATTTCAGGGAAGAGCCGGTGCACGAGCGTCGCTTTCCTCCCGTCAGGATGGAGCTTTACGAGTGCGATCTCGATGATTCGGTCGGTGAAGACATTCGTGCCTGTCGTTTCCAGATCGAAGAACACAAGCGGACGTCTGAGGTGCAGTTTCATGATCGTAAAAATGTCCTGATCGCAGAGAAGAGACAAGCGCGCCACACGATTGGAGCCATGGTAATCCGGGATTTGCATTCCTCGATCCTTATTGTTACCGTCATGCCAACGATTAAGGAGCGACTCGATGGTTTCTTGTCACAATGTTCTTCGACTGACTCTCCACCTCACTGCGACAGCGTTTGTAATCGCAGTCCTCTTCAGCACTGCCACAGCGCAAAGGCGGTTGGATGGCCGCGTCATCACGACCGACAGCATTCCCGTGCACAATGCAATCGTGCACTTACGACTGCAGGAAGACACGACAAAGTATTTCCGCACTTTGACGGATTCTGAAGGCCGGTTCACATTCCTCCTCACTAACGTCGAGTCTATGGGGACAGTGAAGGACTTTGCGCTTCATCCAAACTTTCCAAACCCGTTTTCATCTTCGACAACCATCTCATTCTCAATCTCTCACGGGGAGCCTGTTACGCTAAGAATACACGACCTTCTTGGCCGGCAAGTACGGACTCTGGTAAGCCAGCAGTTGGAAGCCGGGAGTTATCGCGTGGATTGGGACGGAAGAGACGAAGCAACTAAGCAGCTTTCGCAAGGTGCGTACGTTTCCGTTCTCCAGACAAAGAATGGCATTGCCACTGGGCGGCTCATGCTTTCCGGCGAACGGCAAAGTGGTAAACCTAAGACCGGCCTTACGCGGATTGGAGATGTTGTAAGACTGGGGAAGAGCGCAAGCTTACAGCAAGTTTCCATCGACGTGCGAGATACGACAGCCGCTTTGCCGCGTTTTCTTTCGCGAACGGAACTGTCGTATTCATTCGAGAGCGACACGAGTGTTACGATCATCGTGGATTATGGTGGAATTGAAGACATGGGGTTCCCATCAAAAGAAGTAAGAAGACTTTTTCTCGATGATCCATACTTATACGTTTGTGCCGGTAAATACGGTCTCTGGCGAAGAAATATCGACACACTCGCATCATGGGAATATTTAGGGCTTGCCGATACGACACCGAACATGGGATACGGTGTTTTGGACGTTGATGCGAACGGGCGCGATATCCTTGTTGCGTATTACGGAAGAAATGTATTAAATCTCGATAGCTCAATCGCAGTCTGGCGAAGTACCAACGACGGCGCTATGTGGGTCAGGTCTGATAGTGGGATAGTAGGCTCGTTCGACCCGAAAATCGATTTGAATAGGATGACAGAAATAAAACGATCACCTCATAAGAGGGATATCGTTATCGCGCTATATGACGGGACAGCAATGTACCGTTCGATGGATGGTGGAATCTCTTGGTCGCTTCATCTCGGGCGTAGGGGTGTATTCGGTGCTATTGCTGATTTGCATTGGAATCCATATTCGGAAGGAGAGTTTTGGATAAGTGGATCGAATACTATTAGTATGACGACATTTCTGCGTGCGTACTTATCGTATGGAGACAGCGTGCGTACAGGACTCGGAATTGGCTTTCATGGTGATGTTGCATTCGATCCATTCAACAAACTTCATGTGTTCTTATCTGATGGACCTTTGTGGGAGAGTTCTGACGGAGGGTTGAACTGGATTCAGCATTCCTTACCAGCGTATTTAGGGTCGAAACAATTGGCAGCGTCTATTGTGGAGTCACCCAGCCAAAGTGGAATCTTTTTCGGAAGCACTTGGGAGGATCCAATGCGAGTAAGCTATCTCTTCGTCTTCAATGCAGAAGAAAGTACGTTCAAAGTGTTGGGTAGGATCGATAGAGAGGCATATTCTCTCGTTTTAGATAAATACAGTTTCATCTATTGCATATCGCGTGGCGCTATCTATCGCATGCTTGCATCGGAGGGATCGCGGAAATGAAAATCAAGCACATTCTGACCTGTCAAGAACCGATACCTATTTTCATTTATGCTTCTCAGCAATATAAACGTCCGATGGCTTCTTGCAACAACGTTCTTCGCCTGACTCTCCACATCACCGCGACTGTGTTTGGAATCGCATTCCTCATCAGCACTGCCGCAGGGCAAAGGCGGTTGGATGGCCGCGTCATCACGACCGACAGCATTCCCGTGCACAATGCAATCGTGCACTTACGACTGCAGGAAGACACGACAAAGTATTTCCGCACTTTGACGGATTCTGAAGGCCGGTTCACATTCCTCCTCACTAACGTCGAGTCTATGGGGACAGTGAAGGACTTTGCGCTTCATCCAAACTTTCCAAACCCGTTTTCATCTTCGACAACCATCTCATTCTCAATCTCTCACGGGGAGCCTGTTACGCTAAGAATACACGACCTTCTTGGCCGGCAAGTACGGACTCTGGTAAGCCAGCAGTTGGAAGCCGGGAGTTATCGCGTGGATTGGGACGGAAGAGACGAAGCAACTAAGCAGCTTTCGCAAGGTGCGTACGTTTCCGTTCTCCAGACAAAGAATGGCATTGCCACTGGGCGGCTCATGCTTTCCGGCGAACGGCAAAGTGGTAAACCTAAGACCGGCCTTACGCGGATTGGAGATGTTGTAAGACTGGGGAAGAGCGCAAGCTTACAGCAAGTTTCCATCGACGTGCGAGATACGACAGCCGCTTTGCCGCGTTTTCTTTCGCGAACGGACCTGTCGTATTCATTCGAGAGCGACACGAGTGTTACGATCATCGTAGATTATGGAGGCTGGGAGGATCTCGGTTCTCCGACAAAAGATGTGCATACACTTTTTCTCGATGAACCGTATTTGTATGCCTGTGCAGGCAAGTATGGTCTTTGGAGAAGAAATATTGAAAGCCTTACGCCATGGGAATTCCTGGGATTAAGCGACACTGCATTGGATAGGGGAGGTGTTATGGATGTTGATGCCTATGGCGCAGATATCCTTGTTGCCTATTCAGGAAGGCACTTAGACTATAATATTGATAGTACTGTTGCTGCCTGGCGAAGTAAAGATAATGGAAGGACCTGGTTTCGCTCCGACGGCGGTATTCCAAATACATTTGATCCAACGCACAAACAATCCATGTTAACGAAGCTCCGCCGATCACCGCACACAAAAGATACTATTGTTGCTCTTTACCTGAGCGCCGCGAGATATCGCTCTACGAACAGGGGAGAATCGTGGATTTTACTTCACGGAAATACGGCAATAATTGCGCCTTGGGCATTTCTAAAATGGAATCCATATAGAAGGGGAGAAATTTGGATTTGGGGTGCAACCGGTGTTGACTTCACTCCATTTATTGCCGTTTTGGAGGAGTTTGGAAATAGAGGGCGTTCGATAAATGGCCTTGGAAGGGGAGGCGCCCCTCTCATCTTTGATCCACAGAATCCCGACCGTCTGTTCTATGCATGGTACACCTTGAATGAAACAAAGGATGGCGGCGTGTCTTGGACCGGATACTACCCACCAATCGTTGGTGGACAACAGCTTAACCTTACCGAGGGAACAGAGAATCCCTTGTCGCGAAATATGGCCTTATTCGCTGTATCCAAATCAGACCCTCCCCACCTGGCATTCATTCTTTTAAGAGATATGGATGCCAACAATTACAGATTTCTGACCAGGGTTCCATCTGTCGGGAACAATCTTGTTGTTGATCGGCGCAATTATCTCTATTGGAATTGGGCCGGCCAAATACAGAGGCTGAGCATCAAGGAGTATTGATGGGTTCTTGTCACAACGTTCTTCGCCTGACTCTCCACCTCACTGCGACAGCGTTTGTAATCGCAGTCCTCTTCAGCACTGCCACAGCGCAAAGGCGGTTGGATGGCCGCGTCATCACGACCGACAGCATTCCCGTGCACAATGCAATCGTGCACTTACGACTGCAGGAAGACACGACAAAGTATTTCCGCACTTTGACGGATTCTGAAGGCCGGTTCACATTCCTCCTCACTAACGTCGAGTCTATGGGGACAGTGAAGGACTTTGCGCTTCATCCAAACTTTCCAAACCCGTTTTCATCTTCGACAACCATCTCATTCTCAATCTCTCACGGGGAGCCTGTTACGCTAAGAATACACGACCTTCTTGGCCGGCAAGTACGGACTCTGGTAAGCCAGCAGTTGGAAGCCGGGAGTTATCGCGTGGATTGGGACGGAAGAGACGAAGCAACTAAGCAGCTTTCGCAAGGTGCGTACGTTTCCGTTCTCCAGACAAAGAATGGCATTGCCACTGGGCGGCTCATGCTTTCCGGCGAACGGCAAAGTGGTAAACCTAAGACCGGCCTTACGCGGATTGGAGATGTTGTAAGATTGGGGAAGAGCGCAAGCTTACAGCAAGTTCTTATCGACGTGCGTGACACGACAGCCGCTTTGCCGCGTTTTCTTTCGCGAACGGACCCGTCGTATTCATTCGAGAGCGACACGAGTGTTACGATCATCGTGGATTATGGAGGCTGGGAGGATCTCGGTTCTCCGACAAAAGATGTCCATACACTTTTTCTCGATGAACCGTATTTGTATGCCTGTGCAGGCAAGTATGGTCTTTGGAGAAGGGATATTGAGAAACTCACGCCATGGGAGTTTTTAGGGCTACAAGATACAACATTGAAATATGGCGGGGTGTTAGACGTTGACGCTTCCGGAGAGGATATTCTTGTTGCTTACGCAGGTAAATATCCGAAGGACCCAGACAGTTCTGTTGCAGTATGGCGGAGTAAAGATGCTGGTCGTACATGGTTTCGATCTGATAGTGGAATACCGATTACGTTTGAGCCGTCGCCTAAGTCTTCGAAGCTTACAAAATTGCGACGTTCTCCACACCGAGGAAATACTGTAATTGGATTGTATTTTAGCGCAGCGATGTATCGCTCTATAGATAGTGGATATACTTGGACTCTCCTTCGGGGTCGTACAGATGTCACTGCACTTGATGCCTACTTCAAATGGAATCCGCATCGAAGCGGAGAGATATGGATCTGGGGCTTGACGGGATTGGAGTTCTTTCCATTCATTGGTGCTTTAGAGGAGTATGGGGAGAGGGTCCGTTCGATAAACGGTTCCGGAAGGTTCGGTCATATATTTTTTAATCCTAACAATCCTGACCATATCTTTTACACATATTACACTCTGAATGAAACAACCGATGGCGGATTATCCTGGAAAGAATACACACCGCCAGCCGTGGGGAACGAGCAATTATTACTCAACGAAGGGAAGGAAAATTCCATATCAGGAAACATGGTGTTGTTTGCCGCGACGAAATCTGATCCGCCGCATAAGGCTTATATACTACTAAGAGATATGTATCGCAACGACTATAAATTTCTCACAAGGGTTCCAACCGTTGGAAACAATCTCGTTATAGATCGGCGCAATTATCTCTATTGGAATTGGGCCGGCCAAATACAGAGGCTGAGCATCAAGGAGTATTGATGGGTTCTTGTCACAACGTTCTTCGCCTGACTCTCCACCTCACTGCGACAGCGTTTGTAATCGCAGTCCTCTTCAGCACTG
>CAYUWG010000089.1:0-12512 GCA_964448285.1 uncultured Chromatiales bacterium
GAATGCGCCGCGCACAAATCGCACGGCAGCAGGTTGCTATTTTCAAACCTTCGATCGACACGCGATACAGCTCCGAACATATCGTCTCACACAGCGGCTCGTCGCTCGCTTCGATCAACGTCACTTCCGCGCAGGAAATTCTCGAAAAAGCGTATCGCGTGAATGTTGTCGGAATCGATGAGGCGCAGTTCTTCGAACCATCTCTCGTCGATGTGTGCGAGCAGCTCGCTCAGGAAGGTCATCGCGTCATCGTCGCAGGCCTCGATCAGGATTACCTGGGAAAGCCATTCGAACCCATTCCCCAACTCCTCGCCATTGCCGAGTACATTACGAAGACACTTGCCATCTGCGTCGTGTGTGGGAATCCCGCCAACCGCACGCAGCGAGTAACGCACAGCGGTGAACGCGTTCTCGTCGGCGCAGCCGATGCGTATGAAGCCCGTTGCCGTAAGTGCTTCGATCCCTCTCTCAGCGTTACGGAAGCGGAATGATCGAAAGCATCTTTCGCGGACTTCTCGGTATCGCGCTTATCCTTGGAATCGCACTTCTCTTCTCGTCGGGCAGGAAGAGCGTGAAGTGGCCGCTCGTTGCGAAAGCGCTGCTCCTCCAAATCGTTTTCGGCATCCTCGTCATCAAAGGCAATGCGCTCGGTACCATCTTCGCACCGTTCGCTTGGCCAAAGCTCGCGTTCGATTTCATCAGTCGTGCTTTCGTCAAACTGCTTTCCTTCACGGTCGAAGGTTCACGCTTCGTTTTTGGCGAGCTGGCAATGAGTCCCGGCCAGGATGGTTCGCTCGGCTTCTTCTTCGCTTTCCAGGTTTTGCCGACGATCATCTTCTTCGCGACTCTCATGTCTTTACTTTATTACCTCGGAATCATGCAACGTGTCGTCCAGGGAATGGCGTGGATCATGATGAAAGTGCTCGGAACGAGCGGAGCGGAATCCCTCTCGAACTCTGCGAACATTTTCGTCGGCCAAACCGAAGCGCCGTTGATGATCAAACCTTTTCTCAAAGACATGACGCGGTCGGAGCTTCTCACCATCATGACCGGCGGCATGGCGACGATCGCGGGCGGTGTGATGGCTGCCTACGTTCAAATGTTGGGGTACGGGTATTCTCAGGTTCATCACATTTCCATCACCGAAGCACAAGTCCTTTTCGCGGCACAGTTGCTCGGAGCCAGCATCATGGCCGCACCGGCTTCGATGCTCATCAGCAAGATTCTCGTACCGGAGCTTTACACACCGAAGACCTATGGACGGGTAACGATCTCGAAGGAAAAGAACGCAGCGAACGTCATCGATGCTGCAGCCGTCGGAGCATCGGAGGGTTTGCAACTCGCGCTGAATGTCGGTGCCATGTTGCTCGCGTTCATTGCACTCATAGCGTTGGCAAACTACGGGCTTGGGCTTGTCGGTCGCATCGGTGGTATCAACGAGTTCCTTGTCGCAACGTTCGGGAAACCTCTCAGCCTCCAATTGCTCTTCGGCGTCATGCTTCAGTACGTCGCGTTCGGTATCGGACTACCGTGGAACGAATCATTTCAGGTGGGAAGCTTGCTCGGGACCAAAGTGGTGCTGAATGAATTCGTTGCCTACCTGGAAATGTCGGACATGATCGCCAAAGGTGTCATCTACTCGGAAAAGGCGATCACGATGTCGGCGTTCGCGCTCTGTGGCTTTGCGAACTTCTCCTCGATTGCAATTCAAGTCGGCGGTCTCAGTCCACTTGCGCCTGAGCGGAGAAAGGATATTTCGTCTCTCGGCCTTCGCGCCGTGCTCGGTGGGATGCTTGCGACACTGCTGACGGCAACGATCGCTGGTATACTCGTCGGTTTTTGAAATCCTGCCGTGTCGATTCCATCCACAACGGAAGATTTCATTAAGGAACGCTTCGCATCGCCGATTGACGTTGCTGTCGTTTTAGGATCGGGATTAGGTGCGTTCGTCGAAAAGCTGCCGGCGGTATTTCGGGTACCGACCTCAGAGATTCCCGGCTATCCGCGATCTACCGTAGCCGGACATGGAGGAATCCTCACTTTATCGGAAGTCCACGGCAAACGGACGTTGTTCTTTAGAGGCCGCACGCATGTTTACGAGGGATATACGACTCAACAAACCGTACTGCCTGCTGCGATTGCTTGTCTGCTTAAGGCAAAGACACTTATCGTAACGAATGCTGCCGGAGGTATGAATCCGCTCTTTCGTGTGGGCGAATTGATGCTCATTACCGACTATCTCGTCCTGCCGCTTGCAAGGAAGATGGGTCTTGGCCTTCAGACATTGGAATGTTTCGGGAAGAACGTTCGACTTCTCGATGATAAAACGCTTGCAACCGTACGAACGGCAGCGCACAAAGCAGGGGTACTTCTCCATGAAGGCGTTTACGGATACTGCGCAGGTCCGACATATGAAACGCGCTCCGAGATTGTCTTCTTTCGCATAGCCGGTGTCGATGCCGGTGGAATGTCCTCTGTTCCGGAAATGATTGTGGCGAAAAATGCCGGGTTGCAGTGCATCGGGATTTCGTGCATAACGAATAAAGCGATGACCGTGAAGCAAAGTGTTTCGCATGAAGAAGTTACCGCAGTAGCCTCACGGGTCGCATCGCAGTTCGAACGCCTCTTACTCGAAATCATCGCGAACCTCTGATGCGATGGCTCCTCCTCTACTTTGCGCTCTCGCCCTTCACAATGGCGCAGACAGCAATCGACCTCAGCGGCATGGCAGCCTTTCGATCCGGTGACGACGAGGTTTGGCGCAGCAAATACATTGATGAACGTGAAGGTTGGAACTTCATTCCAGTCCCAGGAGCATGGGAGGATCACGGCTATCCCCTCTTGGACGGTTTCGCATGGTATCGCATCCGCTTTCAGATTCCAAAGGAAATTCGGAACGATAGTCTCGTGCTCGTCATCTCCGGCATTGACGATGCAGATGAAACGTACTTCAACGGATTCGGCATCGGAAAGACAGGAGAATTCCCTCCGAACCTGCGCTCTGAACTCCGCTCGTTACGGGTCTATCCGCTCCTGCGCAATCTGCGCGAAGAGCATAACGTCCTGGCTATTCGCGTTTACGATATGGGAGATAATGGCGGCATCACAGGAAACATCTTTCGAATCATTCGCGCGGACTCTATCGCCTCAGTCCTCAATGAAATCGTCGATGCGCCTCACCGGAAGCCGAGCATGTACTTCTCGAACGGGGTTATCGTGTCGTCTTTCAATCCGAATTTCGCTTCAGTTGAATGGACAAAGCCGCACTTATACAACGAGTTAGAGCACGGACTGAAAACGGAATCCATCCTCACGAAGTTAACTGTCACGTACCATCTCGATGGAAGAGAGCAACCGCTCAAAGAACTTCCTCTCCTCACTCATGAATATGTTCGGCAATCAGGCGTCATTCGCAGCAGTTATCAGCAGGGCTTCGACGTGTATTGGTGGCATCCTCGATCAACGGAAAGCAGAGTGCTGGTCGTGATGGTGTTAGCCGACCGGCATATCGACCTTAACAACTTTGGCGTGCAGTTCGAGCTTCCAAAACAGTACTGGCGCTTCGAACAAATCGATGATGAGAAGGGATTCGAAAAGCGGCGCTATTTCATCTTCGCATACAACTCGTGCTGCGATGAACTTGCCGAACGTGACTTGAAGGCATTCATCGAACCGAAAAAAACTCCATCGCCATGGTCACTGGAAATGGAGATGCAGTATTGGAATACCTTGCGCTCAAAGACACTTTATGCACCGGCTCAGTTTTCTGAGGAAGAACGACAAGTTTACTACCAGTCGCTTTCAACGATCACCGTTGCAACAGTGAACGAACAGGGACTTGGAAGAAGCCAAATCGTTTCTGCATTCACTCCCCCATCACAGGCATACGCGAAGCCTCGCGACCATTTGCTCAGTTGCATGGCACTTGCTGAGACGGGTTTGTTGGAAGAAGCACAGGACGGTTTGGAATTCATCCGCAGAGCGCAAACAGGGACTTATACCTTCTTCAATGTCTATGGTACCGAAAAAGGTGTCGGTTATCCCTATCTCGTCACTCCATCATGGTACAATGGAGTCGGAAAGGAAGTGACCTGGGACAGAAAGGATGAAGCCGTTCTTTCATACGACGGTATGGCGCTATACATCGAAGCATTCGATGCGCTGCTTTACAACACGAAGCGAAAAGCGATAGTCGAAGGAAAGCTGTTCCGTGACAGTTCGTTTATCGCGCCATACTGGAACGAGCTATCATCGAAGGTTGCCGATGTTCTTTCGTATGCTCGTGATAACAGCGGACTTCTCATGGATGATGCACCTTGGGGACAAGGTCTCTCGGATAAGCCCGGTCTGTATTCGTCGCTTCATGCTGCGGCTGCATTACGGATCGCGGCACAATATGCACGCCTGCTGAAGAACGAATTGAAGGCCTTTTTGTATGAACACGCTGCGGAGCAAACTACAAGCGCCATCCGGCGGCTCATCCGTGAAGCGATGAATCAATCCGACGCCACGAAGCTTTCTTCTCCTGCGATGCGCGTATTTCATCCATTGCTTGTCGATGGAATCACGCTCGGGATTTTCCCGACAGGATCGGAGGAAGCGCGATTCGTCCTCGATGTCGTTGAGCGCGGTTTTTCCATAGAAGACAAACCCGGGTATTACAACGCGCTGCCGGATGGCGATTGGTTCGGCAGGCAGGCACGACCGGCGATCACTCTTCGACTCGCTCGCGCATATATCGCCAATGGAAATTTGAAGCGCGCAGAAGAGCTCTTCGCACGCATCACCACGCTCGCAGCTTCAAATAACGGTTTGCTGCCGGGCATCATCGATCCCGTATCGAAGAATTGGTATGGCGCACTTCCTGCTGTCGGTTCCGGTGCGGCGGAGTACATCCTCACCGCTGAAGCGATTGCTCGTGCACGCTTGCGGGAGTGAAGCCGCATTTCGCATCGAAGCTGACATTAAACCATTCACGATCATCGCTATCTTTAACCCGGAATCTTACTTGTACAGATTCGCTTCTTCCCCATGTAACTATAAGTCCTTTTCAATGCTCATTCCTCACAGAATGAATCACTTCACCGATACGATCTCATGAATCGCCGCCACTTCTAACAGATTAAAGGATACCTCTTAATGAAAATCCTTGCCTTTTCTCTTTTGTACTTATTCACGTTCAGTGCTTCATCGCAGTCTCAGGAGTGGAAATGGCAGCATCCCTTGCCACAGGGAAATAGTCTTTTCGGTCTGACATTTACTTCACAGAATGAAGGCTACGCCGTCGGTGATGCTGGAACGATTCTTAAAACAACCGACGGCGGGCAAAGCTGGAATCCACAGATGAGCGGCATATCAAGTACCTGTCTTGGCGTTTCTTTTCCGTCTCAGACGACCGGCTACGTCGTTGCAGATTTCGGATTGATTCTTAAATCGACCGATAAAGGTGATCGATGGACGAAGGTCCATGAGGATTCCAGTTTGATTCTGTCGTCTGTCTTCTTTGTCGATGAGAATCAAGGCTGGGCAGTCGGCGAGTCGCGCGTCTCATTCGATGGAATCGTTCTGCACACCTCTGACGGAGGAACACAATGGTCTCTTCAGGAAAGTCTTCCAAGTACTCAACTGTCAAGCGTTTTCTTTACAAGCCAGACCACAGGATTTGCGACCGGTGTTGCTGGAACCATCGTCAGGACGACGGATGGAGGCGTTACCTGGAAAGCGCTCACCAGTGGGACTCCCAACTGGCTGCAGGCTCTATCGTTTATTGACCGGCAAACGGGTTATGCCGTTGGCAATGGCGGAACGATTCTAAAGACGATAGACGGCGGTGATAACTGGATCCAACTATCGAGCGGCTCGTCTGCCTGGTTGCAATCAGTGAAGTTTACTACTCCCACAAACGGGTATATCGTAGGATACAACGGAACTCTTCTCATGACAACCAATGCCGGATCAACGTGGATTACATCGTCTCCATCGACCGATAGCCACGTGCGATCGATCGCGTTTTCAGATGCGAGTCATGGTTTTTCTGTCGGAGAGTATGGAGTAATGATGCAAACATCCGATGCGGGGATTACATGGTCGACCTTTTCCAAAGGAACGACACATGCTCTCTATTCGCTGCATCTTCTCAGTGCAACGACCGGCTTTGCCACCGGTGATTTCGGCGCGTTGCTATACACTACGGACAGCGGAATTCACTGGACCGAGTTGAATAGCGGAACGAGTTCCTCTCTTGAGTGCGTCCACTTTCCGGATTCGCTCAATGGTTATGTAGCCGGCGAAACGGGAACGATTCTGAAAACGACGGATGGTGGTCTCACATGGAAGTCACTGCAAACCGGAACGACGGATTGGCTGCAAACGGTGTATTTCATCAACGCTGATATCGGGTTTGCCGCCGGTGATAATGGATTGATACTGAAAACAACTGATAGCGGGACAAGCTGGCATATGCAAACCAGCGGCACGGACAGCAGATTGAATGACATTTACTTTTCCGATATGAATAACGGATATGCTGTCGGTGGATATGACTATGGTGGTGGAGTCATTCTTAAAACCACGAACGGTGGTGACAACTGGGCAACGATTTGGACAAACTTCGACGTCTTGCTTTCCGCCATCTGCTTCACGGAAAATGGTCGTGGATTCGCTGTCGGCGGCTATAACACCGGTGTCGGCGGCTTCATCATTTCCACGACCGATGCCGGCAGCACATGGAATGAACATCCTTCCGGAACGCAATCTCAGCTTCTCGATGTGACCTTTCTCGATTCCGAGAATGGACATACCGTCGGGCAAAGGGGTGCGATTCTGAAAACGACGAATGGCGGGTCATCCTGGTTATTACAAAACAGCGGGACAGCGAATGATCTCTACTCCATCGCATTTCATAATGATACAAGTGGTTTTATTACCGGCGATGGAGGAACCATACTCACGTATGATAAAAGCGGAACGACACAGGTCAGAAGCGCCGAAATCGCGGCTTCGCAATTCACATTACTGCCCAGTTATCCGAATCCGTTCGGTTCTGCAAGTCCATCGCTGAATTCTGTAACGTCAATCCCGATTCTTCTTCCATATTCGGGTCGTGTAACGCTTCGTATCACTGACGTTCTTGGACGCGATATCGCTGATGTTTTTAGCGGACACCTCGCTGTCGGACTACATACGTTTCTATTCAATGCACATTCCCTACCGACAGGGTTTTACCTGTACACCGTACTGTTTGAAGGGAAAGCACGAACGATGCGGATGCTTATCATCAATTAGAGATCATGAGATTGCATGTGTTTTCACTTTCCGAGGTGTTTATGAAGAAGCCTGCTTCCTTCCACGCATTGATCGCTTTGTCATTGTTTGTTTTTCTTCAGAGTACAGAAGTATGTGCTCAGGCGTTTCAGGGCTATACGTTATACAGTCCACTGAATACGAGAAACACATACCTGATCAATATGAATAACACGATCGTTCATAGCTGGTCACACAACCGTACCGGTGGTTATTCTGCATATCTGTTAGAGGACGGCAGTTTGTTGCGCACAGCCGTTTCTACCGGCTCTTCGATAAATGGTGGTGGTGCTACCGGAATTCTTCAAAGAGTCGCCTGGAATGGGACACTCCTGTGGGAGTACACTTACAGCAGCAACACCGTTCGTGCGCATCATGACATCGAACCCATGCCGAATGGCAATGTGTTGATCATCGCATGGGAGGTGAAGACAGCCGCACAGACGGTGCAGGCCGGACTCAATCACAGTGCAGCCCTATGGCCGGATCATATTATCGAGGTCCAACCGGTGGGATCGAATGGAGGGAATATCGTTTGGAAGTGGCATTTCTGGGATCATCTTATACAGGATTATAATTCATCGAAGAGCAATTATGGCGTCGTCGCTGATCATCCTGAATTACTCGACATCAACGTCGGCAGTACGGCAAACGATTGGATGCATATAAACGCGATAAGCTACAATCCGGACCTCGATCAAATCGTTATTTCGTCTCATTACCTCGACGAGATTTATGTTATCGATCATAGCACGACGACACAAGAAGCTGCGGGTCATACCGGCGGAAAGAGCGGAAAAGGAGGAGACATATTATTCCGCTGGGGACGACCGGCAAATTATCGCGCACCCGGATCGGCTGTATTCCGCGTCGTTCATGGCGCCAATTGGATTGCGGATGGGTTGCCAGGAGCCGGCAATATCCTTGTCTTCAACAATCGTGAGAATCAAGGAAACTCAATCGTCATGGAGATCAATGCACCGGATAGTGCATATCAATATCCCATCCTCCCAGGTCGTGCACACGGACCGGCAGCAGCGACGTGGAGCTATACCGCGAACGGATTCTATTCGAATCATTTGGGAGGCTGCCAGCGGTTACCGAACGGCAATACATTAATCGCCGAGTCGACGTCCGGTTATCTCTTTGAAGTTTCTTCTAACGGGTCCGTCGTTTGGAGCTACCAAACCACTGGCCAAATACCAAGAGCGCTACGATACGCCGCGAATTATCCTGGACTCAATATGCTCGTGCCTGTCGAGCTAACTTCGTTTTTCGCTTCGATAGATCGAAATCACATTGTCCTCAAATGGCGTACTGAATCCGAGTTGAATAATGCCGGATTCGAGTTAGAGAGATCTACCGATGACAAAGATGCTTCTGATAAAAGCTGGGAGCGTATCGCTTTTGTGCAGGGACACGGCACGACAACTAAAGCACAGTCCTATGAATATCACGACCAGATAGCGGATAAACTCTCTTCTCATCCTGTCGTGAGATATCGTCTCAAGCAAATCGATTACGATGGTAAGTACGATTACTCACATGAAGTTGAACTCCACCTTGCCTCTCCCAGCGAGCTTCAGGTGGATGTATATCCTAATCCTGTCACTTCCCCAGATGCAATCCTGAACGTGTGGGTAACACATCCCGACAACAGCATCGTATCGGTTATGCTTTACGATATGCTTGGGCGAGTCGTGGCTGACCGATATGAACCCTCTGCCGGCAGAAAACTCCTTCCACTACCACTTTCACAGATCCCACAGGGTGTCTATCAGCTTGTCGTTACTGCTGGTGGAAAATATAAAAGACAACGAGTTGTCATTACGCGATAGTCGAATCGTCGGGATTAACCAATCTGCTTCGCTGCTGCTCTTACATTCTCAGCGGAGAATCAGCATATACCGTGTTCGCATAACTCCGCTCGTCTCAAGCTTGTACGCATAAACACCGCTTGGTAAGTCCTCTGCATCGAACGTAGCGCGGTGCAGCCCAGCCACCTGACGTTCATTGACGAGAACGCGAAGTTCTCTGCCGAGGGCATCATAAACCACGAGTCTTGTATGAGTGGTTACAGGAAGCTCGTATTCGATAACCGTTGAAGGATTGAAGGGATTTGGGTAGTTCTGATATAGCTCTGTTGCACCTATTGGCGCAACGATTCCAGCCGAGAGCGTGCCCTTCGGATGGATGGTGATAATTCCTTGTTTCGGGTGAGGATTGTAGCATCCGTGGATAAAATTCCATGAGGTGAACAGAAGAGTCGTCTGTGTAATGTCCGTCACGCTCCTGGTTTTGAATACCAACTTCAGAAGCACTGATGAGACACCAATAAGATAGACCGATCTCGTTACGAATTCCACTCTCTCGGGCATCGCTGTGTATTGCAAAAGAGAATCCTGCAGGATTGTGGAAACATCCGTGTAAACTCCTTCGAACGATAACAGCGATGAGTCGAACGGAAGGATGAAGGATGCCGCGCGAAGTGAATCACCAACTATTGCCGGGTCAAGCATGACGGATAATCTAACAGTCGAGTCCTCCTCGGTGCGGGTTGTTGCGATACTGATTGAGAGAGCTGTAAACTCGCTCGTGTCGCGTGGTGCTTTATACGTTTTCTTCTGCGTGCTGCTCCCTCCGCATGTGTCGATGACGGATAACTCGACAGTCCTTCGTGAACCATCCATGCATTTCGCCGTGTAGGTGATAAGGCAGTCCTGGAAATCCTTAAATACTATTGTAGATATCTCACTGTAAAGCTCCGTTATATCTTTTGCCGATGGCCTATAGATAAATCTACCTCCGGTTGCCACTGCAATTTGTTTTACGGAAGTCGAGTCAACATTATCGCCAAATCCCAGAACGTAAATTTTTATCCTGTACCTCGTTGCTAAGTCAGAAACCTGATTGATGCTTCGTATGCTGCCGCTATCTCTTCCCGAAGTGAAAAGAACCACTGCTCTACATGGATTTACACCATTCGCAATCAAATCACGTAATCCTTCGTACAGTGCATCAAATGTCGTACTCCAGGATGTTTGTTTCAGAGAATCGATAGACGCATTTAGGAGAGGCTTTATCGTCGTCATCTGTTGGTTCTTCACTGTAACCGAATCCGTCGATACGACCGATGCTTCATCGATTACCCCGTCTAATTCATCGATAAAAAGCTTTCCGGATTTCTTCGCCTCCAGAAAGTCCTGCACAGCAAGAAAACTACCTGTTTCAAAAACCATGGTCACAGAGATTCCGCATCGTACTATTGGATCAGGGCACCATAAGTCGAAACTTTGTTCAGCCTCGCCTTCACGCACTCTGATATTTCTTTTATCTCTGAAGTAAATCGGGACAGAATCACAAGCCGTAGTGAAATACAACTCGATAGTCGGCCAGTTGTTGACGACACGTCTGAAGTCTAATTGTAATTGTGCGGATACTTCTCCGGTAGAGAGTAACACGAAAAGGAATGTCACAATGGATTTCATATCATAACCTCAGAATCAGACCATAGTTCGTTCAAGTTATCCGAGCGGAAGGAATCTCATATTCACTTCAATACCCTCACGAACTGTTGCGAACGAAATCCATCCGCAAGCACGATCACGCGATACAATCCCGAGGGCTGGTCATGTGCACTCCATGCGAACGCATGATCACCAGCCGCGAGCACTCCCTCATGTATCAACCGCACTTTCTGACCCAATAAGTTCTGTATCTCAATACGGAGAGTTTGCAGTCGTGCGAGCCGAAGACGAATGGATGCGCTCGATATGACCGGCATCGGATAAACGGACATCAGTTCTATATCAGGCTGTAAGCTTGTATCATGTCCGACCGGGGTCGGTGTGCCAATACGACTGCTCGCTACTGTCAGGTCATCGACCCACATCGTTTGATCCACGGGAGAACCGTCGCCGATGTAAGGTGCGATCAGGAATTGGTTGAATTTCATGTCGGCATGCCTGCCGGTTCGCAGCATCACGTCCGGCGCATCTATCATCAATTGTCCATCGAACCAGTAGCGCACGATGCCGTCCGCGATACCTTTCCCATCGACGATGCTGTTGAGCCTGAAGTACGCTTCGATGAAGTGCCACTCATTTTTATCATAGCGACCCGTTGTATCCGTGAATACGACGCGATTCGCTTTCCAGCTTTTCCCGTTGCGCCATTCCGTCCCGCTATTGTAACAGTCACCTTTCGGATACCGATCGCTGGATCCGTTACATCCTGCTACGGCGCGGTTCTCCGTTATCGCTGTCAGGTCCTGGTTGATATTGGCTGCGTCTATGTTTCGTCCATCCTGTATCCCCATCAGCGGACGGCCTTCGTTCTGCTCGATGTACGTTGTGAGGTTTGTCCACGCCGGACCGACCCATCGGTCGTCTTTGTTCGTGACGAAATGAAATTCGTGTGGGTGGTAAGGGCGGTTCGATCCTGTCCAGTTGGTACTGTACTTCACCCAATAATAGAGATAGACTTCGTCACTTGCCGGAAATAGTCTTCGGATTCCTCCTCCGCTTTGAGGTGTTCTCGCGCCTTGAAGAAATCGGTACTCCGCAGAGCGTTGGCTGCCTGGGATGTGTTCGATATCGGAGAAGCGCAGATTCGTGTTGTCGTACCAACCTCTCGCTGCGAGATTGGGATCATCGAAAGTCTCAATGAAAAACACGGTTTGCGAAACCGAGACGGTCGCAAGTGAAATCAAAAGGCTCAGGATACATAGACGAGGCATTCTCACTTTCCCAAGTAATGCATCGTACGATTGATGATATGGGAGCCATCATTGAGTTTGAGTGTATAGACGCCGGACGACAAGTTGGCGGGTGTGAAGCTCAGAGATGCAACAGGTGAAGTCATTCGTTCATCGTAAAGAGTTGCAACCTCGCGGCCCAACACATCATGCACGGTGATTCTCACATGCTTGCCGATATGTTCGGGAGAAACAGAGAGCCGTATCGTCGTCGTCGTCGCGAAAGGATTGGGATGGTTCTGTTCGAGTAAGAAGCCTTCGTCCTTTACACCTTCTACTGATGTTATGGAAATCACGAATTCGTACAGACCTTCATCGGTAACGGCGTACCACTGTCCGTCCGAAGCCTGATGAATGGAGCGAATATCCAGTGACTGCAAGCCACTGTTGTATGACATCCACGATTGTCCATGTGATGTCGAAGCGGAAACGCCTTTTTTACTTCCCGTGAGTA
>CAYUWG010000090.1:0-12306 GCA_964448285.1 uncultured Chromatiales bacterium
AACGTCGTCGGGATGGCGCGGATATCGCCGTATGTGGATGCGACTTTCCCATCGGGATCGATGACGACGGGATACGTGATCTTGTACTTCTCGACGAACGGCGTCACCTTCTCCCACTTCTCACCGAGCGATATGCCCACGATCTCCAATCCCTTCGATTTGTACTTGTCATAGACTTTCAGGAAACCGGGAATTTCCATCTTGCACGGACCGCACCACGTTGCCCAGAAATTGATGACGACGACTTTTTTCTGTACTGCAGCGAGATCGAAAAGGCTGCCGTCTCCTTGCTTCAGCGAGAAGACCGGCGCTTTCTTGGATTGTCCCGTTGCGTTGCCCGCAAGCATCGAGAGTATGATGATGGGAAGAAGTATCTGTTTCATAATGAACCTGTATTGAATGCGAAAAAACTGTTGCTAATTAACAACCACAGCGGCGCCTGTTGCAAGGGGAAAACGGAGCTACATCTCATATCCATTTCTTCTTGCGGAAGTAATACAGCAGCGCCAGCGCAGCAGCGAGCATGACACCCCATGCGAAAGCGTAACCCCACGGCCACGTCAGCTCGGGCATGTATGCGAAGTTCATCCCATACACACCCGCGATGAACGTCAACGGAATGAAGATCGTCGCAATGATCGTGAGCACTTTCATCACTTCGTTCATGCGGTTGCTCATCATCGACATGTAGAGGTCAACGAGACCGGAAACCATGTCGCGGTACGTTTCCACCGTATCGATCACCTGGATCGTGTGGTCGTACACGTCGCGGAGGAAGACGCTCGTCTCTTTCTTCATTAACGACGATTCCGTGCGCTGCAATCCTCCGATGACTTCGCGCAAAGGCCAGATCGACCTTCGTAAAAAGATGAGCTCTCTCCTGATGTCATGGATGTCCTGCAGCGTGTTCGGGAGCGGATGATGGAGCAGTGTATCCTCCAACTGCTCGATGCGCCCGCCGATCGATTCGAGAATCACGAAATACGAATCCACGACGGCATCGATCAACGCATAGCAGAGATAATCCGGACCGACGGAACGAATGCGACCCTTTCCGCTTTCGATGCGCGCGCGAATCGGATCGAACACGTCGCCCTTGATCCCTTCCTGAAAAGACAGCACGCTCTCCTCCGCGAGAATGATGCTGATCTGTTCGGCAAGGAGACTGCCACCCTCGCCAAGCCGAAGCATCTTCATCACGATGAAGAGGTACTTTTCATACTCTTCCATCTTCGGCCGCTGGTCGGTGTTGAGAATATCTTCCACCGTCAGCGGATGGAGAGAAAACTGCCGGCCGATCGAAGTAAGAATTTGTGTATCGCTGACGCCATCGACGTTGTACCATGAAACCGAAACGCCGGGGACAACTTCTTCGACTGGAACGATGCCGCGCTCATACCGATCACAGTCGTAGCGAATACGCTCGATGGTTACTCCCTTCGCGACTTCCTCACCCGACGTGAGAAGGCTTCCCGGTGAAACGCCGATTTTGTGCGCCCGCTTTCGCGGAACATGACTGCGAATGGAACTGCGTTTACGCATGGTCAATTCCCGGTGATCGAGATTCGTATTTCAAGGCCGCCTTCGTGCACCGTGGTCCCGGGAATGCGCGAACCGACGGATGTGTCGGGCTTCGTGCGCTGGTAGCGATAGAAGAGCGACGAGGTCACGCGCTGGCTGATGACGTACCGAACGCGCGGTTCGATGGTGATGCGCGTCGTTCCTTCGCGCGGCTGTCCTTCGCTGTCCAACGCGTTGATGTCGTAAGTGCGGGAATTCGTCTTGTTGAGTGAAAACGAAAAACTGAAGTCGATATCGTTTTTCAGGTTGAGGCCGAAGAGCGGCAGTTCGAAACCGGCCTTGCGGAAATTCGCGGTCAGCGTGATTTCGTTCGACTCCGTTTCCACGATGTTGTTCGATGAGGTGTTCAGGTCGAACGTCTTCTGCGTTCCCCAACGGCTCGTGACGTTCAGGTCGCCGTTCCAGATTCTGTTGAAACCGAAATTCAGCCCGATGAGCGGAGCGAAGTTGTAACCGACTCGCTTGTTCTCGGTGATCTGTGAACCGTCGTCCTGGTTGAGGCGATGGCTCGAAGTGAGCGTTGAGGTGTACCGATGCTCGAACGAAATGCGATCAGCGAAGCCGGAGATGAGGCCGATTTTCTCTATGCCGTCCCATCGCACGCTCCAGTTCACGCGAGGGAAGAAACCGCTGAGCACTTTCGTGAGCCAGGGCACCGCCTCGAAGCCTTCTTCGAATGCCTCTGCGAGTTTCTCGGAATTCGTCCGCCGGTCGGACGGATCGTTGAGCAGTTGCTGATAGCGCTCGTTGACGTTGCCAACGTTCGTGTTGAAGTAGCTGAAGAAGAGGAAATCGGGGAACGTCATGTATGAACGCTCGAACTGTCCCGTTGCCGTAACGCTCGTAATCGTCGCCTGGCCGAGACTGTCGGTGCGCAGTTGCGTGTTCTTGTTGCTCGACCACCGGAGATTCCAATCGAGATCAATTCTTGCGCCTTCCCAGAGCGGCCTGTTCGTGCGAACGGAGAACGTATTCGATTGCGTGAAATTGTCCGTGTAAGTCCCGTTCGGATTTGCCGCGCGCAAACCGCGTTCATATCCATCGATGCCGACGAACGGAAACGTCCGTCGAAATGCGAGCGTGCCCGACGACGGATTCGGGTCGCTGACCAACCCGAGTTGATACAATCGTGATGGTCCGCGATCGGCGTTCGCCGGATTGCTCCATATCGGCGACGTCCAGAACGTGCCGAAGCCCGTTTCCCCTCGCACGCCGGAAACCGTGCTTGCATTCGTTTGGGCGAAGGAGATGCCGACGTTTTCGTATTCAAGAAACGGAATCTTGATGAGCCAATACGCGAGCTTCCCAAAAATCTCTCCGATGGAAGGTCCGGATGGCTCGAACTCGATCTTCAGCGAATCCGTCGGTGGAGCAGCCCCGGTCGTGTCCGGCTGGCTGAGCTGCTGCATCAATCGTTGTATTTCCTGATCTTCCTGCATGTACTGCTCTTTCAATCGCGCGGCTTCCTTTGGATTCGCCTTTTGCATCTGCTCGCTCAGCTTTTGAAGTTCCATCTGCCTTTCGCGCAAGTCCCGTTTCGCTCTGTCGGCTTCCGTTTCGACTCTGCGCCTGCCGGGCATTCCCGTTCGCTCCGGCGTCTGTTCGCTTTCGCTCGAAGGCGATTCGAACAGCGGATCGAACAGCGATTTGATTTTGACATTCAGTTGGAGATTCGACGAAGCGTTGTACCCTGCCGTCCTTCCGAGACCCGCCTGCTGAAGATTTTCCTGCCAGTAGTAGTTCACCGTATAGCTTGCGGAGAGGTCGGCGTAGCGGTCGATGTTGAACAGGTTCGGAATGCGCGGGCGGCTGTTGATCGCCACCTGCTGTGTGTAGCGCATCGGAATGCCGAGGTTGAGATTTCCGCCGCGTCCGAAAAAGATGTCGTTGAAAATCTCGGAGCTTCGGCGCTGGCGTACGACCGGATTGCCGAGAAAATCGAGCACCGGGTCTCCATTCTCGTCGAGGATGTACTCGGTCTCGAAATGCAGGAGCGATGTGTTCATCGTTGCGTTGTACGTTCCGCTGATATTGAGCAAACCGTTTTCCGAAAGCGTGTGTGCGAGATTCATGGAACGGGTGTGCGTGAAGCCGCGGATGTACGGACGTTCCTGCCTTGGGTCGCGATGTTGCTCTTCCGTGCGCGAGCGCTGCATGTCCGCTGAAGCGCCGAAGCGCGATGGGAGGTAGTAGATTTTGAAGTCGCGGTAGTGGTCAAGGAGGAACACGCCGCTGAAGAGATTCTTGAACGGCTGAATGTAGCCCTCCCGGCCGAAATCGAACGAGTATGCCGTCCGTGCCGTCCATTGCCATTCACGCTTCCCCTGCAAGACGGGGTCACGGAAGCGAATGATCGAGTAGTTGAAACTCAGTTCGAGTCGATTGACGAAATTCTGAACGAGCCAGCTTTCCCCGGGCGCTTTCAATCGCACGGTAGGAATCGCCCATGAGTCCCGGATTTCTAACGTCTGCGTTGCAAACCGGGCATCCCGCACGGCTAAGTCGATCTCATGCTGCGGCGCACCGGCTGCACGCATCTGCTCGATGAGAATGCGAATCGAACCTTCGACGTCCACGTCGGGCTGGCCGGGGAGAAGCAACGGCTTGCGAAGGTTTTCCGCGTGTGAATACGTGATGCGTAACTGCGTCCCCTGCCACTCCTTGGGAAATGCCTTGTCGATGTTCAAGGTCGTACTCATGTTCCAGTTCGTCGTGTAGGACCGCGTACTGCTGAACCGCTCTGCCAAGGTGTGGAAGAACGGATCGGAGTAATTGATGTTCGCATTGATATCCGCGATATCTGCAAGGCGAAGATTGACGCTTCCCATATACGCAACACCGTTTCGCTCATCCGGGCCGACGACGCGCAGCTCGTTGAGCCACACCTGTCCGGTAATCGGTCGGTTCGTCGTGTTGAGATTTCGCACCCCGGCGGATATGAATCGCACACTGACGATATCGGGACAGCCCTTCACTTTGAATACCGCACCCGGTTGTCCTCCGGGCACGGGGATATCCGCGCTTTCGTTGCACGAGTCGCGCTGCGTTTTCACGGCCGTCAAATCGCTGAAGCGAATCGAAACTTCGTTGCGAAAATCCCAACCCGGATAGACCGGCGAACGATATTCGTAGTAGTTCAACGTGTCGATGCCGAATCGCATGACGATCTCGTATGGCTCGTTTGCCAATTGCGGATCGCCGTGCACGTACATCTTCATGGACTCGTAATTGAACAGGTCGATGCCGTTGGGAAATTGCCGGTATGCTTCGCGTATCGTCGTGTCGGGGAGATTTCGAAACACGAGCGCAAGCGATTGTTCGTTGCCGAAGACTTCCTGGTCGGGCCGCCTGCGGTCACGCTCACGAATGACGCCCGGCGGGCTTGTGTAATCGGGATTGTCTTCGATGTTGACCACCGAGACGTTAAACAGCGAATCGTTGCGCGTGCGCTCGTACCATTGATTGCCGGTGAAGTTGAACTCCGCGATACGGATGTTGAGTGCGCCGTCAGCACCCGTGACGAGCATGCGAAGGAACTCGACGTTATCCAACGCGGGACTTCCCTCCGTCGTTTTGAACTGCGAGAGAGGAATGCGGAACTGATACCAGCCGTTCGTTCCGCCGCCGACGACGTAGGGATTCCGCTGAGTCGGATCGACGCTGAAGGAGAACTTCGACGAATCGAGATCGATCTCATATTGGAAATAGTCGTTCGTGAGATCGAGCACGCCGTTGTTGTTCAGGTCTTCCGTGTCGGGAAACTGCCCGGCGGGGTCGTCGATGTTTCCCTGCGTGCCGTTGAACTGATCCCAGTTGCTCGCGTTGTAAACGAAGTTATCTCCGCTCGGATCGTTGGGATCGAGGTTGTACAGAGTGATCTCATTTGCAAACGCGATCTTCTCTTCGGCGTCGGTGAGCATGTCAAGTCCGATATCCTCGCCGGGGTTGAGAATGCCGTTTCGGATCGAGGCGGGATTCACGAGATCCTCGGAGTTCAACGTCCCGTTCGGAATGACGTCTTCCGAAACCTTTCCCAGATCGATTAGAAGCTTTGCCTGCGGCTGAAAGCTTTCCACTTTCATCCAGAGTTCGATGTAGTTGTAATTCCCATCGACGAGGTTCGTCGCGTTGACCGGCAGGAGCCTAATCATGCCCGCCCAGTTCTCGCGTGGATTGGAAAGCTGCGGAGTGTAGTTGAACTGCCCGCGCCGCGCCGGATCGAATTCAAGGTCAAGTACGGTGACGCGCTGGTCTTCACGCGCCGCGAGACGGTCGGGCCAGATGTCGGTCACCACGACGGTGCGGTTGCTCGGTGCAGAGATCGGAAGGTTGAACCAATTGAGCTTCGCACGGCGCGAGTTCATCATCGAGTCGTTCGCTGCAGCGAATGTCGGGAGTGTCGCGGGAACGGATGCAAGCCGCCAGACGGAGTAAGCCGTTTGGAGCGGAATGAACATACGCGAGCCTTCGAAGTCATCGATGTATGCAATACCCAATTCGTTATCGGTTGGGATCGTGCTCTTCTTCGTGTTCGGATCGGGGATCATCATTGCGCCTTCGCCCTGAATCGTCAGCGTGGATTTCTCCTTCGTCTGAATGAAGGGTAGCGTGTTGAGCGCGTCGGTGATGAACGGCACGTCCAATCGTGTTCGCGCGTCGAATCCGAACATCGTGTTGTTTATCGGCTCTTCTCCGATGCGGACTTTATCGCTCAACGTCTGCTGATTGAGAGTCAGAAGCGTGAATCCGAGAAACGTTTCTTTCCCAAGCGCTGCTTCGCCTCGCACACCGAGCAGCGTTTTCGAAGCGAACGAGAACAGATCCTGCCGCTCGTAGTCGATATCGACTTTGGCGCCGGGGATCAACGCTTCCTCTTTCAGAATCCGCACTTGCCCGCTGAGTTCATCGACGGTGTAATCCGGGCCTTTGGTCATAGGCTGGCCATTGAGCAAAACACGCACGCTGCCGGGTACGACGTTGAAACCGAGATTGTACACTGCAGAACTCGTTCCGCGCGTCGTTCCGACGATCAGAATTTTATCACGCTGGCTTTGGCGCGCTATGGTCTTCGTCGTGTCATACACTTCCGGGAAGAGGAAGGGCTCGATCTTCGCCGGATCGGTATTGGGAAAAGTGAGATAGATCGAGCGCAGGCCGCTGTTCCATGGTTCGAGCGTCGGGAAAATGATCTCGCCGCGTACCGGGTCAACCGTGAGCCCGGGGAGAAAGTCGATCTTCCCATCGGGAGGCGGGCCGCTTTCATTCGTATAGTCCACACCGAACAGACGCAGGAGCGGAATGCTGATGTCCGGGAGGTTGTCCAAATCCGACTGGCCTCCCTCGCGATAGATGATCTTGAAGTTCGCAAGGTCCTCCGCCTTCATGTTGCGCATGTTGAGCGAATAGATGCTGCGCACTTTGTGCTTCCACGCTTTCTTGAACGAAGGGCTGAGGTTCTTCGGCTTCACTAATTTCAAAACGAGCCGCGGGTCCGTCTGGGCAGTGAAGCGCGGGTCGTTGACGAAGGTCCCGAAGAAGATATCGTCTTCCGGTCCGCTGCCGTTCTCGATGCGGTATGCCACGGCGATCACCTGGTCGTCCTGCACGTTCTGATTCATCGTCAGAATGCCGGTCACCGGATTGTAACTGTAATCGACGTCCTTTTTCAATCGCTTGAAGTTTCCGACTTCGACAAGCCCCGATTGCGATTCGAGTTTGTTGTTGGGGTCGATCAGCACGCGAAGGCTGTCCGGGTATTGCGGGTCGCTTTGCTGATATAGATGAACGTTGGGGATCAGATCGATGAGAGCGATACCCTTCCGTTCTTCCGGATCGGTAACGACGCCGGCTGACGCGGGCCGTGTGATCCACACTTCGATATCCTTGATGTACAGGTCGGGACGCAGTTGCAACGGCGCGGTGCGATTCTCCGCGCGGTAGTTGTAGTACGACTCGTACACCGTTCGCAAATCGGCCGACGATTGCGGTTCCCTGTAATCGAGGTTGACGAAATAGTGATTGTCCGAGTAGTCATAGGCGCGGCGCTCGAACTTCTGCTCGGTCGAACCACCGGAAACGGTGAGTCGGTTTGCCTCTCCTTTTTTCTGGCTCGCAACCGTGCTCAACCGCAACGGCCCAACGAGAAATTCTGCCTTGATCCCGAACAACGCCCCGCTCCCTCCGACGAGGGTTGACGGCGTTTGCAACGAGACATTCCCTGCTTCAACGGATTGCACGACTTCATCTTCGTAGCCGGTGTATTTGATCTTGAGTTGATTCTCGTAATCGAACGTACGCTCGGTACTCCAGTCCGCGCGGATGCTGAGCTTGTCACCGATCAGCCCGTTGACGTTCACCTGGACTTGCTGCCTGAAATTCGGGGAGAATTGCGTTTGATTGAGAAACACCGATTGCTGGTCGGAGGACTCGATGCGGAAGCCTGCATTGATGTCGATTGCTCCGCTGATTCGCAGGCTGATTCGGCTGCGGTCTCCGAAAATGCTCATGAGCGGATTCGGAGGAATGGGAATATCGAACTCCGTCAAGCGCCCGAAGATGTTCGTAAGGTCGTCCCCAGTGCCTGTCTTCTGTTTGGTGACGTACTCAAGTGTACGACGGTCGCGCTCATACTCATATCGCCTGCGGATATATTCATCGAGCGACATCTCCAACGGAACGCGGATATCCTTTCCGTTCACCACCTCGCGAATCAGCACGACATTTCGCGCGGAATCCACTTTGATGATTCGTTGAATGCCTCTACCGCCTGACGGCTGAAGATAGATCGGAGAGATCCGTTGTGGAAACGGCGTCGCAACAGGCCCCGACTTGGGACGATCCGGTAAGAACGTTGCGCGTGCCGTCGAGTCGGAAGGCGGGATCTCGAGACTATCGACCGCACTCCGTTTCAATTCTGAAGCGAACGATGCAATACGCAATGCATCGTCGAAGCCGATGTTCATCGCCGATAGCGAGGCATCTTTTTCGAACGACGGTTTGGATTGATCGACCTGTGAAAGAGTATCACCGAATGCCGGCGTCGTTTCTATCGCCAAAGAATCGACTGTGCTTTCGTTCACAGGTCTTGCATTCGTGCTGAAAGATTCCAGACTCAGCGTCTGAAGAGTCCGCTCCCACACAGCCGCACCTCGCACACTCATGCGATGGGACACGGAGGTTGCGCCGACTCCTTCGAAAACGACGAGCCAATAGCCGACACCCACGGTCAATGCCGCAACGAGGGAAAGAGCTTTATATATGGAAACCCGGCCTTGTAATCGGACTGGTAAACTGAATGACTTCAGACAGCGAACTCCTGCAAAGACACAGTAATGAATTACCTGCGATACCGTAGGCAGTAACGAAGCGTCCGATAGAAGCCTTTTCGTGATGTGAAGGGGGGATGTTCGAGGGAGTGTAATGCAGTCATGAAAGCCGGCAACGCGATTATTTCAACATTGCCGTCAAAACTACTGAAGTTTCGCTCAACCGTGCAAGGCAGGAAATGATGTGGCAATGAAAGAACACCCACTTGAATTTCGCCATGATTCGCTCTCGTTCCCACGCAGACAACCTGTGTGAAAAGGTTATTACTGAGTCATTGCGAGGAGCGAAGCGACGAAGCAATCTCTCAATACGATTCAAAAACGAGGGGACGAGATTGCCTCGCTACGCTCGCAATGACTTTTCACACAGGCTGAGAGCGTGGGAACGAGGCGAGCTTATTGCGACAGCGGGGTTGTTCATGGATTGAGGATGATGGATATTGCCCTGAAGGCAAATGGACATGCGAACCTTCGTTCTTTCCTTTCTCCTCCTTTCCTCTCTGAGCGTGCGGAGTTTTGCACAGAGCTATCACTTTCAGCGGTACGGAACGTCAGATGGATTATCGCAGAACTTCATCAACGCTCTTGCACAAGACCATCGCGGATTCCTCTGGATCGGAACAGAGGAAGGAGGACTGAACCGTTTCGATGGACGAGAGGTCATCGTCTTCGACCCGCACTCATCGGGCGTGCATGCGACGATACGTTCGCTTGCCGCATTCGGCGACCACCTTTTCATCGGAACGCATGATGGCATGCAGTGTCTTTCGTTTCGACAGGCAGCACGGAATAGAGTGGACACGACGTTCAATACGCTTCTCGGAGAAATACGCGGCCCGGTCGGTCGCATCGAGATCGTCGGTTCAGGTGCGCTGCGAATCAGTACCGACTCTGCTGTGTGGCTGTTCTCTCCCGAAAAGAAAACGCTCGAAAGAGTGCCCGACGAACCACGGGAGTTTTCTCACGCACTCGATCACGTAGCGGTGCGACATCTCACGACAGATTGCAAGGAACGTGCATGGTTCGCTACGGACCACGGCCTGTATGTCATCACCGATGACGACGTGTTCGTTTTCAATCATACGAACGGGCTTGCGGTCAGCGATTGCCGGACGGTTCTCGCGGACCGTGAAGGAAACATTTGGGTTGGAACGAGTGACGGCCTCTTTCGACACACGCCTGACAGAATCACGACCTACGCCGGCGAGTCCATCTTCGCGCCCGGCACGCGCGGCGTTTGGCGAATCGCCGAAGCGCCGGATGGTTCGAAGTGGTTTGGAACGATTGGCGGTGGGGCCGTTCATCTGAGTCAGCAGGGTGTCCGGAAATTCACCAAGAGCGACGGACTGCCGACGAACGACGTCGCCGATATTCATTTCACGTCCGATGGCAAGGTCCTCTTCGCTACGCATGGAGGACTTGCCATTCTTGACGGCGAGGGGATCATCACAATGACAACCGTGAACGGACTGCCGGATAACCGAATCGAGTACATCGTTCCTTCCGTTCGTGGTTGGTTCTGGCTCAGCACGCACAGCGGACTCGCCCAATGGAACGGGAAGCAATTCAAAACGCTTACGACCGCGCACGGACTTCCCTCCAATCGCATCACACAAGTGGCTGAAGATCACCACGGCGACGTCTGGATCGGAACGCAGTCCGGCGCGGCGACGATCTCACGGTCGGCGAAGGACAAGATCTACCCGGTGCAGCAACTGAGCGGCATCCGCATTGCGTCGGTGTTCATCGACCGGAAGAACAGGCCGTGGTTCGGGACTGTCGGCTCGGGCGCATATTTTTTCGAACGCGGAAGGCTCGTGCACCTCACACGCAACGACGGTCTCGCGGGGAACACCGTCTATTTCATTTCGCAGGATCGTGACGGGATGATGTACCTCGGCACGAACGCCGGAGTGAGCATGATTCAGGAAGCGGATTTGCGGTTCTTCATTCCGGAAGACGTCAGCGAGGAGCATGGCAGCCATTTCAGCGTGTGGTATCCAGGCGTGCAGGATATTTCTACTGCGATGTACCGGACGATGGCGTTTCACACACTGCGCACCACGCAGGGACTTGCCGGCAATGAAATGAACGCAGGCGCCGTCATGCGGGACAGCATGGGGAACATGTGGTTCGGCGCGATCGGCGGCGCATCGATGTTCGTCCCGATTCCGCGCACACACGACGGCACTCGCATTCCCACCGGCTGCAGCGACCAAATCCCGCTGAGCGTTCTCCTGACTTCGATCAGAACGGGGCGCGGACCGGTTTCCATTTGGCAAACGATCGAACTGGATGCAAGCGACCAATATCTGCGCGTCACATGCGTGATGCCGAGCTTCCGCAATCCCGGCGAAGTGCGAATCTACTATCGGCTCGAAGGGATGGAGTTCTCGTGGCATGAAGCGACGAACGGCGAGATTTTTTACACGAGTCTCCCGCCGGGAGAGTACGAGCTTGCCGTTCTGGCAACGATCGGAGAAGGAATCTGGACGCGGCAGCGAAAACTCCTGGCCGTCATCGTTCATCCGCCCTTTCACCAAACCGCATGGTTCTGGCTGACAATCGTTCTCGGCGGATTGGCTGCCGGATACGGATTGCACCTGTACCGCTCGAAGAAGCTACTCGAACTCGAGCGCGTGCGCACGCGGATCGCTGCGGACTTGCATGACGCGATCGGCGCGTCGCTCAGTTCTATCTCGCTGTTGGGCGACGTGGAAGCGCGGCGGCGTTCAACGCATGGAGAAACCGACACGGTCTTGCTTACACGCATGCGCACGCTCGCGCGGGAAGCGGTTCAGTCCATGAGTGAAATCGTGTGGGCGGTAAACCCAGCGCGCGATAACGTTCGCGCACTTGCGGAGAAGATGCGCGAGTTCACGCTCCATGTGTCGTCAGACGGGGAGCGAGAGATATCATTCTCGTGGGATGAACGACTCGCACCTCTTTCGCTTCATGCAGATGCACGAAGGCATTTGCTCCATCTCTTTCAGGAGGCGTTCAACAATGCGGTAAAGCACAGCGGCGCCCAGCGGATCGATGTCTCATTGCAAAAGTATGGACGAGGATTGCACCTGAGTGTGGAAGACAACGGGCACGGATTCGACGTGGCGCATGCGCACGCCGGCAACGGCCTTTCAACGATGCACATGCGCGCGAAGGAAATGAACTGGGATATCGATATCGATAGTTCGGAAAACGGTACGCGCGTGTCTGTTATGGTAATTGCGCTTTAGATGAATTTACTTTCGGTGATGTCGATGGTGCAATGCCGCTGGGAATTATTTCATGATGATGAGATGGGTTTCAGCCGAAACGAAAGTTTGAAATTCCTGTCGGGAGGAAACTCCCGACAGCACGTAATGACTATTCATCTTACTCCCTCCACCACCGCAAACTC
>CAYUWG010000091.1:0-12146 GCA_964448285.1 uncultured Chromatiales bacterium
GGCTCGGCCACGCTGAAACGATGCGTGATATCGCCGCGATGGCGGAACCACTCGCCGGTCGTTCGTGCGAAACCGTCGTTGCTCGAAATGTTCTCCGCGCTGTAATGAACCGTCGGAAGAGATTGCTGTTGCGGTTCAAACAGAATCCCGCCCTCGATGCGCGTCGAAGTAAACAGACCTCTCGAGAAACTCCCCGCGCCTCCTGACAAACGCAGAGCGTCGAGCGGTTTGTATGAAAGCTGTCCTTCGCGAATCGTTTCACGCGCGATCATGGGAGAGACGACGTCCCAGCGGCGATTGAACTCGATCTCATTGATCCTGTCGATCGGAACGAACTCCGCTGAACTCGATCGAAAACGGCCACGCACGTCGAACGCGCCAAGCACCGTACTCTTCGGCGTCCATTGAACCGAGGCCGTGTATGCTTGGCCTTCATCATCGCCGGCATCGATCGCGGAGAATCGATTCCGATCGAGACTACTGACGGCGAATTCCGATTTCACCGATAACTCCTCGACGGGCGACACGCGAAGGGCAACGTTGCCAATCTGATGCATCTGTGGAAGCGGCAGTAAACGCAATGGTGCATAGTCGCCATTGCCTTTCCCGGTAAACTCGTAAAACCCAATCGCCTTTCTTATATAATCCCCCTTTCCTTTTCCGACGAACGAAAACGAAATGGTATAGGTCGCACTGTCTGTCCCGGGATCGTAACGGAAAACGGTATAGGGTTCACTCGCGATCATCGTGTCGATGCGTGTGTATTGCCCGGCTCCTTTCCCCGTTTGTGTATTCACACCGGAGTATGTAATCCCGGTGGTCGATGCGCGTTGGAGCTCGTCGCCCGCTTCACGGAGAATAGCTTTGTCGGCTTCCGTCAGTTGGATGTCGATCGGTGCATCGTGGTCGTCGCCCTCACGGAGATATCGCGCTGTGATTTCCACGGTATTGTCGAAGAGCTTCCCGGTGCCGCCCGCGGTAAGGAGATTCCGCACGTACTGGCGATCCGCATATTCGAAATCCACGGTGATGCGTGAGTAGCTCGTAATCAACCGGCGCGGTTTGAAGAACAATTCTCCGCTCGCGTATTCGATCACGTAGTCATGGAGCTCTCCGCGAGTCATCTCCACGCCGTCCACGTACACGCGCTCACTTCCCGCAAGCACGAGAATGCGTTGTTCGCCGTTGCGTCCCGTCAGCCGGTAAGGCCCCTGCACCCCATCGATGCCGTTGAATTGCACCGAATGAAACGTTCCCTTCAGCGACGCAAACGATGCGGAAGCGCTTCCCCATTCGCCGGTTCCTTCGCCGAGAAAGCCGCCGGTGACTTTGCGGTTGAACGCTCCGAACTCCGTTCCGCCATACAGAATCGAAAAATCTCCGATCGTCGCTGCGAGATTTCGCCCGGAGAGTTTGATGAAGACCTTGTCGAGTTCCTGGATCGTTCGGGTATTGCCTTCCGGTTGGATGGGTGTGTTCTCATCGGTAAGCGCTGCCGTGATATCGATGCCTTCGGCGAGTTTGCCGTTGAGTTGTAATCGAAAACCGCTGTTCAGCGTCAGATCGCGATTCGTTCCGACGGTAAAACCGCGACCGAGGTAACCGCTTTTTTGCAACTCCGGCCCGAACATGCTTTCGATGTCGATCGACGTCGATGAGGTCGCAACGCGGAGCGTATCGCTTCGCGTCGTATCCGCTTTCACGATGAGTTCGCGCTTGCGAAAGACTGCCGGCAAACGAACAGGAATTGCGCGGTAGCTCGCGATGATCATCGAGTCGGCTTCAACTTTCTCTCGCCCGGATTTCGTCAGGATAAGGAATCCGAATCGAGGATTCATGCGATAGTCGATCGAATCGAGAAGTGCAGCAGCATTCACACGAAAATCATAAGAATCCCGCTGGATGAATTCATGCTTCAAACGAATGGTATCGTTCGCAGTGAGGCGTATCGTATCGATGGTCGGGCGTAGGGAGGAATCCGGAAGTGTTTGAGATACGGATAGGTAGCACGCGCTGGGAAGGAGAAAAACGAAGAGCAGGAAGCGCGCGGTGTATGAATGCACTGGTCGAGCGGCAGAGTGTTACCGGGGAAGAAAATAGACGCACCGCGAGCGAAAAACAATGCCGATCTCCCGCTCCCCGTAAAAGCGCTCCCCTGACCTGAGCAGTTCGCGTCGATTCGTGAGCGTTAATTCACGATGTCGTTGTAGATCACGAAAGCCATCAGAGCGAAGAGGAGTACCATGCCGGCTTGCTGCATGACGAGACGGACTTTGTTTGGCACTTCGCGTCGAAAGATTCCTTCATAAATCAAAAACATGAGATGCCCGCCGTCCAATGCCGGGAATGGCAGGATGTTGATTATCGCGAGACTGATACTCAGAAGCGCCATCAGTCCGAGAAAACTCGAAATGCCGACCTCAGCCTGTGCAGCTGCCATCTCGGCAATTTTCACCGGACCGCCGATCGAATGCTTGAAGCTCGTCTCACCGATGATGATCTGCCAGATATTCGTGACGGAAAGAACGGTGAAGGTCACGAAGTCACGCGTGCCTGCGACGAACGCTTCCGCGACGTTGTACTCTTCGCGAACGACCGGTGCATCGACGTTCGTGCGGATGGCGATGCCGATGCGTCCTGCTTCATTGGGAATGACGGTATTGCTCATGCGCTTTCCATTGCGTTCCCACGTCACCGTGAGAATACTTCCTGCGCGTGTGCTGATGTACTCGATCACGTCCACGTGCGTGCGGATGGGGATCGTATCCAATTGCACGATGACGTCACCTGCATCGAGGCCCGCCATAGCGGCCGGTTGGTCCGGTTCCACGCGATCTATAAGCGCGCTGCTTCCAGCCGGAATGATACCGAAACGCTCCTTGCTCAATGCGTGCAGCGTATTCTGAGCAAGCGTAAGTTCCTCCCGCTGACCGTTTCTCTCGACTGCTATTTCCAAGTCTTCGACGAGATACTTCAAGAGAATCGTCTTTTCGATGTCCTCCCAATATTTCACGGCGACGTTATTGACGGCGACAATATGATCACCGGGAGTGAGACCAGCTTTTTCCGCAAGCGATGCAGGCTCTACGTGCCCGATCGTGGTGACCTGGTGATATTCAAGGCCACGTGAAAGGTTCAGTCCCCAGAAGATTGCGATTGCGAGGAAGATGTTCATGATGACGCCGGCCGTGATCACGATGATGCGCTGCCAGATTGGCTTTGCGCGGAATTCCCACGGCTCGGGCGCTTTATTCAGATGCTCGGTGTCGAGACTCTCGTCGATCATGCCGGAGATCTTGACATACCCGCCGATGGGAAGCCACGACACACAGTAGTCGGTTTCACCGATCTGCTTTCCGAACGCGCGTGGCGGAAATCCGATCGAGAAGCGCTCGACGCGCATCCGAAACAATTTTGCGGCGAGGAAATGCCCGAGCTCGTGCACGAACACCAGCACGCCGATGATGATGATGAAATAGAAGATTTGACTGAGGACTTCCATGGATATCAGGTTAGTGAAACAGAAACGTGTGGGAAGTTGGCGATGCACTCGCGAGCGTAGGCGCGCGTATCCGCATCGGCTGCAATGATGGATTCTATGGAATCCGCGGAATTGTTTGGGATCATCGTGAGGCACTCTTCGATGACCGCCGGAATATCGAGAAATCCGATGTCTCCTTCGAGAAACGCCGCGACCGCAACTTCATTCGCGGCATTGAGACATGCGGGAGCGGTGCCGCCGGCTTCGAGCGCATCGTATGCGAAACGCAAACAACGGAACGTATCGATGTCGGGTTCTTCGAACGTAAGGTTGCCCATCGCGCGAAAATCCAAACGCGGGTAATCGGCTGCGATTCGTTCCGGATACGTCAACGCATAGTGGATCGGAATTTTCATGTCGGGAATTCCCAACTGCGCTTTGACCGAACCGTCGGTGAACTCTACCATCGAATGAATGATCGATTGCGGATGGATGACAACGTCGATATGTGATGTCTCGATGTCGAAGAGCCAGTGCGCCTCGATCACTTCAAGTCCCTTGTTCATGAGCGTCGCCGAATCGATCGTGATCTTGCTCCCCATTCTCCAATTGGGATGGTTGAGCGCCTGATCGACAGTGACGGCCTGCAAGCGTTCTTTCCTCCATCCGCGAAAGGGTCCTCCGCTTGCGGTGAGAATGAGCCGAGCGACGGATCCCTCCGGCTCGCCGACGAGACACTGCAGAATGGCGCTGTGTTCGCTGTCGATAGGCGTAAGTTCGACCCTGTGTCGTGCAAGAAGGCGATTGACAATCTCTCCGGCAACGACGAGTGTCTCCTTGTTTGCGAGCGCAACGGGCTTACCGTTTTTCAGCGATTCGATCGTCGGTTGGAGTCCGGCAAAGCCGACAAGTGCGCTGATCATTATGTCGTAATCCTGTCGTCGAGCGATGTCGAGCAGCCCTTCGTTGCCTTCGACGATTTCCGTTTCCTTGGGAAGCATCGCTCGTGCTTTCTTTCTCGCATCTGCGTCGCTGACCGCAACCGCACGCGGCTTGAATTCACGCACTTGCTCCGCGAGGAGTTCGACATTGTTGTTCGTCGTCAGGTATCGAACGGAGAAATGATCGGGATTTCTCCGGACCACTTCCAATGCGTTCTTTCCGATAGAACCGGTTGAACCAAAGAGTGCGAGTGTTTTCAATTGAGTTGCCAGCTTTCAGGCACGAAAGGGGAATGCCTCATCATCAACGCGCAATATAAGCATCTGCCTTTCAATCTCGTTTGCCGCAGCGAGTCGAAATCACGGTACTTGTTGCGTGAACAATGCTTTTCCTCTATCATTGAACCCGTGAACCGGACCGTATCGACTGTGTTTTTCTCCTTCTCCACTTTCTTGCTTCTCGTCTGTCTCCATGCATTCCCGCTTTTTGCACAGGTTGCGGATGAGCCGAACACCTTCCGTCTCGCCCAAACGTACGAGCAAGCCGGCAAGTACGAGCAGGCGTTGCGGTATTATCAGGATTTGTACACGTTCCGCCCGGACAACAGCAGCTACTTCGATGGCGTTCGTCGATGCCTGACGCTTTTGAAACGGTATGACGAAGTGATCGCATTGATCACGGCTCGCTTGAACCGCTATCCGCAGGATACGCAGTTGTATGTCGTTCGGGGAGGCACATGGCTGCGAATGGGAAATGAGGACAAGGCGTTTTCTGACTGGGATGAAGCGTTGAAGAAAGCACCGTACGACTCACAGGTCTATGTTTGGATCGCGGAAGAAGCGATAAACAACAGGCGATATGAAACAGCGGTCGATTACCTGTTGCGCGGGCGAAAGGCGTTGAAGTCTCCACAGCTTTTCATCTTCGAAGTTGCGCGTGCGTATGCGATGAACATGAAGTTCGATGCTGCCATGAACGAGTATATCCAGTACGTTCTCGCCGCTCCGACCTCCGTCTGGCAAATCCAGCAGTACATCGCGCAATTCTCAGACATTCCCGAAGCTCTGACAAGCGCGCAGAAGATGACGCGGAAAGCAGCGAACGATAACGGATCGAATATCGCCGTCCGGCAATTGCTTGCATGGCTGTACATGGAGGAGAAGAATTACTCCGAAGCATACGAAGTCTATCGCGAGATTGACCGCTTGCAGAAATCGAACGGTATCGAACTTCTGCAGTTCGCCCAGCGCGCATACCAGGACAAAGCTTTTCACGCGGCAGAAAAAACATACGCAGACCTGAAGCGACAATACCCGAAAGCGACGTTCATGCCGGAGGTGTTTTTCTACCACGCTCGCACCATCGAAGCGCTCAGCGAGAAAAACGACGTCCCCCAGGCGCTGCGCACACCATCGCGTGCGACGGATTTACCGAGCAGTGAAGCCGTCGTTTCCTATGAAGGTGCAATCGCCATGTATGAAGAAGTCATTCGCGCGTTTCCCACTCACCCGGTCGCGTCCGAGAGCTACTATCGCATCGCGTACCTCAAGTACACGCGCTTTCATGACATGGACGGCGCGCTTGCGATTCTCGAAAAGCAGAATGACAACAGGCGGGAAGCCACCGGCCGCGTCGATGGATATATCCTCGTTGGTGATATCCTTATTGCCAAGGGCGACCTCGATGGCGCGACCGAGCAATACGAGGCGACGCTCGAACTCCAATTGCTTCTTCCGGAACAGCGCGACGACGTGCGCTTCAAAATCGCGGAGATTCAGTATTTCAAAGGCGACGTCGAAAAAGCCGTCGAGATGCTTGAACCCCTTATGGAAAACGTCAGCAACGACATCACGAACGACGCGCTTTCGCTCTCGCTCTTCATTCAGCAGTACCGCCAGCCGAGTGAAGAACCGCTCAAACGCTATGCGTATTCCCAGTTTCTCGAACGCCAGCGGAAGTTTTCCGAAGCAGAAGCCGTGCTGCGCGATCTCATCGAGAAACATGGTACCAGCCCGTTGTTGGATTACGCGTATCTGCGATTGGGAAACATTCAGTTGCTCATGAGGCGCGTTGAAGATTCCGAAAGGACATTCATCGATGCCCTCAAGCGCTATCCCGACAGCATTCTTCGCGACCGTTTTCTCTTCGCACTCGGCAGGCTCTATGAAGAGCACATGAACGACGGTGCGAAAGCGATTGAAGCGTACCAGCGCTTGTTGAACGACCTCCCGAACTCCATTCATTCCGGAAAAGCGCGTGAGCGCATTATCGATTTGCGGAAAAGCCACTTATGAAAAACCTCCTGCTCACATTCCTCATTCTCTTCCCGCTCTCACTTTCCGCTCAGCAGAAAATCCTCATCCACATGGATCTCCAGCAGACGGATCACTTGAAGGCATACGGTATCACGTATTGGGCTTTGACGAAGGGCGTGGAAGTGGATTGGCTCCTGAATTACCGTGGCGGCAGCTTCATGATGAATCACCACGCGTTCATCGAGAACGAATGCCGCGTTCGGGGAGTCGCCTTCGAGGCTATTTCCGGCGCGCAGGCGGCGCAAGTCTATGCGGAAGTACAAAGTCCCGACGTGAACATGGACGTCGTGCGATTGGAGAAAGCGCCGAAGATTGCCGTGTATGTGCCGCCAAGCTTCCAGCCGTGGGACGATGCCGTAACGCTTGCAATGGAATACGCCGAAGTTCCTTACGACAAGCTCTGGGACGATGGCGTGCTGCAAGGCAAGCTCGCAGAGTATGATTGGCTCCACCTCCATCACGAAGATTTCACCGGGCAGTATGGAAAGTTCTATGCGCAGTTCAGCACCTTCCCGTGGTACATTCAGCAGGTTGCGATCAACGAGAACATGGCGAAGCAGCTCGGCTACAAGAAGGTATCCGAAATGAAGAAAGCCGTTGCACGAACGGTGAAAGAGTACGTCGGCAACGGCGGCTTCATGTTCGCCATGTGCTCGGCGACTGACACGTACGATATCGCACTCGCAGCGGAAAACACCGACATCTGCGACGTGATGTTCGACGGCGACCCGCCCGACGCCGATTGCCAGGAGCGGTTGGATTATTCGAAGACCTTCGCGTTTACGGATTTCAAACTCGTTCGCAATCCGATGGAGTACGAGTACAGCGACATCGACGTCACGCCGAATCTCACCGGCCGCCCGGACAGCGATTACTTCACGTTGTTCGAGTTCTCTGCGAAGTACGATCCTGTCCCGACAATGCTCACGCAAGATCACGTGAACGTCGTCCCGGGTTTCCTCGGACAAACGACCGCGTTCAGAAAGCATCTCGTGAAAAAGAGCGTCGTCATCCTCGGCGAAAAGGCTGGCACCGACGAAGTGAAGTACCTCCACGGAAACTACGGTCGCGGGACGTTCACCTGGTACGGAGGACACGATCCGGAGGATTACCAGCATCAGGTTGGCGACCCGCCAACGGATTTGAACCTCCACAAAAACTCTCCCGGCTACCGGCTCATCCTCAACAACATCCTTTTCCCCGCCGCAAAGAAGAAGCAGCAGAAAACGTAGCGGTACATGCTGAAGCTGAAATCGAAATCATCGGCGGAGTGGGTGCGCACTGCCGTTGCAAACATCGATTCGATTCTTCTCGATCACGTTCACTGCGAAAAGAAAGCCGCCGCCACGGCAATGTCTTTACTCAATCGCTACCCTGACCGCGCGTTTCTCGTCGAGCGGATGGTGGCGCTTGCCATTGAGGAACTTCAGCATTTCGAGAGAGTCCTGAAGCTCACGCTATCGCGCGGCCTCGCTTTGAAGCGCGATAGACCGGATGGATACGTGAATGCATTGCTCGCCGCCGTGCGCAAGGATGAGCCTCACCGTTTGCTCGACACGCTGATCTGTGCATCACTGATCGAAGCGCGTTCCGCGGAGCGATTCAAGCTTCTGTCCTCCGCCCTTCCGCAATGCGCGGAGAAAGAACTCTATGCCGACCTTGTCGCTTCGGAAGCAGGACATCACATGCTGTTCCTTCGCATTGCGAAAACATATTTTCCGGTAAAAGCGGTCGTCGAGCGATTCGAAGAATTGGCAACGCTCGAAAAGGACATCGTCGCATCGCTCCCGAACGAACCCCGGATGCACGGATAGAACGACAACCCAAGCCCAATTCAGTTTCGAATAATCTCCGTGATTCACCACAGGTAAAAGCAAAGGAGGCTTCAGTCGCAAGAGAGATTCCCTTGCAATGAAGTCTCAAAAGCACTCTCGCAACGCGAAGGTTGAGAGGTCTCCAAGACGTCATTTCATGCCATAGCTTGTATGACCGCGCATACCGGCGTAGTTTTGTAATGATGTTCGAGATTTTTACGGACATTCTCTATCACATTGAGCTATTTGGAGTCTATTCAGCATGAGTATCTTGGTCGATAAGCGAAGCCGCGTCCTGATTCAGGGGATAACGGGAAGCGAAGGGACATTTCACACGCAACAGATGATCGAATACGGAACGAAGGTTATTGCAGGCGTCACACCGGGAAAGGGAGGAACAGAGCATCTCGGCGTGCCGATATTCAACACGGTTAAGGAAGCGGTAAGAAAAACACGGGCGAATGTATCATGCATTTTCGTGCCGCCGGCATTTGCCGCCGATGCCATCATTGAATCGGCGGCGGCGGGAATTCCGCTTATCGTCTGCATTACCGAAGGCATCCCGACGAAGGATATGATTCGCGCTTTTGACTATGTGAAGCGATGCAGTCTGCGGCTCATCGGACCGAACTGTCCAGGGATCATTTCTCCGGGCATGTCCAAGGTCGGCATCATGCCGGGTTTCATTCACAAGAAAGGAAACATCGGCGTCATCTCGCGCAGCGGCACGTTGACCTACGAAGCCGTCGCTCAGCTTACGCGCATCGGAATCGGCCAATCGACCTGCATCGGTATCGGCGGCGATCCGATCATCGGCACGCAATTCATCGACGCACTCCAGCTTCTGAACGATGACCCGAACACGGACGCGATCGTCATGATCGGCGAGATCGGCGGTACGGCGGAAGAAGAAGGCGCAGAGTTCATGCGCAAGTTCGGCAAGAAACCCGTCATTGGATTCATCGCCGGTCGTACAGCCCCTCCGGGACGCCGCATGGGACACGCCGGTGCGATCATTGCGGGCGGGAAAGGGACTGCAGAAGAGAAGATGAGAGCGATGAAGAAGGCAGGGATTTATGTTGTCGAGAATCCCGCCGTCATTGGGATCACTGTTTCGAAAGTTCTCGGTTTGGAACGGGCAGGACAGTTGCGGCGAGAGACGCCCGCGAAGAAAACTTCCTCGAAGCGAAATGCCGGAAGCGCGAAAAGAAACGAGAAGCGAAAAACTTCCACATCTTCGAAGCAATCCAAAACGGCGCCTGCGAAGAGATCGAAAGCTGTCCGGCGTGAGAAACCGTCGAAGGCGACAAGAGCCGGTTCTGCTTCCGCCAAGAAATTGAAAGCCGTTCCGACGAAGAGAAAGAAAACCGCAAAAGCTGCTTCGCGAAAAGCGGTCACGGCAAAACTCACGAAGAGATCAGTCGCAAAGAGCGCGAGAAAGCGCTGAACAGCATCGTTGGCCGCCGGTTTGAACCGGGCATCAGCCAAGGTTTATTGAAGAAACTCCTGTTTGCTTTAACAGCACTGTAGCTTATTGAAACCGGCTTGAACAAAGCCAAGCTAGCGCCGCTGAACCGGAGCGTCAGCCGGTCACCACTATTTGCTTACCTTTATAGAGCGTCTGATATTGGAGGCAACAGAGGACCTCATGAAGTTCACAACCACAATCACTCGAGACGAAGACGGTGTATTTGTCGCAGACTGCCCTGCTATCCACGCAAAGCTCGATGCCCCCATCGCCGCCAACCAGAAGGAGCTTGGGTATGGCTGGTAGGACAACGAAAAACGCGACCGTCGGCCGTACCGACTTCGCTGTGTTGCTCGCGGATGTGAAGGGCCGCATCCAGGCTGCCCAGACGCGTGCGGTGCTGGCGGTCAACGCCGAGCTCGTCCATCTCTACTGGGACATCGGGCGGATGATCGATGACCGCCAGCGTCGCGAGGGATGGGGTGCGGCAGTGGTACCGCGCCTGGCCAAGGAGCTGAAGAACGAATTGCCGGAGTTGAAGGGATTCTCGGAGCGCAATATCAAACGGATGTTGGCGTTCTACCGGGAGTATCCCACGCCCTTGGACGCGCTACAAGCACCACCCGCACGGTTGTCTGCGTCGAAAAAAGTGCCATCGGCGGTGGCACAAAATCGTCCCACCGCAATAGTGCCACCGGCGGTGGCACTATTGCAGGATAGCCTGCTCTGGTCGGTTTCATGGGCTCATCACATCATTCTGATCGAGAAGGTCAAAGACCTTTCTGTTCGGCGATGGTACATGGAACAGACGTTGGCCAACGGGTGGAGCAGAAACATTCTAGCGCATCAGATTGACGCGCAGGCGCATACCCGCCACGGCCAGACCGTTTCAAACTTCGCGGCTATCTTGCCGTCGCCCCAGTCTGATCTTGCGCAACAGGCACTCAAGGACCCCTACATTTTCGACTTCCTGACGCTTGAGGAGCCTTTCCACGAACGTGAGCTGGAAACCCAACTCATCCACCATCTGGAGAAATTCCTGCTTGAGCTCGGCCAAGGGTTTGCCTTCTTGGGACGACAGTATCGGCTCGATGTCGGTGATGAGGACTTCTATATCGACTTGCTCTTCTATCACCTGCGGCTGCGGGCTTTCGTCGTCATCGACCTGAAGAAGGGCAAGTTCAAACCCGAATATGCCGGCAAGCTGAACTTCTACTGCAATGTCATCAACGACCGTCTCAAATGTCCCGACGACCAACCCACGATTGGCTTGATTCTCTGCCAACAACGCGACCGGCTGACTGCGGAGTACAGCTTCGCCGGCATCGACAAGCCCATCGGCATTTCGACGTATGAGCTGACGCGCGCACTGCCGCGAGAATTGCGATCGGCTCTGCCAACGGTTGAAGAAATCGAGGCAGAACTCGAAGCAGTGAAGCCGCAGAAGACCAGCCGCAAGAAGAAAGGCGGTGGGGCATGAGACGATCAAACGTGCAACTGTACGAGCAGAAGAAAGAAGCCGCAAAGCTGGATGCCGCCATCGCAGCCAACCTGAAGGAGTTTGGGTATGAGGGGGTAAGGAGCCAACACGCTCGGCCGAGTTTCAACCGAGCGGCTGTACGCAGAGATGCTGTCTGAAATTGGTTTCTCCGAAGTTGAATGCCGGTCGATTCGTAAGCGAAACTCAAAGAAGGAACTTGTCGAGTTCGATGTCGTGGCTAAATGGAGGTAGCATACACCTCGTGGTTTTCCAACGACACCGTAGCAGGGCTCTCTGTTCAAGTATTCCCGACGATTTGAGTACCCTGCCTTCAAATTTTCTATCACCGCTGATTAAAGACCACTCAGCAAGCGTATCGATCAAAATCTCCTCACTTCACTCCACGGTCTCTCCTCCCCACCTCTTGCAATTCCATCTTCAAGGCCTTATACTTGCGCTGCCTTTTCTGAAAAAAGAAAGCATGAATATCTCCTCAAGCAACGTACGAACCCTCTTCTTCAGCCTCCGGCGAGCCGATCGCCCGACGCTGAACGACCGTTGCTTCCGTCGCGCCGCGATGCGGCGATGATATCCTTCCTTCGATCTTAGACTTTCCCCATTCCTCGTAATTCACCAACGCTCTGCT
>CAYUWG010000092.1:0-11818 GCA_964448285.1 uncultured Chromatiales bacterium
CGGACGGCATCGGCGGCGCGATATGCGCATGGACGGATTATCGATCCGGCACCGCATCGTCCGATCTCTATGCGCGCCGCATCGATGATCTCGGCGTTGCGCAGTGGAAAGTGACCGGAGCGGACTCACTCAACGGCCTTGCAATCTGCACGACGACTGACACGCAGGAATTGGCAACGGCGATGGACGACGGCGCCGGCGGAGCGCTCTTCGTGTGGCAGGATCGACGAGCCACGACGGACTTCGACATCGCCATACAAAGCACATACTCCTCCGGAGCGATGCGCTGGACGACGAACGGCATCCCTCTCTTTCGAGCGGAACGCAACCAGATCAATGTGAAGATGGTGCGAAGCCTTCCGGGTTCTGCGATACTCGTATGGACGGACGGGCGCGTTCTCGACGGCTCGGCGGACATCTATGCCCAACGCATCGGCATCACGCCGATACCGCTCGACAGCGTCTCGTTCGATACGGTTCAGTACAGCGAGCGGATGGAGAAGCGGATCGTCTTGAAGAATGAAGGCAATGAACCGCTGCCCGTCTCAACGATTTCTCTGACGAGCGCACAGTCCACGGACTTTCTATTGCTCAATCACCCGGCGATTCCTTTCACGATGTTTCCGGGTGATTCCGTGTCGATCGAAGTCGCGTTCATGCCTCGCGCAGCCGGGTACCGTTGGACGAATCTTCGCATCGTCTATAACACCGCAGGCTCACAGCATCTCATCCGGTTGAGCGGGACGGGCGTGCAGCCGAACTTCACGAGCTTCCCGACGCGCATCGATTTCGGAACGCGAAAGGTCGGGCAACCGGTCGATACGGTTCTCGGAGGGATACTGAAGAACATCGGCTTCGGCCCATTGACCATCCACACGTTGCGCTTCGACGGATTGTCCGTTTCATCATTCGAGCTTCTCAATCCGCCACTGCTCCCAGTTATCGTTGCACAGGGTGATTCCATCGGATTGACGGTAAGGTTCATGTCGCGCTTCAACGGTTTTCAAAGCGCCTTCCTCACGATGATAAGCAACGGTTCTTCGAGCACGAGAACACTCTACCTCAACGGGAACGGCGTCTATTCGACGGGCACGATCAGTCCCGCAACGCTCGTATTCGATAGCAGTGATGGTTTGCCGCAAACGCGATACGTCACGATCAAATCGACCGGAACCGTGCCGCTGCAGGTTCTCTCAGCCGAGTCGGGCGGAAGCAATCGCCGCGACTTCAACTCACCGGCAAACTTCCCGATCGAAGTGCAGGCGGGCGATTCGGTGCTCGTGCCCGTTCAATTCATCCCGCTGAACAACGGCGTCCGCGCCGGCTACATCCGCTTCGTCACCGATCAGGCGACGCCCTCGCTCTTCGTACAGGTCATGGGCATCGGGTACGGAATCATCAGTGCTGTTGAACCGGCAAGCGAGTCGCTGCCCGTTTCGATCGGAACAGTCTTTCCACAACCGATTCGGGCGAGCGATGTGAGCGCGAACTTCGTCGTTCAATCATCAGAACGCGCTCTCATTCGAACGACGGTCTTCAACCTGCTCGGGAAAGAAATTTTCACTAACGATCCAATGGAATGTCAGCGCGGCCTTTCGGTTTTGTCCATACCGGTTGCGATTCTTACGAGAGGAACATACTTCGTCCGAATGACGATCACTGCCGGCAACGAAAGACTGTACTCTGTTTTGAGAAAGATCGTGTTGCTCGACTGAACCGAAGCTAAGCTATACAAGCGCTTGTGCGACGATTCCGCCGACGAGGAATGCAAGCACCATACTCCCAATCCAGATCGTCAATCCCTGTCGCATACCGCGTTCTTTCAACATCACCATCAAAGAGGCGATGCACGGAACGAACAACGTGATCGTCACGAGTGCAGCGACGGTTTGCATGGAAGTCAGGTCGAGGGAGTAAAGACCCGCGGCTCCGAAGTCGCGACGCACGAGTCCCATGACGAACGCGGTCCCGGCTTCTTTCGGAAGCTTGAGCCAGGACACGACGAGCGGTTGAATCGTGGTTTGAATTCGTTCGAGCAAACCGGTTACCTGCAGAATGCTGACCGCAAGCGATCCGATGAGAAACCACGGACTCGCCTCCTTCATGAAGAAATATGTCTTGATCCAAGTCTTGCGAAAGACGTTGAACATCTGTGGCAACCGCATCGGCGGCAGGTCGAGGAGCAGCGGTGATGTTTCACCGGGGAGCGCGCGATTGAGCGTCGTGCCGACGATCACAAGGAATGAGAAGATCACTCCCATGTAAATGATCGTTGCCTGAAGTCCGGCGGTCGCAAGCAATGCGGCGATCACACCCAACTGCGCAGAGCAGGGAATCGCAAGTTGAAGAATCGTCGTAGCAATCGTTTTCTCGCGTTGAGTTCCAAGCAACCGCGTCGTGATGGTCGCCATCGTGACACATCCGAATCCGAGAATCAGTGGAATGATCGCGCGCCCGTTCAGTCCGATGACTCGAAGCGCACGATCGACAAGCGTTGCAAGGCGCGGGAGGTATCCGCTATCCTCCATGATGGAGAGTGCGAAATAAAAACCCAAGACGAGCGGAAGCAGCAGAAAAACGAGATAGGTGAAGGTCATCGTGACGACGCCGAACTCTCCGAAGAGTACGGTGAGGACAGGATTGTGATACGTGAAATGGTACTCGCGTGCATGGTCCGTCGCAAAGCGCCTGAACTCTTTGAGCAGTTCCGGATTCGCGCTTGTCCCGTCGGGAAATTCGAATACCCTGCCGTCGATCACTTCATCGGCTTCATTCAGTGCGTCAACGGCGATGCTTGTCGAGGCGTGTTCCGCAACGAGCGACTTGATTTTGAATTCGACGATCTGTTTGCCGATGTCGTTCTCCGTAAAGTTCACGAGGTCCTGCGCGACGAACACACCGATGAAGAGGTAGAGTGCATAGAGGATTCCGATGAGAATCAGAACGCCCGACCATGCGCCAACTGCCCAACGCCCGAAGACCGCGGAGAATTGCTGTCCGGGATGGACGTCGGAGACGACGCGTTGAATGATGCGATTCACGCGATTGCGCCTGTCGATGTAAATGCTTTCCCGTTGCTCCTGATCGCCCGCAACGACGCCATGCCGCTCGGCGATGATCCGGTCGCCTTCGAAAACGAGTAACGCCTCGGCTTGCGAACCGACGTGCGTCAGCATGAGATGGAGTTTCGAATGCAATTCTTTGTTCTGCACTCCTTCGCGCGCACGAACGATAAGCTCGTGGATTGCCTCCATTCCCTGGTTCTTCGTTGCGACCGTCGCGATGATGGGAACTCCGAGTTCCGTTTCCAATCCTTTCAAATCGATTTCGATGCTGCGCTTTCTCGCTTCGTCCATCATATTGACGATCACGCCGACGCGCTTTCCCATGTCGATGAGTTGCTGTGTTAAAAAGAGGTCCCGCTCGAGATGCACCGCATCGACGACGTTGAGTATGACGTCGCCATTGAGAATGATGTCACGCGCGACGCGTTCTTCGTCATTGAACGAGGAAACGCCGTAGATGCCCGGTGTGTCGCACAACTCGTAATGGAGATATGGCGCAACGGATACCTCGATGGTCGTTCCGGGAAAATTCGAAACATCGACATAGAGGCCGCTGAGGTAGTTGAAGACGACCGATTTCCCGACGTTCGGATTTCCAACGAGAACGACCTTCGGTTTGGTCGGATCGCCGGGTAGGTGATGAATGTCGAGGTGTTTGTGTGCGCGGTGTTGAATGAGAGGGTTCGACATGGAGGGACTGAGAGAACGGTTATTCGACGGAGACGTGAATCTGCTCTGATAGCTCCCGGCTGATGGCCATTTCCTGGCGGGCATGACGAAGCACCATCGTGCCGCCGGGGAGCCTTTCGCTGCAATGCACCGTCGCTCCTTCAATGAGGCCGATGCGAATGAATTGCGCTCGCGCATCGCCGTCCGGAAGCCGTCCGATACGAACGCGCGTGCCGCGTGTGATCGTGCTGAGTAAAACGTGGTCGTTAGTCATCGTCATTCCTGTTGCAGTTGGGACAGAGTCCGTAGATGTGGAGCACCGCATCGTGCATCGCGAAGCCGGCGTTCGTCGCCGCATTTCCCGCAAGCGATTCAACGCGCTTGTCGGAAAACTCCTCGATGCGACCACACGATCGGCAGATCATATGGTGGTGCGGTTCAAACCCATAGATGAGTTCATAGCGGGCCAGACGTTCGCCAAAGCGGTATCGCGCGAGGATGCCGCACTCGGTCAGTCTGTCGAGCGTGTTGTAAACCGTTGCTCGGGAAACCTTGCTTCCCTGCGATTTCAGTTGGAGATACAACTCGTCGGCATCGAAATGCTCGTCGTTCTTCATCGCAGCGTCGAGAATCTCACAGCGCTCCGGAGTGACCCGAAGATTCCTTCGTCTAAGGTACTCTGTGAAAAATTCGTTTATGTTGCTGGTGGCCATCGCTATTTAGATCGATTCTAAATAGAACTTACGCGATTCCGTCTAACCGAACAAAGAATAAATGTCATGTTTTTGTCTGATTTCGATTTCCGAAGTTATTTTGAGACGACATGAAGCACGCAGATATCCTTCAATCCATTTTTAACAACAAGGCGTTTCTCGCGCCGATGCTCTCCACGACGGACATTCCCTTCAGAACAATCTGCCGTGAGTACGGCGCCGGTATGATGTCCACCGAGATGGTGAGCGCCAAGGGCATTACCGATGGACGAAAAGATTCCTACCGCAATGCGGCCTTCGAGCCATCCGAGCGGCCGATCGCGATTCAGGTCGTGGCGGGGAATCCCGATACCATCCGGATCGCGATTCAGGAGCTCCTTCCCTATCAACCGACGGTATTCGACATCAATTGCGGCTGCCCGAATGAACGTATTTGCGAGGCAGGCGCCGGCGCAGCGCTTCTCGATGACCTGAAGAGGATGGCGCGTATCATCGAGGCTGCGGTACGGGTTTCGCCGGTTCCCGTCTCGGTGAAAGTTCGCGCACGCGGAACCGGCCAAAGCATTCAACCCGGTGAGATCGCGAAAGTCATCGAAGGCTCGGGCGCCGCATATCTCACGATGCATGGACGCGGACGCCGGTCAATGTATCAACAGAAGGCCGACATGAATTCCATACGCGAGGCAAAACATGCTGTGTCGATTCCGGTTGTCGGCAACGGTGATATTTTCTGTGCGAAGGATGCGTTCGAGCTTCAGCGACAAACGGGTTGTGATGCAGTCATGGTCGGACGCGGCGCGTTAGGGTCTCCCTGGATTTTTCGTGACATCGAGAAAGGTCTTTCTTCGGATATCTTCGAGAGCGCCCCGAATGATGATGCCCTTGCCAAGCTGATTCGTCGCCATGGCGAGATGCTGCTCAGAGAGTTCGGTCCTTTCGTCGCACTGCCCCGTTTCAGAAAACACGTCATGTGGTATCTTCGACAATACCGAAACATGAACGCCGTTCGCGAGCGCCTCTTTCATGAAGAAGATTTCCATGCGATATTTCAAGTGGTCGAAGCGTTTCTTTCAGGCAACCCTGAACGAAACGAGACCGGCTCGGAAGAATTCACGCTTGTGGAGCAACTGTTCCGAAAACGCGTTCTGTATTGGATGATCCCCAACAACGAATACTACCTCACATGAAAGGAGTCGTTATGAAAACAGATTTCATGAAGCTCGTCCACAATCGGATAACCCTCGCAGTACTGATCGGATATGTCGTCGTGATCGCGTCCTGCGGCATCAACATTTTCTCCGATAAGGATGACGTGAACCTCGGCGAACAATTGGATAAGGAGATTCGCACCAATCCCCGCGAATATCCCATCCTGCAAGGGTATCCCGAAGTGAAAGCCTATGTCGTTGGAATCACGAGTAAAATTCTCTCCTCGCCTGAAGTGAAAAAGCGCGGCATCTATCCCTACAAAGTGGAAATCATCGCGGACGACAAAACGATCAACGCGTTCTGCACTCCGGGTGGATTCATCTACGTCTATACCGGCCTGATCAAGTTTCTCGACAATGAGGCAGCACTCGCAGGCGTCATGGGACACGAGATTGCCCATGCCGAACGCCGGCACGCGACAAAACGCATGACGACACATTACGGCTTGCAGTTCATGGTCGGCGTTGCCTTAGGCCAGAATCCGACAGCGATCGAGCAGATCGCCGCTAATCTGTTTACGAATCTCGGCCTGTTGAAAAACAGCCGCGACGACGAGATGGAGTCCGACAACTACAGCATGATGTATCTCCGCTCGACCGAGTATTACCCCGGCGCGATCAAGTATTTCTTCGACAAGATCAATGCGCAAGGGAAAGGAAGTGCGGGGTCGCTGGAGAAGCTGTTTCTCACGCATCCGCCATCGGAAGAGCGCGCGCAGAATGTCAACAAGCGCATGGCCGAGTGGAACGTCCCTGCTCCATCAGAGGGCAGCATCTTCGCGTTCCGCTATAACGACATCAAGCGAAAGCTTCCGTAGTCAAAGTCACAACCGATGAAGCAAATCACAACGGTTCACTCAGTGAGGTCCTTATGAGAGACATCGTCTTTATCGTCGTATTGATAGCCTGCGTTTTCATTGCAGTGAAGCTGTTGTTCTGGGCATTGAAGACGGCGTTACTTCTCGGGCTTGCCGCGACCGTCATCTACGTTGTCTATCGTGCTCTGGCGACGAAGCGAATCCGCTCCTGATCGATCGAAAGTTCTCCAGCCGCTATAGCGTTCTGCGAAAATCGAGATACCCTTGCAGCAGATGTACCGCTGCGATCTCATCAACTTTCGCTTTCTCTTTTCGCTTCTTTCGACCCACGCCGAGCGCGCGAATCGTCTGTTCAGCAAGCACCGACGTGAATCGCTCATCCACTGGTTCGATGGGTATCGTGATCGCCTCGCCGAGTTTTTCAATGAAGGCTTGCACAGCCTGGGCGGATTTTCCCGACTCTCCTTTTAACGTCAGCGGCATTCCCACGATGATCCTGATGATGCTATGCCGAGCGACGAGTTCTTCGATCTGCGAAATCAGTAGCGGGGAATTCTCCCACGTACCCAACCCGGATGCGATGATTCCTAAAGGATCGGAGATCGCGAGGCCGATTCGCCGCTCACCGTAATCGATGGCGAGAATGCGTCGTTCATCGAGCAATGAAATCTTCCGCCGTCATCATCATGGGATAGACATTCGGTTCGATCTCTTCGCGCGTTCGCAGTTTGCGCAACGCTTCGGCATCCAACTTCTGCGTGAGGAATGAGCGCAGAAGTTTACTCGGCCTGAAATGCGTTTTCCTTCGGGGTGGGACATAGACCTTGTCACCCGTTTTCGGATTCCGCGCACGTGGTTTGGCCCTCGTTAGCTTCACCTCGAACACACCGAAGTCCCTCACTTCCAAGCGAATCTCCGGATCAGCGGACATGAGCACCTCCCGTACGGAAGCGAGTACGACGTTTACCAAACGGTCAGCATCCTGAATACTGATGTTTTCCTTCTCCGCGACAATGCGCGCGACATCCTTTCTGGTGTATGTCGGAACCTTCACTGACTTCCTCCTTTGTTTACGTTACCTCCACAAACCGCTCAGCCGAAGAAACTCCTTTGACTTTGCGGACTCGTTCGATCAATCGCTGAAGGTGCTCCAGATTTTTCACCGACACCAGCACCGATCCGTAGAAGTGCGCGTCTTCCGTTTCGATGTTGACCGAACGAATGTTCGTGTTGTTGTAGCTGGTAATTGATAATGCGATTTCATTGAGAATGCCGGGACGATCGTCGCCTTCCATGCGAATGCCGCCGAGGTATTCGCTCGTTTCGCTGGCCGGCCAATCGATATCGATGAGGCGCTCACGCATTTCCCCTTCGTTCTGGTCGTCCATCAGGCGAAGAATATTCCGGCAGTTCTTCCGATGGATTTTGATCCCATGCCCGCGCGTGACGAAACCGATGATCTCGTCTCCGGGAAGGGGATTGCAGCAACGCGCAAAATCATATTGCACGTCTGTTTGAATTCCCTGAATCAAAATGCCTTGTTCGGAACGTGCCTGATCCGCAAACTGCGTGAAAACCTGAGACGGCTCCAAAGTTGGCAGCGGTGCAAGTGGTTGCGCTTCCGTCTCCCGGATGATCGTGAGGATATCATCGACATCGACTTCCTCGCTGCCGATCGCGATAAACATCTTCGTGATACTCTGAAGCTTGAGCCTGTTCACGGCGCGAAGCATTTGTTCTTCGGTCGGTTGGGGCTTCATCTTCTTGATCTTTCGCTCCCACTTTTCACGGCCTTTCTGCACGAGCGCTTTATTCTGCTCGCTTACATGGCGTCGAATGGCATTTCTCGCCTTGTTCGTGATGACGAGCTGTTCCCAATCCGGGCTGATGAACTGGTTGCGCGAGGTGATCACCTCGACACGATCTCCGCTTCTGAGTTTTCTGCTGAGAGGAACGATGCGTCCATTCACTTTCGCACCGATCGTGTGCAATCCGACTTCCGAGTGAATCTCGAAGGCGAAGTCCACCGGCGTTGCATCTTTCGGAAGATTGATGAGGTCGCCTTTGGGCGTGAAGACGACGATCTCATCCTGGTAGAGATTGCGCTTGAAATCTTCGATCAGTTGCTGGGCGCCCTCTTCATCCGATCCTGCGCCTTGCGGCGCTTCAAGAATGTCCCGTACCCAACGCACCCAGTTTTCGAACGCGGTCTGTTTGTTCGGAGTGCTTTCTTTGTAGGCCCAATGCGCGGCGATTCCTTTCTCCGCAATCTCATGCATCGCTTTCGTGCGGATTTGTACTTCGACCATCTTTCCTTCCGGCCCCAACACCGTCGTGTGAATCGATTTGTATCCGTTCTTTTTCTCCAGTGCGATGTAGTTCTTATAGCGCTCCGGAATTGGCGTATAGATTTCACACACGATGGCGTACGTCATGTAGCAGTCGCGCTCATCATCGGTATCGAGGATGATACGAACGGCGAAGAGGTCGTAGATTTCATCGATCGTTTTATCGCGGTCCTGCATCTTCTTGAATATCGAGTAGAGATGCTTGGGACGTCCGTTGATCTCAAAGGGCAGATCGTTGCGACGGAGTTCGACTTCGATCGGCTTGGTGAACTTCGCGATGTACGCTTCTCTGTCCCGGCGCTTCAGTGCGATTTGCTCTTTGAGCTGGCGGTACTCCTTCTCATGGAGATATTTGAAACTGAGGTCTTCGAATTCCCATTTCAATTGGCCCAATCCAAAGCGATGTGCAAGCGGCGCATAAATCTCGAGTGTTTCTTTCGCGATGCGTTTTTGTTTATCGGAGTTCACGAACTCCAGCGTTCGCATGTTGTGCAACCGGTCGGCAAACTTCACGAGGATGACGCGAATGTCTTGAATCATCGATACCATGAGCTTGCGGTAGTTCTCCGCTTTCGTTACTTCCCTGCTCAGGAGGATGCTCGATATCTTCGTCGCACCATCGACGATATCGGCGACCGTCGCACCGAACTGTTTCGCGATTTCCTCCTGCGTGTACTCTTTGTTGTCTTCGATGACATCATGGAGAAGCGCCGCAACGACGGAGATATCATCCAACGGAATCTCCTGCGCGACAATCATCGCAACAGCGTAAGGATGCGTGAAGTACGGTTCACCCGATCTTCGGATATGATGCCTGTGCGCTTGCGCGCTCACCTCGAAGGCGCGAGCGATCAGTTCTTCATCGACGGTCTTCAGGTTATTCCTGCAAACGGTCAACAGCGCTTCGAGCCGTTCGCGCGTAGCGCCGGGCAAGGTGAATGTCGCTTCTGCGACATCAACCGGTTGGTTGCGACGTTTCTTTGATTCACTGAAAAACACAGCCGTGCCTCGAATGGAATATAGGGAGTTAGCAAGAAATGTCAAGCATGGACGCTCGCCACATGTTCTTTGTAATTCACTGTTTAGTTCATGACCACGCTGAAGCGGAGCACACTGCGATGTCCGTATCCCAATCAGCAGTGGCGTATTTTGGTTCTCCATGCATCTCTGGGTATTTTGGGGATGCCGATGGCACACCCTTCTTTCCACTTTCATCTTCATTTTTGAGGAACAGTTACAATGAAATCGACGCGCACACTCCGGGCAGGATTCGCCGTCATCATCGCACTCGGACTGAGTTCACTCGGCTTTCAGTGCTCTTCACCGAATATCACAAGCGGTAAGCTCTACTATCAGCAATACGAATCCACGAAGGACACGACGAAACTCAACCAATCACTCGAGGCCTTTCAACGTGAAGTTCAGGAGAAACCCAACAGTGCTGAAGCATGGTACTGGCTCGGTTTCATCCACGGTGTGAAGAAGGATTACATTCGCCTCCATGAGGCATGGCAGAAATCAAAACAGCTTGGCTCTCAAATGCAAGGCGATATGAATTCCAACAGGCTCTACTTCTGGGGACAGGCATACAACAACGGGGCGAATGTTTTTCGCAAAGCGCAGATCAAGAAGGATAAAGCGCTCTATGAAGAGGCAGAGAAATCCTTCCGTGCGGCAACGCTTCTCGAACCTGACAGCTCGGCGAAATACGGAGGCTTCGTCAATCTCGCTTATGCGCTCATCGCACAAAACAGAAATGCCGATGCGATCGAACCCCTTACCGAGCAAAACCGGCTCGCTCCGAATCCGGATGCTTACAAGTTGTCCGCGCAGTTGCTTCTCGACGAAGGAAACGCTTTGAAGGAAGGTAATCCGACGGCAGCGAATGCGAAATATGAGAAGGCTATCACTCTTCTCAATGAAGGGCTGACGAAGTTTCCCGACGACGCCGGTCTCAACCAGGAATTGCTCAATGCCTATATCGCAGCGAACAGGATCGTAGAAGCGAAGAGCAAATTCAAGCAATACGCAGACGGTAATCCACAGGATAAAGCCGCACAATACGCGTACGGCACCGTCCTACTCGAAACGAAAAATTACCAGGAAGCGACAACCTATCTCCAGAAGGCGATCGTGCTCGACGCGAAGTATGAAAACGCTCTGTACAACATCTGCGTAACCTACTTACGCTGGGGCATCGAAGTCCGGGACAACACCGATCCGAATGCGACTTCATCCCAAGCATCAGCGTTCAAAGAGATCATCGAAAAAGCGGTCCCGCATGTAAAATCGTTATTGGACATCGATGCGAAGAACAGCGCCTACTGGGATTTGGCCGGAAGAGTCTATGCCTCGTTGGGTAAAACGAAGGAGGCAACGGAAGCGTACAACAAAGCGGATGACCTTCGCAAAGGGAATTAACACTTAACTACAGGAATCCTATGAGTCAGCAACCCGACGCACCACAACAACAGGTCAACATCGAACTCGGTGAGAAAGAAGCCGAAGGGATTTATTCGAATCTCGCGATCATCACGCATTCAAACGCGGAGTTCGTCGTGGATTTCACTCGCATTCTTCCCGGCGTCCCAAAGGCCCGCGTCCATGCACGAATCATCATGACACCCGTGCACGCGAAACTGCTCTTGAACGCACTGCACGACAACATCTCGAAGTACGAGCATAAGTTTGGCGAGATAAAAATCTCATCCGATCCGGGGCAGATGTTCACTGCAACACCCCCACCGAACGCGATTCACTGACATACACCCATCCGGTATCCAATCATGGTACTGATTGGCGAAGCGGCTATCACTTCTTCATAAAGGCAACCCCAAACGGATTACGTGAAATAAGCTGGACGACTGATTCCTGATTTCTCAGCCTATTACAGAAGAGGCTGCCCATTTGGACAGCCTCTTCATTTTTGGTTTCAGTTATTGTGTTTTACCGAGCCAGCACCATTCTCAGGAGCTTGGAGTACTTTGGCGTTTCGAG
>CAYUWG010000093.1:0-11800 GCA_964448285.1 uncultured Chromatiales bacterium
TCAACGATGCCTGAGTCTGAATCGCGACCGGCGCTTCGACTGGGGATTCTATCGAGAAGGTCACTTTCGCAGCGGTGTTGTTCTGCATCTCCGGGATGACGCCGGGGATGATCTCCATTCCTAATCCGGACGGTGTTGCAATCTGGCCGCGTGAATATGAATCGACCGTTCCGATGATCGATTCCGTTTGCGGAGGATTGATGATGGCTTCATCATCCTCGCTGCATGACGATACGAACAAACCGAAAGCGATCACGAGCGAAGCGGCTGTCCCGCCAATCAGTATCCGTAACATGATGTTCTCCTGTATTGATGTGTTGAATGAGAGATCAATGTGTCCGCTCGCGTGGAATGTGCGTGAACGCGGTATGAATTCTCCCATGTGAATGATGTTGAATGATGCATGATTTTGTCGATAGGTCTCTCGGCGATGCCTGAGATTTTCCGAGTGGTAGAAACTGGCAGATGACTGTCCCACTCTTCACTCAACATTAGACAAGTTGCGCAATGCGTTCAAGCAACTGTTCAAGGAATTGAAAATTCGAATTTGAATAGCCGCAGAAAATTTTTAATGACGGATGAGGTTTAGTGCGGGTGGTCAAGCTTAGAGAGATGCTCGCTTGCCTCAGCGTCTCTGCTTAACGTCGATTTACGTAATTTGCGCGCGCAATGAGATTCGCACGCACATTCATGATTCCTATGGCGCTCTTGATCCTGTGGGTTGAAGCATTGGCTGCACAGTCAAACGAGCCGGAAGTGATGGAACGATGGTATCGGCTGACGAGCGATTCCGTCCTCGTAGAATTTGCCTTGCCATCCGCGAAGCAGGCGCGTCCGGCAATCGTGGTTTTAACGGATCGCTTCGGGATGCAGAAAGCGGTGCGCACTACGCTGCAAATCCTTGCGATGCAGGGATTCCGGGTGTACGCCATTCCACTCATCTCCGCACCGGGCAGAACGCCGACCGGAACGCCGGAGACAGCACTCGATTCGCTCGACGTGGACATCATCGCGCAAGTCGTCGTCGATATCCGTAATGAGGCTGGGTGCGACGGCAACGTTGGGATGCTCGGATTCGATGTCGGCGCAACCGCCGGCTTGATCGCAGCGCAGCGCCTGCCGTTGTTCAAATCCTGCGTCGTATTCTATCCGGCATTTCACGAAGTCGTACAGGAAGTGCTTCCGAACGTAGCCGCTCCAATGCTGGTCAAGATTTCCCAGTACGATGGAGATTTTTCGATGGCGCGACTTCAGGAAATTCGGGAGACTCTCATCGAACACGGACGGAAAGTGCAAGCGGTTCTCTATAAAGACTGCAAGCAGTTTTTCTTCAATCCGAAACACGAACACTATCACAAGAAGAACACGCAGAAAGCATGGAACGAACTGATCCGGTTTTTTCGTTCGACGCTTTCATCGCGGAAATGACCTATGACCTTTAAAGAAACCCGTCTTCAGGAACTCTTTTCTCCCATGCGACAGAAATTCGTCGCGATCATCGGCGACGTGATGCTCGATCGCTACATCTGGGGAAGCGTCTCACGCATCTCGCCCGAAGCACCCGTTCCCGTCGTGGATGTTTTACGCGAAAGCATTCACCCCGGCGGGGCGTCGAACGTTGCATTGAACGTGAAGAGCCTTGGCGCAACACCCGTGCTCTTCGGAGCAGTCGGAGACGATTCGGACGCAGATGATTTGCGCGCGTTGTTTCGCGACCAGAACATTGCGACGGACTTCCTCGTGACCGAAGCGCATCGCCCGACCACGGTGAAAACGCGCATCATCGCGGGAAGCCAGCATGTGGTGCGCATCGACTACGAACATCGCAACGCCATTCTCCCGGAAACGGCAAACCGCATCGCGGACAAGCTTTCGAACCACATCAATTCCATCGACGTCATCGTCATCCAGGATTACAACAAAGGAGTCGTCAGCGAGGAGTTGATTCAAAGCGCGAGCGCCATTGCACGAGAGAAGAACATCCCCGTTCTCGTCGATCCGAAGTTCATGAACTTCTTTTCCTACAAGAATGTGACGGTGTTCAAACCGAACCGCAAGGAAACGGAGGACGCGCTCGGCTGGAAGCTCGGCGACGAAGCATCGTTTGAGCGCGCCGCGCGTGAGATGATGGAGCGCCTTCAATGCGAGAACGTGTTGCTGACTCTCGGCGAACTCGGAATGCTGCTGCTTCAGAGCGACGGCTCCGCGCATCGCATCCCGACGCGCGCACGCAAGGTCGCCGACGTTTCGGGTGCAGGCGACACGGTCGTTGCAACGCTCGCTTGTGCTATTGCCGCAGGAGCTAACGTAGAGGAAGCCGCGCACATCGCCAATCTCGCGGGTGGTCTCGTTTGTGAAGAAGTCGGCATCGTTCCCGTCGATCGCGATGCGCTGTACGATGCTGCACTCAGTGACCGGGTGCGCACCTGATGGGACTTGTGCTTTCGTTAGAAGAGCTGCTTCCGGAACGCGCGCGTCTCCGGAATTCGATGAAGACCGTGGTATTCACGAACGGCGTGTTCGACCTGCTCCATCGCGGGCACTGCGAGTATCTCGAACAAGCGCGCGCACAAGGAGACGCGCTCATCGTCGGATTGAACGGCGATGCATCGGTGCGTCGGATCAAAGGGGAGTTGAAACCTATCGTTCCCGAAGGCGACCGCGCATTCATACTATCGCGTCTTGCCAGCGTGGATTTCGTAACGCTGTTCGACGAAGACACGCCGCGCGAACTGATAGCGGCGCTCCTTCCGGACGTGCTCATCAAAGGTGCGGATTATCGCATTGAATCTATCGTCGGTCGTGAGGAAGTTGAACGCGCCGGAGGACGGGTTGTCACCATTCCCCTCACTCCCGATCGATCTTCGACAAACATCGTCCAAACGATCATTGACCGATACTGCTCATAGTCCACGGAAAGGAAAGCAACGACGACCGCTCATCGTGCGTGTCATCCGTTTCTTCCTGTTCTTTTTCATCGGCGTCGTTCTCCTTCTCGCGGTCATTATCGGCTTCACCGAAACGCGGATGTTCAAATCCTTAGCGACGGATTTCCTCATTGCAACGGTGGACTCGGCGCTGTACGCGCACTTGGAAATCGGCAAGCTCGACGGGAATCTCTTTTCCGGTTGGCGGCTCGAAAACGTGCGACTCACGCGTGATGGAGCGCCTATCGTCGCAGTGAAGAGCATTACGCTTCGATACAATCTCTTCCACATTCCATGGAAGCGCGTCGTGTTGCATGAGATCACGCTGTTGGAGCCGGAAATATCAATCACGAAAGCTGCGGGAAGAGACTGGAACATCGCTTCACTTGCACGCGACACGACCGCATCCGAAGAGGGAGAATTCGAATGGCACATCATTGTGGAGAGTGTGCGCATCATCGATGGGAGTTTCGTCATGCACGACAGCACGAGCGGCGAGCCGACGCGGCGCGATCGGTTGAACGGCGCCGACATGCGATTCGAGAAACTGAACGTTGCGCTTTCCGCGGACTTGCAGCCCGGCGCGACGCAGCTTTCGATCAATCAACTGCGATTCGGGAATCGCAACGGCGATGTCTCAGTCGAGAACGTTTCCGGCGACGTGCGTTTCGAAAAAGAATCCGTGCGTATCGACCGGCTTTCCGTTCAGACGAACCGCTCATCGATGCTCATCTCGACGCGTGTCGATGGACTTGATCTTTCGGAAAACATCAACTTCGAAACGTTCTCTTCACTGCCGATGATGCTTGCATTTCAATCGAACAGCATCGACTTGCGCGACCTGCAGTACTTTCTGCCGGCGTTATCCATTCTCGGAACTGCTCCATCGCTCGACGTGCAGGTACACGGCAGTCTGCGTGAGTTGAAGATCGACAAGCTCTGGCTTGCTACCCTGAACAGCGAATTCACTTTCACGGGCGCGATGTACGACATTCAGAAAGGCGAGGAACTGTTCATCGACGTAGTATCCGATGACGCAATCGTCCATGGCGCAGACCTGCCGTTCGTATTGCCGGGCATCCCTTTACCGGATTATTCGGAAGTCGGGCTTGCGCGATTTCGAAAGCTGCAGTTTTACGGTAGGCCGTTGAAGTTCGATGCCGAGGTGGACATGGATTCGGACGCAGGCTCCGTTTCGGGAAAGACGACGCTTGACGTGAGCGGTGAACAACTCCTCTACGATGCGGAATTGCAAACGCGCAATCTCAACCTTGCGAAGGTTCTGCGAAATCCACGTCTCCAATCCTCGCTCACGCTGACGGCAAACGTGAAGGGGGTGGGAACTTCGTTAGGGTCCATCACCGCGAATGCGAAGATCAAAGCCGACAGCGCTTCTCGTTTTCAACGCTACTTCTCGGACTTGTTCGAAGCTGACGTTACCGTTCGTCCGGACAGTTTGAAGCTGCTCCTCGCAGCGCAGTTGGGCGGAAGCAGTTTGAACATGAACGGATCGATGGTATTTGGGAAAGACACTGTCACGGGTTTTCGCGTGAAAGCTTCGGCAAGAAGCTTCGATCTGTCTAAAGTCGTCGATAACGATTCCCTTGCAAGCGACCTCACCTTTTCGCTCGAGGCGGAAGGCAACAGCGTATCCTTGGACGACGCGAGTGGATACATGCTTGTCGCATTCGAGCCTTCGAAGTTTCTGGAACTTGACATCGGTCGCGATACCCTCACAATGGAGTTGGACCAACAGCGAAAGAGCGAGCGATTGTTCTCCCTGCAGTCACAATACGCCGACGTGATTTTACGAGGGCGTTTCGATTTGCCACGGTTCGCTCGCTACGTTCCGCGCCAGCTCGACTCCTTGCTTGAGGGATACAAAGACATCGATCTCGTGCAAGACTCTTCGTTCGCATCTGTTGCAAGCAGAACGGTCACGACACAACACGCGTTCGACGGTATCGATACGACGCAGTTCATCGATGCGAAGTATCAAATCGTGATGAAGAAACCGGAACGCTTCGCGCCCTACATCGGAGCGAGGTCCCTCTACCTTCGCGGTACGTATGAAGGAGAAGTCTGGGGGATGGAGACCGGGATGTTCACACGAGGGAAAATTCGATTCGATGATGCGCACTACATGGATACCTCACTCATCCTCGTCGCTTCGAACCTCCGGTGCGACTTCGAGATCTCCGACCTGTCCCTTGAACACACATTGGATCGATTGCGAGTTGCGGTCAAGCTTCGTCTCGATGAAGCGAACGTCAACGAACGAACGTTTCGCGATGTTGAAGCACTCCTTCGTTTTGAAAACAAGACGCCTGTCCTCGCGCTAAAAGGCTCGCTCGATACGACGCTCAGCATCGACCTTCAGGGAAGCGGCACCGTATCGGATGATGAGTATCGGCTTGAATTATCGAAGTGCGCGGTTTCGATTCTCAAACAAACATGGGTGAACACCGATCCCGTAGTCTTCACTCTCGATCAGGATGAAATCGCAGTCGAACGAATGCACATGAAAAACGACGGCACGACTCTTCAGGTCAGTGGAAAGCGAAGCGCCGGAGAAAGAAACACGTTCTACGTTCGTCTCGCCGGAGTGCGCATTGGCGAGTTTGAGTACTATCTCACAGGCAATCCACAAGCGCTTACCGGACGGAGCTTCGTCGGCGATGGTGAAATCGAATTGAACCTCGGAGGAACGGATGCCGAGCCGGAAATTGCCGTGGACGTTTTCATCGCGCAGTTAGGTTTTCAGGGTTCGCTATTCGGGGAGATAGCGATCGAAGGCCGCTACTCGAAGCGTTCGTTGGAGCTGTACTCCGAGCTTTACCATCAGAGCAACGATGGGAGTAAGAGCAAAGTATTTTTCGTTTCGGGGTCCGTTCCGATGAACCTGAGTTTCGCAGGAGAAGAGAAACGTGGACTGACCGGATCGGCGAACATGCGGATTCAGATGCATCGGTTTCCGTTGTCACTTACGGAGAAATTCATCGGGCTGTTTTCGCCGTTGCAGGGAGAGGTCAACGCCGACCTGACGTTGAGTGGTACGGAAGAGCGTCCGCAATACGAAGGATTCCTCACCGTCGAAAACGCGCACGGGAGATTCCTCTTCAATAACATGGACTATCATTTCAAGATTCGGTTAGAGCCGGAAGAAAATCGCATCGAAGTCAAGGAGTTTCTCGTGCGCAACGATCCTTCGGATTGGCGGGATGGAGCGATGTCCGCTACGGGAACGATCGAGACGAAGGGATTCGCCGTCAGCGATTTCAACCTTATCATGGAAGGAAGATTGAAAGTGCTTCGCTCTGCATCGCGGTCCGTCGTCAAAGTGATGTATGGCGATCTCATTATCGCATCCGGCCCCGATGGATTGAACTTCAACGGACGCCTGGAGCGCTCATGGTTCACGGGCAACGTTCGCATTCTCGAAGGCAACCTGACGTTTCCACAAGAAGGGCAGGGCGCATCACAGACGGACTATTCGAACATTCAGTACGGCATTTTGGATGACGTCCCAAAGCGGGAAAGCGAAGGAGAGCTTGCACCGCGAAAGAACGGGAGCAAGAACGGTGCGGAGACAGTGACGAAAGTTCCTTCCATCTTTGACGGTCTCAATTACAGCATCAACGTTGCGACGGAAGGCGGGCTTCGCATCGTGATGCCGTTCAGTACTCTTGCACAGGAAGAGTTGAACGCGCGGCTCGTCATCGATGCATTGAAAGTCGAGAAGCTGGCGGGAAGCCCCCGCTGGATCGGTGAGGTATCGCTCGGGACGGAATCGTACTATGAGCAGTTCGGGAAACGATTCAGCGCGAGCGGAAAGCTGCGCTTCATTCGCGACCCGGAAAATCCCGACCTCGATCTCAAAGCGGTTTACTCGGACTATCACACCGACCAGACGACCGGCGAACGGAGGAAGGTGTTCGTTATCATTCAGATCTCCGGTACGCGCCAGAAGCCGGAAGTCACCTGGGACTTGCGATGGGATTCGCCCGACAGTCAGAGCAGACCGCGAGCCGGCGATCCACAGTCCGACGCACTGTCGTTCATCCTCGTCGGATTGTTTACCGATGAACTCATGGGCTCTGCGGAGAAAGGTCGGCTTCTCGACCAGGCTGAAGCGATCAGCAATGCGTTGGGGTCGTCCATCCTTTCGACAACGGCGTCGGAGTTCGTCAAGAAGATGGGACTCGAAGGCGTCGTCAAACGCGTGGAGCTTGGAGGATTGGGAACGGATGACACGCGCCTCAAAGTCACGAGCGAAATCGGCCAGGTGATCTTTACTTACGACGGCAAAGTGAACAACCTCAACAGCTCGGATATTTCCATCGAGTTTCCGATGAGCATGTTCTTTCCCAACTTCGGCTTCGGGAACATGGTCATTCAGTTTGCGCGGAAGACACAGGACGTTGGGACGAGCGTCGGTACGAACGTCCAGGAGACTGCACTCTACGAATTCAAACTTCTCTACCGATTTTCTTTTTAATATGAAGCACGACATCACCGATAGAATCATCGAGTACTTTTCACGGCATCCCGGTAGGAAACTCAAGACGAAAGAACTTGCGCGCGCATTGCACCTTCCGAAGCAGGGGCGAGAGTATCAGAATCTGAAAGATGCACTCAGGACATTGCAGGAGCGAGGGGATATTCTCCGCTTGGATGGAAGGAAGTGGGCGGTTCCGCGGATCGAGAAAGAAATCGTTGGACGCATCTCGATCCATGAACGAGGCTTTGGTGAGGTGGCTATCGAGGAGAACGTATCGATTCGCATTCCGGCGGGAGCAGTCAACGGCGCGATAGATGGCGACCTTGTCCGCGTCCGAAGTTATCAGGATCGGAAGGGAAGGACCGTCGGCGAGGTTGAAGAAATCCTCGAGCGAAAGCCGAAAAGAATCGTGGGGAAGATTGCCCGTTACCGAGGCTCGTTTGTCCTTGAGCCTGATGGGAAAGGCCGCGAGCCGTTCGTTCATATTCCATCGAAGCAATTGCGCGGCGCCGCAGAGGGTGATAAGGTCATAGCGGAAATGAATGTTACCGATGGCGATATCAGTGCATCGGTCATTGAAGTTCTCGGCCGTCATGGTGACGAGCGGGTCGAGATGGAAGCGCTCGTTCATCGTTATGGCTTCGCACTCGATTTCCCGGACGATGTTCTCAACGAAGCACGCGCACTGCAGGAATCGATACCCGCAAGCGAGATATCCCGGCGTCGGGATTTACGCAACGATATCGTGTTCACCATCGACCCGGAAGACGCGAAGGATTTCGACGACGCAGTTTCGATCGACGTGGATGAAGAGGGTAACTACTTGCTTGGCGTCCATATCGCGGATGTGAGTCATTACGTTCGTCCCGGCAGCGCGCTCGACAATGAAGCGCTCAAGCGCGGAACGAGCGTGTATTTAGTGAACGGCGTTATCCCTATGCTGCCGGAACATCTTTCGAATCACGTGTGCAGTCTTGAAGAAGGCAAAGACCGACTGACGTACTCCGCGTTCATGCGCATCACACCTCGCGGGCGCGTGGTCGAACATGCATTTGAAAAATCGGTCATCCGTTCGAAGCGGCGGTTCACTTACGAAGAAGCGGAAGAGATCATAAAGACCGGAAAGGGCGATATGTCCGAGCTGTTGCGCGTGATGCATAGAGCTTCGCAGATGCTCATGCGCAAACGCTTTCGCGACGGAGGCATCGACTTCAACGTACCGGAAGTCCGCATCAAGCTCGATGAGGAAAGGCGCCCCGTAGAAATCATCCCGAAGCCACGACTCGATAGCATGCGTCTGATTGAAGAGTTCATGCTTCTGGCAAACCGCACGGTTGCGGAGTTCATGAACCGGCAGACAACCGAGCATGTGGTCGTCCCATTTCTCTATCGGGTTCACGATCTCCCCGACCCGGAGAAAGTTGAAGAGCTGATGGAGTTCCTCCGTCACCTGGGATTGAGCATTACACTGGATGCGACCTCGTCGAAGTCGTTTCAACGTATGTTGGAAGCGCTCGCCGACAGACCGGAAGCGCCTGTCGTTCAAGACGTCACGATTCGTTCGATGGCAAAAGCGGTGTACAGTGCGAAAAACATCGGCCACTTCGGATTGGGCTTTCACCACTACACGCACTTCACTTCACCCATTCGCCGGTATCCCGACCTGATCGTGCATCGCCTGCTTTTCGACATTCAACAAGGGAAGCAATCCCGCTATCAGATGCAGGCTTTGACGGATATCGCCCGAATGAATTCGGCAAGCGAGCGCAACGCGATCGATGCTGAGCGTGAGTCGATCAAGGTCAAGGAGATCGAATACATGAAGCGCCACGTCGGAGATGAATTCGATGCAGTGATCAGCGGCGTTGCCGCGTTCGGCCTGTTCGTGGAGCTTATCCCGACGCTGGTGGAAGGCCTCGTGCACGTGCGTTCCCTCACGGACGATTACTATGAATACGACGCACGCAAAAAATCTCTTATCGGACAGCGACGCCGGAAGAAATACCGTTTAGGTGATAAGGTGAGAGTACGGGTTGTCCGTGCCGACGCGGGCGACCGACAGTTGGATTTTATCCTCGCATCATGAACGAAGAAGCGCTCGTTCTTCAAATCGGGAATACGACGTGCAAGCTTATCCGCATGTCCGGCCTCGATCCGGTCGGCGAAGCTGTCATGTCGCACGCAGACATTGAAGCGCGTATTGCGCAGGCCCATCAGGATCTCTGTGGAAGGGATCCCATGCCCGTTATTCTCTGTTCGGTAGTGCCCGCAATCGCCGATTCGGCTCTGGCAATCCTTCAGCCCAAGATCCTCGTCACCATCGATGGGGATCGAGTTGATTGGTTCAACATCAACTATCATCCGAAATCGTCGCTTGGTTCGGACCGCTTGTGTAACGCCATCGCTCTCCGGGAAGTCTATGGCTTTCCATCTCTTGCGGTAGATTGTGGGACGGCTATAACGGCGAACGTACTCGATTCGAATGGTGATTTCATCGGTGGTTGGATTATACCGGGTTTGCGCACCAGCGCGTCGCTCTTAAAACAGCGAACCGCTCTCCTCCCGAGAAGCGACGAGTTCGAGCATGATACTTCGCTCATCGGCGACAGCACTGAAGCAAGCATTCGTTCCGGTATTCTCTGGTCTGCACGATTCGGGATACGCCATCTACGGCAAGAGATGGAGCGGGCATTTGGAAGTGAAGTCACTATGGTGTTCACTGGAGGAGATGCCCGACTCATTGCAGACGCGAGCGAACCGAATGATCCATACCTGACGGCAAAGGGTGCAGCTATTTACTACGCAAGGTTGAAACAGCACAAAGCTGTCTGAGCGGTAGTGCCGAGAGTCAGTTCCGTAGTGTGGTAAGTGACTCTGCCATAATTGAAGGACTCTGGTGTTTTCACCCGATGGTCGTTAGACTTCCTGTCTTAAAGAACAACATACAAACCGAAAAACGAGATTTCGATCATGCACAAAGTGCTTTTCTTTCTCAGATGACCGTGGAAATAGCGAGAACCTCGGCTGAGATACAGTGCTTCGTCGGTTAATTTAAGTTTGTAAGGTTCTTGACTCAGTAAGAACTGTGCCTTATATTCACGTTAGCTGATCGAGTGGGGGAATAAAGGAGGGAAACGTAGAAAGGGAAAATACCCACAAAACCAAAAGTCATAGAAAGCAAAATCAAACGATCAGATGGTAATGTCATGATCTTTTCTAACAATAACTGAGAGGTTGCTATGAACCACAAACACACGGTTTTCATGAACACGCTGATAGCCTTCGGTCTTCTCGTGCTCATTTCATCCAGCGGTTACGCACAGCTGAGCGGAACCTATACGATTGGTGGGGTTGCTCCCAATTATACTACCGTGACGGATGCGGTGAACGCCCTAAACAGCCAGGGTATCAGCGGTCCGGTCACCTTTAATATTCGCAGTGGAACGTACACGGGTCAGTACACGATCAACGCGATTACGAACGCTTCCTCGACGAACACCGTAACATTCCAGTCAGAGACCGGCAACAAAGCCGATGTTATACTGACGAACTCATCGAGTTCCGCGAATAACTTCACCGTTCGTCTTAACGATGCTGATTACGTGACTTTCCAGAACATGACGATACGTGGAACGAACACGAGCTATGGAACGGCAGTCGTATTACAAGGCGGTGCCAACAACAACCAGTTCATCGGCAACAACCTCGAGTCGGTTTCGACGACATCGACCAGCACGAACCTTGCGGTAGTCTTTTCTACGAGTACAGCGAACGATGTCAATAATCGCTTCGAGAACAACACGATTCTGAACGGCTCATACGGTATCCATCTCTACGGCACGTCAACGGGCGAAGCAGATAACGTCATTGTGGACAACGAGTTCACTGGTCAACGCGCATATGGCGTGTATGCGTACTACCAGAACAATCTGACCGTGACCGGCAATACGATTACGACGACAAGCACGACTACTTACTACGCCATCTACAGCTACTACCCGCGAGAAGGATGGAACTTCTCCGACAATATCATGACCTTGAGCGGATCGAGCGGAAAGGGCGCCATGTACATCTACTACTATGGCAATACCTATCAGCAAGATGATATCCTGATGAACGGAAATAACGTGACCATCACAGGTGCCACCAGCACGACGTATGGCATTTACGCCTACGGGTATCAGAATCAAGTCTCTGGTGATTACCAGATAGAAGATAACGTGTTCTCGCTCAGTTCAACCTCGACCGTGTATGGATTCTATCTCTATCAGTACTACCAGGGCAACTTCGGCGGCGATGTCACGGCAAGGAATAACAACGTCACGATCAATACCACGAGCACGTCAACGGTTTATGGCCTCTACGACATGCG
>CAYUWG010000094.1:0-11614 GCA_964448285.1 uncultured Chromatiales bacterium
CTGACTGAGGGATAACATTGCCGCTCGTCTCGATCCTCAACGGTCGGGACAGTTTTGTTTCTTTCTCATAGCAATAACCAGAAGAGGTAAACTTTGAAATGCTTGATCGTTGCATCGACGCTTTTCTTAACGACTACAACATTTGCTCAGTCATTAGACACACTCTCACAGAACGGTGCGATAACGATTGCACTGGAGAACAACCCACTTATTCAAATCGCAAAAAGCGAAGTTGACGCGGCATCGGGACGTATTCTGCAAGCCGGACGAATTCCCAACCCGGAGATCGCAGTCACTTTTAATGAAGTTCCCACGAATTTTAGCATTGCTGCTGCGGGAGAAAAAGACGTGGGACTTTCGCAACTCATCGAGTTCCCTGTCAAGCGCAGTTCACGTATAGACATCGCCGAGCATGGCAGATCCATTGCCGAGTTCTCACTCTTGCGTACGAAGGCAGTTATCACGGCGCGAGTAAAGCAGGCCTACTATCAATGCCTTCTGGCTGCAGAAGTCGTTGCCAACGCAGAATTCATAATCGGTTTGCTTTCCGATTTTCTGAAGACGGTAACGGAACGCTATCAGGCAGGCGCTAGCAAGTACCTTGACGTAATTCGCGCGAAAGTGGAGCTCACACGCCTACGGAATGATCTCGTCGAAGCCCGGAGAGACCAACAAACACGGCTCGGCGAACTGAATGTACTGATCGGCAGAGACGGGACCATGGATGTCATTCTCACGGATTCGCTTACGCATCAAACGTTTGATATGTCTAAGGACTCTGCGGTAGCAACATACACCGAGCGCAGCAACGTTTTGAAGATTGTTGAACGTGAAGCACAACGAAGCATATCGGTTTTGAGTCTTGCGCGCACAAGCTATTTACCGGATTTTTCACTTGGCATTGCGTGGCAGAAGCGCCCAGGGCAACTTTCGTTGACAGGGTCATCGGACTATTTTGGCTTCCAACTTGGCGCGAGTATCCCGTTGTGGTTTTGGCAAGGTCCAAAGGGAGAAGTTCAGGAAGCGGAGGCGTTACTCAGCAGCAGCGACATTCGGATTGCAGCTGCCCGGCTCCGTGTTAAGCAAAACATCATCAACGCATTCCGAAATGCACTCGTCGCGCATGAACAGTTGCAAGTGTTTGACAGGTCGCTCTTGCGCGACGCAGAGGATGAATTACGAGCAGGCATTTCAGCATACAGAAACAATCAAGTGGACGCGTTGAATCTGTTCGACATCTACCGAACGTATCGGGCTACGAAAATTGAGTACGCTCGCGCATTGTTCAACCTCCTTGCTGCGAAAGTCGAACTTGAAGTTGCGGGTGAGGTCACAGAATGAAAACACAAAATGTTGTTCATGGAGGAAATATGAAGAAAGCATTTGTAACTACTCTCTCACTGGTTTCCCTGGTCCTTTCCGGCTGTGGAACGAATGACAAGGAACAAGAAAAGGTTGACTATCCCGAACGCAAACACGGTGAAGGAGAACCCATACTTATCTTGACCAAACATCAACTCGAACATATCGAGTTTGCCGTTGAACCGGCGGAAGTGAAAGCCGTCACAGTTCCGCTTGTTCTGCCGGGGAGAGTGACGCTGAACGATAGGGCTACCGCCCACATAACGGCGCGGGTCATCGGTCGCATCGAAAAGGTTCACCGTGTTATTAATGACCGGGTGCAGCAAGGAGAAATACTTGTCGAGCTCTATAGTCAGGAGTTTCTCACGATGCAATCCGAGTTCGTTCAGGCGGAGGAACGGCTCAAGCTGATGAGAACAGCGGATCCTGATTACGGTACGGCAAAAGCAATCTATGAATCGGCTAAACGTAAACTTCAAATTGTCGGTCTCACCGACAAAGAAATCGATAACCTTGCGGATACGCATATTCCGCTCTCATTCTTGCCGGTGCGTGCGCCGTTCGATGGTACTCTCATCGCGGGAGAAGTGAAACAAGGAGAGGTGGTGCAGGTGGGAACGGAATTCTTCACGATTGCGAACCTCTCGAAACTCTGGGTCACAGCGGACGTGTTCGAGCACGATTTGCCGCTTGTCCGCGAGGGAATGCAGGGTGAAATTGTTGTGGCTCCCTATCCAACGGAAAAATTTGTGGGACGCCTCTCCACGATCTACGATATGGTTGATGCAAAAACCAGAACCATCAAGACCCGGTTCGAAGTCGAGAACAGACAAGCGAAGCTGAAGCCCGAGATGTTCGCAACAGTCAATGTAAATGCGGAGTTCGGTGGAAAGAGTCTGAAGGTCCCCTCTTCCGCAATCATGGACACGAAGAACGATAAATACGTTTTCGTCGCCGTCAATGACACATCGTTCGAAGAACGTTCTGTGAAGATTGGCTTCGAGACGCAGCTCTACACTGAAGTTCTTCGTGGATTGAAAGCGGGCGAGCGGGTGGTGACGAAAGGAACGTTTTACCTTAAGAGCGAGCGTGCTAAAGAAACGTTTGTCGAGGAGGAATGAGATGAACGAGATCAAAGCATACATACGGCCTGCACTCGGACACAAGGTGATTTCCGCGATGAAAGCCGCAGGCGTTACAAACCTTTCCGTATTTCATGCAAAGGGCATCGGCGTCTTTGAGGATCCACGTACGGAAGAGTATGATCCGGAGATGATCGAGAAGAGCAGCGACATGCTCAAGATCGAGATCATCTGCAGGAAGGAGGACGTCGATCGATTCGTTGACCTCATCAAGCAACATGCTCACACGGGCAATGCCGGAGACGGTGCAATTTTCATCTCGCCCGTTTCCCGGGCAATCCGCATCAAGACGGGTGAGGAGGGATTAACATAATGGTCAACAAAGTCATTCTCTTTGCAACGCGGCAGCCGTTCATCGTTGTCTTAGGCATGCTAACATTGATTGCAGGCGGCATCCTTGCGCTGAACACACTGCCGATTGACGCGGTGCCCGACATTACGAGCAATCAAGTGCAGGTCTTCACAGTTGCCCCTGCGCTCGCACCGCAAGAAATCGAGCGTCTCGTGTCATATCCTATTGAAGTGGCGATGCAGAATCTTCCCGACGTGGAAGAGGTGCGTTCGGTTTCCAAGTTCGGACTCTCTGCAGTGACGGTGGTATTTGATGACGATGTCGATATCTATTTTGCGCGGCAACTCGTCTCGCAGAAAGTGCAGGAGGCGAAGGCAGACCTTCCCCCGGGAATTCCTGAACCTGAGCTGGGCCCGGTGTCAACGGGTCTGGGCGAGATCTACCAGTACGAAGTTGTCGGTGAAGGCTATACGCCCATGGAGCTGCGTACAGTTCAGGATTGGATTATCAAGCGTCAGCTTGCAGGAACACCGGGACTTGCAGAGGTCAACACATTCGGTGGAGAACTGAAACAGTATCAGGTACTCATCGATCCGCAGAAGCTGCTGAAATACGATCTCTCGTTGCGTGACGTGATTGAAGCCGTTGCCAACAACAACGCCAACGCTCCCGGCGCATACATCGAGCACAAGCAGGAACAGTACATTGTCATAGGCATCGGGCTTACAAGAACAACGCAGGATATCGGAAATATCATTGTGAAATCCGAAGCCGGCACGCCAATCTTCGTTCGCGATGTTGCCACCGTTGACGTTGGCGCGGCAATCCGGCAAGGCTCCGTCACGATCAATGGAACATCGGAAATCGTCAGCGGCATCACGATGATGTTGCAGGGAGAGAATGCACGTGAAGTAGTAACTCGAGTGAAGGAGAAGATAGCCAAAATACAAGAGACGCTTCCCAAGGGGGTGAAGATTGTCCCCTACTACGACCGGAGCGAGCTGGTGAATCGCACTATCAAGACCGTGTACACGAATCTTACAGAAGGCGCCATCTTCGTTATCATCATCCTCTTCTTACTCTTGATGAATCTCCGCGGCGGCTTCATTGTCGCATCGGTGATACCGCTCTCGATGCTGTTCGCTGTTGTGATGATGAAAGTGACCGGCGTGTCGGGAAACCTGATGTCGCTGGGTGCGATTGACTTCGGCATCATCGTGGATGGGGCGGTCGTGCTCATCGAGAATGCCATCCGCAAACTGCACGAACGCCAGCACTCCCCGGCAATCATGCAAGCTGAAACCGTGCAGCAGACCCTCATCGGCTCGTTCCTTGAAGTGGGGAGACCGATTCTGTTTGGCGTAGCAATCATTATTATCGTTTACCTGCCGCTCCTTACGCTGCAGGGCATCGAGGGGAAGATGTTCAAGCCGATGGCATACACTGTTGTCTTCGCGATTACCGGCGCACTCTTCCTCACACTCACGTATGTCCCGGTGGTAAGCATGTTCGTTCTCAAGAAGAAGATTTCAGAAAAAGAAAGTCCAATCATCTCCTTCCTGAAGCCGCTGTATCACAGGACACTGCTCATTGCGCTGCGGCGGAAAGCGATAGTGCTCGGCGGAGCAATCGCGATGTTCGTTGGGGCAATTCTCCTCTTCTCACAGTTAGGTGGTGTATTCATCCCAACATTGGACGAGGGAGATATGTTAATCGAGCTACGCCGTATCCCAAGCATCTCGTTGACGGAATCCATTCACACATCGCAGATGCTCGAGGCAGAACTGAAGTCAATTCCGGAGGTCATTAGCGTCATCAGTAAGACTGGCAGACCCGAAATTGCGAATGACCCAATGAGCATTCATCAAAGCGATGTCTATATCAGGATGAAACCACCAGAAGAGTGGACGACGGCGAAAACCAAGGACGAGATGATCGAAGTGATGACCGCGAAGATGAACAACATCCCCGGAATAGGCGGGGGGTTCTCCCAGCCGATTGAAATGCGTTTCAACGAGTTGATTGCCGGCGTGCGATCAGATGTTGGCGTGAAAGTCTTTGGTGATGACCTTGAGACGCTTGGAAAGTTAGGGGATGAGATTCTCCAAATCGTGCAATCAACCCGAGGTTCCGCGGATGCTCGCGTTCAGCAAACGGAGGGTCTCCCCCAACTTCAGATTGTCATTGACCGGAACAAGATTGCGCGATACGGTATCAATGTTGCCGACGTGAACATCTTGATTCAAACTGCACTTGCAGGGACCGAAGTCGGACGCATCTACGAAGGAGAGAAGCAGTTCGATCTTGTGGTGAAATTCCAACGGGAATCCCGATCGAACATGGAGCAAATCCAAAACCTTCTCGTGCCGACATCGAATGGTGAGAAGGTGCGGCTTGGCGACATTGCAGAGTTCGTACTGCTGGAAGGGCCGGCAGAGATCACACACTCAGCCGGACGGCGTTACCTTGTTGTTGAATCCAACGTTCGCGAGCGAGACATCGAAAGCTTCGTCAAGGAAATCCAGCCGGCGATAAAGGAAAAAGTAAGAATGCCAGCTGGATACACCATCACGTATGGCGGTGAGTTTGAAAATCTTGAGCGAGCACGCTCTCGCCTTACTATTGTCGTGCCGGTTGCTCTCTTTCTCATCTTCCTGCTGTTGTTCGCATCCGTGAACTCTGTGCGGCAAGCGCTCATCATTTTCTCCGCTATTCCGCTGGCCGTCGTAGGGGGCATCGTCTCCTTGTGGATACGCGATATGCCCTTCTCGATTTCGGCAGGCGTCGGGTTCATCGCACTCTTCGGCGTTGCAGTGCTGAATGGATTGGTAATGCTTTCCTATTACAACAAACTGATTCAAGAAGGAGCGAGTGTTCGCGACGCCGTTCTCAAAGGATCCGAAACTCGACTGCGTCCAGTCATCACTACTGCCCTTGTTGCCAGTTTAGGTTTCGTCCCGATGGCAGTATCGACATCGGCAGGTGCTGAAGTGCAACGACCCCTTGCCACGGTCGTGATAGGCGGCTTGATAACTTCAACTTTGCTGACACTCGTTGTTCTCCCTGTGATTTTTGACTGGTTAGGGCAAAGCAATAAACCTAAATAGGTGTTGGAGCAAGCATACAACATAACCTCATAGCGGGAGCGGCAACATGCATCAGGGTAACATGGCAATGCACGGGCTTATGACACACTTCACCACGCTCATTCCGACTGGCGGCGTTGGTAGTGATCATGAAGCGACAGTTCACTTCATGTCCTCTCTGTACAGATTGCCTCGATCGGACAAATGAGCTATCTTCGGGCATGGAACAGAGAGCACACCGATTCACCGAAGCGCGCAATAACCTCACTGCCATTATCGATGCAGTTCAGCGGAATAAGCCGCAGATCATCAAGAAGAGAAAGAACAGTGAGGACGATGTGCTTATCATCAAGTCCAGTCTTCTTCGAACTGCTCTTTCCCTGTCGGGAAGGGACAGGTTCAAAGTAAGAACGGCACAGGAAGATGATGGCTCGTGGACGCTCACGCTTGAGCCATTTGGACAGGTGGTGAATGCAGCAACGAAACAAAAGGCGATCGAACAACTCATGAAGGACGCGCGCGAGTATGCGAATGAATTCATGGAGAACCGTTCGCTCTATCTGCGGTCTGTGAATCGGAAAAACCACTTCCCATTCGTTCTGCAGGTGCTTCTTTGCTCAACCGATGAAGAACTGATGGAAACACTCCGACTTGCCTAAGTTCCGCGACCTCAAACGGTACTGTGAGCGGACTGGATGGGAGTTGTTTAAAAGCTCCGATCACTACTGGTACCGCAAAGTCCTTGACGACGGGACCATCCTCATGACGAAAGTGAGTCGATCTCTCGGTAAAGAAATTCCCGCGAAGATGTGGAAGTACATTCTGAAGCATCAACTCCGGACGACACTGGAGGAGTTCAACAGGAATTGCTGACACGCGAACACAGGAACTCGATGTACTCCTACTCCTTCGGGCTCTTGAAGGAAAGTGGCAGATAGTTCCCCAGTTCTGTGGCGTCTTCCATGGCCATTCCTCAAAAGCGAAACCCGAATAACCCACCGCTTTCCTCTGCATCAGTCAACACAGTTGGGAGTACGTGGTCGCGCAGGTCAAAACCCGCGACAGTCTCCTTGAAAGCATCGTCCTCATTCATCGTTACGAGGTATTGAAAGCCCAGCTCCTGTGCTGTTTCGGCACCGACCTTCAATGCGCTGATCAGTTGCCGGCCATCGACACCGTCGAAGAGATGGCTATCATGAATGAGGAAGCCCGGTCCGACGCCTCGGCTGGCGCATAGCCGCATGAGCATCATGTCAAAACAAAAGATCTGCATATTCTTGATTCCCTTGCTTCGCGAACCCTGCATCGGGAACTGGAATGTGGGCCCGTTGGATGTCTCCTCCACGGTCATACTGCCGGCGGATTCGTAGAGCCTCCGAGAGGTTTCCTCAAACGCAAGTATTGCCTCCGACAATCGCGCTCTCTGTTCGGAGAAATCGCGCCGGAGGCGCAAGGTAAGGCGATTCCGCTCGATCTCCAGCTCGTTCTTGGTTCCCTCAAGCTGTTCGGCGGCTTCGAAGCGCTGCCGCAGGGACTCAACGTTCGCTTCTATGCGCCCGGCTTCCCCTTGTAATTGGGAGAACTGGTCCAGCGCGCCGTGACTCTGCAACACTGCCATCACCGTAGCGCGCCTCCCGTCGAGCCGGAGCTTCTCCTGTTCTCGCGTTGCCACACGCTGCTTCGCCGCGTCCAGTTCCCCGGCAAGGTAGTCTCGCCGATTTCGTTTCACTGATTCGTGGAAGCTCTGCACATCTTCGTAGCGCTTGATCGCTAGGTCCGGAAGTGCGATCCCGGCTTCCGCATAGACATTCTGAAGATCTGTCGGTGACGGGGGCGCTTCCGCTTTTAGTGCACGATCCAGATCGCCGATTGTGGCTGCGTCAATCACGTTGGCGTTCGCAAGGTCATTGATCGCGCGGGTGAGCTGATCGGCCTCTGCCTCCAGTTCCGCGTACTGCGGCAGCACACGAAATGCAGCAACCTGCGTCTTGAGATCTGTAAGTCGGGCCTCCGCCACAGTCAATTGAGTGCGAAGATCCGACGCCTTTCCCACAATGCTGCCGAACGCGCCGACAGCTGCCGCCTTCTTCAGCTCACCGAGCGTTTTCTCGCGATCGCGGACTTTCTGCCAGTCGCTGGCAATCTTCCAATCCATACCGAGCATAAACAGCAAGGCGACCTGATAGTCCCCGGCCTGCTGCATCGTCGCCTGCTTCTCAGGCGTCGTGAATGCTCCGCTGAGTTGCCGGCGCACGAAGTAGGCAAACAGCGAACGGAATGTCGGCACCCTTCCATCAGCATCCTGGACTTGGCGCAACCCGAACATTTTCTCGCCAAGGAGTTCCACCCACTCGGAATTCGAGAGACTGGTCTTGCCATTCAGGAAGCTCGCGCCTTCTACGTGAATCTTAGCTTTCTGGTGGCCTGATCGTTCGACTCTAAGCTCCTCGCCGCCGAGGTCGAAGGTCATGCCAAACGATGCGGCAGCGAGCGCTTCTGAACGGAACAGCGAATCCCTACCGACATCCGAGCCCGTCAGGAAATGCACGATTTCAATCAGGCTGGTCTTGCCCGCTCGGTTTCGGGTCTGCTTATCGCTGGCGCCCGCCTCCTTCTGCGCGATCAGCACGTTCAGGCCGGACTTGAACTCAAGCGCCTTGAAAGTCGGAAGACTACTGAAAATGCGGTGGATCATGGCGCCTGCCGACTCAGAAGACCTTCGTGAAGCTCAATAGCTCCGATCATAAAGAGAAGGTCGAGAGCAAGAACAAATCCGTCATAGCGGAGGGGCGGTGCTCCCTTCAGTGTCTTGTCATCTCGGCGCGGCAGTTCTTCCCAAAGCGCGGAAACCGTCTTCGGCTGGGACAAGTGTTGCAATATGCGCGCCCCCACCGTGAGGAGGGCGCGATCCTGCGGAAGATGTTTGGATGGCAGAATCATGATGCTGGTTTCCGCGGCTCCTCGAAGATGTCGCAACGTTCAAAGTAGTAGGCGATCACGGTCAACACCGCCAATTCGTGCTCGGGCGATCCTCGCCCGTCACCACCCGCCCAAGCCTGAATCTCAGCGAAGAGATCATTAGGTCGAAATCCTCTGCGCAACTCCAAGTACCTTGCCTTGAAGGACTCCGCAATGCGCTCGCCGAGCGCTTCGTCGTGCCATTGCCTGAAAAATCCCTCCACCAGCGGCGCCTTCGCCATTCCTGCCTTCAGCAACGTCGCGACGCTTTCAGATAAGGCGTTCGCCTCTATCTTTCCCATGGGGACATCTTTCACCTCTTGCGGTATCGGAACGGGCCGGCCAGCGATTGTTTCAAGCACGACCTGCAAGTCGGCGAAACCCAACCTCAGCTTGGTCTCGTCCGATAGCGCGGCCAATCCAAACCATGACTGCAAGTCGTCCAGTGACAATTTGCGGAAAATTATCCGGAACTCCTCCAGCCCCCACGGTTTCAGTGTGATCCCGGGATTCGCTTTCTCAAAGTCGAGCAACGCCGTTTGCACATGTGGCGGCAAACCATCCACGGCATTGTGGGCGAAGACCCATTCGTCGAAATGCTGGCCCCAGTGCTCCTTGGCACCTTCAAAATCCTCCTGAATCTTCTGAATGGCTTTGGCCTCGCTCATCTCGTTCGGGGCATACACCTGAAAAAGTCTCCGCTCGGACTTGAGGAAGCCGTCGTTCTTGCGGTCTCCCCGGTTGCCCCAGGGACGGCAGGCCATGAAATCCGCTTTGTAGGCAAATCCCATCAGCTGCTCGAAGAAATCTTGAAACGCATCTCCCTTCGCCCGGAGGAAAGCGTTCTCGAACTTCTGCTCGTAGTAGGCCTGTTGAAGGTTCATGACCTAGAAGTACCTCCATCGGGCTTTTCCTCTCCCCAGACGCGGGCGAGGGCGGATTGGATCTTCTTCTCGAAGCGGGCCATCAGTTCTCGATTGGCGCCGACCAGCACTTGCTCGGCGTCGATCTCGGCGGCGATGGCTTGCTGCGTGGCGACATCGTCAGGGATCGGAATTGGAATGCTGTTCAGAGCTTGTTGGTTCAGCTTTGGCTGCGCCGCACCCGTGACAAACTCCTCGATGGCAATAGAGTTGAGATAGACCTCCACGAATTTCTGAGTTGCCGGACTCTCGAACTTCAAAACGTGTGCGTGGTTGTTGACCCAGCATTTTCCCGAAACAGAAAACGCAATGGGTGTCGAGCGTGCGAGCAGATTCGCGCCATCTTCCGAGATAAGCAGAATGTTTTCGTCAAAGATGTAATCGGCGACGTGATCGACGATTCCCGAAGCTCCATAGTATGGGAACGGACCTTCCTTCCGATCGCCTTTGGTGATGGGTACGCGGCGTGAATCCAGATTCTCAGCAAGGCTACCAAGTTGACGTTTCGGCCAGCCGGGGTGGATGGGGATATGGGGGCGGTAGTGGTCGAGTACGGCGCGGGCGCCGTTGATGACTTTCTGGTAACCGTCGATCTCCGCCACGATCGCCTTCTGCACCTCCAGCGGCGGCAGGGGGATTTGGAGTTCGCAGAATTTCGATTTGGAAATCTCAGCGAACGTTCCGCCCGTCGCCCATGCTTCCATCGTCGGCACCAGCTTGGTGAGCGCGAGCGCAACATACTCCGGCACCGCCCGCTTCGGATCTTCGATCACGACATTCTTGAAGCCCTGATTCGTTGCGATTGGAATCCGGTTGATTGCTATGCGCCCGATGGTCGCCCGGGTCGATACGATCACCGAGTTTGCCGGGATCATTTTCGCGGAGGACTCGCGCAGACCCTTCTCCGAAACGGTCCGCTTGGTCGAAGTGATTTGCGAGATAAAGTTCGATGCGGGAAGGTCGACCAGTGTTGCCCAAGGAATGCCTCCGCCCCAATAGTCCTCGACTTCGGACTTCGGTGTACCTCCGCTTTCAACGCGGAATAGACCGGCTTCACCAAGGGAGACAATCGGAAAACCATGATTGCTCGCGACTCCTTCCCGGTACCTTTCTGCGCTCAGGTTGTAGTCGCCGTTCGCGGCGATCTTCTCCTTCGATACGATCAGGCCCAGCGTCGGCTGGAAGCCCTCACCCTGCCCTCTCCCAGAGGGAGAGGGTTCTATCGTTTCTCTATCGCGTAGCCGGCGCAGATACTCGGCTATCTCGGCATGGGCTTGGGGCAAGTCGTTCTTGTCAATCTCCCGGCGCTGGGCGCCGAGGCCGAAGCCGTCGCTCTCGACTTTGAAGAACGCAATCGTGTTCGTCTTCTTCGCGAGTGACTTGTCGAGAATCAGTATCGACGTCTTGACGCCGGAGTAGGGATTGAACACGCCCGCCGGCATTGAGACGACGGCGACGAGGTATTCCTCCACGAGCATCTTCCGCAGTTGTTTGTATGCGGTCTGGCTCTGGAAGATGATGCCTTCGGGCACGATGATGCCGGCGCGTCCGTTGGGCGTCAGATGCTCGGCCATGTAGTCCACGAACAGCACCTCGCTGCGTTTGCTCTGCACCGAGAAGCGGTTGTGCGGTTTGATGCCTCCCTTCGGCGACATGAACGGCGGATTGGCAAGGATCACGTCGGCATACTCGTTCCATTTATCCTGCGAGGTGAGCGTGTCGTACTCGTATATCTGCGGCGCGACGAAACCGTGCAGGTACATATTCACGAGCGAAAGCCGGACCATGTCGGGCGAGATATCGTAGCCCTTGAAACTCTTTGCGAGCCGTTCGCGCTCATCGGGTGTGAGG
>CAYUWG010000095.1:0-11589 GCA_964448285.1 uncultured Chromatiales bacterium
TGTGAGAAAAAGATCTTCGTGCCTTCAGCGGCAAAGCGTCTTGGATGCACAGTGACAATGAGCGTTTTGGGTATCGATTCAACGAGCGGCAAATACACCCCAAATCCGATCATCGTCACATCAGTGATTACGAACATCGGTATTGAAGCGGTATCGGATCCTGCAGCCAATATTCTTCTTCCACCGGAAGCAGCGTTCACCGGTCCGAATCCACAGACCGGAGTGATCAGACCTTTGAGTAAGAAAATCCTTCAAGCGCAGGAGCGGGACACGATTCAATGGGCAATAGGAATCGGCGTACAATCCCCACCGAAAACAATCCGGTTTGTGGTCGAACCCTTTAGCCTTCTCGATACGATCGTCAATTCTTGCTTCGTATTTATCGACCTACCGAGATCCGTACCGGTACTCGAAGTTGCAACGCGCAAGCAGCGCGTCACGATCGATTCGGTGCGCGGTGGCTACACGCCGATTCCTATTACGCTCGGTGCACTGGTGTCGAACAAAGGAATTGAACCGGCAGAGAATGCGACGGTGACGCTGAATCTTTCACCCGGACTTCAACTTGCACCGGGAGAGACGGCAACGAAATCGCTCGCTTCATCGCTTTCACCCCGCAAAGCTGACAGCGTGTTCTGGCAGGTGCTCGCTGCACCGGCGTCCGTTCAGCGCGTGTTACCGTTTTCCGTTCACACCCGTTCGGACCGAAGCATCGAAGCGATTGCGCAAGATTCGGTATTGCTTCCACCGATGTTTCCTGTGTTCGATGCAACGTGTACCGCGCCAGCTAAGCTTGTGCGCACCGGTCCATCCGGCACTTTCGCTCCGAATCCGTTCACCGTGGAAATACGTTGCCGCAATGTTGGCTCGTATGAAGCACGAAACGTTCGCGCGACACTCACATTGCCTCAGGACGTTGAGCTTGTCACACCGACGGAACCGTTGACGAAAACGTTCACGCCATCAATGATGGGTATCCATCAGTTGGGCGATCCCATCCCGATGCTCTCGTGGCAGGTACGCTACACGGGCAATCCTCAGGCCGATACGCCGCTGCGATTTCCGTTCATCGTCAATGCAACGAATCCGCTCGACACGGTGACACTGAGTCACGGTCCGCTGGTTTGCGCAACCATGGTTCCGGGCGACACGGTGACCGTGCGCTTCGCGTGCGACCTCGATGCGCCGGATCGCTTGACGAGCAATGGAAAGATTCTCTCACCGAATCCGGCAGTCGTATCGTATTCCGTCGTCAACCTTGCCGGATATGCAAGAACACTGGAGCGTGTGCGGCTCGACATTCCACAATCGGATATCGACTCGGTGGATGCAGGAACGCCGCCGGCACGCACGCCCAACGTCGTGATGCAGCAAGGAGATACTGCGCGCTTCACCTGGCTTGTGACGTTCAGCGGGAGGTTGAATGCCCGCAGCGTTCCGATGACTGCCACAGCGCATTTCGATTTTGGCGATTCGATCATGTGCACGAAGTCCGTCGTCATCGAACCGCTCGCTGCGGATGTGCTTTGCACGCTCGCTTCGTCGGCTGGTTCGATTCGGTACAGAACGGATTCGTTACGCTATGATCCGCAGACGTTCCTTGTAAGGACAGAAGTGGAGAACTCCGGCGGAGTGCGTCTGACGAACGTGCGCGCAATGCTGGAGTGGACCGACCCGAGCGGTTTGAGCATGATCGAGTTCGATCCCGGTTATCCGGACAACAGCAATCCCAAGCGGAGCGATGCACTGGAAGCAGGATCGAAGGAGACCTTCGACTGGGGCTTGCGCATGACGCCGAATGTCTTTGCTCAGGACACCATTCGGGTCTGCTTCACGCTGCGGCATTGGAGCGACCAGACGCCGGTCGTCGCGAATGCCTGCCGGACGTGCGTGACGATCGAACCGAAGATTACGGTGGGTGTGATGAATGAATCACGTCCGGAGAGTGTCATGCTTCATCAGAATCATCCGAATCCCACAGATCACGAAACCACGATTTCGTTCACGTTGAAACAAAGAGAAATCGTGCGGCTGGAAATCCTAGATCTTTATGGGAGGAAAGTTTCGGTCCTGTCAGACGGAGCGTTCGAAGCTGGCTCGTATCGCGTTCGCGCTGACACGAGAATGTTGAAAAATGGAGTGTATGCATACGTCCTGCACACGGGGTCACGTATCCAGTCACGCATGATGATTGTTTCCAGATAGATTTCCATAAATCCCCTGTGTCAATCGCAGGTGGGCGGTTGTTAGTGGGCGGTTGTGAGGTGTAGAAAGACAAAACTCCACGCGTCGTGGAGTTTTGTGATGAAACATACTGTCAGGAAATACAGGGTGATTATTGTCCCGGAACAGGCGGCGGCGGTGGTGGGGGTGGCGCTTGACCAGCGGGCTGTTGCGCCGGTTGCTGTGGCGGTGGTTGCTGAGGGGACGCTTGTTGTGCCGGTTGCTGCTGTCCGGGTTGCTGCATCTGGCGCTGTTCAGGTGTAAGTGGTTGTTCCGTTGCGCTGCGCTGAATGATGCTCTCCTCGGTCCCGGCAGTGGGAAGGAAAAACATATTGATTGCGAAGATCAGGAAGGCAAAAATACCCGCAAGAATCCAGGTCGCTTTTGCAAGCACATCCGAAGCCCGGCGAACACCCAACATCGCTCCAACGCCGCCCGAAGCTCCGCCGAATGCCCCCGAAAGGCCTTGTCCTTTACTGCTTTGCATTAAAATGACGACTGTCATCAAGGCGCCGACGAGAACTGTAAGAATCATTAAGAAAGAAAACATGGTTGCTCCATAGGTCAAACAAACATCAAACTTATCGGCTCATGCCTCAAAAACCAAAAGGGATTACAGCGGCAACTTGATGCGAAAGGTCGTGCCTTTCCCTTCTTCACTGTTCAGAACGTAGAGTTTTCCTCCATGGTACTGCTCGACGATCCGTCGAGCAAGACTGAGTCCCAAACCCCATCCACGTTTCTTCGTGCTGTATCCCGGTCGGAATATATCTTTCTTCAGACGCATGTCTAATCCTTTTCCACTGTCGGTGACATCGACGAGGGCAGAGCGGGAAGTGATCGTTGCCTTGAGTGTAATCGAACCCTCATCACCTTCGATTGCATCGAGCGCATTCTTCAGAAGGTTTTCCAACACCCACTCGAAAAGCTCTGTGTTGAAGCGAATCATGATCGTCGGGTGTCCATCGACCTGAATCGAGATGCGTTTTCCCATTTGGGGGATGCGTTTCCTGAAGTATTCAACGCTCTTATAAATCGTATTAACGAGGTTCTGTTCGGTAAGCTCCGGCTTCGAGCCGATCTTCGAAAAGCGCAGAGCGATTCTATTCAGACGTTCAACGTCATTCCCCATTTCCCTTATGATCGACTTCATTTCCTCCGGTGCGTCATCGAAGCCCTTCAATAACTCAAGCCAGCCAAGCATGCTCGATAACGGCGTTCCGAGTTGATGAGCGGTTTCCTTTGACAGACCCACCCAAATGTTTGCCTGTTCGTTTCTCTTGATGTAACTGAATCCGATATAACCGATCAGCACGAAAAGACTGCCGACGATGATTTCGACATACGGCAAGGCCTGAAGCGCTCGCACAAGGTCGGATTCTTCGTAGTAGATGTACTGCGTTACGATCGTATCCTGATAGACGAGTGCAATCGGGGGATTGCGTTCCTTCATACGGTCTCGTTCCCGTGTCAGAAATTCGATGTACTGCTCATGCGTCATGCTCGAATCGTATTCGATGTTCTTCGAACCGGACGGTACATGATTCGGGTCTGCGATGATGACGGGAAAATCGATCTTGTTGATGATCTCCTCGGTAATCAAAGTCAGGTCGGAATTCTCAGAGGCAAGCTCGCTCCCGATGTACTCAAGGGACTTCACATAGAGATCTGCATAACGATGTTCTTTTTCCTGCAATTGCTGAACGATCGTTTGCGTGTAGAAAAGCAGTCCGATCACCAAGCCCAAAGCGAGGACGACGAGGAAGAGTTTGAAGTTTGCGGATAGTGTTTGTCGTGCCAACAGTGCCTCAGGAAGCGTTGGAGATTTTCGCAGTCGAGCACCGTGAGTCCACAGACTCGCGATGATAGACGTACGTTGGATAATCGACCTTCTCTATGGTGAATTTTTCTGAAAGGCGGAGAAAGAGGTCATAGTCCTCCGCATAGCAGTCCCTCCACATCCCGGCCCTTTCGATGACGTGCTTCTTCAAAAAGAAAGTTCCACCGACAATGCAATCCTGAATGGGAACGAGTGTGCTTCTATCCTGTGCATCAGGAACGAATCTATCCTCCTCATTGCCTATTAACACGATCCCTCCATGAAGTCCGTCGAGGGTTGGATGCTGCATCAGATGCCGTATTCGCAACGAGAGATGGTCCGGAAGATATTCGTCATCGGAATCGAGGAAGGTGAGATAGCTTCCTCGGGAAGCTTCACAGCCGCGGTTCCTGCTGAAAGAAGGTCCGATGTTCTCATGGTAATCGTAACGGATTCGTGAGTCATCGGCAGAAAACGACCTGACGATTTCGAATGTGTCATCGGTCGAGCCGTCGTCTTGAATGAGGAGTTCCCATGCAGGATATGTTTGGTTGATGACGGAACGGATTGCTCTTCCGAGAACCGAAGCACGGTTGAACGTGGGCAGAATGATCGAAACGAGTGGTTTTTCGAAAGACATAACTCCACAGGCAAAATACAGACCCTTGCAAGCGAGTGCAATGCAGGAGCGAATGGCGTTCCTCCTGCACAACCTGATAGTGCAGGCCCAATTGGTAAAGTGTACGGATGACCGTAAATTTACACGCTTTGGACGACCGAAAATGAGTTCTCAATGTTAATAAGTATGACCGGATATGGAAATGGAACCGCAACGATGAACGATATCACCGTCAATGCGGAAATCCGTAGCGTTAACAACCGGTTTTTCGAGTTTTCTGCACGTCTGCCAAAGCACTTGCAAACTCGTGAAAATGAACTGAAAGAGCTTGTGAAGACCGCGGTTGGAAGAGGAAAGGTCAATCTTAGCGTCACGATAGAGCGGCCAAATTCGAATGCACTTCCGGTGAACGTCAATGTTGACGTCGCGCGGTCTTACGTAAGCCTCCTTCGAGAACTGCGCGATTCGTCTGGGCTTTCCGGTGAAATTACGCTGGAGACGCTCATGAAATTCTCCGACGTGTTCAGTGTTGAAGAAAACGGTGAGCTTGCCGAACACGAATGGCAGGCGGTGCTGTCGTCGGTCGGCTCCGCCGTTGCGATGCTTACCGAAATGCGACGGAATGAAGGCGAGGCACTCGCGCGCGATCTCCACGAGCGCATCGTCGTCATTGCCGCCGCAGTGAACGGTATAGAAGAACTTTCGCACGGGAGAGCGGAAATCGAGCGCACCCGAATCCGCGATCGTGTTGCACAAATTCTTGGAGAGGAAAAACTGGATCAGGATCGGCTAGAACTTGAAATCGTTCTGATGGCCGACAAGATGGATATCACCGAGGAGTTGGTGCGTTTCCGTAGTCACCTGGATTTCTTTCGCCAATCGCTCGAAGGCGAGTCCTCTGAAGGGCGGAAGATCGGATTCTTACTCCAGGAAATGAACCGCGAGGCAAACACGATCGGGGCAAAGGCGAACGATGCGCAGATCGCGAGACACGTCGTGACATTGAAGGAAGAATTGGAACGTATTCGAGAACAAATACAGAACGTCGAGTAACCCAATGCTCATCGTGATCTCGGCTCCGAGTGGCGCAGGTAAGACCACTATCGCTCAGATGATTCGCCGGCATTTTCCCGAGTTGGAGTTTTCCGTTTCAGCGACAACTCGACCGAAACGGAACAACGAACAGCATGGCACGGATTACTACTTCCTTTCACCTGAGCAATTCGAAGAATGGGAGCGTGAAGGCGCATTCGTCGAGACGGAGACTGTTTTCGGCAACAGGTACGGGACGCTGAAAAGCGAAATTGAACGACGATTGCATCAAGACAAGCACGTGCTCTTCGATGTCGATGTCAAAGGTGCGCTCTCGTTGCGTCGCGCCTATCCGAATGATTCGGTTTTGATTTTCCTCGTGCCGCCAAGCATGGATGCATTGCAAGAAAGACTGGTGCATCGCAATGCCAACAGCGAGAGCGATATCGCACTGCGCCTGGAACGCGCGGAGTGGGAGTTGCAGCAGGCGCCCCATTTCGATTTCACGGTCGTCAATGGCGACCTCCATACCGCCGTCAATGAAGTTGCTCGATACGTCGCAAAGAGTATCGGGCAACTACCGATAGAAGAAATTCAATAATGCATGTTTCACTCAATACAGGATCAATGATGACACTTCAACCGCTCGACCTGCGTGACCTCGACCGTCACGCCGAGAACATTTATGAAGCTATCGTCGTGCTCTCAAAGCGAGCACGCCAGATTAACGAAGAGCTGAAGATTCGGCTCAATCAGGAGTTGGAGAACTTCACGACGCATAACGATTCCGAAGAGGAGATCGAGAACAACCCCGAGCAAATCCGCATCAGTCTCGAATACGAGCGCATGTTGAAACCGACACAGGCGGCAGTGGAAGACTTGCTCGGCGACAGGCTGACGTTCCGCTACAAAGAGGATTGATTGCGCTTAGAGGGTAAACATATCCTCATTGGCGTGACGGGAAGCATCTCGGCCTACAAGTCGGCGTTTCTCGTACGCGAATTGGTTAAAGCCCATGCCGAAGTGCGCGTCATCATGACCCCTTCGGCATGTGAGTTTATCACACCGCTCACGCTCTCTACGCTCTCGAAAGCTGAGGTGGTCGTGGATATGTTTCCTAAGGATGACAAGGGAACATGGCACATTCATCTTGCATCGTGGGCTGATGCAATGATGGTTGCGCCTGCGTCTGCGAATACCATCGCAAAACTCGCGCACGGTTTCGCGGATAACGCCGTAACGTCCCTTGCCCTTGCACTGCGGTGTCCTTTGATCGTCGCGCCTGCGATGGACACCGATATGCTCGTTCATCCGGCGACGCAAGCGAACCTCGATGCTCTCCGATCGCGAGGAGCTACGATTATCGATCCGGAGGAAGGCGAGCTTGCAAGCGGCCTGACCGGCCCGGGACGATTGCCCGATGTCGCCGTGTTGATTGAGACATTGGAACGCGTTCTCGGGCGTTCGAAGGATTTCGAAGGTCTTCGTGTTCTCGTCACCGCTGGGCCGACGCATGAAGCGATCGATCCCGTTCGCTTCATTGGAAATCACAGCACCGGAAAGATGGGCTTTGCCGTTGGCGATGCTGCTGCGAAACGTGGCGCCGTCGTGACCTTGATTTCCGGTCCTGTTCAACTTCAAAGCCCGCCCGGCGTGCATCGAATCGATGTGCGATCAGCCAGTCAGATGGCAGACGCAACGCTCGAACATGCAGAAGCTGCCGACGTCGTGATCATGACCGCAGCCGTGGCGGACTACAGACCGGAGTCTCCCGCAGAACGAAAAATGAAGAAAGCCGATGTCGGTCCTCACGCGACACTTCATCTTGTCGAGAATCCTGATATTCTCAAGACGCTCGGTTCGCGAAAGAAACAGCAAACCCTTGTAGGCTTCGCGTTGGAAACGAACGACGGCGAAAGCAGCGCCAGAGAAAAACTCGTTGCGAAGAACGCCGACATGATCGTGCTGAACGATGCGACGGAAGAAGGCTCCGGATTCGGCTCGGATACGAACCGCGCAACGTTTCTCTTTCCCAATGGATCGATCGAGAAGCTTGAGATGATGTCCAAGTGTGCTCTTGCCGATCTCATTCTTGATCGTATTCTCTCCATTCGAAAATCTTCCTGATTCTTCGTACTCTTCGCCCATGCCAAAACCCATCTCTGATATGGAGCGTTATCTTCGTCAACAGCGAGAGTTGTATGGAGATGTCCTCTACCTTCAGAACGGAATACCGACCGCGACCGACAACGAATCCACATCGATGCATCAGAAAAAAACTTCCTGGATTGAAAGCAAATCACTCGACGAACTGTACGACAGAATCTGTCATTGCTTGAACTGCCCGCTCGGTGAATCACGGACGCATTTCGTTTTCGGCGTCGGCAATCCGCAAGCGGACATCGTGCTCGTTGGGGAAGCTCCGGGAGCGGAAGAAGACCTGCGAGGTGAACCTTTCGTCGGACGCGCGGGTCAGCTTCTCAATAAAATTCTGGAAGCAGTCAATCTGAAACGTGAAGAAGTGTACATCTGCAACATCCTCAAGTGCCGGCCTCCGAACAATCGTGATCCGCTTGCATCGGAAGTTGCCGAATGTGAACCCTACCTCCATCATCAACTGAAATTGATTCAGCCGAAACTCATGCTCGCACTCGGTCGCATCGCGGCACAGACGCTCTTGCGGACAACCGAATCACTCACGTCCCTCCGCGCAAGAGTGCATGAGTATCAGGGGATTCCTTTGATGGTCACCTATCACCCTGCTGCCTTGTTGCGCAATGCGTCATGGAAACGACCGACGTGGGAGGACATGCAGAAATTCCGAACGCTCTACGATCAGTTGAAGAAAACATCCTGATGGAGAAGCCATGTCAGCGCAAATGAATTACGATATCCCGGAAACGTACGTCGGAAGCGAAATGCAGCATGGCGCGGTTGGGCGCATTCCTCCGCAGTCCGCCGACGTTGAGAAAGCCGTTCTCGGTGCGATGATGCTGCACTCCGAAGTCGCTGCGTCCATCGGGCTTTCGCTGCTGACCGTCGATGCCTTTTACAAGGAAGCGCATCGGACGATCTTCGAAAGCATCGCGTCGCTGTATGAACGCCACCAGTCGATCGACATCATCACCGTTGCGGAAGACTTGCGAAGACGAGGCAAGCTTGATGAAGTCGGCTCGATGTATTACCTCACGGAACTGACCAGCGAAGTCATTTCTCCCGCGCACATCGAGTTTCACAGCCGCATCATTCTTGAGAAAGCGCTGAAGCGGCAACTCATCGAGGTGAACTCGGAGATCATACGCAGGTGCTACATGGACAGCGAGGACGCATTCGAAGTGATCGATGAAGCAGAGACGCAACTCTTCCGCTTGTCTGAACGCCACATGAAAAGAAGCTACGTCGAGTTGAATGCCGTCGTCAAGCCATTGTTGCGTGAGATCGACCGAATCCGAAAAGAGCACACCGGCGTCACGGGCGTTCCATCGGGTTACGACTTGCTCGACATCAAAACAGGCGGCTGGCAGAAATCCGATCTCATCATTCTCGCTGCGCGTCCTTCGATGGGCAAGACCGCGCTTGCGCTTTCCATGGGGCGCAATGCAGCGATCGATCACGACGTACCCGTCGGCATCTTCAGTCTCGAAATGTCAAAGGAGCAACTTGCCCTGCGACTCCTCTGCGCTGAAGCGAGAGTGAACATGCAGCTTGTCCGCACGGGGCGCTTACGCGAAAGCGATTACGGGAAACTCGCCACCTACGTCGGAAAGCTTGAACGCGCGAAGATCTTCATCGACGATACGCCGGGCATTTCCATACTGGAGCTTCGGGCGAAAGCACGACGCATGGTGGATGAGCACAAGATCCGTCTGCTCGTCGTCGATTATCTCCAACTGATGTCCGCGCCGAATATCCGCGAAAGCCGCGAGCGGGAAATCGCAACGATCAGCCGCTCGCTGAAAGGACTTGCGAAGGATCTCGACATTCCGATCATCGCCCTATCGCAGTTGAATCGTGCCGTCGAGCAACGTTCGAGCGGAAAGCCGATGCTTGCCGATTTGCGCGAGTCCGGTTCGATTGAACAGGACGCGGACGTCGTGTTGTTCGTCCATCGAAACCGTGAAGGAGATACGGTGACTCCGGAGGAACTCAACAAAGCAAGCATCATCATCGGCAAGCAGCGCAACGGGGAGATTGGCGAAGTCCCGCTTGCATGGGTAGGCGAATACGCGCGCTTCGAAAACCTCGAGACGCGATTCCCGGCGGCCGTGCTTCCCCCTCCGGAAGAGGAACCGAACTTCTGATGACAGGGGTTCCCGAAAGAAGCATTGCCCAGACTGGGAGACAGGATTATTTTTCATCCATGAAAATTTGCTTTCTGTTTTTCGCTGTCGTCTGTTGCACGAGTCATTCACTCGAAGCGCAGGAAAATGTCTCACCATCTCCTTTGAAGAATGCCGTACTCCATGAGTTGCGTTTCGAACAACCACGCCTGCAAGAAGAGCCATCGTCATTCGGTATGCCGTTCGTCACTCCAGCCTTCGAAGACAGGAAGTCACCTTTTCTCGCAGCAGGCTTGTCACTTGCTGTACCGGGTTTGGGGGACTTGTATGCAGAAGAGTACCTCTATGCGGGTATCTTCATCGCGGCAGAAGCGGCGTTATGGTATTTCAACATTCATAACAATACCAAGGGTGACGATGCCACGGCATTTTATCAATCGTATGCTGATCAGCATTGGAACGTGGTGAAATATGCGGATTGGCTGAACAAGCACGCGAAGAATTTCAAGGGTGGCGAGAACGCCAAACCTATCGACATCAATCCGAATGAAACGCTGCCTCCATGGGAGCGCGTGAACTGGCAGCAGATGAACGAAGTCGAATCGATGATCCCGGTTTTTTCACACAGACTTCCGCCCCATGGCGATCAACAATACTTCGAGATGATCGGGAAGTACAATCAATATTCTTACGGCTGGAGCGATAAGCTCGCCAATGGCGGAGATGGGTGGAGCGATTACTGGGAGATTTCCGATCGGTTCGGGGAGTATTCGGGCCTTCGTGGAAAGGCGAACGATTTCTACAATACCGCATCGACCTTCGCTAATCTGATCGTCCTGAATCACGTGCTCAGTGCGGCCAATGCTGCGTGGTCAGCGATCCGATTCAACCAGAACATCGATCTCGAATCCCACGCCGCACTTCTCCCTCTGCCGGATGGTTCATACGAAATCGTGACAACGGCTACGGTCCGATATCGCTTTCGATGAAGGCGGAGCAATGCAACGCCTGTGTACGTCGATTCATTTCAGCCTGTTCGTTCTGTTCGTAATTCCTTCAGCCGCACAGCAAAGCGACGGCGTGCAACGTACACCTGTCATTACGGGAATCGCGATTCACGGCAACAAGGTGACGGAAACATCCATCATCCTTCGGGAAATGACGCTGCGCGTTGGTGATACGATTTCCTTAGACGAATTACAGTATTGTCGTGACAGGATCTATAGCCTCGGACTTTTCAACCGCGTGGAGATCACTTATCCCCCGATGGACAGCACGGCACTCCTCGTCGAAGTCGATGAGCGCTGGTATATCTATCCCTATCCCATTCTCACGATCGTCGAAAGAGATTTCTCGAAGTGGCAATACGGCGTCGGGTTGACGCATCAGAATTTTCGTGGACGCAACGAAAAAATCTTTGCCGGCTTTGCGCTGGGATACAATCCTTGGGCGGCGTTGAACTACAGCAATCCGTGGATATTCGGCGAAGGTGAATTCTTTTACACTGCCGGCTTTGCGTTCAACCGTATTGAAAACAAAAGCCTCCTCTCGCGAGGGACGGGTCCGAATTTCCATGAGATCCATTATGAAATCGGAAGCTCGATCGGCAAGCGAGT
>CAYUWG010000096.1:0-11492 GCA_964448285.1 uncultured Chromatiales bacterium
CCTCGCGCATACCGATTTCTGTGGGTAAGAATTCCTGTCGGCACGAATACTTGAGCCGTTGGGGATTGCTCTGAAAAAGTATATTTTTTGACATGTATTGCGTATCCCTAATAGGTAAATCATGCAGAAAAATATAACACAACTCGGTCCCCGTGAGGCGGAGTTCATTTCCCGGCTTGCGGCTTCGGCGGGAATAGTCACACTGCGTGAAGCTAAGCAGTTCTGGAAGACGAAAAAGCTTGCGTATGATGTTCTTCAGCGATTGGAACGCAAGGGATGGCTTGCCCGCATCGAACCCGGCAAGTACATCGTCGTGCCTCTCGAAGCAGGACCGGAGAGGCAATGGTCGCAGGATACGTACCTTGTTGCCAGTTCGCTCGCCAAACCCTCGGCTATTGCGTACTGGACGGCGCTTCATCATTGGAACTGGACCGAGCAGATACCGCGCATCATCTTTGTGCAAACGACGCAGAGGAAGAACCGAAAGCAGCGTACGGTGTTTGGAGTGAAGTACGAGTTTGTCACGGTCGATGAGCGGAAGTTCTTCGGTAACCTCAAAGAATGGCGCAATGGGAAGCACGTCCTCGTTACGGACAAGGAGAAAACACTTATCGACTGTGCCGACGATATCGAGCGAGCCGGAACGATCGAGGAGCTTGCCAAGGCGGTGAAGTCGGCGGCGGGTGAGATTAATTGGTCGAAGCTGAACAAATATATTGCCCGGTTTCCGAACGGAGCCGTACCCAAGCGGCTTGGGTGTTTATTCGAGACACTCTTACCAGCTCTGCCCGTCGAAGCTGAAGAAGTATTGGCTGTATGGCGGAAGAATCTGAGCGCGGGAGTTGTTCCGTTGCAACCAATGAAAGTGAAAGAGGGAAAGATTGCTACACGATGGCGGGTCCTTATGAACGCGAGGATAGGGTGATTGCCCAAGCCGAGATACGGCGTACCTCCGCGGCACTCGGTGTCAGTCCGGACGTCATCGAGCATGATTATGTGCTCGGATGCTATCTCCACTTTCTCGGGCAGTTTCCTGAAGTTTGCAACGCATGGGTTTTCAAAGGCGGCACCTCGTTAGCAAAGTGCCATTTTGCCCATTACCGTTTCTCTGAAGATTTGGATTTCACATTGACGGAGCATTTAGAGAATGGTACTCTCGAAAACGTCCTTCATCGTACAAACGTGATGACACAATTTGAAGTGGGCATCCGATTGGATATTCGTCCGATAATCGTTGATGTGGCTTAACGGAGGAGGAGTTTAAGATTGTGGAAGGAAACGCGAAGTGCGCCATGACACTCCTTGAACGCGCCATAGATATCGCCGTTACGTATCACCGAGGGAAGGAGGACAAAGGCGGCAATCCGTACATCCTTCATCCGTTGCGCATGATGTGCCGCATGCAAACGGAAACGGAGATGATCGTCGCCGTACTGCACGACGTGGTCGAGGATACGGACTGGACATTCGAAATGCTCGAAGCGGAGGGCTTCCCACCAGTAGTCATCGAGGCGTTGAGGTGCGTCACAAAGCGGAAGGGTGAAGACTACGACGTGTTCATCACACGGTCCCTGAACAACGACATCGCGAGGAAAGTCAAGCTCGCGGACTTAGAGGATAACATGGACATCCGCCGGATTGCATCACCGACACAGGAAGATTTGGAACGCATCGCGAAGTACAGGAGAGCGTGGGAGTACTTGACGAAGCGCGGTATGTGAAGAGAGCCGCTTGTAGAGATTACAGATTACTGATTACGGATTACGGATTCGCACGACGCACCTTGTTGCAACTGCTTGAACAACATCGAACTTGGCTAAAGCCCAATCGACTTGTGTTACTCAATCAACAAAATGAAAACTCACCGCAACGAAGCGAAGCCAATCCATACATTCATACATCCATACATCGAATCCTATCCCCACGCGCCATCAGCCATGAGCCATCAGCCACGCGCCACGCGCCATCAGCCATGAGCCACGCGCCATCAGCCATGAGCCATCAGCCATGCGCAATGAGCCATCAGCCATGAGCCATGAGCCATCAGCCATGAGCCATGAGCATTGCGCCACGTGTCATCAGCCATGAGCATTGCGCCACGCGTCATCAGCCATGAGCCATCAGCCACGCGCCACGCGCCATCAGCCATGAGCCACGAGCCACGAGCCATGCGCCACGCGCCATCAGCCATGAGCCACGAGCCATGCGCCACGCGCCATCAGCCATCAGCCATGCGCCATGAGCCATCAGCCATGAGCCATCAGCCATGCGCCATGAGCCATCAGCCATGCGCCATGAGCCATCAGCCATGCGCCATCAGCCATCAGCCACGCGCCATCAGCCATCAGCTATGCGCTATACGCCACGCGCCATCAGCTAATCGCTATCCGCCATCTCCCGTACGGCCGTGCGGATGTCGAATTCCGGCGGATCCTGGATGTGCTTCTTCACTGCGCAGAGTGAGGCCGATTTGACGAGGGCATCGTGGTATTTATCGGGAAACGTCGGAGGGACCGATATCTCGATGTCGATCTTTCCGATCATGTTCTTCATCGGATCGTAGTGCATCCGTTGCGTGAGTTCGATTCCTTCTGTCGGGAGGCCACGCTGCTGGCAGAAGCCGAGAACGTAAATGCCGGCACACGTACCGAGCGACGCCAGAAACATATCGAACGGAGCAGGCGCGCTGTTGTCGCCTCCTCCCTGATGCGGTTGATCGGTTTCGATTGAGAAGCCTTTGTATTCTGCTGTGACTTTTTTATTCCCCGGGAAAGTGATCGTCATATCCATTGTGGTATTTGCTGTTGGTGGAACATCATTCTCACGTCATACGATGCGCGTGGAAAGGAAAGGATTCAGAGCGTTTTGGGTGATTTGCTTGCATGGCCGGTAAAGAACGGTATTTTTGACCGCACGCTCTTCGGAGCGATTCAGTCACTTCACGAGAGTACCATGTCAAGCTCACAAAAGACCGGTCCCGGCTTCATCGGCTTTGCCGTTATGTTCCTGTTGATCTTTGCCGCTCTGTATGGATTCCAGAGCACGATCGTCGCAGGCGTCGTGAATGCAGTCTTTCCGCACTACGATGTGATCGTCGATGCGCTTCCCGGTGAGTGGCTGATCGTGGATAAGGCCGAGCGCTCCGAGGAAAAGACCGATGAGGTGAAGCCTGACCGGTTGGGTGAGATCCTTGCCGCAATCCGCAATAACGTTTATGACCCGGCCAATGCATCGGCCAACGCACTCATCGGAAAGCGCAATCTGAAGTCGTTCGTGCTGCAATCAGAGCGCACGATGTTCTTCATCAACCCGCTCATCGCCTTTCTTCCCATGTACCTCTTTTTTGCGGGGGCGCTTTCGTTTCTGATCTCGATGTACTCACCGACATCGAGTCCGCTCGGATGGTTCCGCGCAAAACTGTATCGCGCCGTCGAAGAGATGGACATTTTGCTGCGCAAGCAATTCGCTGCGCACGACATCGAGTTTGACGGGCTTTTCGAGATGACCGAGTTCGAGCGTATCGAGCGCATACGACGATCGACTCTACCCGTCGTCGTCATTACGGAGCTGAATGATCTGGTTCGCATCAGTCGATGGATGAAAGGGGAAAGTAATCCGTGGATTCCGCTGAAATACTTCTTCCGCTATCGCATTGCGACGACGTACGGGAATCTCATCCAGGGACTCGTTTCCGGCGGCGCGGCAATCCTCATCTTCGTCATCGGTCTGCGCGGTTTGAAACTCATCCCCGCGGAAGAACCTTCGCTCATTCTCATGGCGCTCTCCATCGAGTTTGTCTTGCTCTTCGTGCTCATGCTCACTTTTGCCGGTTCCGGCCAGGAGGAGCGACTCGACCGCGTCGTCAAAGAGCTTGAAGCCGAGCAGCGCGATGCGATCAAACAGCAGACCGATACGCTCCACAAAGTCCTGACGACGAACCGTACGGGCAGCGGGGACAACGTCGGCGGAGCGGATACGCTTGCGGATTACGAGGAGCGACGCATGATCGATGAACTCCTGAGCATGATGATCGCCGAAGCGGAAAAGCGCCGGAGCCGAAATGAGTGAAAGCGTCTTCATCCCCCGCCCCATCGTTCGGGAGCGGCTGGATGAAATCATCGAGCGTTCGACGAAAGGGCAGGCGCAGTTGGTATGGTTCCTCGGCGAAACGGGCATGGGGAAATCGTGGTTGCTCAAGGACTATCTCGCTGCGAAAGGCGCATCCTTCATCACGTCGTCCGTCGTGTGTTCCGCACCCATCGGCAACCAGAGCACGACAATCCTTAAGCCGTATCAACCCCTGAAGGACGTGTTCGAAGATCTTCTCGCGAATCAATCCGATACGAAGCGCAGGCTCACTCTCGTCAAGAACATTTCGCTCACGGTGCTCGCCTGCATTCCCGTCGTGGGTGAATTGGCTTACGGCATCAAGGAGATTCGTCGCGATTTGAGCGAGTACAAAACCGGCGAGCGTGAGGTGGACTTTACGAAGTTCGTCCAGGAGTATTACCACACGCTCGTTCGCATGGCCGAAGACGCGCCGGTCATCATCGCGATCGACGACGTTCAGTGGGTCGATGCAATGACGCTCGTTGCGTTGAGGCAGTTCTTCGAATCGCCGCAATTCAGTGCATCGCCGGTAACGTTCATCCTCAGCGGCAGGCAGGATGAAATCGAGTCCTCGTCAGACGTTCGTGAGTTCTACCATTACTCCACAGCGCGGCCTTACTCGACGGAAGTCGCGATGATGCCGTTTTCAACCGAGGAGATCCGCGCATACTTCACTTTTCGTTTTCCCGAAGCGGCGCCCGATCAGGACGTCATCCTGTGGTTCGAACAGAAGACCGGGGGCAATCCGCTGTTCCTGCATTCCTACATTCAACATCTGTCGTTGGAAAAAATCCTTCAACCGGACGGTACGCTGAAAGGGGACCTGCAATCCTATCGCGGATTACCTGCGGAAGTGAAAGGCGTGACGAACTGGTTGATGAAGGCGCTCACGGAAGACGACTTGATGCTGCTCCTCACCGCGTCCGTTCTCGGCTCGGAATTTTCGCTGCACGAGATCGCACATCTGATGCAGGCTCCCGCGCTCGAAATCATCCGGCGGCTGCGAAAGATCAAAGCGCTCTTCGGCGTGTGCGAGCCTGTCGGTTACCGGCTCGTCAACGGCAAGGAATCGACGGTCTATCGCTTCACACAGCATGTCATTCAAACGGCGTTGTACAACGAACTCACCGCGGAGGAACGCGAGCAGCTTCATCGCGAAGTTGCGCAGTACCTCAACAGCATCAGGCTCGTCAGCGGCGACAATCCCGACGTGCTGAACTCGCTTGCATCGGCGCTCATGCTTCACGCGCACTTGGGGCGCCAGCCGGAAATCGAATACGATTCGATTCTCCTGAAAGCGCGCCACACACCGGAATTGCTCGATGATGAAACGGTCATGGAACGCCTCGCCGCTCTTGCGCCGGAGTTAGGGCTTCCGCTGAAGGAACTCGAGCAGGCATACCGCCGGGCGCTCCAACTCGCACCGCTGATGACGCGCTTCCTCAAGCACGATGGCCGCGTTCCGTTTCCTGAAGAAGAGGACAACGTCGAACACCTTTCGGAAATCATTCTCAAAGCGATGGCACACATCGAGCGGGGGGAAGCTGCGGAGGCTGTGCAACTCCTCAATTCCTTCGTGCAGCGCCAGAAGCAGCGAGCCTCAGCGGTGCATCCTCTCGTGTGGATTCTTCATGCGCTCGCACTCTTCGCCTCGAACGGCGACGCGGAAAAAGCATTGCGTGCCTTGCATACCGCTGCCGGACAAACATCGCATCCAACGTACGCGGCGCTTGCAGGCATCGGCGTTGCGCTCTTCGAGGCCAGCGAACTGGAAATCCTGAAAGCATTGAAGGCAGCGACGCATTACGAAGGTAGGCACGAAGGTCTCCTCCAGCGTCTCGTGCGGTTCATCATCCACACGCGCTTCGGCGGGGCGGAGGAGATGGAGCAATTCCTTCGCGACCGTGGCGTGACGCTTCCTCCGATGAAGGAGAGCAAGGTGTTCGATTTCCTGTACCCGAAAACTGCCGGTATGCTGGCAGAATGGGTAAAGTCATAGCCGTCGGAAGATGGGACGAGCAAAGACGTGAGATCGCTTTTCGTCATCGTCCCGCTCCTTGTTCTTTTTAGAAGTGAAGGCATCCTTGCGCAGTTCACGACTACGACAGTCGTGCAACACGAGCGGCACTTTCCTCTTGAAGAAGCAGATACGACCCGCGCACTTGAGATCAATAGCTTCGCGTACGAGATCGCTGCCGCATATGTGCATGACTATGTCGCTCTCGGTCTGAATGTCCGTGCGCATCTGTTCGACCGTTTTTCCATCGGCGTAAAACTCACGATCAATCCGGGAGATGGGTCGCTCTTCACCGTTCCCTATTTCCAGGTTGCATGGCCGGAACTTGGCGGCTTCGAGATCGGCTCGTTGATTCGACCCTCGGTCACCGAGTGGACTGTCCCCTACTGGGAGTCGTGGCGTGTCTGGATCGGAAGAGAACGTGAGGTGATGCTCGTTGCAAGCGTCTTATCGAATGTTCCGCTCAACGCCATCGGGTACTACGATGCGGGGATTGGGATCGGCATCGGCGAACGCGACCACCGTTTGTGGTTCGGCGTTGCTTCGCTCGACGATCGAAAGCAGTCGAAAGGCCTCGCTTGCAAAACGCAATGGGACATTGGACCGCACACGTGGCTTACGACAAACGCATCGTTCATGATCGCACCACGACAGGGCGCGAAAACTTTTTCAGTATCAGCGGGTGTGCGGCAGGAGTTCTGAATGAGTATCGAGGCGAACTGTCTTGTACGCCTTATTCCTCGCCTTCTCTTTTAGAAGTAGTACAAGTACTTGATCTTCAGTACCGCAGCGCGTTCGCGCGTGTTCATGCGATGGTGGGGCGAACTGCTCCCATTTTCGATGGCGGTTCGGTCGCGGAGTTCGTTGACGGCAAGATAGATCCAACTCTTCGGCATGAACTGATACGAGAAGAGAAGACCGATGATGATTTGCTCCATGCGGTCGGTCGAGCGGAGAAAGACGTTATCGACGTAACAATAGATGTTGAGATCATTCAGGGGAGTGAGGGAAAAGTAAGGTCGCGCATTGTAGGTAATGTCCTCTATTTCGTTATCCGGATTGCCTTCAATGAAACCATCGATGGACGTGCCGATGCGAAGAATATCCACCGCTGACCAGTTGATTTGCCCGCCAAACCACGAGTAGGACGCTTCATAATTTCGCCGAAAGTTGAACGTGCGAGAGTATCCGCCCCACAGGTTGGCGTTCCACTTCGCAGACGTGTAGAACCAGGAGGATCCGGTTATTTCCGTCGAAGAGTATTCGGTGTTGTAGTCTTTCGATTTTCCCGTGGAAGCATTGATCTCGAGACCCCAGTTCGAGCGGAAATTCAGATTGAGTCCGAGAAGCACCGAGCGATCCGTGTAGAGGTCTGCGTCTTCGTAATAGAGATTGCCTCCTCCGTAGATGCTCATCTCACGAATCGTCCCCTGTTCGAAATACCAGCGTGGACCGAGGATCGTCGTAAAAGCGCCCGTCCCTCTCCATGGGACGTAGGAAAGCTGATCGACGTCGAAGTTCACACCGACAAGCCTCGTTCGCGCTGCGAAAAGGATATCGTCCGTGACGAGCGTAAAACCCGCCGAGCCTGCATAATCCCCGGTTCGATCCTTGAACGAACGCGCAAGCTGATAGGCAAGCTGCCATTGCGATGAACGTACCGCGCCGTCGATATCGAGCACGCCGTCATCGCGGCCCTTCGAGTGCTTGCCGACGAACAGAACGCCAAGCGATGAATTATCGAGGATTTGCTTTTTCAATCGAACCGAGCCGAACCATGCGCGAGGTTCCGTCACGGACCCACCGTTCAGCGCGTAATCCTTCTCGCCCGTGTGGGCTACGAATCCGCCGTACTCCCATTCGCCGGCGCGCCCGAATGCCTTCGTTCCAAACAGCAGCGGCACTTCGCTTCCGTCGGGAAGTTTCTTTCCGATGCGGCGAGAATAGAACAGCTCCATCGGCTTGTAGAAACCCATGTTCCGCTGGCGTCCTGATGCGGTGAAGATTTCATTCCCTTCGGTGAAAAACGGACGGCGTTCGGAGAAGTAACTCTCGTATCGCGTGATGTTGAAATCGAACGGATCGGCTTCGATCTGCGCGAAGTCCGGATTCGCCGTCAGTTGAACCGTAAGCTTTGGGGAAGGATTGTAGAAGATGTCGATGCCGGCGTCGGGATCGATCTTGTATTTGTCGTCATGGAGGAAGGTCGCTTTCGATATCCCGACCGGATAGATTTCCAGGTTCATTGCCGAGATGGTTGGTCTGAAATCTTCAAGCAGGAGTTTTCCGAATTTCGAGATACGCTGACTTTCGCTTTCTTCGTACCTGCACCAGTACAAATCTTCGCTGTTTATCGGACGCCAGCGGTCGAAGTCGAGTCCCCACGAATCGAGTTGCTTATCGTACTGGATTGACCGATAGGGGATCATCATCTCCACGACGAAGCCCCAGTCGTAGATCAGCGAGCTAGCAAACCACACGCCGTCCCAGGTGTAATCGCGGTTACGCGCATCGTCAAGCAGCCGGCAATCAGCGCGGACACCGCCTGCGGAGACGGCGAATTTGTAGGCCGTTCTCCGATCGTTGAACGTGTCCAGCATGATGGAGACGACGTCGCCGTTCCCATCGTCGAGCTTGCCCGTCATACTCTGCACATTCTCTCGTTCGTCGTAACAAACGATCAGGCAGTACAGCGCCTCGTCGGAGGTAAGCACCTTCGCGACGGTATGCCTTGAAGGCGGCTTGCGGTGATAGGGTGACTGCTGCTCGAAATCCGCTGCGGAATCGGCCTTCGCCCAACCATCATCGATTGCTCCATCGACGAGGATGCGTTCGGTTGCCTGGCGAAGTGTCAGCGTTTTTTGCTGGGCAGAGAGGAGAGGTGAAAGGAGAAGGAAAGTGAGCAAAAGGTATGGACTGTATGACAAGAGAGCCTCCGGCTGTGAAAATCGCCCGGCTGTCTTCGCTTCGAAATCTTCATTGTTACAAACGTCACGGCAATGAGTCGCTCGCCGCTCGTGTCAATACCCATAGGGAAGAACACCTATGAAAATGAGTGGAATTACGGATTGATTTCGGTTCTCATTCTGTGTTGATTGCATCCGTCGATTTGAGACAGAAAGAAGAAGTCCGATAATATGCAAAACACCAATTTCCATACGACGACATCACGGTTTTTCTCACGTTCTTTTCATCATCAACAGGTTCAGGAGGACACTGCAATGACAAGCCGCATAATTCTATGGGTGATAGGCCTCCTTCTGCTCGCAGGCGCCGTTCAGGCACAATCGAGCGGGCGAGTGACGGCATTGAACATCAACACGACCAGCGACGGGGCATTTCTCGTCAAAGGAAACACGCTGTACCTGCGTGATTACATCCTCTCATATACGGCGGAATACTATCCGGGCGTACTCAGTTTCATCGATCGCACCCGGAACGTCAGGGCGCAGATCAACATCAACAGCCTCGATCGTTACACCATTCTCGTTTTCGACAATGGTGTCCGGATGAATCTCTATGCTGACAGAGCCAACACCGAGGTGCAGTATGATATTGGAACCGACACGTACCCGGAAGGTCCTGAGGATCGGCTGTTCAGGCAACTGCTGGCCGGAGGGAACCGGCAGGTGTCGGAACTGCGCATCCCGGCAGAGTAATTCGCTTATCGAGCGGAAAACGGAACGGCCTGATCACTCAGTCAGGCCGTTTCCGTTTTTGTGTTCTTTTTGCGGAGAGGGAGGGATTCGAACCCTCGGTACGGTTTCCCGCACACACGCTTTCCAGGCGTGCCAGTTAAGCCACTCCTGCACCTCTCCGGTTGGAGCGACCGACAAAAGTAGAGGATTTCACGCGATGAAAAAATGTCCAGCTCTCTCTTAGGTACCAAGAGCAAGGCCATGGTATGCAGAGGGGTGATCTCTGATGGATATCCTCCAGCGCCGCCAACTCAGAAGGAGTTGAATATGACAACCTAGGGCAATTGCGAAAAGTCATGAGACGTGCTGAGGAGACCGATTCTACGGTGACTTGCGTTGTAAGCATCAAGCGTTCAAAATCCAATGGTGCCATATATTGCAGGCCATGAAAAGCCGAGATATTGGAGTGATCGATACCACGTCCGTGTATTTCGTCGGTATTGCCGGGACTGCAATGGCATCGGTGGCGAAGGCGCTTGCAATGGCCGGCGTCAGTGTCAGCGGCTCCGACAGCGGAGTTTATCCACCGATGAGCGAGGAGCTTTCCCGCGCGGGTATTCCCTACCATACGACCTTCGACGCGAAGCACATCGAAACCGCGATCGACTCAGGCATGGAACCGCTCTTCATTATCGGCAATGCGCTCAGTCGCGGCAATCCTGAAGTCGAATTCATTCTCAATCGTCGTTTGCCGTTTACGTCACTCGCGGCCTTCGTCGGTGATCGCCTCATTGGGAATCGAACCTCGATAGTCGTAGCCGGTACGCACGGAAAGACTACCACGACGGCGTTGATTGCATGGACTCTGCATCATGCCGGATACGCACCCGGTTTCCTCGTCGGCGGTGTGCCGCAAAATTTCGACAGCGGATGCTCGTTGGGCGATGGAGATATCTTCGTCATTGAAGGTGACGAATACGACACCGCGTTCTTCGACAAGCGCTCGAAGTTCGTTCACTATAAACCGACGATCGCCGTTATCAACAACGTCGAGTTTGACCACGCCGATATCTTCGACTCGCTCGATGCGGTCAAGAAGGCGTTTCGCCAGCTTGTGAATCTCGTACCGGGGAGCGGTTGCATTATCGTGAACGGAGACGACGGCGATGCGATGGACGTTGTTCGCGACGCACACTCATCTCTCGTCACGATCGGTTTCGGTTCGGGGAATATCGGGCGCGCACGGAACATCGAACACTCGAATGAAGGCGCCACATTTCTCGCGCAATTCGGCTCCGTTTCTCGTCACATGAAACTGCCGTTGAGCGGAGATTACAACGTTCGCAATGCCCTTGCCGCTATAGCAGTTTGTGACCGGCTCGGCCTTTCACTCGACGAGATTCAACGGGGATTTTCCACATTCAAAGGAGTGAAACGCCGGCTCGAAGTGATGGCGGAAACGCGCGGCGTAACCGTCATCGATGATTTCGCGCATCATCCAACGGCGGTTCGCGGGACGCTGCTTGCGCTGAGGAAGAAGTTTCCATCGCGAAAGCTCTGGGCATTGTTCGAACCGCGCTCCAATACGACGACGCGGAATATCTTCCAGGATGAGTTGGCAGACGCCCTCTCACACGCCGACGTCGTTCTTATCGGTGCATTGAATCGACCCGAACGATATGCGGAAGAGGAACGCTTATCCGTTGAACAGCTTTGCGGCGACCTGC